>CAZSXE010000021.1:0-11779 GCA_964611185.1 uncultured Muribaculaceae bacterium | reverse complement strand
ACGAGGGTGGGAAGTAGTTTCAGTTTATCGGTAAAATTCTTCCTCTCTTTGGTGAAATCATCAAAAATAGAATCAATTCTTTGCTCTAAAGCCACCCATCCCATAGAGGGATCTTCATCATAATTATCGAGACCAAGTGTGTAAAGAATTCTTTTTTCCGAACCCATCATATTTGTGATAACAGGGTATTGTGTCCCTGTATTTTCAAATAGAAGAGCTTTTCCACCCCCCACTTTTTTACATTCGATATCTGTCCTTTTTGTTATCTCAAATATCGGATCGGTAAACTCTTTTATCCTTATTAGTTCACCTTTGGTATCGAGAAAATCTATGTATTGAGATAAAGAAGAGTACATAAAGATAGTGTTTAAGCTCTTTCGGAGCATTTATCGACAAGATATAGGATAGATTTGAACTCAATACCGCTGTGGTATGATAGCCCTATTTCGCAGGTACGGCTTGTGGCATATCCGGAGTCGCATCCGTAAACTTGTTCTTTTAAGTATCTGAGCCCGTGGGCGTTGAGTTCGGGAAGAATGAAGCCTCTGTCCCCTGCAAAGCCGCAGCAGTTGCTTTGAACAGTCACTACTTCCTTTGCGCACTTTCGTGCAATATCTACCAAAGTGGCATCGACAGCGAGCTTTTTCGCGCTGCATACGGCAAATATCGCTACTTTTTCATCAATCGGGGTTATCTTAAGCCTCGGTAGTAAGAATTTCTGAATAAATTCGGCCGGTTCATATAGGTGCAGCGGAGTATTTTCCATATTGACATGCATCGTGTATAGACATGGACTCATATCGCATAGAATAGGGTATTTTCCACCCTGGCTTGCCTGAATCAAAGCAGATTGAAGCTCATCCGATACTTTTTTCCCGGCCTCTACAAAACCTTTTGATGAAAATGCCATCCCGCAACATAGTTTATCAAGATTTTCAGGATAAATAATATTGCATCCCGCTTTTGTCAGAAGACGCTTGGTGAGTTCCGTTATCTCTACTTCGCGGCAATAGCTTTTTGCTACACCCATAGTTCTTGTTATGCAGGATGGAAAATATACCACATTAAATGCCTCGGGTGAAGAATCGGCAGAGGAGTGTTTGCTGTCAATGTGATGAGCTCCTTTTGGAAATGGTTCGCTCCAAAGCGGTATTGCTCCGAAGGAGATAGAACGCATCCCTTTTGCAATTGCTCCGAAAAGTTTTTTTCCGAGGATATTGCGGAGAAAGAAAAGAAAATTTAATCCTGTGCGTCCGATGGAGGTCACGCCACTGAGGTGGGTGGCCAGGAACATAGCTGTTTTATTGCCTTGAGGCGAATTACTTTCGTGGCGAAGCTCTTTTACCAGTTTCCCTGTATCGACTTTTACGGGGCACTTCATGGCGCACAAACTATCAGTGGCGCAGGTGTCGAGTGCGTAGTATTTGAATCTTTTTTGCAGTTCAGCAGCGCGGTGCGGTTCTCTGCCCGAGGCCTTCAATCCTTCGATTTCGCGAAATACTGCTACGCGCTGACGGGGAGAGAGTGTCAGCCCTTCGGCTACGCAGGTACCTTCGCAGAATCCACATTCCATACATTTATCGGCATTCTCTCTGATAGAGGGAGTGGGCTTCAGGTTTGAGATATGAATTAGAGGGTCGTCATTCAGTAGGACACCAGGGTTTAAAATTCCTTGAGGATCGAATAATAACTTGGTCTGCTTCATTATGGAGTATCCTTCTTCACCCCATTCTTTTTTAACAAAGGGTGCCATGTTTCGCCCTGTACCGTGTTCCGCTTTCAGAGAGCTTCCATATTTGTTTACGACCAAATCGGCTATGTCGTCCATAAATTTGCTGTATCTCTTCAATTCTGAATCAGTTCTGAAATCCTGATTGAACATAAAATGGAGATTTCCTGCGAGGGAATGGCCGAAAATACCTGCATCGCTGTACCCATTGTCTTCAAGTATTTCACGAAGGTCCATTGTGGCTTCAGCCAGTCTTTCTACAGGGAAACAAACATCTTCGATAATTGCGGTGGTACCGCTTCTACGCATTCCGGCTACTGTGGGGAGGGCTTCTTTGCGAAGTTTCCAATAGGATGCTTGCATGAAAGGGTCTGAAGTGAAGCTAAATGGAAACTCCGTAGAAATCTCTTTTATACTTTCACAGATAGAGAGAGTTTGTTTTTCAATTGATTTCTTGTTTGCAGCCTGAGTCTCGACCAAAAGGGCACATCTCCCCGGGGAAAGGGTCTTAAGAAAAGGAGGAATGCCTTGGGCATTTTCAACGGATTTAATAGATTGTCTATCAAGAAGTTCTACGGCACTGACGGGCTGGTTTCTGAGTATCTGAACAGCCTCGCAAGCTGTTTTGATGGATGGAAACACTATTAATGCAAGGGCTTTTTCCGGAAGGTCAATAATGGTGTTGAATGTGACATTTGAAATAAATGCAAGTGTCCCTTCGGCCCCCACGATAAGATGTTTGATAATATCTATTCCGTCAGAAAAGTCTATGTAAGAATTTATACCGTATCCTGTGGTATTTTTTATTTTGTATTTTTTAGCGATAAACTCTCTTAATTCAGGATTGTCATTTATCCTTTTTGAAATGTTCTCGAGGGATGAAATAAATTCTTTATGTGATTTCTTGAAATCTGAAACCGATTTTTCATCGGCGGTATCGAGCAAAGAGCCATCGGGGAAAATGATTCTTGCATCGGCTATAGTGCGGTAGGAATTGGACACAGTCCCACAACTCATGCCGCTTGCATTATTGGATACGATTCCGGCAATCATAGCCGAATCGATGGAAGCGGGGTCCGGGCCGATTTTTCTCCCATATTTATTTAACCATCCGTTTGCTCTGAAACCTCTCACTCCGGCTTGAAGCCTTATCTGCTTACCATCATTAAGAATTTCGTGTGATTCCCATCCGTGAGATGTAACCACCAGCACCGAGTCGCTGATCCCCTGTCCGGAAAGAGATGTTCCTGCAGCTCTGAAAGTTATAGGGATATTGAATCTTGATGCACTTCGAAAAATCGCTTGAACTTCATTTTCATTATATGCTTTTATTACGAGCTTGGGAAGAAGACGGTAAAAAGATGCGTCTGTTCCGAAAGCTAAAAGACTAAGATCGTCGTGAAGCATCCTTTCGGAGGGAATAATGTGCTTCAGAGAGTCGTAGAACTGTTTATATTTGCCGTTAATCATTTGTTATTAAATAAATACCCTAATATTTCTTTTAAAACCGATGGGGTAATATCTTTTGCAATAGTCTCCTTTTTTTCGTTCAACATATAAATAACCGGTACCCCAGATAAATCATATTTGGCAAACATATCGGATTTACCGCTTTTATCCCAAACATTAATCCATTCAAACTGATTGGATGCCACATATTTAGGCCATTTTTTCTTCTCTTTTCCGGTATAAATCCCAATAAATTCTATATCTTCAGATCTGAATTCTTCATAAATTTTTTTCATATCTGCAGATACTGCTTCACATAGTGCGCAATCCATATTGTAGAAGTACAAGATGGTGTATTTCGTTTTAGAATCGTATATAGAATATGGTTTTTTAGATACTGTCGTTAAGAAAAGGTTGGCGACTGGCTTTCCGAGCTGGTTTCTGTGAAATAACTCCACGGCTTTAGCTGTTTCGCTCAAAAATGAATCGGGTGATGAGTATATTGCTCCAAGAGGAGCTTTCCCTTTGGAATTTAGTGAGTCTGTAAAATTCGCGCTTAACCACATCAAGGGCATTTTTGTGATATATTGTGTTCCAAGATAGGCGGCACCGCGCTGTAAATTGTATTCACTGTTGTTTTTCAAATATTGATATGTGGAATACATAACTTCCTGAAATAGTGTGGTATCGCTTGATGATTTTTTATAAAGATCATCTATTGTGCTCATTATAAGCGTAGTGTCTATCTCGGTAGAGGTGTCGTATGGGAGGATGGAGGCGAAGAGCTTCTCTATGAACAGGTCAAGCTCTGTCGGCTTATTGTAATCCATATCTATCAGAGTAGCGACAGCCTTAGGATCGAGTTTTCTTCCGAAAATGATATTATCTTCATTGATAAGAACGACTTGAGGAGTGGTGATTACACCATATTTCTTTTGAAAATCGGAGGAAAAATCGGGATCCCAAATATCAAAAAGCTTGACTTTGTCAGAAACTTTAAAAGTAGTGTTGAGTCTGCGTACCCATTTTATCCATCTCTCTCTATCGGATTGAGTATAGATACGGAAAACAGAAATATTCCCGCTTTCGTAAGTGCTTAGATATTTCATTAATTTGGCAGTATATGCCTGGCATATTTTGCAATCCTCGTCATAGAAGAAAAGTAGTTTGTATTTACCGGGACTTTTCCTCACTGAAATGATATTTCCAAGGGAGTCGGGGAGAGCAAGCTCGGGTGCAGGCATCCCAATCATAGAATTCCTGTTAAATTCGGCGAACATCTTAAGGAGAGTGTATCCCTCTTCATTGGGCCATTCATATTTTTTGCTGAGGAAATACCTATCGGCAATGTAAAGAGCCACCTCTTCGTATCCCATAATTTTTGAGGAATAATAATAGTCGAAAATTGTTGCAGCGATGAATGCACAGTCGGAAGAATCTTTTCCGCTAATAATCAGCTGATCGGCTTTTTCTTTTACGCTTTTGACATTCTGACCATCGAATATCTTCATAATTAAGGCAATATCATCTTTTGTCATTCCGGTAGATGTAGAATCCTGAGGAAAAGCAGACAGATTTTCCCCTTTTGTCAGGGAAAAAGTGAAAAATAAAAGAAGAAAGGTTATAAGTAGTGTGGCTTTTTTCATTTTGAAAGAATATATTTGTTAATATCAATGTTTTTAGGCATAAAGAGCTTCGGATCTCCTCCGTTAATTATGACATCTCTCACAACTGTTGAGGAGATGAATGAATACTCCCCAGATGCAGGAATAAAGACTGAGACTATTTCAGGGAACATTTTTTTATTTGCTTGAGAAATTACCGATTCGAGTTCAAAATCTGTGGTGGTTCTAAGTCCCCTCACGACGAAATGAGCCCCATATTTTCTGCATAAATCCACGGTAAGCCCTGTAAAAGAACACACTTCAATATTGGCTCCGGCATCCACCAAATCAATAATTGAATCTTTGATTATTTGCACCCTTGTTTCGTGAGTGAAAAATCCTTTTTTTAACATATTATAGCCTACCGCAATGATTACCTTGTCGAATATTTTCAATGCAGAATTAAGAACATCAAGATGACCGGCTGTAAAAGGATCAAAAGACCCGGGAAAAATGGCAATTTTCATTGAATAATGTAATAAATAATATCTTACAAAGATATAAAAAAATCACCACTCAATAGGTGCCTTGTTCTCTTCCTTGAGAATTTGATTTGTTTTTGAAAAATGTCTGCATCCGAAAAATGCGCCTCTTGCAAGGGGTGATGGATGAGGAGCTTCCAATATGAAGTGTTTTGAAGAATCGATGAGTCCCCGTTTGCTCCTTGCATAGTTCCCCCAAAGGAGGAAAACAACCCCTGTTTTATTGTCCGAAATAGATTTTATTACAGCATCTGTGAATGTTTCCCACCCTTTATTACTGTGTGAAGCGGGTTCCGATGCCCTTACAGTCAAAACAGCATTGAGAAGAAATACACCTTGACTGCTCCATTTCTTCAGAGAACCGCTTCTGTTAGCCGTATCTATGCCTAAGTCGGAATTTATTTCTTTGTAAATATTTTTCAAAGACGGGGGAGGAGTTACCCCTTCAGGAACCGAAAAGGATAGGCCTTCTGCCTGCCCTGCTCCGTGGTAGGGATCCTGTCCGAGGATAACGACTTTTACTTTATCAAAAGGGGTGAGCTCAAAAGCATTAAAAATTAGCGATCCTGGGGGATAAATTGCTTTTCCGATTCTCTTTTCGTTATGTAAAAATTCGACAAGCTCTTTAAAATAGGGCTTATCGAATTCTTTATTAAGTACTTGTTTCCAGGATTCATTAATTTTTACATCCATACCTTATTAATATATTACTCGAAAATATATTTTATAACTTCAGATATTTCATTGACATAGACAAAAGAGAGACCATTTATATATATATCTTTGATGTCTTTTATGTCTTTCTCATTATCCTGTGATAAAATTATGGTTTTAATGCCTGCCCTTTTGGCAGCGAGGATTTTTTCTTTGATACCTCCCACAGGAAGCACTTTCCCTCGAAGTGTCATTTCACCAGTCATTGCTATCCCTGAGCGGACCATTTTTCCCATAAATGCTGAAGCCATAGCGCTCACCATAGTAATACCGGCTGATGGCCCGTCTTTAGGAATAGCCCCCTCCGGAACATGAATGTGTATATCCTTTTCTGCAACGGTTTTGGCGGTCATATTAATCATAGAAGGGTGCGCCTTTATATATTGGTATGCTATAGTTGTGGACTCTTTCATGACATCTCCGAGATTTCCTGTCATCGTAAGGACCCCTTTACCTTCACTCAGACTGCACTCCACAAATAGTATTTCTCCGCCGTTTTCAGTCCACGCAAGTCCTGTTACCACTCCGGGAGCCTCGTTGCCTTTCTGCATATCGTGGATATTTGTTGGTATCCCGAGAATCTCTCTGACATCTTCCGGCTTTATCGAGACAGAGGATGTTTCTCCGATTGCAATTTTCTTCGCACTGACACGGGCCACTTTTGCAATTTGCTTGTCAAGCCCCCTTACGCCCGATTCACGAGTGTATTCGTCAATAATTTTATCAATAGATGATTTAGATATCTTTAGTTGAGATTTTTTAAGTCCGTGAGCTTCCAACTGTTTGGGAATAAGGTATCCTTGTGCGATACTTACCTTTTCCTCCGGTAAATAGCCTGAAACCTGTATCATTTCCATTCTGTCCCTTAGAGCAGGGTGGATGGTGCTGATATTGTTGGCTGTAGTAATGAATAGAACTTTTGATAAATCGTAATCTACATCTATGTAATTATCGTGGAATGTGTTGTTCTGCTCGGGATCAAGTACCTCAAGAAGAGCATAAGCCGGATCTCCTTTGAAATCTTGACTAATCTTATCTATTTCGTCAAGGACAATTACTGGATTGGAGCTACCTGCTCTTTTGATATTCTGTATAATTCTTCCGGGCATAGCCCCAATATATGTGCGTCTGTGGCCGCGAATTTCAGATTCATCGTGAAGTCCACCAAGGGAAATTCTCTCATATTTTCTTCCGAGAGCCCTTGCAATAGATTTTCCAAGAGATGTTTTACCCACCCCCGGAGGGCCATACAGGCATAATATAGGGGATTTCATATCTCCTTTCAGTTTAAGGACAGCCAGATACTCAATTATCCTTTCTTTTACTGTGTCAAGACCGAAATGATCTTTATCAAGCACTTTCTGAGCATGATTCAAATCAAGATTGTCCTTAGTCATATCATCCCATGGGAGATCCACCAAAAATTGTATATATTGATACTGTATATTGTAATCAGGGGAATTAGGATTGGATTTTTCTAATTTTTTTAATTCCGTTTCAAATACTTCTGCTACATATTTAGGCCATTTCTTAACTCTTGCTTTTTGCCTTAATTCATTGGCATCTGAAGTTTCGGAATCTATTCCCAACTCTTCCTGAATAGTTTTAAGCTGGTTATTAAGGTAGTATTCTCTCTGTTGCTGGTCCATTTCGGAGCGGACTTTCTGCTGAATATCGTCCTTGAGCTTGAGAATATCCACTTGTCTGTTTAGAATCTCAAGAAGTTTCATCGCCCTGATGTTGATGTGGTTTTCTTTGAGAAGCTGCATTTTTTCGAGAGGATTTTCTATTTCAATGCTTGAGGCGATGAAATTAGTAAGAAATTCATTTCCTTCAATATTTTTTATAGCAAAAGAGGCTTCCTGAGGGAGGTGAGGAGACATTTTGATAATATGCAGAGCTGTATCTTTTATTGTGGAGGCGAGGGTATTCATCTCTCGGTCCTCTTTTTTAGTCAATATATCATCAAGATATTTGACTCTTGCAAAAAGATAAGGTTTGTCGGTAGTCTCTTCAATTATTTTAAATCTTTTTGCTCCCTGAAGTATGGCGGTAATGGTGCCATCGGGCATCTCAATTATTTTAAGAATTCTTGCCAATGTACCTATATCAAATAGGTCAATTATGTTGGGATCTTCAATTTCAAAATCTATTTGGGAAACTGCTCCTAATATTTTGCTGCTTTTGTATGCGTCTCTTACTAATTTAATGGATTTCTCTCTTCCTACCGAAATAGGTATTACTGTTGAAGGAAAAAGTACTGCGTTTCTCAATGCAAGGATTGGAAGCGTATCGGGAAGTTCTCCTTCGTTTAGCTTTTGAACAGAATCCATACTCATAACAGGAAGAATATTCACCTCACCACTGCTCGTGTCAAACAAATAATTATCTTTTTTCATATATGATGTGCCATTATGGCAGTAATTAAACTGCAAATTTATAAATAAAGTATTTCAGTGCAAAATGTCAATCTTTATGCCAAAGATAAAAACATAGATATTTGAAAAAAATATATATAACATTTTGTTAATTCAAAAAATAAGAATACTTTTGCATCTCAAAATTTGAATGTAATTTTTTAATTTATATATAATTATGACAAAAGCAGATATTGTAAATGAAGTCTCAAAAGCTACAGGTTTGGAAAAATTTAATGTTCAAAATGTTGTAGAAGCTTTCATGGAGAGTGTAAAAGGCTCATTAGCAAAAGAGAAGAATGTTTATCTTCGGGGATTCGGCAGTTTTATTGTAAAAAAACGTGCTACCAAAACAGCTCGAAATATTTCAAAGGGTAAGACTATTGTTATCCCTGAGCACAGTATTCCAGCATTTAAACCTGCCAAGGTTTTTGTGAATAAAGTTAAAAACAATGTTAAATAATTAATATTATGCCAAGCGGAAAAAAGAGAAAAAGACATAAAATGTCAACGCACAAACGTAAGAAACGTTTGCGCAAGAACAGACATAAAAAGAGATAATTGGACATTATTGTCTTAATGTAGTTTATAATCTAAAGCAGGTTCATTGTTTTTCTTTGAGAGCTGCTTTAGATTATTATTATTTTAAAAATATTGGATGGAGAAGGATTTAATTATTGATGTCAGCCCTGCTGAGATAACGATTGCTCTTATCGAGAATCATCGTCTCACGGAGTTGAATAAAGAGCAGAACGATGGACGGACATTTACCGTCGGTGATGTATATTTGGGAAAAGTAAAAAAACTTATCCCTACCCTTAATGCTGCCTTTGTAGATATAGGTGATAAAAAAGATGCTTTTGTACACTATTTGGATTTAGGCCTTAATTTCAAGTCTTTTGATTCTTTTACTAAGCAGTTGAATCCTAATAAAGATTTCTCATCCTTTTATAAAAGTATTAATATAGGTAATATCCTTGAAAAAGAGGGTAAGATTGAAAATGTTCTGAAACCGGGGCAGCCTATTGTCGTTCAGATAGTGAAAGAACCTATTTCTACGAAGGGTTCAAGATTAACAGCAGAAATATCTATTGCTGGAAGAAATATTGTTCTTCTGCCTTTCGGAGAAAAAGTGAGCATATCGCAGAAAATTTCTGCCAAAGGAGAAAAAAATCGTCTCGAAAGATTGATGTACAGCATACTCCCTCCAAACTATGGAGTAATTATTAGGACTGCCGCCGAGGGGAAGAAAGCAGCAGTTCTTGATGCTGAACT
Organism: uncultured Muribaculaceae bacterium; assembly: GCA_964611185.1. Lineage (GTDB taxonomy): Bacteria > Bacteroidota > Bacteroidia > Bacteroidales > UBA932 > CAAGNP01. Next base: position 2,049 of record CAZSXE010000021.1, on the reverse strand, counting down.
TAAAATGCTTGTCTCCAAATGGGAAGATTCGTGGAAGAAGATGGCTACTCAAAAAACTCCTCAATTGCTTTTCTCAGAAAACAGCAAGACAACCACCATCCTGCGTGATTTGTTAAATGATTCTTTCTCAAATATTTATGTTAACGATGAAAGTGTGTTTGAGGAGATAAAGGAGTATATTTCTCTTATTTCCCCTGAACTTACTGATATTGTTAAGCTGTATAATGGACACGAGCCAATTCTTGACCACTTTGATGTGGTTAAGCAGATAAAATCAGCTTTTGGGAAGGTCGTTCCGATTAAACAAGGTGCATACTTAGTGATTGAGCATACTGAGGCATTGCATGTAGTGGATGTTAATAGCGGAACCAGGGTAAAATCTGGAAAAGATCAGGAGCAGAATGCTTATGATGTGAATTGTCACGCAGCGGATGAAATTGCGCGGCAGTTGAAACTTAGGGATATGGGGGGCATCATCATTGTCGATTTTATTGACATGGATACCAATGAACACAGGGCACTTCTTCTTAAACACATGCAGGAGTTGATGGCCAATGACAGAGCTAAGCACAATATTCTACCACTTACCAAATTCGGACTAATGCAGATTACCCGTCAGAGGGTGCGAGCTGCTACTGAGGTAAATACTCAAGAAACTTGCCCGATGTGTGGCGGTACTGGAAAAATTTCGTCAAGTATAATTATTGATGAGACTATTGAGCGTTCACTCTCTTTTTATGTGGTGGATAAGAAAATTAAAAATCTCACTCTTCAAGTAAATCCCCTTGTGGAGGCATACCTCACGAAAGGCTTTTTTAAGTCTATTAAAAAAAGATGGGAGAAAACATACAAGTGTGCCATTAAAATTGAATCTCATACGGAGTTACAGCTTCTTGAATTTGTTTTTGTCAATCAAAAAGGAGAAAAGATAGAATAGTCTATCTAATATTACATATTGTATATTATAAAAAGCATCGTTTTCATTATTGTATTTCAATGAAAACGATGCTTGGTTTTTTTACTTAGGTTATATATCCAAACCTGTACAAAGGTAATCATAATCACCTTTAGAAAATATTCCTTATAGTTATAATTATTACTATGTGTGGTATGTAGAGAGAAATTGCAAATTATTTGTGAGATATTCAATAAGTTTCCAAAGTAGGGAATATTATTATTAACTTTATTATTAACTGATACCTATATTATAATAAGGTGATATGCATATTTAAAATAAATAATTACCTTTGAAAAAAAATTGAATTGAGTAAGAAAAAATCAAATAGAAAAATTCATCCTGATTTTCAGAAGCGGTACAGCCAAAGTATGGTTCGTCGTTTCCAAAAAAGCATCAGATTCAATCAGAAAGAGATAACATTTATAGATAGTTATTGTTCAAAATATAATATTCACTCTAAAGCTGCCTTTTTTAGAGACTGTATCATCAGTACTGTTCTAAGAGATCTCGATGATAATTATCCGAGATTATTTTAATCTTCACATTATCAATCAGGCAGTTACTTTTTTTTACAAAAAATAATGAAAATAAATTTGGAGAATAGAGCCAAAGAAGATACCTTTGCGCTCCCTTTGAGAAAGGATATTGATGCAGGTAGAGAGGGAATAAAAGTGTTTTGACATAATTTTCATATTTTTCAAAAATTTTTAAAATAAATTTGGAGAATTAAAATCAAACAAATACCTTTGCGCTCCCTTTTGAAAACGATATTGAGCAGATGGATCAGGGGGATAAAAGTGATTTGAAATGGTTTTCAAAATTTTCAAAATTTTATAAAAAATAATGAAAATAAATTTGGAGAATTAAAACAAACACTTTACCTTTGCGCTCCCTTTCGGAAATGAAAGATAAGAGGCGATAAAGAAAGGCAAAAGTTGATTGACATAATGAAGAACAAAGTACAACAATAAGTACCAAGAAAAGAGTATAATAGCGTTAATTTCTTTGAAGAAATTACAAGTACTAATAAAGAGTTTCAGGATAAGCTTAAAACATAAAAACATATACAATGAAGAGTTTGATCCTGGCTC
>CAZSXE010000020.1:25451-40519 GCA_964611185.1 uncultured Muribaculaceae bacterium | reverse complement strand
AAGAATTACCCAAAACTACTGTTGTAAGTTTGAATTCCTCAATAGCAGGTAAGGATATGGTTCCATTATTTCTTAGCATTAAATATCCTGTATTTTTAGTGAATCCATCACTATGTGTTGATGTAAATGCATATGAATAATCTCCGAAAGTGTAAGTGCCTGTTTGTGTTCCTTTTGCTGTAGGAAATTCAGCAGGATATGAAGCTGCATCAGCAAAATCAATAGTAATCACCTTTTCATTTGCACTTGCAACAACCGCAGTCACAGTCTTTGTGATCAATGTATTCGCTCCAGTCGCATCTTTTATTACAACAGTAAATAGTACATCACCCACTGTTGTCGGAGTACCGGTAACAGATGCAGTGATTTTTTTATCGGTAGTGGTAGCGGTAATAACTTGATCTGTTATGGAATTGATTCCGGCAGAACCGGCTCCTGAAGGGGTAATAGAAACTTTATAATCAGTATCGGCGGAGAGGTTATTAAGTGGAACAGATATACTACAACCGGAAAGTGCCACACCAGCTTTCATATTTCCTGCAAAGGCAGCATCACCAAAAGTAACTATTCTCGTGCCTGTCAGAGCGGAAAAGTCAGATTCGGCCATAGGGATAATCTGAGAAATATAGTTACCAACCGATGCAATGCCGCTCAATGTACCATTTCCTGTAGGGACAACCTTTCCGTTAAGAGCAGCTACTCCGTAAGGAACAAATAAATTAAATGAATTTCCGACTGTGGACATTCCGATAGTAACCGTAGCTTCATTTGATAATGTCTTGGGAGAAGATCCATCTGTCATTTGTGCCCCTGCTATGCTTACATACATTGACTGATAGTCATTAATATCTTCGGCATTGATAGCAGTGGCAGAGTACATCGAGCCTGTACCGGTTTTAGATACCTTTGCATCATAAACTGGGACAATTTCTACTAAGCCCTTATATACGGAAAGACGAGAACCTGCAAGATAACATCTTACTTTATCTCCTTGAGAGAAAGTATTATTATCTGAATTATTCATATAGATAGCTATACCACTTCCGGAAGTGGTATTATCCTGAATTGCCACAACTCTCTTACTTGCATCGCAAGAACCTTTCTCTGCATTTAGGACGATACCCTCTATATACCAATTATCGGTAAAAACAGTATTGTCTGTCAATCCGCTTATCTCTGAAATTGTTTTCTTTGAAGGAGCACTCGAAATCCAAGTACTATTAACTGCAAAAGTAATAGGGGTAACATTGCCGGCAGTCAGAGTCTTGGTCATAGAAGAGAAGCTCTTGGTCAAAACATAATTATCATCAGTGGTGATAGTAACTTTTATCGTTGCAGAAGAAATTGCTCTCGGAGCTATCGACAAATATACTGCTCCTCCATTAAGAGCAGGCTTATCAGTTGAATAAATAGCGGACACAAAAGTGGATTTGTTAGTAGAAGAATAAAAATTCAAATCTTCATTGGGCTTAGAAAGGTCCCAGCGAACCCTGTTTGTGACATAATTTTCCCCTCCGAAATCAATCATAATACTTTTAATCTTCGCAGTAGAACCAACTCCCGATAGTGAAGTACCATCATAAGATGGGGTAACCTTTAAAACTGCAGTCTTTCTCACAAAAGAAAACTGTAAATCCTTAGAAGTAGTACCGTTAGATATATCGATATTTTTTACAGGAATGCCCGCAAGGACATCAGCTGCCGGATCAAAAGAGGTAAGAGTAGGGAATTGCTCAGAAGGGATACAAACCTTATGATAAGAGTATTTATCATTACCTTGATCAGATTTAGGATAAGCAGCATAGAAATCGTATGTAACATCCTTACCAGGATTTGCTATCGTACCAGAGAACCCCGCAGCCACACCTGAAGTTATTGTACCTACTGTAAATGCTTTGTCTGAATCCTTAGTGGTCCCATCTGTCGTCCCTGCCGTAGCAGTATAAACAGAAAGCTGATCTCCTGCCTCCCAACTAGGGATATATTGTGAATTCTCACTATCATAAGAGATGGAAGTTTTAGTAAGATCTTCCATAGTAGCAGTAATATTGACCGCTATAGTGCCATCGCCCTGAGGGGCTACTTCTTGTTTATTGCAACCTGCAAATAAAAGGGCCGAAAGGGCCAAACTTAAAAATAAATAATTTTTCTTCATTTCATTCCAATTTTTAAGTTACCAATCCCACCCTTCGTTTTCATCCAAATTTCCACCTGCATGGCCAGATTCACCTGGGCTTGCTGCAAAACCTTTCTCCAAATTAAATTCGATTAAATCAAGTACCGGAGAAATGTACTTTTCTTTTTTAGAAAAATTCATAATGAGTTAATTTATAGTTAATTAGTAATAATTATAATAGTTGTTTACTTTGAGATTATATATTACGCAATTTAGCCATATATCTTCTATAATAAAGACAAATAGGCGATTACTTCCTAACATATTATTGACAACTTATTAACAAAAACCATCTTTTGCGAACATATTACATTAGCCACGATAAGTTCTACGGAAAAAATAACTTGACACAGTTTAATTTGAACTATCCATTTAAATTCTCTTTTGCATATTTTTTGTACATTTGCGGCTTATGCGGAGAATGAAGATAATCATAGCTTTTTTTATTTGCCTTGCCGGTCTATTGTCCGGAAGGGAGCTATCCGCTCAAAATCCTCCGGATTCATCACTTTCTGCGATTAAAGATTCGTCGTTTTTCGCCCAACAGGACTCCACTTTATCTTCATCATTGCCGCAGGATACCACATTGGCCTCTTCGACAGACTCTACCCTCACTTCTCAGGATAGTGTAAAAGTTTACACAGAGAAAGAACTTAAAAAGATGAAAAGAGACAGTATAAAGGCTGTAAAGGACAGTATCAGGCTTGCTACTCCGAGATTTCTCGAAACTTGTGCTTTCAGCGACTCTCTCTATAATAAAAGGATTTTAGTATGGAACAGCGGTAAATATTTTAATGACATATCACGAACCAAACTTGACACCACTTTCAACGACTGGTACACCGAATATCCATTTTTCAAGGAAGATATTAATACTACCTATTTGGGAGTTATCGGATCAGCAACCCAAAATTATAACTATTTTAAGAGGCGAGAATCTGAGGTGGCTACTTTCTTCACACCATATATGACCTACACACATTCTCCGGAGGATATGCCGTTCATCAACACCAAATCACCATATACAGAACTTGCCTATTGGGGAACCCTTTTTTCATATAAAGAAAAAGAAGAATCCAGCGTTAAGATTCTTCATACTCAGAATATTACACCGGCCCTTAATCTTGCACTTCAATATCAGCAATGGGGAGCTTCAGGTCTTCTCGAAAAGGAAAAAACCAATAACAGAACTTTCTCATTAACAGGTAATTATCTTGGGAAAAGGTATGTTGCCAACGGCGGATATATCCACAACAAAGTTATCAGGACAGAAAACGGTGGGGTAAAAGACTCCAAAGAGGTTCTCGATACCCTGATTGATGCCAAGACTATTGCTGTCAATCTCTCAGATGCGAGCAACAGACTCTTGAAAAACACCGTCTTCATCAATCACTCTTACGGGATTCCCATAGTCTTCAAAAAAAGAAAAGACACACTCGCTCTCGGTGACGGCACGATGGCATTTTTCGGCCATTCGGGAGAATTCAGCACATATTCAAAGTTCTACTACGACAATATTCCCACTTCCAATAAGGACGAAAGAAATTTTTATAATAACAAATTTTATATCAACCCCGCAGTGAGCAGCGACTCACTTCGTATCATGCAGCTCGAAAACAGAGTATTTTTCAGGTTGCAACCATGGTCCAACGATGCAATAGTTTCCAATATTGACGGAGGAGTAGGATATCAGCTGCTAAACATTTACTCATTTACACCCGATGCCTTTACAAGCACGGACAACAATGTAATACAGAATAACGCATACGTCTATGCCGGTGCGAGGGGGAGGTTCAGAAAATATTTTTCATGGGACGGCTTCGGAAAATATCAATTTGCAGGTTACTACCAAAATGACTTCGACATCAATGCCAACGCCATGTTTTCTTTTTATCCTTTTAAAAATAAAAACGAAGGGATAAGCCTCACTGCCCGTTTTTCCACCTCCATGAAAAGACCCGACTACTATTCAAACCATTTATATACAAACCACTATGTGTGGAATAATGATTTTAATAAAGTATCTAAAACTAAGATCGAAGGAGAGCTTGATATTCCCAAATGGAAAATGTCTGCATTCTTCGGATACTCTATCATAAACAATAACTTGTATTATGATACATTGGGTGTGATCAGGCAATCGGAAAATCTCATTAATGTAATGAGTGCATATCTTCAGAAAAATTTCAAATTCTGGTATTTCCATCTCGATAATCAGATTCTTTTTCAGCTTTCATCAAATCAAGATGAACTTCCCCTTCCTATGCTGTCACTCCATTTAAGATATTACTTTGAATATGAACTTGTTAAGAATGCAATGACGATGCAGATCGGGGCTGATGCTACCTATAATACATCATACTTCGCACCTGCATATAATCCCGCACTCGGCGTATTTCAACTTCAAAAAAATGAAAAGGTGGGTAATTGTCCTTATATAGATGTATTCGCCAATTTTCAGTGGAAACGCGCCTGTATATTCTTAAAGTTCACAAATGCAAACCAGGGTTGGCCGACAAGCGATTATTTTTCAGCGTACCATTATATCAAACCAAAACGAGCATTTAAAGTCGGTATTTATTGGCCCTTCTACATTCATTAGAGCCAAATATGAAAAGAAAAACCACAAAATATGCCATATCTCTGCTGTTTATTATTTTCATCTGCCTTATAACAGGTGAACGAGGCAAATATCCTCACAAATCCGCATACTTTTCAGATACCGACACACTCAAAACGGCGATAGGAATAGACGGGGGAATGTTCGCCACTAAAGGATTTCCCATAGGATTTAATTACAGGCTCCTGAACAAATACGCCAAAAATCAAAAGTTGACATTAAAAATTCAGTCTCCATTTTCGGATTACGACAGCTGGGAACTCCTCTCCTGCGGCAATATTGACATTCTCGCCGCCGATCTTTCCAAAGACACCATTCCGTCGATGTATGCAAAAACCATCGTTCCAAGCACTTTCATTACAGATTCCATCGTATGGCTTACAAGAAAAGAGAACAGTAATTTATTATATAACATAAACTATTATCTCGCCTATAATAAGCAGCAGACCGATTTTACCCAGCTTAAAAAACAGTTTTTCAAATCATACAGAACTCGCAGTCACATTGAAAATATGACACAGACAGACGCCATTTCACCCTACGACGATATTATTAAAAATAATAGCAAAATTCTCGGGTGGGACTGGAGGCTGCTTGCTGCTCTGATTTATCAAGAATCACGATTTTCCATGGGAGCACACTCTGTTAAGGGAGCCACAGGGCTTATGCAGATTAAAGAATCGACAGCAGAAAGATACGGAATATCAGATATTTTCGACCCTTCGAGCAATGTAAAAGCAGGAGTACTCCATCTTAATTACCTTCAAAACATTTATAAATCCGAGGGGATGGACTCCGTCAATGTCATAAAATTCACCCTCGCCTCCTACAATGCGGGGGAAGGAAGAATGGAGGAGTGCATGAACTTCGCCCTCTCCCTCGGAGAAGATTACCGTAACTGGGACAATATATGCAAAGTGATCCCCCTAATGAAGAATCCCTCGGAGTACATAACCGAAGATCTTAAATTCAGAAAATTCCGCGGCAGCGAAACTATCAACTATGTAGATAATATTTTAAACAGATACGAAGAATATCTATATATAATCAGATAAAAATCACAGAATTTATCTCATTTTTATGGTTTTATCAGGGCGGATTTTTGAAATGAAAAGAGATGGTATAGTCATTATCAGCATCATCAGAAGAAATGATCCCAAATTCAGTATCAAAGCAGTCATCGGCTCCATGTAAATAGGGATATGATCCACAAAATAATTGGATGGATTAAGAGATAAGATCTTATATCTTCCCTGAATAAAACAGAACAGAACAGCTATAATATTCCCTGCAAGCATCCCTTTCAGTATTATGAAAGAGCCTCTGTATATGAATATCAGGCATATATTTTTAGTTCTCATACCGAGTGCCTTCAGAAGTCCTATCATCGATATTTTTTCAAAAAGAATAATGAGAAGACCCGATATCATATTAAATCCCGCCACTGCTACCATAAGAACAAGAATAATCAGAACATTGAGATCAAGTATCGCAAGCCAGTCGAAAATATTGGGATATATATCTGAAATATTTTTAACTACTACAGAATCGTCAGAATCAAGGGTGTCACTCATAACAATTTCATCTATCTGATTCTCCACTTTCACGATATCCGCCCTCGCGCTTAAAGATATTTCCATACAGGAAACTTGAGTTTTATCCCATCCGTTAAGCCTCTGTACCTGCCTGATATCGATTATAGTCATCGTCTTGTCGATCTCTTCGAGTCTTACATTATATAGACCGGTAATGTGAAATTTCCTTACTTTCACACTGCTTCCGATGAAATAAGCGACCAAATCGTCACCCACCTCGTACCCAAGCATTGCGGCGAGCCGCTGTGAAATCAAAATATCATTGCTCATCTTCTTTCCGGAGAAATCGGGAAGTTCCCCTTCCACAAGGTATTTTTTGTAAAAAGAGAGATTATATGTAGAATCTACCCCCTTGAAATAGACACCTTGAACATTTTCATCCGTTTTAATCATACCGGGAGAGTAGGCGACTCCGTCAATAGACTTTACTCCGTCAATAGAGTTCAATGTGCTGAGAAATGAAAAATCGGAATGAATCGGATACCTATCGGTGGTGATGTCTTCTCCGGGGGCGACAAATAAAATTTCACCTGAAAAACCTACCGCCGATTCCTTAATATCGTGCTTAAAACCCTCCGATATAGCTATCGCCACAAACATTACAAGAATGCTTATTGCCACTGATACACAGGCAATAACATTGCTCAAGGAGCTTAATTTTTGTCTCCCTTGTTGTTTTCCTCCAATTTTTTTGGCGATAAATAGATTAAAATTCATATATTTGTAGCCGCATTACGCGGAAGTAGCTCAGTTGGTAGAGCGTCGGCTTCCCAAGCCGAAGGTCGCGGGTTCGAACCCCGTTTTCCGCTCCATTAAAGCACCCATCGGTGCTTTTTTTATTCTTCCTCTTCCCTTTCCAAAAATCTTTCATCCCCGAACAAAGCTAAAGCCCTGCTTATAAGTTCCCCCGTTTCAGTATCTTTTTTCAGTGAATAAATATATGAAAGAGATTCCAAATAGATAATTAACAGCACTTTATCCTCTCTCACCTCGAAAGTATTATTTTCTACATCGATTCCCTGCGCCTCCATAAAAAATCTCAATTTATCTTCTGAAAATATCTCTCCGTCCTTGATTACATCGACATAAAAGAGAACTTTATTTTTCTGAACATAAGCCGGCACAAAGCCTCCGGAAAAAGAGAGCGGGTAAATATCCACACCGGCACATCTTGCAAGGAGAAAATAAATAATAGATATGGGGATGGGAGAACCGTGCCTCGAACTCATAACACTTATGATATTGCTCGTACTCTCACGAGTAATAGGGTAATCTCTGCATTTAAAAAGAAGACGCTTATAAAAAATATGGTTAAAAACCTCCACTTTTTCCATAGCAGTCATCCGATCGTTTATCTCTTTTTTAATATCTTCCAAAAGAATCGATAAAACATCTTCGTAATATATCTCATCGAGATCGGTATTTAGTAATTTAGAGATTAAAAAAAGTCCCCTTTCAAGATCTATGTATGGAGAATCTACAAGCTTCTCCAAGCTTTTTAAAACAAACTCATTACTTAGAAAACGGATGCGATCTGCAATATATTCCTTAACGAGGGGCGATTTTTCAATATTGTACTGATGAGTAAGATCATTAATGACCGAAACGCCGCGGCTGAACATTCTTTCGTTCACAGCAGTCACGACAGCCTCGTCTGTATCATCAAACAAATCTATCAAACTTCTTAGTTCGGAATCTACACTCATATTATATTGATGAAAGTTTATTCAAGCAAAGCTCGATTAATTTATGGATATACGGACGATAATCGGCATTACTCTCCCCTATATATCTATTAGCTATTATGCAGCATACCGTCCCCGCTTCATGTCCCAATTTTTTAGCAAGACCGGCTATGGCAGATCCCTCCATCTCGAAATTAGTAATTCTCCTATCTTCATATTTGAACGATTCGAGCTGATCCATCAGGTCGGGAATAGCTAAAGGAATACGCAGAACCCTGCACTGAGGGCCGTAAAACCCGGATGCAGCGATGGTCATCCCCTTCACAGTAGAGTCTGAAAAAGCATCTATCAACTGATCCGAGGCCTTCACAAAATAAGGAATCGGAAGATGTCTGTCCCAGTTTTTAACATGAGACATAAAAGCATTTTCAATCTTCAAATCCGAAACCTCATCCCGTCCGGCATACCAATTCAGAAGCCCGTCAAAACCTATCGAATAATGAGAAAACACGAATGACCCCAGAGGAATATCCTTCTGAATAGCTCCGGAGGTGCCAAGTCTGAGTATTGTCAATTTTGTTTTATTTTCTTTAATGATCCTACTGCCAAAATCAATATTTTTCAGAGCATCAAGCTCTGTCATGACTATGTCAATATTATCGCACCCTATACCTGTAGATATGACAGAAATTCTTTTTCCTTTATAATATCCCGTAATGGAATGAAATTCTCTCGACTGCTTATCTGTCTCGATACTATCAAAAAATGTCCCCACAAGAGAAACTCTGTCAGGGTCGCCTACAAGCAGTATCGTCTGGGCTAACTCCTCCGGTCTGAGGTGAAGATGAAAAATGGAACCATCTTTATTTATTATCATCTCCGATTCTGCAATTCTTTTCATATTATTATCTCCTATAATTCTGTAAATGGATATTAAATGTCAAAAATACGAATAAAATTTATATTTTTGTCGATTAATAACACCATTTCTTATGATTCAAAGAATACAAACACTATTTCTAATAGTTGCAGCCGGATTAATAGCTTCTCTATTTGCCTGCAATATGATACGCTTCTCAGACGGAGTCACCACCATTAAATATATAGAATACCCCCCCACTCTCATCCTCACTCTTGTCTCATTTGTCCTCAGTGTTGTCACCATCGTATCGTACAAAAAAAGAATTTTTCAAATAAGGCTGTGCAACCTCAACTCCCTCATCCTGCTCGGATATCAGGTACTGCTCGTAGTAAAATTCATAAAAAGAGACGACAGTGCGATTTTTTCCGTTACAGCCCTCTTTCCCATAGTAGCTGCAGTATTAACATTTATCGCCATGAGATATATTGCAAGAGATGAAGCGATGGTATTAGCCTCCACAAGGCTCAGATCTTCAAAAAAGAAAAAATAATCATTTAGGGCAATAAATCATCTCTACTCCACTTCGGATTTACAGTATCTTTTAATGACACTGTAAGCATCATTGATACCGAGTTCGCCCGCTTTGCTCAAGTCAATACAACCTTTCTCCTTATCTCTCAGATAGATAAGGACAAGACCCCTATTATAATACGCTTCGCCAATATATGGGTATTTCTCAATTGCCTTTGAATATTGGACGATGGCCTCCGGAAGATCATTTGAAAGACAATATAGATTCCCGAGATTGTAGTATGTATATGGAAAATCGGGGAAGAGATTTGCCGCTTTCATCATATCGTGGATAGCGGGAGTATAGTCATAACTTCTCGAAGAATTATCTTTCACCCTCGCCTTGGTCGTACCGGCATTGTCAAGGGTAAGTACTTGGACATTACTCTCTATTGAGGAGATAAAATCGATCATTTCAGACTGAAGAACACCTCTGTTAATGTAATAGAATACCTGCTCCGGAGTAGAGTTAATGGCATCCGTATAACAAGCAAGAGCAGTATTAAACTGCTTGTTCTCCGATTCGAGAACAGCTTTTGCAAATAAGACATCAGGATCTTTTTTATCTTTCAGCTCCATATTAAGAGCATCTATTACACGCTGGTTATCCACACCACTTGATGATGATTTAGCACTTGAAAACTCTAATGGAATGAGAGCCGATTTGATAAAATCGTCACTTCTTTTATTTGAATATCTCTTTTCAAGAGCAATCAGGCCCACCGTCTTTCCTGCAGCGTTAAATTTATAAAGAGGCTTAAGTCTTATATCCACATCCCTGTATTGAAGCAATTCGTCATTGAAATCTTTTTTTGCAAAATCGGCATCTAAATCGAGGAGCTTATCATACTTTTTGGTGGTATCCGCAAGCGAAGCGAACATTGTAGTATCGGAAGTTCGCTTTTTATACTCTTGAACTTTTTCCTGAGCAATCATATAATCCTGCTGCGCAGAATTGTACTGTCCGAGCTTATTTTTCACATAAGAACGATTCATATAGGCTTTAGCGAAATCGGGATAGAGATTAATAGCCTGAGAATAGTCATCCATAGCATCTCTGTAACGGCCGAGCTCGAGAAAAAGAGAAGCTCTATTGAAATATGCAAGCACATTATTGGGATTAATGTCGAGAACTCTGTCGTAATCCTCAAGGGCATTATTGAAATCTCCGATTTGGGACCTTATAAGAGCCCTGTTGTAAAGGGTCAGGGCATTTCCGGGTTCAAGTTTCAAAACTTTATCAAGATCTGAAAGAGCTCCGTTAATATCTTTGGAGTCATATCGTATGAGCGCTCTGTTAAAATAGGCAAATGTATTCAGGGAATCAAGCCTTATGGCATTATCCAAATCTGCAATTGCATCATTATAACGCTTTTGGAGCTGAAATACCCTGGATCTTCTGATATACCCCTCAGGTTCAAATCTATTTAGAGAAATCGCTTTGTTATAGTCATCTACTGCCTTAATGGTATCCCCTACAAAAAGATACGAAGCTCCCCTGTTGAGATAGGCATCAGCCTCTTTCGGCTCTTTTTTAATAAACTTATTGAAATCGTCTATAGCCTTGTCAAACTGCTGTGATAAGAAATAGGTAACTCCTCTGCTGAAATAAAGTCCTGTGTAGCTTGGTCTTAAATCGACAGCCTCTTCAAGGTCCTTTAGTGCAAGATCGTATTTTCCGGTACGACTGAGTGTTATAGCTCTATAATGATAAGCAGGGGTATATATGGGATTTATACTCAATGTTTGATCGAAATCAAGCTGCGCCCCTATGAAATCTCCGAGATTATATTTTGCAATCCCCCTGAAAAAGTATGCCTCATAAAGAGAATCATCAAGTCCGATTAAAATATTGAAATTGTCGATAGCTTTGGAATATTTTCCCTCTATCAAAGATTGTCTCCCTCTGAAAAAAAATTGATTTATATCATATTGCGCCCTAATTGTCTGAAAATTAAGGGCAAAGAGAATAATTAATAATATATTTTTTAACAATTTCACTTTAATATATAAAAAAGGCTTAATTTTGACCGCAAATATAGTGTAAACAACCCAATTATTTTCAATTCAAAATGTCTTTCAAAAGATTTTTTTCTTTTTTACTTTTAACTCTTCTGATTGGATTTTCACACCATTCCTCAGCTCAAAACCGTCAAAGTATCGGTCACTATACCTCCTTAGAACAAATCATATACCAAAAAAAACAATCTGACATACTATCTTATATATCAGACGACTGCGCCAGAGGACGATCCACAGGTACAATGCACTCACAGCTTATCGCCAATTACATAAAGAAAAATTTCATCTATTATGGTCTTGAGCCGTACCCTGAGTATTACTACGACCAGTTTGAATGTGATTCGATAAGGGGAAGGAATGTTGTGGGAGTAGTAAAAAGTGTCATTCCGAGCGATGAATATGTCATAGTATCAGCTCATTACGACCATATCGGAGCTTTAAACGGATATGTATATAACGGCGCAGATGATAACGCTTCCGGAGTCACTGCACTGATGAATCTTGCCGAAATATTCGGTACAATGAGAAAAGCTAAAATAGGACCACACAAAAACATTATTTTCGTCGCTTTTGATGCCAAGGAGTTAAGTATGTCGGGATCAAGGCATTTTGTCAACATTCTGACAATTCCCCCAAAAAACATTATTTGCGATATTAATCTCGATCAATTGGGTACCACTCTCGAACCTGTTCACAAAGGGAAAGAGGATTATCTTATAATTCTCGGAGAAAACACACTTCCATCCAAACATCGCGGAAAGCTAAATATATGCAACTCTTTTTACAATCTCCATCTCGACATAGATTACTCATTCTACGGAAGTAAAAACTTCACTGAAGTAATCTACAACCTCTCCGATCAAGTCGCTTTCAAAGAAAAAGGGATACCGGCTCTCCTTTTTACCTCAGGATTTAACAAACATACTTATAAAATAACAGACCGGGAAGAGATCATTTCCTACCCCGTTCTCAAAAAAAGGACATTACTCGTCTTTTATTTCATAAATATGCTGTAATTTCGCAAGAAACAATAAAAATGCCCTTTAAACTACATTCGCCATATAGCCCCACAGGGGATCAGCCGGAGGCAATAAAAGAGATTTGCAGCGCCCTCGACGGAGGTGCCAATGCACTCACTCTGATGGGGGTAACCGGTTCGGGTAAGACATTTACCATGGCCAATGTTATTGAGAAGCTTCAACGCCCCGCCATTGTATTAAGTCATAATAAAACGCTTGCAGCGCAATTATATGGCGAGTTCAAATCATTCTTCCCTGAAAATGCGGTAGAATATTTCGTTTCATACTACGACTACTACCAGCCGGAAGCATACTTGCCAGTTACCGACACCTACATAGAAAAGGATTTAAGCATAAATGACGAAATTGAAAAATTGCGCTTGAGCGCATCCTCTGCTCTTCTTTCAGGGAGGAGGGATGTAATAGTGGTTTCGAGTGTATCCTGCCTGTATGGGATAGGTAACCCGCAAGATTTTCACGATAATACCATCCATCTCAAACGGGGAAACACTCTAAGTAGAACACAATTCCTCTACAGACTAATAGATGCCCTTTATTCAAGAAACGACATTGAATTTAAAAGAGGAACATTTAGAGTGAAAGGGGACAGTATTGATATATACCTCGCATACGTGGACAGCGGATGCAGAGTAGTGTTTTTCGGGGATGAAATCGAGAGTATCGAGCTGATAGATCCTATCACCGGATCGGCAATAGAGCAGACAGAGGAGATATCAATTTACCCTGCGAATATTTTTGTAACAACCAAAGAGAGGACCAAACAGGGGATACATCAGATACAGGATGACCTCGTCCAGCAATGCGATTATTTCAAAAGCATAGAAAAATATCACGAGGCAAACCGTCTGAAAAAGAGGGTTGAATACGATATGGAGATGATTAAGGAGCTCGGCTACTGCCCCGGAATTGAAAACTATTCGAGATATTTTGATGGGAGAAAAAGTGGTCAGAGACCATTCTGCCTCATAGATTACTTCCCTGACGATTTTATAACTTTTATAGATGAAAGCCATGTAACTCTTCCTCAGGTCAGAGCTATGTATGGAGGAGACCGTTCAAGGAAAGAGACACTTATAGAGTACGGTTTCAGACTTCCCGCCGCTGCTGACAACAGACCTCTCAAATATGACGAATTTGAAAACATCATAAAACAGCGCGTTTTCGTGAGTGCTACCCCCGGAGACTATGAGCTTGAGGCCTCTGAGGGGCTTATTGTCGAACAGATAGTAAGGCCCACAGGTCTATTGGACCCTCCCATAGATGTAAGACCATCGAAAAATCAGATTGACGACCTTCTCGAAGAGATTAATATTCGCGCAGAAAAAGATGAAAGGGTGCTGGTTACCACTCTGACTAAAAGGATGGCAGAAGAACTTGAAAAGTATCTTACCCGAATGTCTGTCAGATGTCGATATATCCACTCAGATGTGGATACCATGGAGAGGGTGGAAATCATTGAAGACTTCAAGGCAGGGCGATTCGATGTACTCGTAGGGGTTAACCTTCTGAGGGAGGGACTCGATATTCCTTCTGTTTCATTGGTAGCTATATTAGATGCCGATAAAGAGGGTTTTCTTCGCTCCGAGAGAGCATTGACACAGACAGCAGGAAGAGCGGCACGAAATCTGAATGGCCTTGTAATAATGTATGCCGACACGATTACAGCCTCGATGCAAAACACCATTGACGAGACCAACAGAAGGAGAGCGAAACAGCAGCAGTACAATTTAGAAAATAACATAACCCCTACTCAGATTAAGAACGAGAGCAGGAATGTCCTCGTCGGGAGAGTATATGAAGAGGAGAACGAAGAGGAAAAATCGAGATTTGTAGCAGAAGAGCCTGTTCTATCTAAGATGAGCCATAAACAGATCTCTATTGCAGTGGAAATGGCTCGTAAGAAAATGGAGGAAGCGGCCAAGATGCAAGATTTCCTTCAGGCGGCCAAATACAGAGATGAAATGTATGAATTAATAAAATTGACCAAATAAATGAATGAGATAGAGGAAATATATAAGTATTACTCTCCCGAGCAGCAAAAAGAGATAGAATACTCATATAGGCTTGCAGAGGCTACCTTATCAGGTAAAAGCCGCGAGAACGGGCACCCGTTTCTCGAACATCCTGTAGGTGTAGCCCATATCGTAGCCACAGAGATCGGTCTTGGCTACGATGCCATCATTGCCATATTTCTTCATGAATCCATCCGTTTCTATCCAGAATTACTCTCCACCATTCCGAAAGGGACATTTTCAGATGAGATAATAGATATAGCTCTCAACCTCAACAAGATAGCTGCTATTAAGCCCAAGCAGACTAAACTTGAAGCAGAAAATTACAAAAGACTTATCGTCTCATACTCCCGCGATCCGAGGGTGACTATTATCAAGCTTGCAGACCGCCTCGAAGTGATGAGAAACTTGTCTCTTCTCCCAAAAAATTCACAAGAGAGAAAAGTCACTGAAACAATTTTGTTATATGTGCCTATTGCCCATCAA
>CAZSXE010000020.1:0-25351 GCA_964611185.1 uncultured Muribaculaceae bacterium | reverse complement strand
ATACGAATAATTATCGATTCTCCTGTAGAAAGAGAGAAAGAGCACGAACTCTGCTGGAAGGTATATTCTATTGTAACAGAAGAATATACACCTGACACTTCAAGACTGCGCGACTGGATTACAAAGCCTAAAACCAATGGGTATGAATCACTCCATACGACAGTTCAGGATTCCAACGGAAACTCGGTAGAAGTCCAAATCAGGACCAAAAGAATGGATGACATAGCTGAAAACGGGCTCGCTGCACACTGGTCATACAAAGGGATTAAGGAAGATACTTCTCTAAGTTTATGGCTTCACGATGTGCGATCCGCACTTGAAAGTCAGGAGAAAAACAGTTATGAATATGTCTCTAATTTTATAAAGGATGATATTTTCGTTTTCACCCCTGACGGCACCCTTAGAAGACTTCGCAACGGAGCTTCCGTCCTTGATTTCGCTTTCGACATTCACACAAACTTAGGCTTGCGCTGCTCCGGAGCGAAGATTGACGGAAAAATAGTCTCCATAAGGGAAAAACTCGCCACAGGCAATGTGGTAGAGATAATGAGTAATAAAAATCAGAAGCCTACTGCCGACTGGCTTAATTATGTAGTCACCTCTAAAGCCCGTTCAAAAATCAGGCAGAAGATGAAAGAGGACGAATTAAAGAAAGCTGCAGAGGGAAAAGAGATAATAGAGCGTCGTCTGAAGAACTGGAAACTGGAGATAAACGATGAACTGCTTAACTTATTATGCAAAAAATACAACTACAAAAGTATAAATGACTTTTTCGGCGCCATAGGAGATGAAAAAATCAACCCTACCGAAATTAAAGATTTTATTAATTCCCTTGACAAATCACAAGATGAACCCTCTGCCAATGAGGGTAAAATCCCCACAGATTTCGGCAGAGAAAACAGGAAACGAAATCCCGAATCAAGTTTTCTCGTAATAGACGGCAAAATCGGCGATGTGGGATATAAAATGGCAAAGTGCTGTAATCCGATATTCGGCGACGAAGTTTTCGGTTTCGTATCGATCAAAGATGGTATTAAAATTCATCGGATATCTTGTCCCAATGCTGCAAGACTTATTGAAAATTACCCCTATCGGATACAGAAAGTAAAATGGAAAAAAGATATTTCCACTTCAAGTTTTCAAGCTATGTTGAAAATAATAATTGATGATTCTTCTATTTTTGCTTCAGTTCTGAATGTAATTAACAATTTTAACATACCCATCAGATCATCAAATCTGATTCAGCGAGACAATAAGGCCAAAGGAGAGTTTGATGCCAAAGTACAAATACTTGTAACTAATAATCAGCAGCTTGACAAAATAATATCCGCCCTCAGAAAGACCAAGGGCGTATCTACAGTATTACGGGGTTAAATATCTATATGACACAGAATATTCACATAAAAGGGGCAAGCGTTAATAACCTTAAAAACATAAATCTTGATATTCCGAGAGATAAGTTTACCGTTATTACCGGAGTTTCCGGCTCAGGAAAATCTTCCCTTGCATTCGATACCCTCTTTGCAGAGGGGCAGAGAAGATTTGCAGAGAGCATTTCATCATTTGCGAGGCAATTTCTGGGTAGGATGTCAAAGCCCTCTGTGGAAGAGATATCAGGTATTCCCCCCGCCATTGCCATAGAGCAGAAAGTAAATACGCGAAATCCCCGATCGACAGTGGGTACCACCACCGAAATATACGATTATATAAGGCTTCTATTTGCAAAAGCAGGACACACATACTCGCCTGTAAGTGGAGAAGAGGTACATTGCGATACGCTTGACACAGTTTTAAAATATCTGAAGCCGCACCATGGCAACGCATATATTCTTTCCGATATTAAATGGGAAGAGGCAAAATACAGGGTAGAAGTGCTTCTGAACCTTAAAGAAGAGGGATTTTCGAGGGTGTATTTAGTTGAAGAAGATAAAATATTAAAAATAGACGATCTTCTTAAAGATGTTGCCGCCTACGGCAATAGTAAAATAATGCTTCTTGTGGACAGAGTATCTCTGTCGGAGGATGAAGATAATGTTACCCGCGTTTCCGATTCGATAAGAAGTGCTTTTGAAAAAGGTAAAGGTAAGATAGCCATTTATTTAACCGATACCGATCAAAAAGGGAAGATTCGATATTTTTCAAACTTATTTGAAGCCGACGGCATGACTTTCGAAAAGCCGGAGGAGTGGCTCTTCAATTTTAACAACCCTCTCGGTGCGTGCCCCGTATGTGGAGGATATGGGGAGTTGATAGGGATTGACGAGACCCTTGTAATCCCTAATCAGGCATTATCTGTATATCAAGATGCCATCGCGTGCTGGAGAGGTTCGACTATGAGCTATTTTAAAAATGAGCTGATATTAAATGCCTCCAAATCAGGTATTCCCATTCATACCCCATACCACAATCTCTCTCCGGAGCAGAAAAGAATTATTTGGGATGGAAATGAATATTTTGTCGGAATCAACGGTTTTTTCAAAGATCTTGAGTCTAAAAGATACAAGATACAGAACAAATATATGATCAGCCGATACTCCGGGAAAACTACTTGCAAGGAGTGTCACGGAGACAGACTCAGAAAAGAAGCTTTGTATGTACAAGTAGGAGGAAAAAATATCGCTCAGGTGCTGAATATGAGTATAGGCACTCTTCAAAATTATTTCCTGAACCTGCAATTATCAGACTATGAAAAAAAAATAACTTCAAGAATATTGATTGAAATTAATCAGAGGATATCATATCTTATCAATGTAGGCCTTCCCTATCTCACCCTCAGCCGCAGATGCAACACCCTCAGCGGCGGTGAAAGTCAGAGAGTTAACTTAGTAAGCTCTCTCGGCAATGTGCTCACCGGCTCTATGTATATACTCGACGAACCGAGCATAGGACTTCATCCGAGGGATACCCACAGGCTCATTTCGGTAATAAAAGAGCTTCGCGACCTCGGAAACACCGTAATAGTGGTAGAACACGATGAAGATATCATAAGAGCTGCCGACACCCTCATTGATATTGGCCCTGCGGCCGGAATTAATGGAGGAGAGATAGTATATCAGGGCCCGCCACCCTCTCTTTCAGACAAATCGCTATCCAAAGGGGGACACTCTCTCACTATAGATTATCTTACCGGAACCAAAAGAATCAACATCCCTCCGGAGAAAAGAAAATCAAACTGCTACATCGAAATTAAAGGGGCGTGCGAAAATAATCTTAAAAATATTGATGTCAGATTTCCTCTGAGGGTAATGACGGCTGTAACCGGTGTCAGCGGATCAGGAAAATCTACCCTTGTAGGGGATATACTCTACCCTGCCCTAAAGAGGCACATAGATCAATTAGGCCCCAGGCCGGGTGCTTTTAGAGAGTTGAGCGGCGATTTAAACAAGATATTCTCGATAGAGTATGTCGATCAGAATCCCATAGGGAAAAGCTCTCGTTCCAACCCTGTCACCTATCTTAAAGTATATGATGACATTCGCAATCTTTTTTCTGATCAGCCCTACGCCAAGATGAACGGATACGGACACTCTCATTTTTCTTTCAATATAGATGGAGGAAGATGCCCCGAATGTCAGGGAGAAGGGGTTATCAAAATTCCTATGCAGTTTATGGCCGATATCACCACTGTATGTGAGGCGTGCGAGGGGAAAAGATTCCTACCCGATATTCTTGAAGTTAAATATAAGGGGAAGAATATCAATGATGTATTGAATATGACAGTGGATGAAGCCATCACTTTCTTCTCATCGGACAAGAAAGAGACACAAGCCCTTAAGATTGCTCACAAACTTCAGCCCCTTAAATCAGTGGGATTAAATTATATTCAACTTGGTCAAAACAGCAGCACTCTCAGCGGTGGGGAGAGTCAAAGAGTAAAACTCGCCTCTTTTCTGAGCAAAGACTACGAAAATGATAATAAGAACAATCATTCTATTCTGTTTATTTTCGATGAACCCACTACCGGTCTTCATTTTGACGATATTCAAAAACTTCTCAACTCCTTCCGTGCACTCCTGAATCGCGGGCACACTATCATCGTAGTAGAGCACAATCCTTATATTATTGCGGCAGCAGATCACATTATCGAACTCGGTCCTGAGGGGGGAAATGAAGGAGGATATCTGATTAGAGGGTAGTTTTAAGATTTTTTATATATTTGCAGGTTATTTTATAACGATAAGTTAATACTGACTATATGAGTGATAATACCTTAGTAGAGAAAATAAAGAGCCTGCACAAGAAGTACAATAGCTTGTCTGAGCAGATATCCGACCCAAATCTTATGTCGGATATGAAAAAATATGTACAGCTTAATAAGGAATACAAAGAACTGAATCCTATCATAGAGGAGGGTGATAAATACTGTAAAATGGTATCAAACCTCGAAGAGGCAAAAGATATTCTTCAAAATGAAAAAGATGAGGACCTCAGAGATATGGCCAAAGAGGAGTTGTCGGAAATTGAAGACAAACTCCCTGAAATGGAGGAAAAAATTAAACTTCTGCTTATCCCCAAGGATCCTCAGGACGATAAAAATGCCATCGTAGAGATCAGAGGAGGGGCTGGAGGAGATGAAGCAGCCATTTTCGCCGGCGATCTTTTCAGAATGTATGCAAAATTCGTCGAGAGAAAAGGATGGAAACTTGAGATTACAAGTCAGTCGGAGGGGTCTTCCGGTGGATTCAAAGAGCTTATCTGCAAGGTGTCAGGTCAGGGTGTCTATGGAATTTTGAAATACGAGAGCGGTGTTCATCGCGTTCAGAGAGTGCCTCAGACTGAAACTCAGGGAAGAGTTCACACCTCTGCATCATCAGTGGTCGTATTGCCGGAGGCTGACGAATTTGATATTGAGCTGAATATGAACGACATACGAAAAGACACATTCTGTTCTTCCGGTCCCGGGGGACAATCTGTCAATACTACATATTCCGCTATTCGCCTTACCCATATTCCCACAGGGATAGTAGTTCAATGCCAGGATGAGAAATCACAGCTCAAAAATTACGATAAGGCACTCGGAGAGCTTAGAACCAGACTCTACAATATGGAGTATGAGAAGTATCTCAACGAAATATCCAAAAAGCGCAAGACAATGGTCTCCACAGGTGATCGCTCAGCTAAAATCCGCACATACAACTATCCTCAGTCGAGGGTTACTGACCACCGTATTAACTATACGATGTACAATCTCCCCGTATTCATGGACGGAGATATTCAAGAAGTCATCGACCAGCTCCAAATAGCAGAAAATGCTGAAAGACTCAAGAGCGAAGAGTAATATAATGGCACAGCCATAAGGCTAATTATCTGATTTACAACAAAAAAAGAGGCCGACCCATAAAAGTCAGCCTCTTTTGATTTTTATATTACCGGATTATTCGTATTGCGCCAAAATTCCTTTTACCATATTGGGCTCGAGGCGGCCATACACTTTTTCATCGATAAGCATAACAGGAGCGAGTCCGCAGGCACCTACGCAACGAAGGCAATCGAGAGAGAATTTTCCGTCTTCGGTAACTCCTCCGACTTCGAGTTTCAACTCTTTCTTCAGTTCATCGAGGATAGCTTCAGATCCGCGAACATAACATGCAGTTCCGAGACATACCGAAATAGCGTGCTTTCCCTTGGGAGTCATCGTGAAGAACGAATAGAAAGTAACTACACCGTAAACTTTGGATATAGGCATATTCAAATTATGTGCAATTTCACACTGTACTTCTTCAGGAAGGTATCCAAATTCGCCCTGACATCTATGCAGCACATTAATAAGTTCACCGGATTTGTTTCCAAATTCCTGACATATAGCTGCTATCTTGTCTTTATGACATTTTTGTAATTCTATTTTACTCATATTATTGTCTCTTTATTATTCGTGTTTATCAAAGTAATGAGTATGAAGAAGATGATGAGCTTTTTCACTCATAGGACGACCGAGAAATTCTTCATAAAGCTTGATGATATAAGGATTTTCGTGAGATTTACGGATAGTTTTGGATGCATCTTCACGATAAATAGCTTTTTGGCGTGCTTCGATAACTTTAGAGTCACCATGATGTAATGGCTGACCTGCTCCACCAACACAACCTCCCGGGCAAGCCATTATTTCGATAGCGTGGAAATGATACATACCGGAACGGATACCGTCAAGAAGTTTACGAGCATTGCTCAATTTATGGGCAATACCTATATTAATCATCGTGCCATTGAAATCAATAGATGCCTGACGAATGCCATCGAGACCCCTTAACTCAGTGAAATCAATTTTTTCAAGTTTCTTCCCTGTAAATAATTCATAAGCGGTTCTCACAGCTGCCTCAATTACACCACCTGTGGTACCGAAAATAACGGCAGCACCGGTAGATTCTCCGAGCGGATTATCGTAATCCTCATCAGGAAGAGAGTTGAAATCGATATTCGCCATCTTTATGAGAGAAGCAAGCTCTCTGGTAGAGATTGAATAATCAACATCGGGATTACCGTTGGTCTTGAATTCATCTCTCTGACATTCATACTTCTTAGCAAGACAAGGCATAACCGAAACAACTACCAAGTTTTCGCGTTTCACACCGATTTTATCGGCAAAATATGTCTTGGCGATAGCCCCGAACATCTGCTGGGGAGATTTTGCTGACGAAGGAACATCAAGCATATCGGGATAATTGTGCTCAAAGAAATTAACCCATGCAGGGCAGCAAGATGTCAAAATAGGCAATTTGACGGTTTTGTCTCCGCCGAGGAACTTGCCGATACGATCAAGAAGCTCTGTTCCCTCCTCCATAATGGTAAGGTCGGCAGCAAAGTCAGTATCAAATACTTTGTCAAATCCTAAACGACGAAGAGAAGCTGCGAGCTTTCCAGTCACCAAAGTACCAGGTTCAAGCCCGAATTCCTCACCGAGAGCAGCTCTGACAGCGGGTGCAGTCTGAACTACGACAGTCTTGGTAGGATCGGCAAGAGCTTGAACAATCTTGGAAGTATGATCTATTTCGGTAAGGGCACCGGTAGGACATACGGCCACGCACTGTCCGCAAAATACGCAATTGGTATCGATAAGACTATGCTCAAATGCAGGAGCTACTACAGCCATAAAACCTCTGTTAATGGCACTGAGAGCACCTACGCTCTGTACTTCATTACATACTGTCTCACAACGACGGCACATAATACATTTATTCATATCCCTCTTCAGTACCGGAGAAAGATCCACTTTATATGTGGACATCTCAGCATTTTCTACAGAATGAATATCACGAATACCGAGACGCTGAGCCATACTCTGTAAATCACATCTTCCGTTTTTGGCACAGATCAGACAATCTTTAGGGTGATCAGACAAGATCAGCTCAAGAACAGTCTTTCTCGCATTAAGAACTCTCTGAGAATGTGTATGAACCACCATACCGGGCATACACTGCGTAGAGCAAGAAGGGGCGAGATTACGACGACCCTCTATCTCCACAACACATATTCTACAACCGCTTGGGCAGTTTTTTACTCCCAAACTTTCAAGATTCATATAGCAGAGGGCAGGAATATCAATTCCCATACACTTAGCTGCATCCAAGACAGTAGTCCCTTTCTGAACCTCGATCTCTTTATTATCTATTATTAGCTTTATTGTATTATCCATAATTCAGATTATTGAACAGTTACTGCATTAAATTTACATTTATCGAAACAAGCTCCGCAACGGATACACTTAGTGGCATCGATGACATGAGGCTGCTTGAGCTCACCTTTAATCGCACCTACAGGGCAGGCCTTGGCACAAGCCGTACAACCTTTACACCTTTCAGGATCGATAGAATAAACTTTCATAGCCTTACATCTGTGAGCAGGACATTTTTTATCCACGACATGAGCTACATACTCATCCCAGAAATTATCAATGGTAGAAAGTACAGGGTTCGGAGAAGTCTGTCCGAGTCCGCAAAGGGCAGAGTCTTTAATAACCTTACTCAGATTCTTCAGATAATCAAGGTCTTCCATAGTACCTTGACCCTGTGTGATTTTGTTCAATGTCTCGTATAGACGCTTGTTACCGATACGGCAAGGGGCGCATTTACCGCAAGATTCCTCCACAGTAAAGCCCAAATAGAATTTAGCTACAGAAACCATACAGTCATCCTCATCCATAACAATCATACCACCCGATCCCATCATAGAGCCCGAGGCAACAAGATTGTCATAGTCAATAGGGGTATCAAGATGTTTCTTGGTAAGACATCCTCCTGAAGGGCCACCTGTCTGAACAGCTTTAAATTCTTTACCATTTTTAATGCCGCCTCCGATTTCATAAATGACTTCGCGAAGAGTAGTCCCCATAGGAACCTCTATAAGTCCGACATTGTTAATTTTACCTGCAAGGGCAAATACTTTTGTCCCTTTGGATTTTTCAGTACCGATGGAAGAGAACCATTCAGCTCCTTTTAGGAATATAACAGGAATATTGGCAAAAGTCTCCACATTGTTAACATTGGAAGGTTTTCCCAAATATCCCGCTTCAGCAGGGAACGGTGGTTTAACAGTAGGCTCTCCCCTTTTCCCTTCCATAGAATGAATCAAGGCAGTCTCTTCTCCGCAGACAAATGCTCCTGCTCCGTAGCGAAGTTCAATATCGAAAGTGAATCCTGAACCCAATATATTTTCCCCAAGAAGACCATATTCTCGGGCTTGCCCAATAGCTATCTGAAGGCGTTTCACTGCCAATGGATACTCAGCACGAATATAGACAAGACCTTTGGAAGCTCCGATGCAGTATCCGCATATAGTCATAGCCTCTACGATGGAATTAGGGTCACTTTCTAGGATAGAACGATCCATAAATGCACCCGGGTCACCCTCGTCAGCATTACAAACGACATATTTTTGATCAGCTTTATTCTTGGAAGCGATTTCCCATTTCAAACCGGTAGGGAAACCGGCGCCGCCTCTCCCTCTAAGTCCCGATTTCTTTACTATGTCAATAGCCTCGGCAGGGGTCATCTCGAACACTTTAGCCAACGCCTCATAACCATCACGAGCAATATATTCATCAATATTTTCGGGGTTAATAAAACCACAGTTTCTCAATGCGATACGAAGCTGCTTCTGATAGAAGCCCATGTGCTTGGAGTCGCTGATGTGTGTCTGAGTTTTGGGATCTTCATAAAGAAGTCTTTTAACCTTACGCCCCTTAACGATGTGCTCTCTTACAATCTCCTCAGCATCGGATGGTTTAACGCTTGTGTAAAAAGTATTATCGGGAATTACCTTAACGACAGGACCTTTTTCGCAGAAACCGAAACAACCGGTCACTACTACCTGTACATCATCTTCCATCCCGACTTTTTTAATCTCTTCTTTCAGATTTTTTACAATCTGAGCACTTTCGGAGGCCCTGCAACCAGTGCCGCCGCAGCACAACAAATGCATTTTGTAATTTGCCATAATTGACTAATTTTTCTCTTTGATAGTCTGATAATTAACGGGGATTATGCCATCAACCAGCTCATCATGGAGAATGTATTTATCTACAATATCCATAGCTTTAGCCGAATCGACATAGCCGAAAACCACCGGGTCTTTCCCGGGTTTTTTAATTTCGATGGTGGGCTCTGCATAGCAGTATCCCATACATCCGCCTTGAGTTACTATAGCGGGAATACCATCCTTTTCGATTCTGTCGATAAGTGCATTCATAACAGGTCGTGCACCGGCAGCAATACCGCAAGTCGCCATAGCTACCCGAATCTGAATAAGATTATCAGGGTTATTGCTTTTTTCCCTGATATCCATCTTCTTCTCGAGTGTCTCCTTCATTTTACGAAGATCGGCAAGTGATTTAATTTTGTCCATAAAATAACAGTTAATATTGGTTAAATAAAATATTTTTAATATTTATAATAATAATTTGCAAATATATGAAAAAATCTAAGAATTTTTTAACGAATTCACATTTTCTGTTACCATTTCATAAAGAGATTTTATAACTGTCGGATTATTAAGAGGAAGTCCGTCAAGAACCTCTTTAATTTCTTTCGTATCAAACACATATTCTTCCCCGTTATAGCTATATTTGAACACGAAATCTATATCCGGATTAGAAGATACGAGGAGTATCACCGCATTCGACACATCTCCCAGAGGAGGACGGTCAATATTGGAGTATCCGAATGTCGCTTTCACGACAGTACCCTTTCCCACCTGCGATTCGATATTGACATCTCCCCCGCTCTGCATGGCACTCTGTTTCAGCAGCGGAATCCCCATTCCCACCTTTCTTGTAGTGCGAGAGGTAAAAAAAGGATCTGCAAGTTTTAACACCTGCTCTTGAGACATCCCCTTTCCGTTATCCTGTATAGAGATAATGAGAATATCCTCTTTAATATTCTCCTCTACTACGATAACAATAAGGGTAGCCCCCGCACTGATGGAATTTTGGACGATGTCCAATATATGCATTGCAAGATCGTTCATAGTTTAATCTTTTATTTCTACAAATCTGCCCTCTTCACCGTGTAAGGCTCTTTTTATCTCATCGAAAGTGCGATTCTGCATATTGAAAAATGTGCAGCATCTCCCGAAATCATCGGGGTAATGAGCATCTGAACTCCGTATGAAAGAGGCATTTAATTTTTTTATATATTTATTCTTTTCGAGAAACGATTCAATATCGCACCTTTTTGAAAACTCAAGTGCGTCGAACGGAAGATCCGGTGGAATAAATCCGAGCTGAGAGATGATAGAATTCTGCATCTTATCGATATGAGCAGGTATGAAAACACCGCCGAGAGAGTGTGCAAAAGCGGCAATTTCATCTACGGTCTGATCTATTGCCGAAATAAGGAGAAACTCCTCTTCTTTCAAGACCTCCTCGTCTTCATTTACAAGAAGCTGATAACCAAACACATCCACATTATTCGGTATTTTCGGAAGATGATCTTCAAGATACTTTTGCAGGATATTGAGATTATCTTCTCCATCCACAAAAACAAGGCAATGAGCCTCCTCCTTGGATGTAACCTCTGCTCCACAAAGAATATACGGCTCGCCTCCCCCCACAATACGCCTTATTTCCCTCCCTTGAAGGGTAGTATTGTGGTCAGTTATCCCTATTATATCGTAACCTTTTTTGGCGGCGGTAGAGATGATAAACTTAGGTGTCATCTCCAAGTCACCACACGGCGAGAGCACCGTATGGTTATGCAAATCCGCTTTAAAAGGAATCATATCGATGATTATTGTTTAATGAGGTCGTAGATGGTTCCCACTAATTCAAAGGTGTGTTTTCCCGTTCCGAGTATCGGAATATCTTCTTCGTTGGAAACCTCCATCGCATCTGCTTCAGGTTTCAATCCCTTTACCAATATTACAGCAGAAAGCTCCTTCAAGGTAGCTATGGCCATAATATTCTTATGAGTCTGAAGTGTTATCCAAATATTGCCCTCTTGTGCAAACCCCATTACATCAGACAAAAGGTCCGAAACATAACCGCCGGTTATCTCTTTATCAAGACCCTTTTCTCCCGAGAAAACTTCAAGTCCGAGTTTATTGACAATTTCTCTAACTTTCATTTTATTATAATTTTAGATGATTATTCTTTATCTTCAGAGTGTTCTTCTCTTTCTTTATTGATAAAACGATCTTTACCCCAAACATTTTCCATAAGGGAAATAGCATCGAGTAGTGGAAGAGAACCCTCTTTTTCAAACCGTGCCTGCATAAAAATGCAATTATTCAGAGAAGCATCGTCTCTCACAATATCAGCAGCGAGGGCTTCACAGCTTGGTGCTCCGCAAGCACCGCAATCAATATCTGGCAAAATCGTTCTTATTCTGTGAGCCATCTCCATCTTTTTTATCGCCTTGTCGATATTCTTATCGTATTTTACCATTGAGCGAGGCTCAACTTCGTCCATGTGGATATATGCGGAACAAAATTTATTGTACTCATCTTGAAGATTGTGCGTTTCGGGGTATTTCTTCGCTATTCTTCGTAAATAATCCGCTATCAGAAATCTGTTGTTTTGGAGGAGAATTCCTCCGGCACAGGACTCATCGCACCCCCTGAGTTCGAGGTAATCAACACCATCTTCTATTTCGTCATTTTCAAGTTTTTCAAGAAATTCGATAACATTCTGCATCCCGTCGATAGCCAGAGAACGCCCTTCGATACAAGCGGCTTCTCCTCCCGTGGTAGGCCACAGAGCCCCTTTTGAAGATATTTCACTATTTACCTCCATATAAGAGGTACCGTAATTTTTATTTTTATAAGCAAGCAGAACCTTGTTGTAGATATAATCCATATTTATAACTCCGTTCAATGGGGAGACATACCCCCCCACAGGAGACTTTACGGCAGCTATTTTTCCGATACAAGGGGTCAGATAGAAAAGTCCGAGATCCTCCTCGTTCCGACCCTCTGCTTCAAACTTTCTTTTATAATACTGTGCTGTCACTTCGAGGGGAGGTATCAAAAGCATGATTTTATCTATCAAGGCAGGAAAACGGACCTGAATAAGACGGATGACAGCGGGGCAGAAAGAAGATATAACCGGCTTCTCTTTTGACTCCTGCACATATTTATTAATTTCACTTACGAGACTGTCCACACTCTGCTCGACTGTGCAGATCTCAGAAAATCCCAAGTCGCTTAGGATTTGATTTATGGTATTGCGAGGGATGCTCTCCTCGAATTGAGCATAAAAAACGGCAGGAACAAGAAGAACTCTGTAAGAATAATCATAAATACGCTGAAAGTCATCATCTACGACACGAATAGCCCTGTTGGGGCATATTCTAAAACATTCGCCGCAATCTATACACCAGTCAGCATACAATAGAGCTTTTCCACCCGAAACTCTTAGAGCTTCTGTCGGGCAGACTTTTATGCAATGAGAACATCCTATGCAGACTTCGTGCTGGATTTCAAGTGCTCTGTGTGTTGTATTGTGTATCATAGTGGCATAAGATATTTAAAACTTAATATAAATATGTAAAGTAGTACCCACACCTACTTTCGATTCTATCCTTAGTTCATCGGCATTATCTTTAATATTCGGCAGTCCCATTCCTGCGCCGAAACCCATCTCTCTCACCTCCGGAGAAGCGGTCGAAAAACCTTTTATCATAGCTTTGTCTATATCTGGTATTCCTGGCCCCTGATCGGCAAGATCGACATGAATACCATCAGAATCTATATCGGCAGTGATAACCCCCTTGTAAGCATGAGCGACAATATTCACTTCTGCTTCATATAGAGCCACTACTACCCTTTTTATCACAGATGAATCCACCCCGAGCTGCTTGAGTGTCTTCTTAATCTGAGAAGAAGCATATCCGGCTCTGGTAAAATCACCCCCTTCGACATTATAGACAAGTCTCATGTTAATAAACAGGTTTCAAACCGGCCCCATATAAAACACCGGATGTTTTGAACATTGAGAAACTTGTTATCATAATGACCATATCATTCTCATTTGCAAGTTCAAGCATCTCATCAGTCACTTTTTTACCCCTCGCAAACAAAACATACTTTACATCAGACATCTCAGCTGTCCTGATAGACTGAATATTGGCAAGTCCTGTAATCAAAAGGAAGTTATTGACTCTGATAGTCAGGACATCACTCATAAGATCGGATGCAAATGCAAAATCAACATTTTCATCCATTTTTGATTCTCCGGCAACTACCTGGCCATCTACAAGAGAACAAATTTCTTTCAGTTTCATAAAAAATATATTACGGTTAATTATTATAATGTTTTAATATAGCATCTTCTCCTTGCGTGCAACTCTTTCTCCGAATACGAATCCCAAACTTTTACGGCACTGTTATCTTCAATCTGAGGGTTGGTAATAGCATATTTTATCCCCTTTCGTGAAAAATTGGCAGCCAAATGATTGTGAAATATGGCCGATACACCTTTTGATTTCCAGTGAGGATCCGCCCCTACCATCATCAAATCGATAATATCGTAATGAAAATAGCCTCTTAGTATGTGAAACCATCCGAAAGGGAAAAGTTTTCCGTGAGCTTTTTTATATGCCTGAGACAGAGATGGGAAACAAATCCCGTAAGCAGCTACTATCCCCTTATCGTCCATAACAAAGCAGTTAAGCTCAGGCTTGAGCATATTGATATACTTCTTACCAAGCACTTCCACCTCTCTCTGCGTGAGAGGGACGAAATTATGCACAGTGCTGAATGTTTCGTTATAATTTTTGAAAAACATATCGGCAATATCCGCATGCCTTCTTAACTCTCTAATATCCACCACCTTAAGAGGATACCTATTAAGCAGCATATCGGAAATGCGTTTAAGCTTTTCCGAGACACCCTGAGATGCATTGAGCTGATACTGAATCCAATCGGCTTCTTTTACATATCCAAGCCTTTCGATATATTGGGGATAATAAGGATAGTTATAGATGCAATTCGACTGCGGAGTATTTTGAAAACCATCGACCAGCATCCCCTGCTTATACCATGTATTATATCCAAGAGGGCCGTGTATCTCCTCCATCCCCTCGCTTTTTGCCCAATTCTCAGCCGTAAAGAGCAAAAGTTTCGCAATTTCAAAATCTTCCTCGAATTCAATCCACCCGAAACGAGCCCTTTTAGTTTTGTAAATCTCATTATATCTCGGATTTATAATGCCGGCCACCCTTCCCGCTACCTCACCCGATTCCTTACAAACAATCCACATCTTTAACTTGCAATAGTCAAGGCAGGGAGATTTGGTGAAAATAGATTTTTCATCAGAATGAAGTCCCGGCACCCATTGCGGACAGTTTTTATAGTGTTTATCCGTAAATCTGAGAAATCTTTTAAGGTCTGACGAAGTATTTACCTCTCGAATATTAAAAATCATTAAATAATAAGTTTATGGTACAAATATAATAAAAAAACTATATAAACTGTTTATTTGGCATTTCTCTGTGATAACTTATTATTCACTCAACTTAGCTTCAATCTCTTCGATGGTAGGAATAGTCCCTTCTATTTTTTCAGGGTAAAATTTTTCGAGTTCATATTCTGATATTCCAATAGGCTGACTGCTTGATTCAAGTGCATATTGCGCCTGTATTCGATCTTTCTCCTTACAAATGAGCAGACCGATAGTCGGATTATCCCGTCCATCTTTACGAAGAATATGATTGCAAGCTACCACATAACCTCCTAATTGTCCTACATCTGCAAATTCAAACTTACCGATTTTCACTTCTATCACCACATAGCAAGATAGATTAAGATTATAGAAGAGCAGGTCAATGAAATTTTCCGTTTTGCCGATTTGTAAACGATATTCCTTGCCAACATAAGCAAATCCTGTTCCCAATTCTGTAAGAAATCGAGTAATATTATTGAGCAGTGCATCTTTAAGAATGTGCTCATTATAAGGCTGCGTGATATCTGTAAATGCAAAATCGTATGGGTCTTTGGTCAATTCATGCGCCAATTCACTATCAATATCGGGGAGAGTATTTTGGAAATTGGTCAATGCTTTACCTTGTCGTTCAAACAAGTTGGTATTTATATAATTGAGCAGCAGTGAACGACTCCACCCATTTTCCACGGTTTGGCGAAGATAGAATACCGCCTTTTCAAGATTGTCTGAGCATTTATCTATCAATAGTTTATGGTGACCCCACGGCACACAAAAAATGTCAGTCTCTAATTGTGCCTCAAGCTGGGGCAATATTTCATCCGATGATTTTGCCTTAGACTGGGGCAAATTTTCGAGCATGGGCGAAAATAATAGATAAAATTGTTTGCAATAATAGATATTACGCTGGGTAAGACCTGACACACCTGGCATAGCATCGCGCAAATCAACAGACAAACGGCTCATAACCTTGTCTCCCCAGCATTTCTCTGCATGAAACTCAATAATGTCCCGTCCTAATTCCCAATAGAAACGAAGCATTTCTTTATTTACTTGTACCGCAGCCTTTATTTGGCTTTGGCGATAACGCTTGCATAGGTCCTGAACCCATCGCAAGTAATCTTTATCCAATATATTTATAGTCTTGCTCATTTCTTACTGCTTACCGATATTATTAATAAATTCAAGATTGTAAAGTTACATGATTATTTCTTATTCTGTAATATCCACATAATCAATTAAAATATCAAAGTATTGAGCGGCAAAAAGAGTGTAAGATTAATCTTTGATTTCATCATAAACTGTTTATTTGGCATTTCGTTCCAACAAATCCAAAATGGCCACTTGTGCGCACACACAGCCAAAGACTGCCGGCAGATAGGAAATCGTGCCGACCTGCGATTTCTTATTTCTTTCATCATCCACCGGCACAATAGCATCACTATCGGGAAGCTCCTCGGAGAAAACCACTTTGAAGCCTTTATTAATCCCGATTTTTCTCAATTTTTTCCTCAACATATATGCAAGAGGACAATTGAACGATTTAGAAATATCCACTGCTCTGATTTTGGTGGCATCATACTTGGCACCAGCCCCCATAGAGGAGACAAGAGGTATTTTATGGCTGACGCAATGTGAGATTAGTGCTATTTTTGGAGATAGAGTATCAATGGCATCTATGAGAAAATCTATCCGCTCGGGGAGCAATCGATCCACATTTTCAGGGGTAAGGTACTCCCGGGAAATGGTGAGTTTCAACGCAGGATTTATATCGAGAAGCCTACTCTGCATTAACATTGCCTTAGGGGCGCCAATAGTGGAATCCAAAGCGAGCAACTGCCGATTTTTATTGGTCGCTGAGACCACATCCGAATCAAGTATAAACATATTTCCTACCCCCGCCCTCGCTATCATCTCTGCTGCGAATGCTCCCACTCCGCCAAGTCCGATAACTGCCACACAGGCATCCTGCAATCGGGTAAGTTTCTCCTCCGAGAGCAATAAGCGTGTCCTTTCGAGCCAATTTTCTTCCATACGAATAGTTTAAACGATTTTGACCTGCAAATATATTCATTTCCCACAAGTTAATTTGTATCTTTGCGCCGATTTATTATAAATGATGAAAAGAGAAGAAGAACTGAAAGCATTTGAGCGACTGCTCAATATTATGGACGAATTGAGAGAAAAATGCCCCTGGGACAAAAAACAGACTTTATCCTCCCTCCGCCCTCAAACTATAGAAGAGACTTACGAGCTAAGTGATGCCATTATGAATATGGACGACCACAATATCGCCAAAGAACTCGGCGATCTCATGCTTCATGTCGTTTTTTACGCCAAAATTGGAAAAGAAAGGGGCACATTCGATATGGCAGGGGTCATAAATATGCTTTGCGAAAAGCTTATTTTCAGGCATCCCCATGTGTTTGGCGAAAGCGCAGCTGCTGCCGCCGGAATGGCCAAAGCATCCACTTCAGAGCAAGTAATTGAGAACTGGGAACAGCTGAAAATGAAAGAAAAAGATGGTAACAAAAGGGTTCTTTCAGGTGTCCCTAACACATTGCCGCCGCTGCTCAAAGCCTATAGGATACAAGATAAAGCTCGCGCAGTGGGTTTTGACTGGGAAGAGAAATCACAAGTTTGGGATAAAGTATCCGAGGAGCTTGGGGAGTTCCATTCAGAGCTCGAAGCGATGGAGGCCGATCCTCACGACTCTGAGGCAAAAAAGCGAGCCGAAGAAGAGTTGGGAGATTTTCTTTTTTCCATTGTCAATGCCTCCCGTCTTTACGATCTGAATCCCGATACAGCCCTCGAAAGCACCTGCAATAAATTCAAAAAACGCTTTACATATCTCGAAGAACATACTATTCGCCAAGGACATTCCCTCAAAGAGATGACTCTCGCTCAGATGGATGAAATATGGAATATGGCTAAAGAGGAAGAAAAAAAAGGAAATCTTTAATTAATTACAAATAATAATAAAATAATGAACAATATTAAATTTATCAGTGCCGATGAGGCTGTCAGAGTGGTCAAATCAGGCGACCACATCCATCTTAGCAGTGTAGCCTGCGCCCCTAAAATTCTAATCGATGCCCTCTGCCGCAGAGGGGACAGAGGAGAACTCAGAGATGTTCATATTCACCATTTGCATACCGAGGGTGAGGCCCCCTATACCGAGGCCAAGTACGAAGGGATATTCTTCCATCAAGCTTTTTTCGTGGGTAGTAATGTCCGCAAAAGCGTACAGGCAGGATATGCAGATTATATTCCCATTTTCCTAAGCGAAACTCAGAAACTCTATCGTAGCGGTGTGATTCCTTGCAATGTGGCGATGATTCAAGTCTCTTCTCCCGACAAACACGGATATGTCTCTATGGGGACTTCAGTAGATGCTTCCCTCGCAGCTATCGAATGTGCAGAACATGTGATTGCGGTAGTTAACAAAAATGTTCCGAGAGCTTGGGGAGATGCTATTATACCTCTATCTATGATCGACTCCTTCGTCGAATGTGACAGAGAGCTTGAACCGGCACATTTTTCAGAACCCACAGAGATTGAAGCAGCCATTGGTAAAAACTGCGCCGCTCTTATCGAAGACGGAGCGACTCTTCAGATGGGGATTGGGGCGATCCCCAACGCTGTTCTTGCTCAGTTAGGCAATCATAAAAATCTCGGAATTCATACCGAAATGTTTGCAGACGGCGTACTGCCTCTCGTAAAGAAAGGGGTTATCAACGGTGCTGAAAAAGGGATTGACAAAGGAAAAATGGTCTCTACATTTTTGATGGGGTCACAGGAGGTATATGATTTCATAGACGATAATCCCATGGTGGCCATGATGGATGTAGGCTACACCAACGACCCTTATATCATAGCTAAGAACCCGAAAGTAACCGCTATCAACTCCGCTCTCCAAGTGGATATCACCGGTCAGGTTTGCGCTGATTCACTCGGGACCAAATTCTATTCGGGTGTAGGAGGTCAGATTGACTTCGTATATGGTGCTTCACTCTCCAAAGGGGGAAAGGCTATTATCGCCATGCCCTCGGTTACCAACAAAGGTTTAAGTAAAATAGCCCCTGTACTCACCTCCGGAGCAGGTGTTGTTACTACAAGAAATCATATTCACTGGTTTGTAACTGAATTTGGAGCAGTAGATTTATATGGAAAATCTCTTCAGGAAAGGGCTAAACTTATGATAAGTGTTGCACATCCCGATCATCAGGCGGAGCTTGACAAGGCAGCTTTTGAAAGATTCGGCTCACACTTTCATTTTGTAGGTTAATCGTTCGATTCGCGGTTATTGCCGCAGTAAATCTGTGCAAAAAACGGATTGCCTGCGGCAATAGCATCGAAATTCCATGTATTCTCTCCTTCTACATACTTGGGAAGACATTCCGGGCACCAATGCCCACCCTTAAGTACCGCATTTGGTGTCATTGAAAAATGGTGTCCGAATTGACATTCCCACTCTAAAGGGGTGAACAAATCACCTTCGGTCATCGTTTCGGAGAGACATCTTCCCCCTCTGAATTGGGCTGCAAGCCTCATATCTTCTATATTTAATTCGCTTTCAGGCTTATTCTCATCATATCCGTGGTCAAGAATAATGGCGGTGTCCGATGGATGGGTACGATCGAATTCAGTCCACGAAGGGATCTTTTTCCACTCTTGAAGCGAGCCAAAATGAGCTTTGATTCTCTCCATGTCACCATGCTTGAACCAGTAGAGAGTTCCGAGCTTGCGAGTAGAGGCTATATGCTTCATAAAAGCCTTTATAATGAAAGCAGGGGCCAGCGGAGCGAGGGAGAAGAACCACGGAAGCTCTTTCTGCATCTTTTTGAAATAATCCTTACAATCGATTCCTTGACGGAAATGGAGAATATCTTCAAGCTTGTCGGCATCGAGATACCACTGACCGTGAAAATTGCGCGTAGCGAACCATTTTATATCGAAAATCTTTTCCACCTTCGGGCAATGAATTGCGTGAAGCAGTGCTTTTTCAAACTCGTAATTGGTCAGACGATACGAAGAACCGCTGCTCAGATTGTAAAAACACCTCCAAAAAGAATCGGGTACATTATCTTCGCAAAGGTTTGCAAGCACTCTACCGGAATCTTCCAGGGTAGCCCACTCGAGAACCCCTGAAAAAGGGACATGATATGCGATGGGGTCGGTCGCTTTCATAAGCAATTTTGAGTAGAGCATTCCGCTTTGGCGAATGGAAACCCATTTTTTCAAACCAGATTCCGTGAATAGAAGTTCAGCTAAACATTTTGAGACTGAATAATAATCGAGAATACTTGTAAAAATAGGATCTCCGCATCTACCCCAATGATAAGGGACAGGATGATTACCTGTTTGCGCCACAGAACCGATATACACTACCCCTATTTCGTCCTTTTTCGGCTGTGCCTTAACTGCATTAATTACATTTTGAGCTGCCCTGACATTCACTTTCATGGTTTTCTCGGGATACATATCGGCAGCCGGTGAGACCATTCCACCTATATGGAGGACATAGTCGGCCCCTGCGACACATTTCAGAACATCATCGTAATTCATCAAATCGCCCCACACTACTTTAACACTATCCTCAGAAAGATAATTTTTTAGAAGTTTTCTGTTTTTTTTACTCGGTCTGACAAGCAGAACTATGTTAAAATGATCTTTTCTTTTATAGAGTTCGAGAAAAGCGGCAAATCCCATATTGCCGGTAGCTCCTGTAATAAAAACTGTTTTCATTAATCTTTTTCTTCAATCCAGATCTCAAAAAACATCGGATAAAATGGAGGAACCCCTTTTCCGCTCGACAGACTTCCGTCAGAGCCGTACCCCAAGTCAGAATTAAAATAGACTACACATTTATCCTTATAGGTCATATCTGTATTTGTAAATGCCATCGCAAATCCTTTCACAACATCATTTTCATCCACAAATTCGGAAGAATCGCTTTTAAATGTGAGACTTAATGCATCGTACTCATTAGAGCTGTTATAGATATTATATTTTTTTGCCGTATCGGCAATATTCGTATCGAAAATAGAACCGTCCAACAATTTGCCGATATATCTTACATCAATGCTTGCCCCCGAGACTATGGTATCGCCGTAACCTCCGTCATAGATCTTTTTATAATAGAATCCCCATTTTGTCGAATCGAGACCGGCGTAATATTTATTGGAAAAAGACTCAAGCTGCTCTATTTCATATTTGTAAATATCATCTACGATGGTATCCATCTCTATTTCATAAATCAGAGTAGTACCTTCAGAACTATACATAGTCGATGAATACGATGTAGTGGTAGTGGATGCCATCCAACTCGGAATAATGGCGGTAGTTTTACTTCCGCAGTTCATCCTCAGCAGGATGCTGTCAATGGCAGGGAGGACAAATCCTGTCCCCACAGACCAAACATAGCTACCGTAAAAATTACCGTTTTTATATGTGCCGAGCAATTTGGCTACATCTGAATATGTCGAAGAGGCATATTCCCCTGTGAGATATTTGGTCGAG
The DNA here is from genome assembly GCA_964611185.1 of uncultured Muribaculaceae bacterium. Taxonomy (GTDB): domain Bacteria; phylum Bacteroidota; class Bacteroidia; order Bacteroidales; family UBA932; genus CAAGNP01. The sequence goes on along the minus strand of CAZSXE010000020.1, from coordinate 3,960 downwards.
TATCTTATAAAAACATAAGAACTGTCATAAGCCTTAGGTCCAATGCCTTCAACATGATCTATAATGTATATGCCATCTCCGATAGGCTTTATATCTTGATAATTATTCACTCTGAGATAAGAATTTAGGACTCTTCTCTGTATCTCTTCTTCAGTCTCAGCGACATCCTTGGCACATGAAAAAATAAGGAAGAAAGCAGAAGCTATTACGAGCAGATGTTTGGCGGTAAATTTATTCATTTGGCACTATTCTTAATTACTTTATCGACCCATACTTCATAAGCAAGAGCAGATAACTTAGGTATATTATAAACTTTTGAATTATAAAATCCGTATTTGGCGGAGAAAAGAATGATACAATGCTCCCCTTCCCGAACATTTTGGAAACCGGAAACAAGGCCTGAAATCATGGAATTTTCGGTAAAAAGTATTTTTTTAACAGAAAAATCAGAGTCGGTTAAGTTAAAAGAGTAGTGCTGAGCTACAGATTCAACATTGGTGGCAAAAAGTGAAGAAGGAGATGAAGTAAAAACATATCCTGCATAATAATAGTGAAGAGAATCTCCGAAAACAAGAGAATCGGCAGCGATGTTCCTTTCCAATACTATTCTGTTCGAACCATTATTTCTTACGATGGTGCTATCTGCAAATTTGCTGCTGATGTAACTGTCTATCTTGGCTTCCTGAGATGTAATGGTAGTCTCCCTGTCCGAATTGCAGGAAAACAGGAGAATCATTACCATTATGGATATTAATATTTCTTTCATCATCTGTCAGTTATATTGCTTTGCAAATCGTATGCCCTATTTTTTTAAGAAAGTCTCGAAAGAATCTTCAAAATATTTCGGTACTTCGTCCAAAGTTATAAACAATTTCCCTCCGGCAGCCTTATCATGCCCCCCACCGTTAAAAAACATATTAGAAAGGGCATTTACGGAGTATTTCCCCTTGGATCTCAACGACACTCTTATAAAATTATCATTTTCTACAAATAACGCGGATACCTCCACCCCTTCTATTAGCAACGGCAAATTTACAAAACCTTCCGAATCTCCAATCTTATAATCATATTCTTTTTGAGTTTCTTTGGAAAGAATCATATATCCGATATGCAGATTATCTATGATAACCATATTTTTATTTAACATTTCACCCATAAGATTCATCCTCTGCTCCGAAAAACTGCCGAAAACAGTCCTGTTGATTGTTTCGAGACTTATTCCGCATTTAAGAAGTCTTGAGGCCATTTCAAATGTCGAGGAAAGGGACGAATTATTAAAATTATTCGTATCTGTGAGCATCCCCGTCCCCAGCGCCTGAAGGCAATCGTAGGGGAGTTTGGCAGCATTTCCCCTTACTCCTCTCATTTTTAGCAAAATCCAAAAGAGAAGCTCCGAAGTAGAAGAGGTCTCAGTGGTAGAAAAGATTATATCAAAACTCTCTTTTTCGGGCTGAGGATGGTGGTCAATCAATATTTTTACCGCTTTACTCTCTGATACAGCCATCTTTAGATCTTCCACCCTATCCAGTTTATTAAAATCGAGACAAATAATGGTATCGCAGGAAGATATGTATTCCAAAATTTCACTTTTGTGGTCAGGATATATATAATAGTCGCTGTTTTTATCAAGAAAACCTAAAAATGAGGGATACCGGCTCGGAAGGATGACCCTTGAACTCTTCCCTATGTGATTAAGATAATGAAACATAGCCGACACAGATCCCACAGAGTCGCCATCAGGGTTAAAATGGCCGATAATTCCAAATATTTTTCCCTTTTTTATGATTTTTCTTAATAAGTTTAAGTTTCTATCCCAACTCATAAAATGACATTTTTTTTGCAAAATTAAAAATATATTGCAAGTCCTAATTATTATTTTTACTTTTGTCAGTCAAAATGACTTAATGACTATATAGATTATTAATAATTACTAATTAACATAATGAAAACATTTACCAAAATTCTTACTTATTTTGTCCTACCTGTAGCAATCATCTTTTTAGTGTATCTCCTGGTAGGGAGTATTATGGAGCCTGTAAATTTTAACAAAGAGGTCGATAAGAGAAAAGAAGTAGCCATCGACAGGCTAAAATCTATCCGTACTCTTGAAGTTTCCTACAAATCCAAATACGGGAAATTTACTGCTTCTATTGATTCCTTGATTGATTTTTATAATAACGATCAGATCACTGTAGTAAGACAAATCGGTTCTATGGACGACTCTCTCGCTGTTGCCCAGAAAAGAGTACGCCGCGACAGTATTAAAATTGCCGTTAGGGATACATTGCTCAAAGACAAGCCCTCTTTTGTAATCGATTCTATCAGATACATCCCCTTCTCCGGAGGTAAAGAGATTCAGCTTGCAGCCGATGTTAAGCTTGTTTCAGGTGTAAATGTTCCCCTTTTTGAAGGATGTATTCCATTTGACGATCTGCTCGTAGGCCTCGATAGGCAGCTTATTATTAACCTAAAGGCTGAAAAAGAGGATATGGGAAGGTATCCCGGATTCAAAGTAGGAAGTGTCACTACTCCTAACAATAACGCAGGAAACTGGGAATAAATACTATGGCTCTATTAGTTGACAAAAAAATAGGCAACGATACGAGTCGCTTAAGATTGACCATTCAAATTGACTTGAGTGGTTTTTCTTTTAAAATAAGCAATTCGTTAGGGGAATTTCTTCATTCTTACCATGCCGATTTCCCCGTAGGTGCTTTTAACGCCGACGACATAGAGATTTACATAAAAAAAGAGGTAGAATCACAGCCGCTTTTAAATAAAGAATATGCTGCCGTAAGAGTTTACTACGGAACAGAAAAATATTGTTTGGTACCTGTGGCATTTTTCAAGAAGGAGAATGCTATGAAAATGTTGAGCGGACTTCACAAAATCGAATATTTGGATGAAGTGATGTTTGTCGATATTCCGGAGCAGAAGGCCGTCCTCATTTACGCCATTCCCAACGCCGTGACCACCCATATTTTCAGAGTACAGAAAAATGCCGAATTTTATCCTGTCTCCTATTTCCTCCTCGACAAAACTTCCTTTCTCCTGGACAACAACAGAGTGCTAATTAATATTTCGCACAACATAGTCCACATAGTCGCTTCCGAAAGGGATAAGCTCTTGATTGCAAACAGCTATCCGGCATCAGATTTTGTTACTGCCGAATATTATCTCTTTTTAGTAATTAAAGAAGTAATGTTCAATCCTGAATCCACAATACTCCAGGTTTCAGGGAACATAACTGCGGAACAAGAGAATGAATTGAAGAGATATTTCAAGGGAATTAACAAACAGGATATTTAGAATGAGAATTATCGGAGGAGAATTAAGAGGAAAGATGATTATTCCACCGGTGGGTTTTGATGCAAGACCCACTACCGACTTCGCCAAGGAAGGGCTATTCAATATACTTAATAATAGAATTGATTTTTCTAATTGTAGTGTACTTGATTTGTTTTCCGGCACTGGAAGTATTTCCTACGAATTTGCTTCAAGAGGATGTCCTCAAATCTATTCAATAGAAATGAATCCTCTTCACGCCTCTTATATAAAGAGAAACGCTGCCAAGCTCGGGTTAAAATCCATTCAGACTGTTCATCATAATGTCTTTGACTTTATAGAGATATGTAAAATTAATTTTGATGTTATTTTTGCCGACCCTCCATACGATATTGATGGCCTTGAGTCCATTCCCGATAAAGTACTATCCCATAACCTTTTAAAGAAAGACGGAATACTTATTTTAGAACACCCCGCCAAATATTCCTTTGAAAATCACTCTCGATTTATCAAAGAAAAAAAATACGGAAATGTTCACTTCACATTTTTTGAATAAAAAATTTGCACTTACGAAAAAACAACCTATATTTGCACTCCCGTTTGGGAAAGTTCATTCTTACTGGTGCGGTAGTTCAGCTTGGTTAGAATACATGCCTGTCACGCATGGGGTCGCGA
>CAZSXE010000019.1:27809-42841 GCA_964611185.1 uncultured Muribaculaceae bacterium | reverse complement strand
AGATGGTTTAGCCACGCTGAAACAGCCATAATCACCCCGCTAAACCATCAAAACGGCCTTAGAAGCACCTCCAGATGGTTTAGCCACGCCGAAACGCCTATATATCTACGGCCGGAATTGAATATCATTTCTCCCAAACGCCTAACTCTCCGTCGATTTCTCTCCATAATCCTCATACATCATCAGCAGACAAGCAGCACTCCAGCTAAAATGAGGCGCTTTCAATCTATTACCTGTATATGTATCATAATTTTCATGTATGGCTCCATCTTCCTTTAGCCCTTGAAGTCTGTCAAACACATTGCGAGTGAATGTATCCGCATCATCGGTATATCCGTAATTCCTTAACCCCTTGATTCCGAAATAAACCTGATCAAGCCAGATCGGTCCCCTCCAATAACCATTGGGGGTAAACGAGGGATTGTCGGCAGCTACAGTCGGAAATGGAATAAATGTAGCAAATTTTGTGGTGTCTGTAAATATCTTATGAGCTGCCGCGGCCTGCTTTATACTCGCTATTCCACTCCAAAGAGGGATACACGCCTCCGTACCTTCATCCATTACATAAGTGCCATCAAATTTTCTATCAAAGAAAAATCCAGGATCCGATAGAAAGAAATAATCCGCTATCCGCGCCCCGTAATCATTTTTAGTAAGGCTTGCCGCTTCATTCGGAAGATCAAATTTAAGGTTAAAACCCACTTCAGAGGATAGATTTATGATATACTCCCTTTCAGCAGCCAAAAAAGCATTGAGATCCACAGATTCCTGATTCATACTCCACGCCTCGACAATGGGATATTGAGAATCAATATTGTTCCTAACCATAGAGGTACTGTCAAAACGCACCGCATTATCCATTCCACTCTCCCAAGCAGCCGCTTCAAGAGTGCCGTCGCAAGAGCCGAACTCGCATATTCCATTTCTATTATGATCTCTGTATCTGTACCACCACTCATGATACTTGATAAGTTTGGGAAGCATCTCTTTGACAAAATCTTTATCCTGAGTATGTCTGTATATCTCAGAGATAGCCCAGCCTGCCAAAGGAGGTTTGCTGTCCCGCGTATTATTTCCCCGAGTATTGGTAAAAATGCAGTCTATAATCATCCCCTCGGGTGTCTGATAATCAAACATGGCACGCACCTGATTCTTAGCTATCTCAGGAGCGAATATCGACAATGCGGCAGCATGTTTCCACGAATCCCATCCCCAAAATCCCATAAAATACCCCACTCCCTGACTTGGCACCACTCCATCATGCAGAAGTGCACCACGCGCGGATTTCCAGTTTCCGATAAGGGTAACAACCGATTTTACAGCCACTCTGTGGTATTCGTAGGGCATATCCGGCTTTAAGACCTCTGAAAGATATCCGTTCCACCTCCCGATGGAAGCATCCCACATTTTTTCAATATTGACAGGATTCACATTATGACCGGCCAGATCGCCGAAAGAAATCATAATATTATAATTATCTCCCTTAGGGGAATATGCAACATATCCGTTAGCTGAAGCGACTTCGCCCGATGTCATCTTTGAAGTATCGATTTTATTGCCATCCCGTGTAAGGAAAATAGCGGTGTTTTCGGGAAAAGTAAGAAATATATCCTCCGCATTTTCCCCTCTCCTTTCTATCTTTAGCACACACCCCGAAATATCTATTTTTGTATGTTCCATATCAAGAACATTTCCGAAAAACTTTAGAGATTCATTACTACTCTCCTCCACCGACAAAATAGCGTGATTCTTGTCTATATATCTGAGCTTCTGATAAATATGGCCAAAAGACGAGGATGAATTAATCCGTATTTCACCCGGGTAATAATGTGTCTCCACCGGTGTATAAGCACAATGGTCGTCTTTGACAAACGCTACTGTTACCAATGCATCCGAAACCCATTTCCTGCTATATCCGTCAAGATCGAATGGCCCGCAAAATCCGTTAACCCATTTCTCCTGTTCAGGTATTGTAAATCCATACCACGAGCCGGCATCGCTAAACCACCCCGGACACCTTACGCCCTGCGTAGGGGTATATCTGATATTTAAAATATTATCGTAATCAAAAGCGGATACTTCCATTTTTTCTCCACTTTTTCCGCAAGAAACTACTGCAATTATCGCGATAAACCATAAAAAAGAGAACTTAATCTGTTTCATATTATTAAATTATAAAATCAATATACAACCGGACTTATAGTAAAATCAAAATCCATCTCTTGAGCAGGGATCAGATACTGCTGATGAGGATACGCCCCCCAGCTGTTGTCTCCCCCCACACCCATCTGCTTAAAATCAATATTCCATCTCACCATATCCTTCTCTACTATATCACAGATATGCCTCTGATGCTTTCGAGAATCTATTTCAGAGAGATCCTCCGTAGGAAACATATAAACACTCGTACTTATATAAGGCATTCCACTTATTTTCAACCCCATTCCCTCCAATGAAGTGAGCTCCATCCAGCGCACATCCGTTTTATTTCCATTTTCCTGCGGTCTGTCATAAGGGAAATACTGCTCCCTTACCCTCCCCGAATACAGACCCACAAACGCACTTGTTTTTCTATCGCAATAGCTCTCGTGAGGCCCTCTGCCGAACCATTTCACATTATCGTACTCTTTCATCAGGGTAACGCTCACTCCGAATCTCGGCATCAGCGGGAGTGTATCCGAAGCTGGAATAAAATGTGAATTTACCTTAATTACTCCATCTGCGCTAACGCAATATTTAACTACTACTTCCGAAGAATCGAGCTGCCCGCTCAGAGTGTAGCGGGAAGTTACAACATACTCATTGCCCATAGCAGCATATTCCCACCCCGAAAATGAAGCATCCCTTCCCGCATTTCTCCACGGCTCGCATATTTGAGAAAGGTCGCTTCCGAGGTCATTGTCGGTAGAGGGGCGCCAAAAATTGAGATTCATCTCATCTTTAATCATTTCTGAGCCTTTGGCAATATAAGAGCAGAGGGCACCGGTTTTCTCGTTGAAAGAGATGCTTCCACTCTCAGTGGTGAAAGTAAGGCGATTATCCCTCAAGGAAGCCTCCGGAGCTGGGAGATTCGAGTCGCGTGCCTGAGTATTTATTGCGGTAGCGAAAAAAGGAAGTTCTACCTGCTCTCTCGCAATAAGTGTCCCTTTTTCGAGGAGACCTTCACTCTCCTTCTGATATGCGTAAAAATTGACGAAGTACTCGGAATTGGGTTTTACTTCTATTTTCGGAAGAGATGTTTTGAAAATAGCACTCCGACAAGGCTCAAGCCCTACATCTTCAATGGTTCCACGAGCTATCGCTACTCCATCTTCTTCCACTACCCATGTAAAATAAAAATCGCTCAAGTTTGTGAAAATGTAATTATTGGAAATAGTTACCAATCCACACCCGTAATCTGAAAGAGCGAAATCAATATTTTGATACACTTTCTTTACCTCGTGCAGGTGAGGTTTTGCAGATCTGTCTGCCGCTATAAGTCCGTTCATACAAAAATTGGCACTGCTTGGTGTCCCCGAAGGTGCCATATCCCCTCCGTAAGCCCAATAAAACCTTCCGTTTTCATCTTTTGCAGCAAACCCCTGATCTACCCAGTCCCAGATAAACCCACCCTGAAGCGATGGGTAAGTATAAATCACATCCCAGTAATCTTGAAAATTACCCACACTGTTACCCATTGCATGAGCATATTCACATAGGATGAGTGGCTTGTCAGGCATATAAAGAGCCCAATTAATCAGAACATCCAACTTTTTATACATCGGGCAGTAAATATCTGTATATGGCCCTTTTATACCATCTTCGGAGTGAATAGGGCGGGCAGACCTGTCGTTACTTTTTATCCACTTATATGTAGCGGCAAAATTTACCCCCTCTCCAGATTCATTGCCCAAAGACCAAATAATAATGGAAGGGTGGTTTTTATCCCTTTCAAACATTTTTCGTGTCCTGTCAATGAATGCATGCTGCCACTCTATCTGATTGGCAAGTGCTTTATCGGGTTCGTAACCCATCCCGTGGCTCTCAATATTGGCTTCATCCACAACATATAGACCATATTCATCGCATAGCTCATACCAAAGGGGATCATTGGGGTAATGCGAGGTGCGAACAGAATTGATATTGTTTTCTTTCATAAGCTTTATATCCTGCAACATCGATTCTTTACTTACATAGTGGCCCGTGTAGGGATCGTGTTCGTGTCTGTTTACCCCCTTGATATATACAGGCTTCCCGTTTACAAGGAGCTGAGCGTGTTTTACCTCGCACTCTCTGAAACCGATTCTCGAAGAGATTGTTTCAGAGACTTTCCCGTTAGTGATAAGAGTTAATTTCAGATTATAAAGATTGGGCTTCTCGGCACTCCATAACAAAGGTTTTTCAATATGTTTAGAAAAAACTGCCATTGACGAATCGCTGTCGAATTTCTTCCTCTCTTTATAGACGATTTCTTCTTTATTGTCTGAAAGAGAAACCTCCAATTCCACTTTTGAACCCTTTTTCCCTCCGATGTTTTCAATCTCCACAAAAACACATAAATCAGCATCAACATATTCCCTGTCAAGGTCTGTAACTACTTCAAAATCTCTTATATGGAGTTTCGGACGGGAATATGCATAAACATCTCTCTGTATCCCTGCAAGTCTCCAAAAATCCTGATCCTCAAGGTAATAACCATCGGAAAATTTAAAGACCTCGACAGCGATGTCGTTTTCTTGGCCATATCTGACGAGGTCTGTAATATCAAACTCGGCAGGAGTCTTTGAATCCTGCGAATACCCTACTTTCTTCCCGTTTATCCAAACATAAAAAGATGAAGCCACCGAGCCGAAATGGAGAACTACCTGTTTTCCCCTCCAAGAAGATGGGATTTCAAATTTTCTCTTATAAGAACCCACCGGAGAATTTTCCTGTGGAATGAGCGGTGGATTCTTAACTATTTTCTGATTCGGAAGACTAAAACCGTACCCTGCTCCCACATAGAACGGGACTCCGAAACCCTGTAACTCCCAGTTCCCGGGCACCTGAATATCGTCCCATTTCTCCGTCAAGGCACTCTCTTTATAGAAATTCAGGTCACGTTCAGATACTCTCGGAGAGTATTTAAACTTCCAAATTCCGTTAAGAGATACCTTTCGCTCAGGGAGAGAAATAAAAGAAGCGGCGGGTGAAAGAGTATTGATACCGGTAATATCGAAATTTTCCCAGTCATTGTCCGATTTGGGATATTTTTCTCTTTCAACATTGACTACAACCTCTTTCTGTTCAGGTTTTTTTTCTACAGGTGCTCCGTTATATTGCCCCAAGGCAGAAAACGAGGAGATCGAGGCCATAAAGAGCGAGATAATGATACGGAAATTCATACTTTTTATCTGTTTGGCGATTAATAATACTTATTACTTGGGGAAATTAGGATTCTGCTCCCAATCGGGATTCAGAAGAAACTCATTATGAGGAATGGGATACAGGGTGTGTTTTGATGCCTGGAAGTTCTCAAAATGAGGTTTATTATGCGATTGAAGTGCTTCAGCCACATTGCCCCATCTGATGAGATCATACCATCTTACCCCTTCAAGAGCCAATTCGCAAGGGCGTTCCACATTTTGAAGATGTTTCAAAACAGCATCTTTCGACATCCCATATTCAAGAGGAACAAGATTGGATCTATCCCTTACGATATTTATATTATCGATGGCCTTATCAGTCAGCCCCGCATCATTCAGACATTCTGCATACATCAGGAGAACATCGGCATAACGAAGGACATAGATATTGAATGCGCTGTACCACCACTCCGAGCTGAGTGATTCATCCCAAGTGTTGTATTTATGCCAATATATAGCCTCTGCCGGAAGATACTCTTCCCAATCATTTCCGTTAGGTAAAAGAAAATATGATGTACCTGGATCGTTGAACAGAATAGTTCCATACATCCTTTCGCTATACTTTCCATCTACTGTAAGATCATTTTTCATCGTTTCGAAAAGCCACTTTGAAGGGTAGGCCTCTTCGTATCCGCCGTCAAGATCTCCGGGGGAGAGGTGCTCTGCCAGCTGATTGTGCTCGCGTTTTCCACCATCTCTGTTTCCGCAGAATTGAATTTCAAATATGGATTCTGATGAATTTTTGTGAAGTCCGTCGAAAAGCTCTCCGTAATTCTCAACAAGAGAGTATGCTCCCGAATTTATGATCTTTTCAAGCTCTATCTTAGCCTTGGAAAGCTGGTTCGTAAACATATAATATCTGGCGAGAATACCTGCTGCTGCATACTTTGTGGCACGACCTGCATTGTCGGCAGACCAAAAACCGGCATCCGGAAGCATCCCGTCAGCTTGCACCTCAGTAAGTTCTGTTTCGATAAAACTCTTTATTACTCCCACTTCAGACTGAGGAGGGAAAAACTCTTCGTCAGTTCCCTCTATCTGTTTCGTATATAGAGGAAGTCTTTCACCGTAATTCATAAAAAGTCTCATATAAAAATATGCTCTCAGAAATCTTGCCTCCGACATAGATCTATTCACAATAGCCTCTTCCACCCCTTCGATTTTGGGAATGTTGGTTATGCACTGGTTGGCATAACTTATACCTCTGTAACACATAGTCCACTCATCTTCGGTCACATAGTTTCCAAGTCCGTTTGTAAATGTAGCTATCTGATTCCATTCGGTCACATCGGGACGATAATCGAGTTCATCGCTCCTGTAGTTATCTGTAACTATAAATCTGTCATAGGCCGCTCCCCAATATCTTGCAGGCTGAGTAGCTGCATATACGGCTGTAAGTCCCTTGGTTATATCCTCTTCGCTTGTCCAGAAAGTATCAGGCGAAAGGTAATCGGGATTGCTTTTCTCTTCCAAAAAATCCTTGCATGAAGAAAGTATTAAGATGGGAAGAAATATTGCTATAATGGTTATATATTTAATTCTTTTCATTTTTCTTAATTTTATATGAATTATTAGAATCCGAATTTTATACCTAACATATATGTACGATAAAGAGGGTATCCGCCATAATCCACACCCATCTGTCCGTTGGTAGAACCGGTAGTGGCATCGTAACCTGAGTAGTTAGTGATAGTGAAAAGTCTGTTAGCTGCGAGATAGACTCTGAAATTGTTAATTTTCCCTTTTTTGCACACTTTTTCAGGAAGATTGTATCCTATCTGGATATTGTTAAGTGTCAGAAAGCCTCCGTTTTCCACAAATCTGTCAGAAATCCTTCCATTGCCGTTAGGATCTCCAAATACTGCGCGAGGAACATCTGTATCCGTATTATCAGGTCTCCACGAATTGAGAGCATCTTTTCCGTAATTAAACACCTGATCCATCCTCTGAAGCTGATATTTGGTATAATTATACCTTTTCACACCGAAGTTTCCGTATAAATTGGCTGAGAGGTCGAATGCACGATAGCGAAGATAGACATTAAAGCCGAGAATCAATTTAGGATTACCGCTTCCTACATTTACCTTATCATCAGTATCAAGAATACCGTCATTATTTTGATCCACAAAACGAACATCTCCCGCTTTGGCACTCGGCTGAAGTTTGTTCCATGTACCTGTGTCATCCATATAACCGTGTGCGGTATTCCAATCTGTCACTTCCTGTTCACTCTGAAAGAGTCCATCGGTTTTATAAACCCAAAACTCACCTATTTCACCCCCTACATAAGTGCGTGCAGGGCCATATTCATACATATAGTCAGGATTGGACATAGAAGTCAAAACGCTTTTATAATGCGACAAGTTAAGATCGAGGTCGTAGATAAAGTCGTTAGCTGCTGCCGAGCCGTGATATTCAATCTGTATTTCAAAACCGGTGGTTTTAAGCTCGCCATCATTAACAATCATTGAAGAGTAACCTGTACAGCTGCTTATCTCTTTTTCAGAGAGCATATCTTTCGTTTTCTTTATATAACCATCTGCCGCAATCTGTAGTTTGTTATCAAAGAAGCCCAGATCAAGTCCGATGTTGGAAGTGTATGTGGATTCCCATTTGATATTGAGAGATGGAAGCGAAGTAATGGCATATCCGAGGTTGATGTTACTACCACCTGCAAAAGGGTAGTTAAGATTATTTGTGGCAGAAGACAACTTAGGGATGTATTGGTAGTTACCTATTCCTTGATTACCAAGGGCACCATAACTCAAACGAAGTTTAAATGTGGACATTGTGTGTTTTACAGGTTTCCAAAAATTCTCATTTGCTATGTTCCAAGCAAAAGAGGCGGAGGGGAAGAAACCCCATTTATTGCCTGCGGCAAATCTTGAAGAGCCGTCATAACGCACCGAAACCATCGCAATATATTTGTTATCGTAATTATAGCCGAAACGTCCGAATGCCGAACGAAGTCCATATCTATAGTGACCTCCTCTAACTGCAAAATCCTCCTGCCCGTGCTCCAAATAGATCATATTGTTATTTTCAAACTTCTTGGCAAAGCCTCCTAAATCATAATTCTGTGTTTCCTCCTGAGATACACCCAGCAAAGCAGAGATATTATGCTTATCCTTAACAGTAACATCATAATTGGCAGTAAATTCAAGAAGATACTTATTGTATCTCGCTCTGCTCTCATCTAAGGAAGCAGTGGGATTTGATTTAAGTGCACCTATCTGATAAGTAGGGGTAAAACTCTTGTAGTGTGAAAATGTGATATTGTCACCACCCTGGAATTTGAATATCAGCCCCTTAATAGGTTCGTATGAGAGATATGCAGAAGCTGCAATATTGTCGTATTTATACTTCGTATCAATAAGATTATTAAAAGCAACAGGGTTTCCTGCATCCGACATCCCCATACCGGCTATCGCTCCTCCATATCCCCCTTCATTCTTTTCGTCACGAACAAAAACAAGGGGCTCTATATTTGTTACTTGATACATAGCATCAAATCCTGAACTCTCTACGGGAATTACATTATCGTGTCCGTAGCTTACAGATTCACCCATTCTCCATTTACCCCTCTTCACATCTGAATTAAGTCTGAAACCGAATTTTTCAGAACTTGTAGCTACCGCAATCCCTTTCGTGTTGGAATAATATCCTGAAAATGAAACATTTACATTTTCAGTTCCGGCTGTATAGCCCAAATCGTATTTTTGAGTCATTCCCATCTGATAGTACTCATTTTGCCAATCAGTGTCGGCAAATTGAGTGGGATCCGTTTTATATGCTTCAATATATGCAGGCCATCTCGTTTTGTCAATACCTGCATTCTCAAGCGCCCACTGCTTAACTTTAACAAATTCAGACGAATTACAAACTTCCATCCTTTTGGGAAGAGCGTCCAGTCCGAAGTAGGCCGACATACTGATTTTAGGCTCAGAAGATTTATTACCTCTTTTGGTCTGAACCAATATAACACCGGCAGCTGCTCTCGCTCCGTAAATAGCAGAAGTAGCCGCATCTTTTAAAACAGATACAGATTCAATATCCTCCGGATTCAGATATTTCATAGAACCGGGGACACCATCTATAATTACAAGGGGGGTGTTGTCTGAGCCCCAAGAGGTCACACCGCGAACCATTAAAGTGGGCTCGGAACCCGGGGCACCCGAACCATAGTTTACCGACAGACCGGGTGCAAGTCCCTGAAGGGCGGAAGAGGCATCCGATACTGAAATGTTCTCGATTTTTTTGCTGTTAATAGATGCTACAGATCCCGAAACATCTTGTTTCTTTTGTGTTCCGTAACCTATGACCACGACCTCCTCAAGAAGTTCGGAGTCCACCTCAAGAATAGTGTTTATCTGATCTCCGGAGACTGTAATTTCCTGATTTTTATATCCAATCAGAGAGATTTCCAAGACATCACCTTGGGCAGCGACTATCTCGAAATTACCGTCAAGATCGGCACTTGTCCCGATAGTAGTACCTTTGACCACGATATAAGCGCCTATTGCGCCCTCGCCGGTTTCATTTTTAATGTTACCCTTTACTTTAAAAGTGCCTTGCGCAAAAGCGAATGTAACACAAAGTAATAGGACAACAGTACTCAGCAGTTTTTTCATCATTTTTTTATAAGTATTAAATAAGTAAATAGAATTTGAAAAAATTATTGGTTTGTTTCTTCAAAAGTATAAAGGTATTATCTATACGAGCCATTAATTACCCCTATTCAATATCTACAAAAAATGTTATCAATGATAAAAAAACTCTACAACACATATAGTCAATATGCTATTTATCAACATATTAACCTCTTAAAGAATCTATATCTGCAAGGATTCCTTTATACGACAAATCTAAATACTCGAAATATAGTCGCAAAGATTGGAATCTGAACTAAGATTCAGTGCTTTTCTCAAGCGATAGCGAGCCATATCGACAGATTTAGGCTCCATGGAGAGGATGAGCGAGATTTCCTTGGATGACAGACCTATTTTCAAAAGTGATGCCAACCTTTTTTCTGTTTTGGTTAAATTCGGATGTATTTCAGAAAGTTTTAATAAAAAATCGGCATCGAGCTTGTCCACCATTTTGTTAGCTTCATCATTCCTCGAATTTAACTGTGCTATATTTAAACTCATTTTCCTTAGATAAGGTACAAGTTCTTGATATGGGAGCGAGTAAGCTTTTTTAAGTTCACTCTGGATGTTTTCGAGAATATCAGTCCTGCTCTTTACATAGAAAGCGAAATTACTAAGCTCATTTTTGTTATAATCCAGTGCCTTTTTGATAAGTTCCTTCTCCTGCTGGTCCAGCTTTTTTCTGGTTTCAAGCATAAGAATCTTTCTTTTATTATTGTTTCTCAATATTACAAAAGAGATATATGTTATTATGCATATTACTATGAGAACAATAATAGAAAAGAGCCAAATACTCCTCGTCACCTTATATTCCTGCTCTTTCAAGTATTTTTCTTTTTCACTGTTTTTCAGATTTTTCTTCATCAACTCCACTTCGATTTTTTTCATTCCCCCCGAAACATCATTGCTTTCTATCATCTCAAGTAGCGACTCTGTACAACGATAAGCGTTTGCATAATCTTTCATCGAAGAATAAACCGAAGACTTGTATCTGAAATTATCCATTATTAAATCTCTTCCATTGGTGATTTCTGCATATTTTTTCGCCATATCAAGAGAACTTAAGGCTTTTTCATATTCGTGTATTTTGCAGTACATCATTCCGAGATTATTATAGTTTTCCCCCAGCACCCAAGTTCTGCCAAGCGAGTCATTTATAGCTATAGCCTCTTCCAACTGTGATATTTTCAACTTTGCATCTCCTTCTGTAAAGGATAGATTATTAAGATTTTGGGCAATCCCGATAGCATTTTTTATGGAACGGTTCAGACGGAGGGACTCGTAAAAATACTTCTCTGCCATCTTATAGTCCGGAATCTGGATGTAGATTAAACCCGTAGAGTTCGAGCATCTTGCCATCGAAATTGTATCTTTTAAATCTTCAAATAGCAATTTTGCTTTCTGAATATATAAAAAAGCATTATCAAAATCTTTTATTCTCGTATAAGCAAAACTTATATTGATATACACCCGTCCCAGAGTACCTCTTGCCTCAGGGGGACAGATATCAATGGCCTCTGTCAGCACATCGAAACTTGTTACGAAATCTCCTATATTAAGGTATGCATCGCCGAGAATTTCAAGAGCCTGCGCTTTAAGCAAGTCATTTTTGATGGCAGTGGCTTCCGTAACAGCCGCATTTGCATAATAAATAGCTTTATTCGGATCACTATCTACTATTTCACACGCTTTCTTGATGTATGAAATGATTTTCATGTCCGAATCCTCATTGTATTTTTCACCCGAAACCACTGTGTCTTTGGAAATCGCTCTGTCTTTAAATAATCTGCTGCCGGCAGAGGTCACAAAGCAACTACCAAATAAAAATGAAAAGAAAAAGATAAAACGAAGATATGCAACCATGTTGCGAATTTACTAAAAATAATTATTATTAGTATATTTGCAGAGATGAAACTTTTGTGCATTTTAGGCCCTACCGCATCCGGCAAAACTAAGTACGCCGTTCAGATTGCCCGCGAAACAGGCGGAGAGATTATTTCCGCCGACTCCCGTCAGGTTTATCGCGGGATGGATATCGGCACCGGAAAAGATCTGAAAGAATACGGAGATGTCCCATACCACCTCATAGACATCGTAGATGCCGGGGCGAAATACGACATCTACCAATATAGGCGCGATTTCATTAACGCGTACCGCAATATTACCTCTCGAGGAAAATTTCCCATACTATGCGGAGGTTCAGGCCTCTACATCGAAGCAGCCACAAGGGATTACCTCCTCCCCGAGGTTCCACCCAATCCCCTGCTGCGCGCCGAGTTAGAAAAAGAGAGCGACGAAACACTCATTGCGAAGCTCGCTTCACTGAAAACTCTCCACAATAAAACCGACTACGACACTCGCAAAAGGCTCATACGTGCCCTTGAAATAGCCATTTATCAAAAGGAGTATTGCTCCGAGGAGCAATGCGCCTCGATCGAAAAAGAGATTTCCGGAGGAGAAGCCCCCATATTTTCCGAAGGAGATGTAAAATACATCTGTATTTCTGTTTCGCGCGAGGAGCGCAATGAGAAAATAGATCGCAGACTTCACGCGCGCCTCGAAGAAGGGCTTGTGGAGGAGGTAAGAGGGCTACTCGACAAAGGAATTCCCGCTGAAAATCTGATTTATTACGGGCTTGAATATAAATTCGTTACACTCTATCTGACAGGAGTGATGACTCATCAGGAGATGGAAACAAAACTCGCAATCGCCATACATCAGTTTGCCAAAAGGCAGATGACTTGGTTCAGGGGGATGGAACGGCGCGGGATAGAGATAGAATGGAAAAAACTATAAACATTAATACGATGTATAAATCCTTTTTTAAAACACTTATTCTGACAATAGCACTTCTTTCAATGTGTGCTATCAGCACTTTTGCTCAGAAATCATCACAGCTCAAATACATTGATGCTCAGGGATTTGCAACACTCATAAATCAAGCCTACGGCAATACCGAAATGGTATATTCGCGCCTGCCGGAGGATATGAAGAGCGTGACACGAAAAGCGGTATGGGACCTCGGATTAAACTCGGCAGGAGTTGCCATCCGTTTCTCTTCTAACACTAAGTGCCTCGGCGCTCAATGGACACTCCTTAACAATTTCAGTATGGCCCACATGCCCGGGACAGGAATCAGGGGACTTGACCTATACACACTCATTGACGGAGAGTGGAGGTTCATCGGGACGGCGCAGCCCAACGGCAAAGAATCACGAAATATCTTTGTAAGAAATATGGATGGAAGTGAGCACGAATTTATGGTCTATCTTCCTCTTTATGACGGAGTGGAAAAATTAGAAATAGGCATCGATTCTACTGCATCTATTTCAGGACCGAAAGATGCTGTAATGGCTCGCGAAGGGGGATTTTCACGCAAACCTATCGTATTTTACGGAACGAGCATCACGCAGGGAGGGTGCGCTTCAAGGCCGGGAATGTGCTATACGAACATCATTGGCCGTAGGCTGGGATGTGAAACCATAAATCTCGGATTCAGCGGAAACGCCCGTATGGACCGCTCTATGGCTGAAATAGTAGCACGGGCTGAAGCCTCGAAATATGTGATCGACTGCCTGCCGAACTGTACTGCACAGATTGTCAGGGACTCCGGATATGTATTTCTCTCCACATTGGCGAAAGCCCATCCTCAGACCCCCATTTTCATGGTAGAATATGTCGAATTCCCGCAAGAGGTAATCGATTCCAAAACCGCCTCCGACCTCGCAGCGACCAACGCTGAATGGTCAATTCTGTATAAACGCCTCCGCAAAGAGGGTTTCAAAAACTTTAAATATATCCCCCGCAAAGGGCTTACCGGCAGCGACGGCGAACAGACAGTCGATGGGGCACATCTCACCGACCTCGGCTTCACAAGGATGGCTGAAAGTTTGCTGAAGTATTTGAAATAGCGGATGAATTAACCTGATAGATGATGATGTAATTACAACTCCAAACACAGCTAAATCAAGGTCAATAAAAACGAGCGAAAACTTGTGGGTTTCCGCTCGTTTAATAGTAGTAGTATTGGATTATTTCTTTCTATATCCGCATTTCGGACATACACCGTTTTTATCGAGAGCAATGCCGCAAAGAGGGCAACGGTCGATGTGGTTGTTGGTTTTGAACTCTGCTGAAGCACAATTGACACCGCTGCTGAAAGTGATTTTGGCGATGTTGAGTTTGTCTTTTAGCAAGTCATAGATGATTTTAATCATCCCCTCCACGGTCATAGTCTCCTTAGTGACTACAAGACGGGAATCGGGATAGGCACTCGCCAATTCGGTTTTAAAAGCCTCACCTTTCATTGTGTTGAGACGATGCCCGTTTTTAATGCCCTGAGCCTCATAAACACCTAAAACAGCGGGGAGCAGAGGATCATCCTGACGAAGAATTAGGGCGTGATCGAAGTTCTTTAAAACATCCCATGCTGTTTTCTGAATCTCGTTACAAGGGAAAACCATATTCACCCCCTCATTGACACTGTCTTCAACTTCAATAGTTACAATTCCTGTGTGACCGTGAAGATACTGTGCTTCACCTTGAAAACCATAAAATCTGTGTGCATACTGCAAATCAAAAGTCGTAATACTTCTCATAATCTTATATTTTAATGTTGTTAATAAATTTCATACCGCAAAGTAAATTATAATTATTATCATTTGCAAATAATTCTAAAATAATTATTGCAGCAAATTATATGCTGTGCACCCTCTTGGCGGCTAACATCCTTATAATCACCCCATTCCCACACACATCCTCCGGCAAAAAAGCCGGAGGATTATGTATGTTATCACCTGAGGGATAAGGTGTTAGCCGCCAAGTTATCTCCAAGCAGCAGCCAAGGGGGCGCCAATCAAGTGGAAAAGGAAATTATTTTCCGCAGTAGTAGTCAACCATCTGTAAAATAGCCTTGCTGCACACGGGGCAGAATGGAGCGTAATCACGCATCATACAATGATCAAAAGTAGGGAGAAAACAGTAAAAAGTAGGGAGAAAA
>CAZSXE010000019.1:0-27709 GCA_964611185.1 uncultured Muribaculaceae bacterium | reverse complement strand
GTAAAAAGTAGGGAGAAAATCATCGAATTGCTCGCCGGAAACGGCAAATTAAGCGCAGTGAGTCTTGCGACAATAATCGGCATTTCACCCAAAGCAGTAGAAAAGCATCTATCGAATTTGAAATCAGATGGTATTATCGAAAGAACCGGCCCGGATAAAGGGGGACGGTGGATAGTTGTAGGGATGAGACATCCTCTTGGCGGCTAACATCCTTATTGGCAGCCGTCAAGTGGAAAAGGAAATTATTTTCCGCAGTAGTAGTCAACCATCTGTAAAATAGCCTTGCTGCACACGGGGCAGAATGGAGCGTAATCACGCATCATACAATGATCATAAGGGCGGTATATCCCTTTTGAAAGGTATCCTCCACCCTCAAAGGCACCAAGTCCGTTTTTATACTCATCGCTCAGAGGGGTGGGAACAGGAGTCCCTTTCTTTAAATCTTTCTGCCATTTGGAGTTAAAATCAACAAGAGTAGTGAGGTTCGGCTCCCATGGTTCATACCGAAGATTATAAAAATCAATATATGCGACTTCTGATGTAAAATATTCATCAGCAAGACCTGCAAAACTGTGTCCGAATTCGTGGACAAATACATCAAGGGTTCTCGCATGATCAGATGTCCCCATTGCATAAAAATTATACATTCCACCACCGCCGTAAGTCTCGGCATTTACCAATATAAAAATAGCATCAGTCGGAGTTTCCCAGACTGCGTCACGAATAGATTTCATATCAGGAGTAGTCAAGTATCGATCTATTCCGAATGTATAATACCCTGAATTGAGGGCAGTATTTCTAAAAATGCCTTTCCCCGACACATCAGTACCGGACTCCTCAGAGACTACACCTACAGCCCATATATTCAACTCCTCGGAGACAGAGTCGAAAGGTTTTATAGAGGAAAGCGCACGGGCAAATCGGCGAGCGTCTTCGACAAATTTACCCTGCTGCTCCAGGGTATATCCCTCCGCCACAAATACGATGTCAACCTTATTTTGTGAATCACCTTTATTTACAATTTGTGTGATATTGTGATGTTTTAAGGGACTTCTGTCTATAAAAATGGATTTGGGATCAATATCGGTTTTTAGCAAAGAATGGAACTGCATATCCTCTTTATCCCGTGCAAGAATTTCAAAAACAACATCAGACTTGGGATAAGGAAAAGATATTGAATTTGACCACGATTGGGTCTGTTCACCGGCCTGAAGTGTCGTACGCCACTCTTCAAACAAGGTATTGAAACCGCGAGAATAAATAAGCTCTCCTGAAGCCTTATCAAATACTTTCACCATATATCCTCCGTAATTAAAGGGATCTATAAGATTATTTAACGGACCTCCCCACAGCGGTTCTTCACGCATCTGCATTATGGCGGCAGTCTGAGATACACTATTCCCACTTAAGGCAAAATCCACCCTCATACTTTTATTTTCAAAATAACTGTCAAACTTCACCTCGCCTCTGACAGAGAGTGAAAAGCAGAGAGATAAAAATAAAACGGCCAAAACTTTATTCATAATTACATATTTTAAATTAATCAATATCAAGAGTGCTCCACTGACCTCCCCACAGCTCCAAAAACTTTTTCATATCGCTATTCGATATGACAAGCGAGGCGGTGTTGTCATTGGGATGAAAACTTATATCAGACGCATCAAGAAGATCTTTATCAAGAAATAAAAACACCTTTTTTTCAGGGTCATTGATAAGCCCGAAAAGAGAAACAGAACCCGGGGTGGTCCCCAAACAATTATCCATCCTCTGGGCAGAAGCGAAAGAGAGCTTCCCCTGATGGAGTTTATGTTCCAAATCATGGATAGGAAGATTTTTGTGACACTCAAATATCACGAGATAATGCCTATCCCCCTTATGATTTCTAAAAAACAAGTTCTTACAATGAGTAGCGGTAATATTTTTCCAATAATCAAGTGCTATTTCCACAGTAGGAAGAGGGGGATGCTCATACAATTTATAACTAATTCCCCACTCCTGAAGTCTGCTCAACACCTTTTCTCTACGCTCTGACGACTCCATAAAAGTGAAATTAATTATGGACCTTTATCGCCCCTTTGATTTTATTGAACTGCGTTTTAGCATCACCTACCACCACAAAAGTCAAATCATCGGTATCAAGATATTTTAACGCAAGCCCCATTATCTGCTCCAGATTTATGCTTTTTATCACTACCTCCTCCCTTTTAACATAATCGGAAGGGAGATTGTAAACATATATGTTATCCAACATTCTTAAAAGTCCTCTCTGTGTCTCGAAAGAGAAAGCCTTTGCACGAATCATAGCATCTTTGGTATCTGACAGCATCTCCTGAGTATAACTCTTACCGAAATGGGACAAAATCTCCTTAAACAGATTTACAGAAACATCAGTAACATTGGCCTGTACACTCGATGCGGCACGAAATACCCCATAACCGTTGGAAGAGGAGAAATCTGAATAAGCTCCATAAGTATATCCCCTCTGAAGACGAAGAACATTAAACAACTCCCCGTTGGATCCCGAACCGAGCTTATAATTCAACACATCGAGAGAATAATAATTAGAATCTGAGTAAGGAAGACCTGCCCCACCCACCATTATAACAGACTGCTTAGCACCCGGATAATCGACAAAAAAGATTTTGCCTCCATTATCCGCAGCTATCTGATTGGGCTGAGGCACCTTTACCTCTATCCCGTGCCAATTACCTGCAAGCGACTGCAAAGCAGCCTCACATTCAATTTTGGTAATATTTCCCGTAATATTAAATGATGCAATACGGGGGGAGAATTTATTGGTATAGAAAGCCTGAACATCATAAATATTTATACTTTTTACACTCTCCATAGTACCATAAGGCCGTTTTGAAATAACAGACTCCTCTCCGAACAACAGCTTATTCAAAGCAGCGGAAGCGATGGAATTGGGATCCTTGGCATCCTGCTGAATTTTAGCAATAACTTTATTTTTCTCCCTTTCAAGAGCCTCTTCATCAAACAGCGGAGAGGTAATTATCTCCTCCACAATCTTCATCACTTCTGAAAAATTCTTAGAAAGGCAATCGCCCGAAATACCCATTTTATTCCCATCCGAATATACTCTTACACTCGCTCCGAGAAGATTCAAAGCTTTTTCTATCTCCTCCGCCGTGCGCAATTTAGTTCCTTCATTCATCAGAGCAGCGTTGAGATAAGATACCCCGGGTTTTTCATCTCTATCGAGCAATAGTCCCCCTTTGAGGACAATATCGAAAGTAACCAGTGGTATTTCACGGTGAGTAATACCGGAAAGTTTCATCCCGTTAGAAAGCTCACCACTCCACAGAACAGGCAATGTAAGGGCCGGAGTATTAGCCAAATAAGGAGGCTCTACACTTCTATTTAGTTTTGAAGGAGTACGAGGATAATCATCATCAACTATCGCTCCGGCAGCTGATTTGGTTTTTTTACTCGATTCATCCTCCACATTTTCTACATAAACATCCGCTTTTCTCGAATCAGACAAAGCAAGCTCCTTCTTCCCCTCCGGGACAATGCTTATGGCCAAACAATTTTTCCCTTTAATGTATTTGTTATAGACCCTCATAACATCGCGGGAAGAGACTGCTTTAAAAGCCTCAAGATCATCAATAAAACCATCGGGCTTACCGTTGAATTCGTTGCTCATAGCAAAACTCATAGCTTTCCCATTGACACTTGAAAGCATCGAGTATGAATTTTTCTCTTTCATCGCTTTAGCCATTTTCATCTGATCGGAATTGACTCCGTCTTCTTCAAACATCTCAAATGCTTTATTTATAGCATCTTGTAAATCATTCAGAGAAACACCGTCATAAGTCTGTATGTTGATATCGAAAGTACCGGAAACTTCCTGTGCACCATCACTTATCCACACATTAGGTGCTAAATTGGCCTCAACCACCGTTTTGTAAAGGGGAGAGTCCTTACTCCCACCCAAAAGCTCGGCAAGCATCGAAAGGGGAGCTTCGTCTGAATTGAGCATATTTACACTCGGATAAGAAATTTTCAGATAAGGAAGAGGGGCAAAAGGGTCCTCATAATAGACTTTTTTAACTTCATCAAGCTCTGCAGGTCTGACTTTGGGCCTCTCAATATCATTTCCCTTTTTTATCTCACCGAAATATTTTTCAACCATAGCCTTAGTCTGCTCCATATCGAAATCACCCGCAATAGCTATTGTCGCATTCTGCGGAATATAATATGTATTATAAAAATCCTTAACATCCTCTATGGTAGCAGATCTTATATCATCCATCTCTCCCCCTACCGTCCAGCTGTAGGGATGTCCGGCAGGATACATTTCTTTTGCAAAAATAGCCTCTAACTGCCCATAAGCAGTATTGTCGGCAGTCTGTCTGATCTCATTCAATATAATATCGACTTCCCTGTCAAGACCTGCCTGTGTCACCGTATTAATAAAAAAACCCATCCTGTCTGATTCCATCCACAAAACCTTCTCAAGGGCATCGCGCGGCACTGTTTCGTAATAGATAGTCCCGTCCTGCCATGTTCCGCCATTAAAGTTTCCCCCCATCGAAGAAATTTTTTGGAAAAAAGCATTACGGGGGAGATTCTCAGAACGCTGAAAAAGGGTGTGTTCAAAAAAATGAGCAAAACCGGTCTTTCCCATCTTCTCTCTCCCGGAACCAACATGGAACTGTATGGCCACCCCCACAATGGGATCGCTGTGATCCTCATGCAGCACTACATCAAGCCCGTTTTCCAATGTATATTTCTGATAATTAACACTAAGCCTCTCACCTTTATCAGATGAACACCCATAAAAAGCAAAAATAGCTACAACAACATAAAAAGTCGTTTTAATAAAATGTTTCATATTTTTAATATTTATGTCTATTATTTACAAATCATAATGTCGAGAATCATCTCATCTGTTTTCTGCATCCCCTTGGAACCAATATTACCTAAATTCTGAATGGTTTTTTCCACACAGCTATCTATGATGCCGTCTTTATCGGAAATACATATATTCTCCAGTGCCAAAATAGCCGACTGTACGGAAGAAGAGACCCCAGAAGCCACCTTGAGAGCACACCCCACTTTCGCCCCGTCACACACCATCCCTGTAATATTGCCTATCATATTCTTAATAGAATAGCACACCTGCTCATATCCTCCCCCCCTCAGATAAACTATCCCACAAGAAGAACCGGTAGAAGCAATCACACACCCGCAAAGGGCCGAAAGCTTTCCGAGATAACCCTTAATGTGAATAGCCACCAAATTACTCAATATCAAAGCCCTCGTGAGTTCTTCCTCGGAAGAATGGAGCTCCTGAGCAGCAGCAACCACAGGCATGGTCACAGTAATACCTTGATTTCCACTCCCAGAATTACTCATGGCCGGAAGGGTACATCCTGCCATTCTTGCATCGGAAGCGGCGGCAGTCATGGCCATACAATGGGTAATAAGCCCCCTGCCGAAAATATTTTCATTCGTATTGGAAGAGATAGTTCTCCCCACCTGCAGCCCGTAAGGGTGTGCAAGACCCTCCTGAGCAAGGGCACTATTGAGCTTCGCTCCTTCGAGAATAAAGCTAATATCTTCGATTTTGGCAGTAGTGGCAAATTCAAAAATTTTCTTTACTGTCAAATGGTAGTCGAGAGTACTTTTATCGCGCTTTGGCTCCTTGGAAGAGCTGCGAGAAAGCTCACCTTCTTCCATAAAAGTGTTTAGAAGAACCTTACCGTCCATCTCCACATATACGATAGAGTCGTGATTGTCCTGAACCACCGCTCTGGAAAAATGTTCCCTGTCTGAGGTACGGCAGATAGTCGAAATATAAAGTTTCTTATCTGTCTTCTCTAAAGAAATAGTGACGGCATTATTGCTCACAAGAGTTTTAGCTTTTTCTACTAAATCCCTTATCTCCTTTTCGGAATCCCTCTCCAAATCCTTCAGAACCTCCAACCCGTACTCCGATTTCCCGCACACCATCGAAAGAGCAGAAGCTATGCGAAGTCCCACCATTCCTGTACCGGGGATACCTACACCCATACCGTTTTTTAATATATTTGCACTGACACCCACTTCCACTGTCGCCGGCTCCAATCCTCTATCCCTCAGCACTTCACAAGCCTTAGCCACAGAGAGAGACACTGCTATCGGCTCTGTACATCCGAGAGCCGGTTTCACCTCTTTATGAAGAAGTTCTATAATATCTTTATAATCTTCCATATCACCTATTTTGAATGAACATGTGTTAAATCGACCTTTTTGGCAGGCTGCTTACCTTTGGGTTTCACATTGCCGGAGGCGGCAGAATATTTCGCCTGATTATGCTCAGTCTCTGAAAGCATCGCCGGACGACCTTTTAAAATACTCAAAACAAGTATCACTATTCCCGCTACAATAAAAGGGATACTTAATATCTGCCCCATATTTAAAGCCATTCCCTGCTCAAAAGCCTCCTGAGGCTCTTTAATAAACTCTATGAGAAACCTCATAGTAAACAATACTATGAAAAATATACCGAAAATTTCCCCCCTTTTTAACTTTTTCAGTCTGTATCTG
This sequence comes from uncultured Muribaculaceae bacterium, assembly GCA_964611185.1. Lineage (GTDB taxonomy): Bacteria > Bacteroidota > Bacteroidia > Bacteroidales > UBA932 > CAAGNP01. The sequence goes on along the minus strand of CAZSXE010000019.1, from coordinate 21,154 downwards.
TAAAGAAGGTATAGCCCTATTCCCAGAAGTAGATAGCTCAAAGCCTCGTAAAGCTGGGTGGGATGTTTCGGAACCGTCTCTCCTCTGAGAGAGAAAATAAATCCCCAAGGAAGATCTGTCTGATTACCGTAAATTTCAGAATTAAACAGATTTCCAAGCCTGATAAGACAAGCGGCAAAAGAGGCAGCAATAACCACCCTGTCAACCACCCACAGATAATCAAAACCGTATTTCTTTCCATACTTGTTTACATACCACCAAAGAGCGAGCATACACCCTATTACTCCTCCGTGTGAAGCAAGTCCACCCTCCCAAGTCATCAAAATCTTCCACGGATGGGTAAAATAATAAACAGGATCATAAAATAGAACATGCCCAAGCCTCGCCCCCACAAGGGTACCTATCAACAACGCATACAAAAGAGGCTCCATCAGCTTGACCGGAACCCCCTCTCTCTTATAAAAGTTTTTAACTATCAGATAACCTATGGGATACAATCCGATTACGAAAAGTATAGAATAATACTTTATTTGAATAGATCCTATAGAAAAAATTACAGGATCAATATCCCATACCACAGAAAGAAAATTCATAATAAATACTTTTAACTACAAATATATAAAATATTTCACCTCTCAAGGCGAGTAAATACACTTAGTGGCAATGCTCTTCCAAAATCATCCTTTAAAAGCAATTCTCCCGATGTACGATTCCCTCCATCTGAAAAGGAACATTTCACCAAAGTATCGGCCAACATCGCAGAATAACCGTTCGAGTAGAGATTCAAAACCATAAAACTGTCCCTTGGCTCTAAAATTTTAGCACATTCGCTCAGAAGAGAAAAAAGACACTCGTCAAGCTTCCACCTCTCCCCGTCAGGGCCGTGTCCGTAAGCGGGGGGATCTAAAATCAATCCACTGTACATATTTCCCCTTTTCGCTTCCCTCTTTACAAATTTCAGCGCATCCTCCACCACCCATCTGATATTATCGCAGCGCGACAATTCCATATTGGCCCTGGCCCATGAAACTACCTGCCTTACCGAGTCGAGATGAGTAACATCCGCACCGGCGGCCGATGCCGCAATGGAAGCAGCTCCCGTGTATGCAAAAAGATTCAAAACTTTCGGACGGCTTTCAGATGCTCCACTGATCCTTTTTACCTGAGAATAGATGTAATCCCAATTAGGAGCCTGCTCCGGAAACACACCGATATGCTTGAAAGAGGTGAGACCCAAACGAAGTTTTATTTGAAGATCCGAAGAATCACCCGTACCGGAATAAGAAACAAACCACTGTTCGGGCATTTTTTTGAGCATATTCCACACGCCGCAGTCCTCCTTCCCCGCTTTGGAAAATCCCCCTCCCGCCGTAAAGTGTGTATGGGCCATTTTCTCCCATTCGTTTTCCGATAAAGCCTTATTCCACAACGCTTTAGGCTCAGGTCGTGAAAGAATAAACTGACCAAATCGTTCGAGTTTTTCAAAATTACCAGAGTCTATCAGACGGTAATCTTTCCAAAAAGTTGATGGTGTTTGTAAAATCATAATATAAAATCAACTTCAAAGATATATTATTTTTTAGTACTTTTGTGCTTTAGCGGAGAACAATATAACAACAACATCAATATGCAAAACATCAGTACTTACCCTTTCAAAGGGAAAAAAGCGATCGTAAGAGTTGACTTTAATGTCCCACTTAATGAAAATTTTGAAATTACCGACGACACCCGAATCCGTGCTGCCGTCCCCACCCTGAAAAAAGTTCTTGAGGGGGGTGGTTCTTTAATCATAATGTCACACCTCGGAAGGCCAAAAGGACCTGCCGATAAATTTTCACTCAGACATATCATTTCAAGAGTTGAGGAATATTTAGGTAAACCAATAATATTTGCACCCGACTGCCAAAAAGCAGACGAGCAGGCCAAAGCCCTTAAACCGGGTGAGGTTCTTCTTCTCGAAAACCTCCGCTTCTATGCAGAAGAAGAGGGCAAGCCGAGAGGTCTTGCAGAAGATGCCACAGATGAAGAAAAGAAAGCAGCTAAAGCACTTGTAAAAGAGAGCCAGAAAGAATTTACTAAAAAACTCGCCTCTTATGCCGACTGTTACATCAATGACGCTTTCGGGACAGCTCACCGCGCTCACGCCTCTACTGCCCTCATTGCCAAATACTTCCCTAACGACAAGATGTTCGGATATGTAATGGAAGGTGAAATCAAAGCCATTGGCAATGTGCTCGACTCACCCAAACGCCCTCTGACTGCCATATTGGGCGGAGCCAAGGTTTCCTCCAAAATCGGTATTATTGAGCATCTGCTCGACCTCGTGGACAATATGATTATCGGGGGGGGGATGGTCTATACATTTGCTGCAGCTCAAGGTGGAAAAATCGGAGACTCCCTCGTAGAGACCGACCAGTTCGAGCTTGCACTTAGAATTCTCGCCAAGGCACAAGAGAAAGGGGTAAAATTACTATTCTCATCTGAAGTAGTAGCCTCTGATGGTTTCAGCAACGATGCTAAAACCATGATATGTCCATCTAATGCCATTCCTGACGGATGGATGGGTATGGATGCCTCTCCCAAATGTATCGAAAGCTGGAAAGAAGTTCTTCTTAATTCAAAAACCATCCTATGGAACGGCCCTGTCGGAGTATTTGAAATGCCTAATTTTGCACACGGGACGAACTCTATCGCCAAAATATTGGTAGAAGCTACTCTCAAAGGGGCATTCACCCTCGTGGGAGGCGGAGACTCCGTAGCCGCAGTTACTCAGATGGGCTATGCCGACAAGGTAAGCTATGTATCCACAGGTGGTGGTGCTATGCTTGAATATCTTGAAGGGATCGAACTTCCCGGCATTAAAGCAATAAAAGAATAAAATAATATAATGTCTGATACCCTTGCCGGTGTCAGACATTTTTTAACCATTAAAACCTAAAACAATGATAAAAGAACAGCTCGAAAGTCTCAATTCTGTTTCTATTAATTTCGGAAGCGGAGGAATGACCATTGTAAACATACTCCTTGCTGTGATTATGTTCGGAGTAGCCCTCGGCATACGATGGGACATGTTTAAAGAAGTTTTCCAAAAGCCCAAATCGGTGATAATCGGTCTAATCCTGCAGTGGTTCGGACTCCCTTTCATCACATTTCTACTTGTCCTTATCTTAAACAGATGGATAACTCCCATGGTAGCTCTCGGAATGATACTGGTAGCATCCTGCCCGGGGGGCAATATTTCCAATTTTATGTCATCATTCTCAAAAGGGAATGTAGAGCTCTCTGTAAGTATGACCGCCATTACCACTGCATTTGCCACCATCATTACCCCCTTTAACTTTTTCCTTTGGGGAAATATGTATTACCGCGCGATAAGCATTGCCGGAGATGTTCCCAAGCTTGTAATTCCTTTCGTTCCGATGTTTGTACAAGTTCTTATTCTTTTAGGAATTCCTATCGTTTTAGGTATGCTGTTTGCACATTATTTTCCCAAAATCACATCAAAAATCATAAAACCATTTCAGGTAATTTCTCTTCTGTTCTTTATTCTGATGGTGGTTTTCGCTTTTAAACAAAATTTTCAGATTTTCATTGACAATATAATTTTCATATTCTTTATAGTCCTCATCCATAACGCTTGCGCACTTGCCCTTGGATACGGTGGCAGTTCGATTTTCAAGCTTCCTCCTCGCGATCGCCGCTCCATAACCATCGAGGTGGGGATACAAAATTCTGGACTTGGGCTCGTACTGCTGTTCAATCCCGCTATTTTTCCTCCCGAAATATGGCACGGACACTATGGTGGGATGTTGTTTGTAACCGCATGGTGGGGTATATGGCACATAATTTCAGGTATTACTGTATCCTCCATTTTTAGAAAGCACAAACTGCCCGAAGATAAGGTAGTATCCGCATAAGTTTCTTTAATAAGATGAAAAAAGTTCAGGATTATAACAAATGGTACTATGTACTGCGCCACTATGCTGATATTACTCTATTTCAGTCATACAGAGAGATAGAGTATGTGGGACTTGAAAAAATCCCCGAGGACGGTGCTATAATCATTGCTCCCAACCACACCAATGCCTTGATGGATGCATTAATAGTCCTTTCCTATAGCCCTGAGGCGAAGGTTTTTGTAGCTCGTGCAGATATTTTCAAAAATCCCAAACTGTCAAAGATTCTCCATTTCTTAAAAATCATGCCGATAATGAGAATCCGCGACGGCATTTCGGAAGTGAAGAAAAATGATGAAACCATTGAAAAATCGGTAGAAGTCCTCATGGATAAAGTTCCTTTCTGTATTCTGCCCGAAGGTCGTCACAGAGCACAACATTCGCTCCTTCCCCTCGGAAAAGGAATTTTCAGAATTGCCCTTCAGGCCCATGAGGTTATAGGTGATAAAATGCCCTTGTACATAATCCCTTACGGGATAGAATATGGTAATTTCTTTCGTTTTCGTTCATCTGTACTTGTTCAGATAGGCACCCCGATAAATGTAGGGACTTTCCTGTCGGAGCACCCCGATAAGACTCAGCCTGAAATAATGAATCTTATGAAGGAAGACCTCTCTGAAAAGCTTAAAGAAGTCATCCTCTATATCCCTGATGACCAGTGGTACAACGCCACTTATGAACTATGCTCCATCGTCATCAACGAGCAGATAAAAAGCTACATAAAAGAGAATCCTAAAACTAAAAAAAGAAAGAAATCGACATTCTACAAGGCCAACTGCAAAACTGTCAAAGAGCTCGAAGCATTGCGGGAGGATCATCCTCAGATAGCATCGACCATTCTTGAGATGGCTGAAGAGATTTATCAACTCCGCACAAAAGAAAAAATAAGCCTTAGTTCCGTGATTATTCACTACCCTTTCTGGAACAGACTTCTTAAAAACTTGATTTTTCTCATATCCCTCCCCTATATCATCTTTTGTTCGATAATCGTTCTCCCCATCTCGTCTCTTTCAAGATTTCTCTTCAAAAAGATGAAAGATACGGCTTTCTTCAACTCGGTCAGATTCGTCATTACACTTTTCCTGTGGCCCATCCTCCTGCTGATTTACGCCATTATATTCTTCAGCGTTTTTCCATGGCCTTGGGCAGTTTTCATAATGGCAGCATCCATTCCCGCCAATATTATAGCCCAAGATTCATTCAGGCTCCTGAGACTTATGATCTCCGATATCAAACTTATGTCTAACAAACCTTTACGAACCAAAATCGTCAAACTTCGCCATTTCTTCCTAAGCTTTAACGATTTAAAATAAAACACCCCTAACTTTATGAAACGACTATTTATAATAATTGCATTAGTATTCCTGATTTTTTCAGAAGGATATGCACAAAAAAAGAAAGAAACAGCTCCCTCCGACACTGTTAACAACAAATCGATAATTAAAAAAGGATTCAATTACGGACCCCTTCCCGCGGTGGCTTTCGATGCCGACAAAGGGCTTCAGTTAGGTGCTCTTTTGAATATTTACGATTTCGGAGACGGAAAAGAGTACCCCAATCCACGCCAGCAATGGTATTTTGAAGCCTCTTTCTTCACAAAAGGGTCGCAGTTTTACACAGTTACATACGACACCAAGTTTTTAATCCCCGGTGTAAGGTTCTCCACCGGAATTACGGTAGTAAACGACAAAGCACTCGACTTTTACGGATTTAACGGCTATCGTTCTTACTATGATTACCAGAGGGTTAAAGAGGGAAAAGACAATCCTGATAGCTATCTATACACCCCCTACTACCGTGTGGACAGATTAAACATTCTCTTTAAAGCAGACTTTACGGGAGAGATCATAAAAAAGAAATTTTATTGGGAAGCAGGCTACTATTTCAGCTATTTCAAAGAAGGAGCCATTAATCGTACCAAAATCAACAAGAAGAAAAGTGAAGCGAAGAAATTCCCCGATGAAGTCCCTACCCTCTACGAGCAATATAGACAATGGGGAATTATTCCAGACGATGAGGATGGCGGAGGTATAAACAGCATTATTCGTCTCGGGTTTCTTTACGATACAAGAGATGTAGAGAACTCTCCCTCAAAAGGTCTGTGGATAGAGGGGCATACAATGCTTGCACCCAAGTGGCTCGGCACCTCCAATCCTTATTACAGATACTCCCTGACATTTCGCCACTATATTCCGTTCATCTACAAAAAGTTAACATTGGCCTACAGGCTTAATTATCAGGGGACTATCGGTAAAAGCGCCCCATATTATGTACTTCCTTTTTATTCTGTTTTCGGGGTTTCTTTCGACAAAGACGCAGTGGGAGGATATAGGACTGTCAGGGGAATAATGCGAAACCGTATTCAGGCTCTCGATGTGGGATTCTATAATATTGAGCTGCGCTGGAAATTTATTCAGTTCAAGCTGTGGAAGCAAAACATCGCTTTCGCCCTATCTGCTTTCCAAGACGGAGCTATCGCCACGAGGGGATATGATATGTCATTCAAAAAGAGCGTATCGGACTTCAGCAGCGAAGCGCAGTACCGCACAGTTCTTAACGATTACAACACATATATGCAGAAGAGTAGTGTATATGGGAACAAAGCCCTCGACCAATTCCACTTAAGTGCAGGTGCAGGGCTTCGCTTTATTATGAATGAGAACTTTATCGTAGCTTTTGAATATGGAATGCCTTTCAACAAACAGGACGGAAAAGGGGCATTCTATATCAATGTAGGATACCTTTTCTAATATTATACTGTCATTATCTCTTTCTCCTTGAGGGCAAGTATTTCATCCACTCTCTTATTGGAAAAATCAACATCTTTCTGAATAAGGGACTCTGAATCTTTTACCACATCTTCAGGCATACCATCTTTCTGATTTTTCCTAAGTGTCTCCACACCGTCACGACGAGCATTTCTGATAGAAATCTTGGCATTTTCCCCTTCGGTTTTAGCTTTCTTTACAAGCTCATGACGACGCTCCTCTGTAAGGGGCGGCACATTTATTCTGATATGCTCACCGTTGTTTTGAGGGGTGAACCCCAAATTGGCATCCATAATCGCCTTTTCTATAACAGGGATAAGATTCTTCTCCCACGGCTGGATAAGCATCGTTTTAGCATCGGGAACAGTAATACTCGACACTTGATTAAGGGGGGTAGGATTACCATAATAATTAACAAGTAAACTGTTAAATACAGACGGATTAGCTTTCCCTGCTCTGTATGTTTTTAACTCTTCTTCAAGATGAAGAATAGCATCTGCCATTTTTTTCTTGGCAGCTGCAATAATATCTTTTGATTCAACCATAGTATATAAAATTTTGATAATTAACTAATTATAGTACCTATCTCTTCGCCTTCGGTAATCTTCAACAGATTTCCTTTTTTATTCATATCGAAAACGACAATAGGCATTTTATTATCTTTACAAAGCGAAAAGGCAGTAGAGTCCATCACTTTCAAACCATCCGATATGGCCTTTTCATAAGAGAGAGAAGAATAACGGACTGCATCGGGGTCTTTCTCGGGATCGTCAGTGTAAACCCCATCTACTCTGGTCCCTTTGAGCAGTACATCGGCTTTAATTTCGCAAGCTCTCAGAGCCGAAGCAGAATCTGTGGTAAAAAACGGATTCCCCGTCCCACCGGCGATAATAACTATGGTTCCCTGTTCAAGTAGCTCCACAGCCCTATCGCGAACATAATATTCAGCAACGGGCTTCATCGGAGTAGAAGTAAAGACCTGGGCCTCGGCTCCTGCCGTCTTGAGCGCCATCGAAAGGGCTATACTGTTAATGACCGTAGCGAGCATCCCCATCTGATCCCCCTTGACCCTGTCAAATCCTTTACCCACACCGGAAAGCCCTCTGAATATGTTTCCTCCTCCTATCACGATAGCCACTTCCACCCCTTTTTTACATATTTTCACAATTTCTTCGGCATATTGAGCCAGCATTTTTTCATCAAGTCCTCTCCCTTGAGGACCTCCGAGACTCTCTCCGCTTAATTTAAGCAGCACTCTTTTATATTTCATAAGCAAGTTTTCTAAAAAGTAATTAACAAAAGTAGCCAAAGATTATGAAAATTACAAGCAAGAGGTTATCTTTGCGGACAAATTAATAACATCAAATACTTTATGGCAAATATTTTTACTTCGTCTATAGGAAAAAAACTGATAATGAGCATCTCGGGGTTGTTCTTAATTGTTTTCCTGTTGCTTCATCTTACTATTAACTCCCTATCTCTTATAAGCGAAGAGGCTTTTCAGGCAGGTTGCGACTTTATGGCTCTTCCCTTTGTGACGGTAATGGTTCCCATTTTAGCTGCCGGATTCATTATTCATATCATTTATGCCTTCTACCTCTCTTTGACCAATTTAAAAGCTCGCGGAAAAGAAAGATACGCAGTAGCCAATAAAGGCGCCGCAGATTCATGGGCAGCCAAAAATATGCTTGTTCTCGGCATTATCGTCCTCGGATGCTTAGCTCTTCACTTCACCGATTTTTGGGCAGAGATGCAGCTCAAGCAGTTTCAGGGACTTCCCCACAGCGAGCTCGCCAATCCCAATGTTCTGCTAAGCGAGACATTCGGTTCCTATTGGATTACATCCCTCTATTTGTTATGGTTCGTAGCTCTTTGGTTTCACCTTACCCACGGATTTTGGAGTGCTTTCCAGACCATCGGCTGGAATAACGATATATGGATTAAAAGATTGAAAGTCATTTCATACATTTTCGCCACCATTATCTGCGCAGGTTTCGCCTTAGTAGCGATAGTAGCTTGCCTAAAGGCCAATGGGATACTTCCCTGCTGCCTATAACAGCTCCCCTATTATATAGTCAGAAATAAAAAGATTATTTAAGGGGATACGGATATTTCCATCCTCATATATTAGCAGACCTCTTTTTTCAAGGTCTGCTATTTTTTTGGAAAGGAGTCCCTCTTCCGTAGGACTGAGGCTGAAACCGCCTGCTTTTCTAAGACCAAGCATTACCTTCTCCTGAAAAATCTGCTCATCGGTAAGCTCCTCGCTACCGCAATTCTCACCTCTGATGTATGCGCACAGATCGGAAGGGTTCCAAGATCTTACTCTCCCCCTGAAAGAGTGTGCCGCAGCTCCAATTCCGAGATAAGAATCTCTGTTCCAATAAGATGAGTTGTGCTTTGATTCCATTCCGGGGAGTGAAAAATTAGAGATTTCATATTGCAGGTATCCTGCTTCGCACAATTTTTCTTGAAGGGTGGAATATTGTGCAGCGCACAATTCTTGTGAAGGTTCGCGATAGAGGGCATTCCCGCACCTCGAAGAAGCCATTGCCCCGAGGGCACTCCCGGGCTCGATACTCATCTGATATGCAGAGATATGTTCAGGATGGAGGTGAAGTATTTTCCGTATATCTTCTCTCCACGACCTCATGCTCTCCCCCTGTGAAGTATCAATACCCGAAGGGCAATATCCGAATATCAAATCGAGAGAAATATTTTCAAAACCGCACTCTCTCAATATGTTAAAAGAATTTATAGCCTCCGAGCAAGAGTGTCTTCTCCTCATCCATTTAAGATGAGCATCATCGAAAGACTGAACCCCCATACTTATTCTGCTGACCCCTAAAGATTTCAGAGACTTGGCATAATCGAGGGTAATATCATCCGGATTGACTTCGACAGTAAATTCGGCAGGATGACCGAAAACAGTCTCTATCTTATCCACTATCTTTTCGAGAAGATTTACTGGTAAAAGAGAGGGGGTTCCACCTCCGAAATAGAGGGTGGATATTTTACTATCCCCAAAAAAATCACTTTTATTATCCACCTCCCTCAGCAGTGAATCGACATAATCGGCTTCTACTTTTTTATCCCTTTCAACTACGGAATAAAAATCACAGTAGATACAGAAAGAGCTGCAAAAAGGGATATGTACATAGACACCCGGCATAATGCGAGTGCTTTATTTCAGCTGCAAGTCGGCAGAACCAAGTTTACCCTCGTCAGTATAAGCATCTACCGTATATACGCCCTTGGTAAATGGCTGATTATTATCAAAATAGATACATATTTCCACCTCAGCTCCCTGATAATCCACCTCTCTCGATGCAGAATAGAACATCTGCTCTCCGTCAAGCTCGAATATCTGCTGCTGATCGGTAGTCATAAGGATGCCGTCAGGTCCTTTCACTCTGATATAGACTTTGCGCGGCCCTTTCTTAGCTATAGTATTTTCCACTAAATTCAGACACGCTTTGAGCTTGACCGTACGGCTGCTTCTCTCGGTATCCTTGTTAGCTGCCGTGATAGCGGTAAGAATAATTCCGCGTCCTTTTAAGACAGATCCTTTTTCTATCTGCTTGGCATATTCATCGGTAGTCTTACTGAGCTCCTCATATTTAGCCTTTGATTTCTCAGCCTGCTCACGAGCCACTGCCGCATCTTTCCTCAAAGCTACATTAAGAACATTAAGTGAATCTATCTGTACTATATAATGCTTCATTATGGAGCGCAATGTGCCGAGCTCTTTCTCATATTGTCTCATTTTCGATCTGTTGGTAGCCTCTGTCTTCTTCACTCTCTCAATGAGCTGCTCCACTTTTTCCCTCTCCCTATCAAGCTGTACATTAAGACTGTCGTTACTGGAGGAAAGGACCGAGTAATCGGTCTGAAGCTCTCCCAACTGCACTGTCAGCTGATCTTTCTCCATAGTAAGATCGTTAATCATAGAATTTCTATCTATCCATACATAGATAAAAACAGCTAAAAGGATAATTGACACAATCCCAAGAGAAATCGTCAATATTTTAAACGGATTTTTTCCTTCCGGTGCAGGTGTTACATTTTGTTCCATAACTAAATCTTTTTAATTCAATGCAAAAATAGTAATTTTTATATAACAGAGAAGTGTTTTTCTTTATGAAAAGATTATATTTGCAAATTAAATATTATTATCATGAAATATATTCTCCGCTCAGTCAAGTACTTTATAATGTTTGTTGCGACACTCAGCCTTTTCATCTTCATCTTTGCTGCCGTTTCAAGCGACATTACAGTAGCCGAAGCATTCTCAAAAGACGGCAAAATGTTTGTAGAAGGCTCTTTTCCTAAAATTCTTGCCTTGTTTATAGCTTTTGCAGCCATCTATCCTGCCATGGCTTTCGTTAAAAAAGAGGCAGTTCTCGGCTGCTCTTTCGAAGAGGGTAAAAATAAAATAATCGGTGCATTCGACAATTCGGGATACTATCTCGAAAAAGAGGATGACCAGACCATGACTTTCAAGCTTAAAAGCGGTTTTTCCCGTTTTATGAGGATGTACGAAGATGCCGTTACAGTGACCAAAGGGGACAATCCCATCATTTTAAACGGATATAGAAAAGATATTTTCAGATTAGCAAAGGCTATTGAATACGCCACACGCAGCGAAGAAGAAGAAGGAGCATAATCCCTCTACATAAACATTATACCATTATGAAAGTTGTTAAATCTTACGATAACTCCTTTTCAGCCAATCTGTCAAAAGGGCTGCTAAAGGAAGCAGGCATTGAATCATATATCCTAAACGAGAATATAAGTATGATTGCAGGGATATTCAACAAAGATCTACTCTCCATTCAGCTTACAGTCGATGACAAAGACTTTGATGAAGCGGTTAAAATTTTAGCTGCCTCCGACAATTCTTTATAAAACTCCTCTCCGAAGAGATGGATCAGCGGTTCACGAAGAAAGACATATACCGGAATGTGCTCTCTGCGCCCTTTCAGAAAAGCTTCCGCACATATATGCCATCTGTGAAGATTAAGCACAGTCTGACCGCTTTTGAGAGTCGATACCCTGATGGGATATAGCCAGCATGAAATAGGTTTCTTGAAATTAAGCCTTCCGGCAATATAACTTCGCTCCATGGAGCAATAGCAGTGCCCGTTTTCAATACAAGTATATGCACATTTCCCCCCTTGTCCCACCAATGGAGTAACAATATCCCCGTCACTGTCTATTTCAAAAAAACCCTTCTCCGAAATAATTTTTCTCCCCTCTTCGCTCATTATGGAAGAGAAATCTGAATACTCTTTTTCTATAGCTTCACACTCCTCTTCGAGCAATGGTGCACCGCTGTCGCCTATAATACAGCACGCTCCATTACATTTTTCATAATCGCAAGAAAAACACTCCGTGATTATCTCCTCCGACACCAAGATATTATCAATATTGATGATTCTACTCATTTTTATCACTCATTGTCAATACAGTACGGGTACAGCTCGTAACATACTTTTTAAGAGCATCATTTATCATCTGCTCGGATGCAGAATTAATAAATGGGAGCCACCTGGTATAAAAATCCTTACCATAGAGAAACCTATTAACAAGTATTTCGGAAAATAAATTATTATCAGTCTTTTCCCTAAGTAAAAATTTCGATTTGTAAGTCGATTTAATGATGTTTATCTCACTCTCGTCCGCTCCGTTTTCGGCCATCTCAGTTAAAGATTTATTTACTGCATCGATATAACCATCCGATAATTTTTCAGAAACAAACGAAAATGAGAGGGTCATAAATTCTTCGGGATATTTGACAAAATCAGTTTTACAGGTAGCAGAGATGCCACATTTCATCAGATTCATCTTAACTCGCCTCTCTATTATCTTAGAGACAATGCCCATCAAGGCATTTTGCTCCATATTATACTGCGATGCCCCTGCAAGGGTAACATTATATATAGTTCGAGGAAGCTCCATTTTCTTCTCAATATGGGAAGAACTGCCATATTTATCGAGATAGAAAGGGACTTCCACCCAGCTCTCTTTCTTGTTTGAATTTCCGGGGGCAGAAGCTATATATTTGCAGACAAAGTCTTTAAGAATCTGCTCCTGAATATCACCCACGAAGATAAATGTGTAATTAGCAGCATTGGAGTATCTGTCCACTATAAATTTGTAAATGGCTTTATAATCCAAATCATCAAAATCTCTTCTGCTTTCACTCTCCACTATGGAACTTTTCATATATAATAAAGACTTGAGAGAGTCAGCAAACACATTTTCGGGAGAATTGTCGCGATACTTTAACTGCTCTTTTTTCAATGCTTTGTATTTTTCAAGAGCCTCAGTATCCATCGCTGATGAACTAAAATGAAGATAGATAAGTTTCATCATCTCTTCGATATTTGAAGAATATCCGTTCCCTCTGAGCGAGTTAGTGGAGACGGTTATCTCCTTTTTCAAGTTCATTTCCTTCTCTGCGAGGAGTCTTGCTACCGAAACTGCATCATTTTTACCAAGCTTGCACAGAGAGGCCATCTCATTTATAAAGCTGACCGCAGAACCGTTTTTCCCCATCATCAGAGAGAGTCCTCCCTTGGCCACTGCATTAAAATTGAATTTGTCCGGCTCTGACTGTGTCTGCTTAAACACCACCGTAGCACCATTGGACAAAGTCCATAATTTGGAATTGGTTATAAGCTCTTTGCTTTCTGTAACAATGGTACCAGGCTTGATATCAGCCTCGGGGAGAGTAATCTCGGTAGGATGGTAAAAATATGGCTCCGATGCCTCATTAACCGCACTTTTGAAAATTTTGACGAGCTTCTCCTCAGAGGGAACTTCGCAAGAAATATTTTCAGGTAAAGAGCAGGTAATGACACAGTTATCCCCATTGTGAAGGTAAGATGCCACAAATGTGTTGAACTGACTTAATCCCACATCATACCTCACTACATCCATATACTCTTTATTCATCTCAATACTTGAGAGAGGATACCCTCCGAAATAGTTATATATACATCTTTTCACATAGAGGCTGTTAGGGGCAATTATTCTCCAGTCGTACACATAATTCAATTTTCGATAATAACGATCCCTCGCCTTGACAAATTCTTCCTTGGTAAAGCCTTGATTTTTAATTCTATATATCTCTTTGGTGATAAAATGAAGCAAAGTGTCTGTATATAATGGAAATGTCTTAACATTTATTTTTAAAGCCTCTTTTGAAATATTATCCATAAAAAAATCGTACGAAACATCTATCGAGGTGATAGGTGCTTTGAAATCGTTGGCCACTGCTGAAAGTCTGTCCTTTATAAGAAACAGCATCATATCATTCATATAGTCGAGAACGTATGGGACAGCAGAAGATCTGAGCTTGAGAGGAAGGGCATTGGTTTTAAAATATAAACTCAAGTCGCACTCTGTCCTTTCTGCATCCAGAACCACAGATGCACTTGCTTCCTTATCAGGCAACATCTGAACGGATTCAGTATTCGGCTCCAAATATCTTGGGGAAGCCTGAAATAAAGTTTTGATTTGAGTTTCAAGAGAAAGTGCATCAATATCACCCACTACTATAAGGGCTTGACGCTCAGGTCTATACCAAGTATAATAGTAATTCCTCAGATCTTTTGAGGTGTATTTATCGAAATTGTTTATCATCACCTCGGGAGCCGGGGTGAGATTTCCTTCAGGGCCGAGGATATTATTTTTGTGAGCAAAATAATTCCTGAGATCTGTGTTCATTTCTCCCGCAAAGACATTCTTGTAAAAAGTCCTCTCACTTTCAACATCTTCTTCATCGATGTTTATGCCGCATGCCCAGTTAAACAAAATAAGGAGGGTAGAGTCGATCACGAGCTTGCTTTTGCCCACAGGGACAGAGGCAAGTTTATATATGCTTTCGTTCTGCCCGTTGACGATATTAAAATCTTTCCTTACCTCCAGCCCCAGCTGATCGAGATATGATAAAATGGTGTATCCAGGAAAATTTCTTGTCCCCCTAACACCCATGTCACCGATTATGGCTGTCATCCCTTTTTGATTCTCATTTTCGAGGGAAGCCCCCACTTTCTGAACAAGGTAAAAATCGGCATACCCCTTTATCTTGTCATTCTTTACTATATAATAACTAAAACCATTGGCCATCTTTCCGACATTAACTCTCGGATCGCGTGGAAGATTCTTCACTTCTTGGGCAAAAGATGCATCAAACGACAATGAAACAAGGAAAATAAACAAAATAACTCTTTTCATACAGGCAATTTTTTAACGGTACAAAAATACAAAATTGTGATATAAAATCATATATTATTGTTTGTGTTTCATATTTTTTATAATTTTGCCACCTACCGATGAAAATACTATACATTAACTAATTTTAATTTTAACTGATGAAACATTTATTACTAACCATTTCACTATCTGTTTTCCTTTTCTCTGCAGTTCATGCTCAAAACTTAGAAAGTGCCACCAATCTTTGTAAAGATGGAAACACCGCACTTTCGGAAGGCAAAACCACAGAGGCTTTACAAAAATTTGAAGAAGCTCTCGGTCAGGCCGCTATCATAGGTCCTGAAGCCGAAGAAATTACAAACAACTGTAAATCCATAATCCCGAATCTATATTTGGCGATTGGTAAGGAAAAAGCTAACGCAAAAGAGATGGATAACGCCGTTTCAGCTCTCAAGACAGCTATTGAAAAGGGTAAAGAATACGGACAGGAAAGTACTGTAAAAGAGGCCTCTGAGCTTATCCCTCAGCTATATATGGCAGAAGGTAATACATTCCTCAACGATGGTAAATTTAATGAAGCTGTCGCCCTATATAAAAAAGTGGTTGAGTTTGATCCTTCTAACTCCATGGCATATTTAAGGATGGGTCAGGCCGCTATCCGTACTCAGGACGAAGCTACCGCGATGTCATCTTTTGAAAAAGCTAAAGAGCTCGGTCAGGGAGAAAGTGCCGATAAAGAGGTATCTGTTTACTTCCTTAAAAAATCTGCCTCATATATGAAAGCCAAGAAATTTGCCGAAGCGAAATCTTTTGCTAAGAAATCCAACGATGCTCTCGAAAGCACCCAGGCATACAGCATTATCGGCAAGTGCTCCATCGCTCTTAAAGAATATGATGAGGCTATCTCTGCATTCGAAACATATTTAGCTCAAAAGCCCAATGCTAAAGATGCCAATCAGACTATGTATCAGCTTGCTACAGCCTACGAGGCGAAAGGTGACAAAGATAAAGCCTGCGGTTATTACAAACAAATCCTTACAGACCCTCAGTTTAAGGCTTACGCCACACATAAAGTAAACAACGAACTTAAATGCAACTAAAGCTTGAGCTTTTAGCTCCGGCCAAAAATAAAGACATCGGCATCTCGGCAATCAACTGCGGTGCCGATGCCGTATATATAGCCGGACCCGCCTTTGGCGCTCGCGAGGCAGCCTCCAACTCTATCTTAGAGGTGGGAGAGCTTGCCGGCTACGCACACAGGTTCGGAGCTCGGGTATATATGACTCTCAACACCATCCTTTACGATAGCGAACTCTCTCTTGCAGAGCAATATATCCATCAGGCATATCTCTCCGGATGTGATGCAGTAATCATTCAGGATCTCGGTATTTTAAAAATGTCCCTCCCTCCCATTGATCTGTACGCCTCTACGCAGTGTGACATTCGCACCCCGGAACAGGCTCAGTGGCTCGAGTCGCTCGGTTTTAAACGATTGATACTTGCCAGAGAATTGTCTTTAAAACAGATACGAGATATTCGCTCCGCTACCTCATGCGAGCTTGAATCATTCATCCACGGAGCACTCTGCGTTTCATACAGCGGGCAATGCTATCTTAGTCAATATCTTTCGGGAAGAAGTGCCAACAGGGGGAGCTGTATTCAAGCTTGCCGCTCCAATTACGATTTGACAGACTCTTCTGACCATATATTGGTGAAAAACAAACCTCTGCTATCTCTGAAGGATCTCTCCCTTTCGGACAGAATTCAAGATCTGATCGAGGCAGGAATCACCTCGTTCAAGATAGAAGGGAGGCTGAAAAATGCTTCCTATGTAAAAAATGTGGTGCGATTCTATCGCAATGCTATCGACCATTGCCCTGATGGGCGAAACAAAACATCCCTTGGAGAGCTTCACGGAGGCTTTTCTCCCAATTTACAATATACTTTCAGCCGTGGTTCTACTCAGTTTTTTATTGACGGAGTCCGAGGACAATGGAACTCTGCCGATGCGGCTAAAGCGGTGGGACAGAGGATGGGAACCATCTCTGAAATTACTAAAAAAGAGAGATCGGAGTGTGTATGGAGACTTGCAGCCGACCCTCTGAAAGACAAAGATGAATTTTCTAAACTCTCCAACGGAGACGGTCTTTTTCTCGTTTCACCCTCGGGTGCTACGGGGGGAGTGAGGGTGGATATTGCCGAAGGAGCATATATTACCACTAAAAACAACGCTATCATTACGAAAGGGGGCGTTGTTTATCGAAATTTTAATCAAAAATTTGAAAAGGAACTTGAAAATAATATGCCCAAAAGGCTCATTGATGTAGAGACGACTATTCAGGGTGCTCCTCATGAGATTATATTCACAGCTACTGCAGAGGGGGGATACGAAGCACGAGTTTCCATGGCTCCGAAAGAGACAAAAGTATTTGAAGAGGCTAAAAATAGAGAGTTGTCTCTTGAAAATATTAAAAGGCAGTTTGAGAAAAGCTCGGATATTTATCTTTTTCATTTCAAATCGTACGGAGCTTTGCCCGCAGACGAGGGAATTGAAGGGTATGTCCCATTTTTACCGCTTTCCACCCTCAACACGGTAAGAAGGGAGCTTTCCGAGAGACTTACCCTGAAAATAATAGAGAAATACCGTGATAGAAATCTGTCTCAATATGTCCTGCCCGATCTATCGAAGATTATACCTCCGGCTCGTAAAGAGAGGCTGAACTGTTCCAATAGATTATCACGCGATCTGTATGAGACCGTTGGGATTCATCCCGCACCCGCTTTTGAGCTCCAAACTGACCATATCGAACCCGAATACAGGGAACTGATGAGGACAAAATATTGTATAAAGCACGAACTCGGCCTCTGCGGAAAAAAGACAGAACAGCTATACCTTATTAATAATGGTAAGAGAATCGGACTTCATTTTGACTGCAAACAGTGCGAAATGACTCTTTTTTTAGTATCTTCGCAAGATGAGATTTAAGGATATTATAGGTAATGAAAGTCTAAAAAAACGACTTGTCTCGATGGCGGATCAGGGAAGAGTCGCTCATGCCATTATGCTGAGTGAAGAAGAGGGATGCGGGGCACTTCCACTTTCCATTGCGCTGGCGCAATATATGTCCTGTCAGAATAAAAAGGATGGTGATTCATGCGGTGTGTGCCCTGAATGTAACAAATTCCAAAAAATCATCCATCCCGATATGCACTTCGCCTATCCGGTAAACATCACATCCAAATCTGGAACAGATAAAAAGCCCGTAAGCGACAATTTTATCTCGATATGGAGGGATTTAGTCATATCTCACCCCTATTTTACCGAAGAGCAGCTGAACAGGGAGCTGGACATCGAGGATAAAGTAGGGACCATAAGCGTAGCCGAATCTAAGGAAATTCTTTCCAAAATGAATATGCGCGCCTACGAAGGGGGGAATAAATATATGATAATATGGCTCCCCGAAAGGATGACACAGGAGGCTGCCAACAAACTTTTGAAAATAATCGAAGAGCCTTTTACCGGCACATATTTCCTTCTTGTCACACACGCTCCCGAAAGAGTGATGAGGACTATCTCTTCAAGGTGTCTTAATATTCAGCTCCTCCCCATCGACACTTCGTCTGTTACGGGTAAAGTCTCCCCTTATTTTAAAATTACATCTGAACTTCTACTTAATGCTGCCTCTAAGGATCTTGTTTCTCTCATATCTCAAAATGAAATCATCGTAGCCCTCGGAAGGGAAAGGCAGAAAGAGTTTTGCCGGTACAGCGAGTCGTTTATAAGAAAAGTTTTGATGGTAAAAAAGGGTATTCCTTCTCTTGCCGTCATACCCGATGAGGAGCAAAGCGCGGTACAGGCTCTTGCCATGAAGCTTCCGGATTCTTTTTTTGAAAAAAGCTATTGTTATTTTGAAGAGGCGAGAAATGGTGTCGAAAGCAATGTAAATGCAAAAATGGTTTTTTTAAATCTTATTAATCTTTTATTTTCTTCTATATAATGTGATTTTTTATAAAAAAATTTGTTTTTTATAAAAATTTATTAATTTTGCGGTGCGATATAGAATTAAGAATTAACTCGGTCTGACGGAAAGATTCCCACAATCTTCTCGTGTGACCACAACTAAATGGCACGAAAAAGAATAATTAGATTATGTCTTTTGCTTTTCGCTGCTACTTTTCTGATGACAGGAAAGCAAGTAGCGCAGGCTCAAACAGTACAACCACCCATCAAATTTATCTGCACGGGTAATTGTAATGATTGTTTGTATTGCGATACAGCACAAGTAAAGAAAGACAGCGTAAAGGTGATACCGGTTATAGCCGATACCATCTCTATACAGATAGACTCTACTGTTCAAAGCATTCAAAAGCCGAGAACCAAATTAAAAGATACCCGATTTATTTCCAATTTTCCTCCGTTTGCATTAAAAACCAATTTGCTTTTTGATGCGGCATCCCTGATCAATATCGAGCTGGAAGTACCTATTAATCCACACTGGTCGGTTAACCTCGAATGGAATTTTCCATGGTGGCTTAACAGAAAGACCAACGGTTTCTGTATTCAGGCCCTTGTGGGCAACGGTGAAGTACGCTACTATTTTCAAGACAGAGATTCAAGAGCGATGCTTCAGGGGTGGTTTGCAGGATTTTACGGTGGAGGTGGCTATTATGACCTCCAATGGAAAGAAGAGGGTAATCAGGGAGAGCTTCACTCCGTAGGATTTACAGGAGGGTACTCTTTCCATGTTCACAGAATTTTCAATATCGAGCTTTCACTCGGAGTCGGATACATGGGTACCGACTACCGACACTATGCTCTTAAGGAAAACAGGACGATTTTGGCATACCAATATACCGGCAACCGTTTATGGTTCGGTCCGACAAAGGCCAAAGTTTCTCTCGTATGGTTAATCAGTTCTAAGAATTACAATAAAAAAGGGACGAGGAGGTAATGAAAAGACATCTTAACATATTGCTTATGGTTTTGTGTATGACAGCCGCGATTGCGACCGGCTGCCACCGAAGACCTCTCGATATGGATTATGTCGATAAGGCTGAGATGACGGTCATTTTGGACTGGACTAAGGCCGACCTCGATCCCAATGGTGCTACTATCATTTTTTATCCTGCTGACGGCTCCTCCCCCATTGTCACATTGACCAATGGAGATACTACTACCGTATCTCTCGATCTTGGATTCTACTCTATTATCGCATTTAATGAGACTTTTGAGGATTTTGACAACATCACTTTCCGCAACACAGACCATTTCGAGACCATTGAAGCTTTTGTCGATGAGGAAGGAGCCAATAAGGCAGGTAATGTAATATCAGCGAATCCCGATATTCTCGCCTCGGTTTCCGTGGGTGAGTTTCAGGTAACCGCCGATATGATCGAGCAGACACGCTCAAAGACGAAAACCAAGACGAAAACCAAAGCAGAGGCCGAAGCTCTCATCGAGGCTTACCCGAATCTGGTACTTACCCTCGCACCTCTAAGGGTAGTATATCCGGCCATCGTGACGGCAAGGGTAAAAGGGCTTGAAAGAGTATCCTCGGCAGGAGCTTATGTAGTGGGATTTACAGAGGGTGTCTTTCTTTCTACCAGCAAGACCTCCATTTACTCCACTACACAGAAATTTACATTTACCGAGAGAAAACTTAATGATGGTTCGACCACCGAGGGTTATCTCAGAGGTAAGTTTAACTGTTTCGGTCTGAGAGAAAGAGCAGAGGGAGAAGCTATCTCCGGATATACCCTGAGTTTCAGAAGTATCCTCATAGACGGAAGTGATTTTATCGAAGATCGAAATATCAGTAATAATATTCATCAGATAGAGCTTGAGATAGGACTTGAGATCCTCGTGGACCTCGGGCAGGGGATCTCTTCGGGAGACGATCCATTTGTTATCCCCGAAGTGCAGGGAGGAGGAGGATGGGATGTTAAAATAGATGAATGGGAAGATGTGATAGTTCCTATCGAATTTTAAAAAGAAAATGAAATTAAACAAAATATAAAATTATTAATTAACTCAAAAATCATTTATTATGAAAAAAGTTTTTTTATTAGCCGCCACCGCCATCTTAGTATTGGCCAGCTGCACGAAGAACCAAATCATCGAAACCCCTTCCGATCAGAAAACTATCGGATTCAGTGCTTTTACCCACCTTTCCACTAAAGCACTTCCTATCACAGGAACTAATATTA
>CAZSXE010000018.1:40501-42913 GCA_964611185.1 uncultured Muribaculaceae bacterium | reverse complement strand
GTTTTTCTGAATAGTCGCTTTGTTTTTCTGAATTTTTGTTTTTTGCCTCTTCAGCTCAGTTTCTTTTTCTTGAATCTCCTTATTCTTTATCATAATCGTCGTATCCCTACCTTCTATTTCAGTCAATATTTCATCTTCGACTTGCATATTTCTTCTTATTTCAGGAGCTAATGCCGCTTGAGACAATCTTTTAACTACAATTTGCCCTTCCTCATCCATATTATCTTCATTAATTTCTAACAAATGTTCATTCCCTTTGACAATATACTGCTGATCAAACAAATTTAGTAATCTTTCCAGACGATTTCTCATTTTTCCTTGCAAGTAAGGCAATTGTACAATTACACTATCATGCGTAAGACTTTCAATAAATTTATCAGGAACTCCTTTATCGATAAAATTAGAATTATAATCCAAATATTGCCTCTTTACATAAATGACCGGCTCCTTAATATCTCCAACCTTGTGACCAAGAATATATATCGCTACAATCGGGAGACCATATCCTTTTTTAGTGTTGACAGCAGCTTCCTCTTCAAGCACATTCTCTTTATTTATATACTGTGCCCCCAAATATTGTCTAAATCGCAAAGTTTCTGTAATCAGCCAGGTTTTTTGAAGTTCTATCAAAATCAAATTTTCACTTCCGTCCGAATTTCTTACACGAGCTGAAAAATCTATTCTGAAAAGAGAAATTGAAGTTTGTTGCATATTTGTATATTCATGCCTGCGCATCTGCAAGTCCACTACCTCCTTTTGTAAAAGAGCAGATAGCAAAATCTTAGCAACTTTGTCATCCTCCATCAAATACTTGAATACCGAATCATAAATCGGATTTGCAATATATGTCATATTCATTCCTCCTGATATTTAATTAATTCAAAGACAAATATATAAAAAGAAAAGAAATAACAAAACCCATTTAGGACTGAATATTACATGACATAAAAAAAACAGGTCGAATAACCTGTTTTTCTTTTCAGTAGCGGAGAGAGGACTCGAACCTCTGACCTCCGGGTTATGAGCCCGACGAGCTACCAACTGCTCTACTCCGCGATGTTTGAAGTGCAAAGATAGAGCTTTTTTCGGGATTATCAAATATTTATTTTAAATCTTCCTTTAGCTTAGAGGCGATTACCTCTTTCTGTTCACCTGTAGAGAGGTTTTTAACAGTTACTACACCTTTTAATATTTCATTTTCTCCGGCAATAACCATATATAAAACACCTTTTTTATCGGCATACTCAAACTGCTTTTTCAGCTTGACACATTCAGGATAGATTTCAGTAGCTATTCCGCTATCGCGCAATATTTTAGCGACAGGTAATATATATCGACTCTCTGCTTCACCCATATTGGCAAAAAGAACTTTGGTCCCCCCTATTGCCTCCTTCGGAAATTTATCAAGACCTAAAAGAACATCATATATCCTATCAGCGCCGAAAGAAATTCCAACACCCGACATATTAGGCAACCCGAATATACCCGTCAAATCATCATAACGACCACCTCCACATATACTACCCATAGCGAAATTCTTAGCTTTCACCTCAAAAATCGCACCCGTATAATAATTAAGCCCGCGGGCCAATGACAAGTCTATCTCCACATCACGCATTACACCCGCCGCTGAAATAAGTTCAAACAACTTCGAAAGCTCATCAAGTCCATTCATTCCTACCTGAGAAGAGGCGAGAATACCTCGCATAACATTCAATTTCTCAAAATTGTCCCCTTTTAGCAAAAGAACCGGTTCTATAACTGCTACGGCTTCCTCGCTCAACCCCCTATCCATCAGCTCTTTTTTAACAGAATCAAGACCTATTTTGTCAATTTTATCAATAGCAACAGTAATATCGGTAAGTTTATCAGGAAATCCCGATACCTCCGATAGCCCCGATAATACTTTCCTATTATTTATTTTAATAGTTACATCAACATCCAACAAAGTAAAAACATCATCTACTATTTGGACAAGCTCTAACTCATTAATTAAAGAACGACTTCCAATCACATCCACATCGCACTGATAAAACTCTCTATATCTCCCTTTCTGAGGACGGTCAGCACGCCACACAGGCTGAATCTGGTATCTTTTAAAAGGAAAAACAATTTCATTTTGATGCTGTACAACATATCTTGCAAACGGAACTGTAAGGTCATAGCGAAGACCTTTTTCACAAACTTTAAGAGAAAGAGCATTACTGTTGGAGTATGAATCTGAATCTATTCCGGAAAACGCCTCCCCTGAATTAAGAATCTTAAATAGAAGTTTATCCCCCTCCTCTCCGTATTTCCCCAAAAGAGTAGAGAGATTTTCCATCGAAGGTGTCTCTATGGGAGCATATCCATAACGCTTGAAAACCGATTTAACAGTATCAAATATATAATTTCTCCCCGCCATTTCCGCAG
>CAZSXE010000018.1:32332-40401 GCA_964611185.1 uncultured Muribaculaceae bacterium | reverse complement strand
CCCAAAGACATTATAACTACATCCGCATCAATATCAAATAGCGAATCAGCTATCGGTACCGGTTTTCTCCTTCCCGAAGAATCCGCCTCTCCAAGAGCCATTTTCTCGCATCTAATACCTCTTACCCATCCTTTTTCATCTCCAAGCACCTCCACAGGATTAGTCAGCATCATAAAACTTATTCCTTCCTGCTTTGCATGATGCACCTCCTCTACTCGTGCAGGCAATTCCACCTCAGTACGACGATACACGACTGTAACCTCAGCGCCTAAGCGCAATGCCGTTCTCGCAGCATCCATCGCCACATTTCCTCCTCCCACCACCACTACCTTATGACCCACATAAATCGGAGTAGTGCTCGAAGGAAGATAAGCCTTCATAAGGTTGTTTCTCGTGAGAAATTCATTAGCTGAAAAAACTCCGTTCAAATTTTCGCCTGGTATTCCCATAAATTTAGGAAGACCTGCTCCAGTTCCAATAAAAACAGCTGAAAAATGCTCCTTTTTCATCAAATCCTCGACAGAAACCGTTCTCCCGACCACTACATCCGTTTCAATCTTTACCCCAAGGGCAATAAGATTCGATATCTCATAATCCACCACCTTATCCTTAGGAAGTCTGAATTCAGGAATTCCATACCTCAACACACCTCCAGGGGAATGAAGAACTTCAAATATTGTAACTTCATATCCGGATTTTGCAAGATCGGAGGCACACGCAAGCCCCGAGGGACCACTGCCCACAATTGCCACTTTCATCCCATTGGCCTCGGCCTTCTCGCTAAAGACAATATTTCTCTCTCTGCAATTGTCCGCCACAAAACGCTCAAGCTTTCCTATTGCCACAGGCTCCCCCTTAAGACCTAAAATACAAGAGCCCTCGCACTGAGATTCTTGAGGGCAGACACGACCGCAAACAGCAGGGAGTGAACTGTCTTGTGCAATTATTGAAGCAGCTGCCACAAAATCTCCCTCCACCACTTTTTGAATGAAATTAGGTATTTTTATAGAAACAGGACACGCAGTTACACAACGAGGATTCTTACAATTCAGACATCGAGAAGCCTCAAGAATAGCCTCTCTATCATTATAGCCGAAAGAGACCTCTTCAAAATTAGTAGCTCTTACTTTCGGATCTTGCTCCCTCACAGGGACTCTTGGTATTTTTACAGCCATACTATCCTCTTCCGATTTTACATTTATGATTAGCCTCTTCCTCGTGAGTGTGATACATTCTCTGACGCCTCATAGCCTCATCAAAGTCTATCTGATATGCGTCAAATTCAGGCCCCTCCACACAAGCAAAACGAGTTTTTCCTCCAACAGTTACACGACACGCTCCACACATACCCGTCCCGTCAACCATAATAGTGTTTAAACTGACTATCAAAGGAAGGTGGAACTCTTTCGAGGTAAGTGTGACGAATTTCATCATTATCATAGGTCCTATAGCCACCCCTTGATCATAGCAAGCTCCCCCCTCAAGGAGCTCTTTGAGCTTGCCGGTAACAAGACCATGATACCCTTTGGAACCATCGTCGGTACATATATACAAATTATCACACACGCTCCTGATATCTTCTTCAAAAATTACTGTCTGAGCATTTTTTGCCCCCAAAATCACATCCACTTTGGCCCCACGCCGATACAGATACTTAGCTTGAGGATATACAGGTGCCGTACCGAGGCCACCTGCTATAAATACATAGCGTTTTTCACGCAATACTTCATCAGGAATATTCACAAAATCAGAAGGGACCCCCAAAGGTCCTACCACATCTGCTAAAGAGCCCCCTTCATTGATATCACATATTTGGCAACTTGAAGCCCCCACAATCTGAGTAACAATAGTAACACTTCCTGCTTTAACATCAAAATCGCAAATAGTCAAAGGAATCCTTTCGCCATCCACATTCGCCCTGACAATAAGAAATTGCCCCGGACTTGCCGACTGAGCAATCCTCGGAGCATATACTTCCATAAGACAAATAATAGGGGTAAGAAATTTCTTTTTTAGAATTTCATACATACTTATTGGGTTAAATCATTAAACGATTCAAAGGTATAACCTTTTTTCTTAAGAACCTTAATAATTTCACTCAATCTTAAGTACAGGGGATCAGGCCTTTCATCCACCACACCGGGGTGGATAAGGATAATAGCGCCATTTAGCCTATACATATTTTCATACTTGTACAATGAATTAATCAAAGCCTGAGATGTACGATAATTAGGCATTTCAGGATAAGTGTAATCGGCCGAAGTAGCAGTACCCGGAGTTAGATTCACCACTATCATCCCCTCTCTTTTCAGAGCAGAAACCGACTCTTCATTATAGTATTCATAAGGAGGAAGAAACCATCTTGCTTTCTGAGGATCGACTCCGAATTTTTTAAGTTCTTCAAGGTTGGCCTTGAGATCGGTAACAAGAGAATCCACACTCACAAGAGAGGAATCACGATTACCCCACTGAGCATATAGCAAATGGTTATCAGAGTGGCCGCCAAGATAATGACCTTCGGCCACTATTTTGTTAATTATGTCCTTATATTCCGGCATTCTGAGACAATTACCTGTTAAGAAAAACGATGCCTTAACACCCCTTTTTTTCAATTGATAAAGGATATTGGAAGCACCATTAAACCTGGTATCTGCAGAAAAAACAAAATAAATCTTCTTTTCACTCGGATTTACCCTTATCACAGCACCGCACTCATCTTCGAGGGTAGCAGTATTTTTGATAGCATTACCCCTGACTTCCATCTCAGAAAAATAATATGCGAGTCCGGCAGTCCCATCCATAGTAGGCTCATTGCTCGCATAATCGCCAATATCATCGTGATAGACAGCTATTCCATTATTAAAAGGGGCATATTTATCATCGTTTCTCAAAGAACCGGCAGCTCTTTCGTGAAAAACAGTATAATAAACAGGCCCATCGACTAAACCACCGTAAGTAAGATCTCCGTCAAGTACCGTATAAGAAGAATGAGGAGAATCGGGGTAATCTGCCGATTGAGGATACCCTACAATCATAGAAGTTCCCCACGGATTACATCCAAAGAGCCAATCTCTCAATGCTGTTTCCATCTCCACAAAAGAATTGTCTCCCGAAACCTTATTATAAAGACGCGCTTGGGTAATAGCTGCAGATGTCAGATTGTTCGAACACCATATATAAGGGATACCATTAATGAAAGGATCATCCGAAGCTCTGTCCTTTATATCTTGGAGACCTTGTCTCATGAAATCCACATATTTGGTTTTTATCTTTTCATCAGAAGATTTGGATAAATAATAGTGCCCGAGATTTATAAAAGGATAGTACTGATAATGCCTTCCTCTTCCAAGTTCCATCCATGGGGAAACAGGTTCGAGTTCACCCCAGTAATTTGCTTTACCTTTCCATTCTTCCCCGTAAGAATAATTCATAAAAGTGGCTGCTGCCAATTCAATATCATCAACATAACTGTCTTCTTCATAAAAGTAAGGAGAAACAAGACAAGCAGTTTGAGTATTGCCTACATCCTTTACGGCAAACTCATAAGCCTGTCTTGCCTTATAAAGAATGCTATCGGAAAAATCGGGATAAATATTCTTAAAAGCTTGAGCGCCAAGGGCAAATGAAGATGCAAATTTACCCGCAGTAGATGAAACACCGGTAGTTCTATTAATCCAGTTCCCGAGTCCTTGAGGCTTCCCTGTTACAAAATAGACAGGTCTTCCGGTTCCACCGCCCCAGCCATAATCGACTTTATCATCCTGAGGTCTTCTGAAACCGGCATGATCACGATCATCTGCTATTTGATTAAACATCACCTCATCCTCCGGATTCATCTTAACAAGCCAGTCGAGACCCCATTTAGCCTCATCCAAAATATCAGGAATACCATTTGACCCTCGAAGCCCACGAGCATTATAAAGATCCTTAAAAACCGATTTGTCTTTCTGCTCCATATAAGCAAACAGAAGATGGTAAGTAGCGGTAGCGGAAGTGGTCTGATACTGTAAATAATCAGTAGCATCGTGCCACCCCCCCGTAACATCTACTTTTTGTCCGCTTCTTGTCGGATGATCCACTATGAATCCGTCATGTTGATGACACAATTTACCAGTATAGGGATTATCTCCGCATCTCTGCTGCCTCATATACCTAAGAAGATAATCAGCAAGTCCGTCATAAACATCCGGAGCTATTCTAAAATTCGGACTTTTGCACCCGTTACTCTTAATGTAATAACCTCCGCTCTCCTTTATGCTTGAAAAATCGAGTCTATACCCCTTCTTCATACCCCATTTTGAAGCATTTCCGCTTTTACCTTTCCCCTTAAAGACAACTTCATCAGTCAAGGCATTACACACTTCAAAAAAACCGTCTGCTTCATCTAAAGAGATAAGTACGGCTACTTTAACATCATCAGGAAGGTATCCTGCTTGATTTATCCTTACCCATGACTGAGAAAAAGCCACTGTGGATATAAATAATGAAATAATAATAAAAAATAATCTATGCATAACTTTAAAATTTAAAGCATAAAGATAAGAAATAAAATTTAAATAATACTTATTTGTATCAAAATAGTATTATTTTTTCTTTTCAGCCTTTATTTCTTTGGCCGAATAGCCCAATTTCTCAATAGCTTTAGCCAAATTTTCCTTAGTGGTCTTGTCGGCTTGATATTTAATCCAGACAGTTTTAGCCTCCAAATCTACTTTCAAATCTTTTACCCCTTTTTCAAAAGGGATATTAGCTTCAATTTTTTTTACACAATTGTTACAGTCGATAGAGACCGAGAATGTCACTTCGGCATCGCTTTTACTCTGTGCATTCAATGAATAATTCATTGTGAAAACAGCGATTAAAGCCACCGCCAATACTTTAAAATAATTTTTCATTTTTATTAAATATTAAATTGTTACTTTTTCCATAATGTAAATCTCATCCCTGCATATACTTTAATTCCAGAAAGAGGTCCCCATACACAGGATGCATTAAAGCCTGTAGTAAATGGAGCATCAGCTTCAAAGATAGGATTTTTTTGTTTATAATTAGTAAGATTTTCTCCACCCACATAGACATCGAATCCCTTAAATTTTCTTGTTACCTGCGCAAAAAGCATCGGATACACAGGTGAATAATCATCTCCGTCTCCCACAAATGAAGGAAGTCTTGCCGGTCCATTAATCTGTGCTGTAAAATCAAATGTCCAAAGGTTCATCTTGGTAGCATACTGGAGATTAAGAACTCCCTTGTACTTACTTGTTAACGGCCTGTCAATAAGCCCTTTCTGCGCGAGGGTAACTTTCGCATCATTGTACCTGAAAGTTGCAAGAATTGTAAACCTTTCCAAGGGTTCGATTGAAAAATCTGCCTGATATGTGTTAGTGTATGATTTCCCATCCAGGCTGTAAAGCCACACTTTAGACCAGTCTCTCTCCTGATCGGCAATCACCTGACTATTGAAATCTGTTCTGAAATAATCGAAACTGAAATATGAATTATCTTCAAAACCAATCGGGATATATACTGTGAGATTACCTCCAAAAGTCCATGCATC
Organism: uncultured Muribaculaceae bacterium; assembly: GCA_964611185.1. GTDB lineage: Bacteria > Bacteroidota > Bacteroidia > Bacteroidales > UBA932 > CAAGNP01. The sequence goes on along the minus strand of CAZSXE010000018.1, from coordinate 34,844 downwards.
TTCTATTTTAAGATTATCATCTATCTGGATAGTTCTACCGGTGGAAAGCATTCCCAAATTATCAACTACCAAATTTGGAGAACGGAATCCTCTGCCTCCGGAGGCTCTGACTACAAGATAATCATTTACAGAATACTTTACATTGGCCCTCGGGGCAAAAAGAAGACCATATAAATTATTATAATCAAGGCTCACATCTGCCACCCCCACAAATTTATCTCCCCAAGAATAAGTATATTCTCCATAAACTCCGACAGAGTTCTCCTTTCGACCTAAATTACATTTACGACCGAACACAGGAGCAGTATCAGAAAGCAATTCATCGAAAAAATCAAACTGGTTTCTCACTCCGAAACTAAATCTATGACTATCATTGGGGATACCCTGATATATTAAATTTACAAAAGCAGAATGTTGCTTTCCGTTATAGAATTTAAGTCCGAAATCTGAGTCCATATCGTAATAGACATAATCGGCCACAAGTGCGATATTATGACTATTATCACTATTTAACGGAATACCTACTTTTAAAAATCCGTTAAGATTTCTGTTTACGATATGTGAACGCCACGGATTTTCAATTTTACTCATCTGTCCCCCCATCCTCCTATCATACACCCCTTTAACACCGAATCTCACCTGTACACCGCTTTGATCATAGTAAAGCCACCGATTTGCAAAATTGAACTGAGTGGTAAGGGGATCGTCCATAAAACCATCATTATTTCCATCGTGCTGAGTAGGCATATTTGAAAAATGCCCGAGAATCACCGTACTCCATTTTTCATTTAGCTGAAGCGAAGACGCCACATTGGCCTCTGTCATAAGGTGTTGATTCAAATAGAGGTTAATAAAAAGCGGTTTTTCATCTGTAGGCTTACGATGCTCCATATTTATCTGCCCAGTGACAGCCTCGAGTCCATTAATGACTGAGGATGGGCCTTTGGCAATTTGAATGCTTTCAAGCCACTGCCCCGGAATGTATGTCAGCCCGAAAGGAGAAGCGAGCCCTCTCATGACAGGACGATTTTCATCAAGCATCTCGGTATAAATCCCCGAAAGACCCAATAGTTTAATTTGACGAGCACCGGTAATTGCATCGGAATAGCCTACGGCAACACTTGCAGAAGTTTCAAAACTTTCGGCAAGATTGCAACAAGCCATTTTGCATATCCCCGCAGCACTAATTACTTCTGTTTTTCTATCTGCCATTTTTGAGAGAAAATTCCCCTGTTGGGAAGCCTGAACGACCGCTTTTTCAAGTTCATTTATCCCCTTAATAACAAATTCCACATATTTAGTTTCGGGATTTACGAGGAGAGTATCTTTATTAAATCCCACCGCCGTAGCGACAAGGGTCGCATCAAGCTTGTTAAAAGTGGTAAATTCAAATTTCCCGTCCTCATCACAATCCATATATGTACCCGACTCCAACCAATATACAGAGGCATAAGGCACAGGCTCTTTCTTTCCGTCAGAACTAACATTATATACAACACCTTTAAGTGTCCCAGATCTTTGCGCGAAAAGAGAAGTGAAAGCAACAAAGACTAATGTTATAATTAAAAATATTTTTCTCATTATATTTGATTATAGATTATTATAAAAAATTCAGCTCCGCTTATTACGGAGGATAAATAAATTATAAAAAGCTACAATCTCCATTGAGAATAGACAGAAAGGGTACTGATTTGTCCATATAATGGGGGGCTATCCCTCAGACAACAAAGAAGTTCACTGTATTGTTCCCCGGAAAACAATAAAAAAGAATTCACAAACAAAGAAGAAAAAAGAGGACTTTCGGCAGGGATGACAAAATCGACACTCTCCGGAGTGTCCTGGTCCGATGTGAGAACCAATACTTCGGTCGTACAGCATTTATCATGATGATTATGCGCACAATGATGGATATGTTCATCACACTGAGAATTATCATAAAGAGAAATATGAGCATGGAGATGCTCACAAGAGGGGTTTCCGACCAATAAAGAGATAGAAGTACTCCCCTCGCACGAACATTTGTGGACAGCAAATCCCACATACGAAAGCAGATATAGTGCTATAAGCAATGTGGAAAAAATATATATATAAATTCTCTTTATCATTTTGAACGGCAAATATAAAATTAAATATATATATTTGCAACCAATTGAACATTATATACATAATACATGAAAAATTTTTTTAAAACATTATTGGCATCATTTTTAGGCTTTTTCTTAGCCATTATTGCCTGCTCCTTATTTTCTTTTGCTGTTTTTGGATCTCTTGCCGCTTCTTTGTCAGAAGAGACTGTTATGGTACCGGAATCTGCCATCCTTAAAATAAATTTCACTAAATCTATAGCCGAGCAGCAAGTTGAAATTCCCTTCGACTTTTCATCGATTTCACCTGCAGCAGCCTCATCAGGTGCCTCCATAGGGCTACTTCAAGTTATTCAGGCTATAGACTATGCCGCCACAGATCCTGCAATCAAGTTAATTTACATCAATCCTACCAAAATTTCTGCCGG
>CAZSXE010000018.1:0-32232 GCA_964611185.1 uncultured Muribaculaceae bacterium | reverse complement strand
CAAATCGCGAACAAAATCAGGCCATGATAGATGCGCTTTGGAAGAATATATCAGAATCAGTATGCTCTTCAAGAAATATTGATTTGAATATATTCAACACTAAGATTAATAATTTGGAAATTACCACTGCGAATGAGCTTAAGAAAGCGGGGCTTGTTGATGATACTGTTACAAGAGACTCGCTCTCCACCATAATGTGCGAGCTTTTCGGAGTTGAAAAAGAAAAAGATCTTAAAATGGTAACTCTCGAAGATTACGCGAAAGCGAGAATTAAACCAAACTTGAAAGCAAAGGAAAAAATAGCCATTATCTATGCTAATGGAGAAATCACACAAGGAAAAGGGGAAGAAGTAAGTTCTGATAAATTTGCAAATATCATCTCTGATGTAAGAAAAGACACTACCATAAAATCAGTCGTATTTAGAGTAAATTCCCCCGGTGGAGACGCTGTAGCAGCCGAAATAATCAGAAAAGAGCTACTATTGCTGAAAGCTGAAAAACCTGTTATAGTCTCTTATGGCGACTACGCCGCTTCCGGAGGATACTGGATTTCAGCAGACGGAGATAAGATTTTCACGAATAATATGACACTTACCGGCTCCATAGGCGTGTTCAGTATGGTTCCTTCGTTCGGTAAGATAGTAAAAGAAAAAGGACATATTAATATTGTTCAGATAAAATCCAATGACCATGCCGATATGTTCTCTCTGATGAGACCGATGGACAAAGTAGAAGTAGGGGCTATGCAAAAATCTGTCGAAATAGTTTATGATTCATTCCTCAATATAGTCTCCAATGGGCGCGCCATGACAATAGAAGAAGTCGATAAAATAGCACAAGGGAGAGTGTGGGCCGGATCTGATGCCCTTAACATTAAACTTGCCGACACCAAAGGTGGTCTTATAGATGCTATTAATTATGCCGCCAATATTTCCTCTCTTGAAAAATACCGTATTGTAGAATACCCCAAGGTCAAGACCGGGATGGAAAAAATAATGGATCTGATGAACTCAAGTCAAACATCCATCGAAAACATCTCTAACCCCGATAAAATTGTAGAAAGAATATACCAGTCGCTGAAAGAAGAAAACGGCAAAGTATATGCAAGGATACCTTGGATTTACAAGTTTGAATAAAAAAGAAAGTTACTTAATCTAAAACGACCTCGGCTATAATACTTGTAGTCGGGGTTATTTTATAACGATCGTCGATTCTCAGACCGGGCAATAAGACTATTTCATCTCCGTTTAGAATAACGGGCTGCTTCTCCTTATCTCTTTTATTCATCTTTAAGTCGGTGAAGAAATCGCTAAGTTTCTTCATTCCCCTATTCATTCCGAAAGGGCGGAACTTATCGGCTGCTCTCCAGCTTCTACACACAAGTGGAAGTTTTAATATATCAGCATTGAAAAACAACTGCCCTTCCCGGGGAATGGGCTTGAAATCTTTTGTGTTTACAAAAAAATCAATTTTAAAAGAGATCCCCTTAAAAGTGTAAACGCCGGGTTCAGCGATAGTTAACTCGACATCAGCATCATTTTCCAAAGGATATATTCTGATTATCCCCCTATCTATCAGTAGCTCGTGAGTCATGGATATAAATGTTTTACCGCTTTGGCTCTCCAAAGAATTTCTGACACTTGTAATCTGAGCAGTGTTAAATCCTTTTTCCGATAACATCTTAAAAAGATAGTAGTCAGGATGTTTTTCAGATTTAAGGGATGGAATATCAATTAAAAATTCATCTCCCTCCTCTCTGTACATAGTTCCTTTTTTTGAGACATACAAATCATCAAGGACATCATAAGCCTGAGAAAAATAGGAAATACTCCTTGAGACTGTATTTAGAAAAGAGGGATTAATTTTTCTAAATTCGGGAAAGACGATATTTCTTAATCTGTTTCTTGAATAGTGCGATTCGAAATTGGTGACATCATCCCTATAAGGAACATTATTTTCTTTAACATACTCAGTAATTCTTTTACGAGAAACAGAAAGTAAAGGACGGATAATCTTTCCATTTATCTGCTTTATTCCCGAAAGTCCTCTTACACCCGTTCCTCGTAGCAGGTTTAAAAAAAGAGTCTCCACGCTATCATCAAGATTATGCGCGATAGCTAAGTAATCATAATTATTCTCCTCCATCAACTCATGAAACCATCCATATCTAAGTTCTCGAGCAGCCATTTGAGTAGAAATTGAATTCTCTCGTGCATATTCTTTTGTCTCGAAATCAATAGTATGAAATACGATTTTTCTCTCTTCAGACCACTCCCTTACAAGCTTCTGATCCAAATAACAGTCTTTTTCCCTCAATTTAAAATTAACATTGGCTATGTAAAAAGAAAGATTCAGGTGAGTATTAAAAAAAAGATTAGCAAGGGTCATGGAATCAATGCCTCCGCTAACAGCCACCAAAAATCGTTTACCATCGACTCCATCGGTAGCCAAAGAAATAATCTCCTTATCAAATTCGTCCTGAAGCATTATTTCTGCTTTTGATAATTACCGAAAGTATAGGTAAAGCTGAGGCTGAAAATCTCTTTGAACTGAACCCTGGGCACAGTAAATCCGTCTTCCCCTTTAATTTTGATATTATCGTCATAAATTAAATTAGTTCTCAAATTTGCAGTCAGGAACCTGTTAATGGTAAATCCCAAATCTACATCCCAGTAAACTTGCAAATTTTGGGGATTATTCAAATAATCGGAAAAAAGCGAAATAGTAGTACCTATATTAAAACTTTTAAAAGATTTCTTGATAACTCCTTTAAACTGTGCACCAAGCTCCGTTCTGACTGCCTGATCCTCAGCATTACCATAACTCACCCTCAACTCCTGCTTAGTAACTACTACAAAATTACCGGTAAGGGGAGATAGGTTAAGAGAAAGCCATTTAAATGGCTGATAGTCAATACCTAATCCGAGAGAAATATACCCCGGTGAGAGAAAACTTGATACCATCTTGGGATCTGCGCCGGCAGGATATGTAAAACCGGGGGTAAACTGTGTTCTAAAATTAAAAGCGGCAGATATGTAGAGCTTGTCCACCGCTCTATGTCCCCATTTACTTTCAATCTGCCATCTGTCATCACTTTTCTTATATTGTCTGTTTTCTACCTCTCCGAAAGATTGAATAAAACCATAAGCAAGCTTCATTCTGTTTTCCCATATCATATTATCTTTCGCATAATTGGCGTGAGCATCGATATATGCATTCATAGCAATTGTACCTGCACCACCTTCAGCCCAATTGGTCAGAGATACCTGTGAAAAACCGATCTGATTAAGAATACCGTTGGTCCAATATTTCGGAGGTTCTTCAGCCACATACTGTATCTGAGGAATATCTATTTTAGAAACGACGATAAGGCACATTTCCTGGGCACTTGTCAGCTCCTGAGCAGACAAACGGCCGAAAGAACAATAGCCTATTGCAACAAATAAAATAAATTTTAAAAAATTATTTTTCATTACAGTTTGAATTTAAAACATCATCGGAATTGTATTGATAACCAACCCTTTTACCCGTTTTCATCTTGGCAGAATCAATCTTAGCGTTAATCTGCTCGACACTTGCCACTTTAACCATATCAAACGGAGGAACAAGCAAATCGAAAGATAGAGAGTAAAGAATAGCCGACTCCACGATAGAAATTAGCTCTTCCCTGCCGAGATAAGCCTTACCGAAAATATCAGTCATCTGCCTTTTTTGTCTTTTTCCTTCCACAAAAAAGAAACGATCCTTATTGACAAATATTCGCGCCACAAGATAGCCAAGGTCCTCTTTTCTATTGTACTTCATCGAGTCGGACAGAAAATTATATACACTTATCACTCCGCAATAAGTATTATAACTGTCTGCTTTGGAATATGGATTTTTCCAAATAGCATGATCTCGGTCGAATTGAAAAATATCGGTATGCATGCTGAAAATAAGAACATCGTCAGCAAATTTCAGCTCAGCTTCAAATCTTCCTCGATCCCTGTATTCGAGCCTGACTCTCCTATTATTATCATCCTCAAGCATATCATTCAAATCATTGCTCAGCTCACCGAGGACATCTTTAATTTGGTTGAAAACATCAAGACACACATCAAAAACCTGCGTTTTAATGTGAGATTTTACATTTAAGCCCTCTACAATATTATCCCTGAGGGATGGGTGGTCGTCCATATCTGTACTATTAAATTAATATGATCGTGCAAAGATAACTCTTTGTTTGGAAGGTTTACCTGAATAAATACATTTTCCTTCTTCCTTAATAACATCTGTATCAATGGGAATACATCTGATAGTCGCTTTGGTCTCTTCTTTGATTTTAGCTTCCGTCTCAGAAGTACCGTCCCAGTGACAAAGCAGAAATCCCCCCTCTTCTATTTTTACTTTAAAATCTTCCCAAGTATCCACCTTAACAGTATGTTCTTCTCTGAATTTCAATGCTTTATTATAAATATTCTTCTGAATTTCATCAAGAAGATCCTTTATGTATTGTGCTATACCCTCCCTATTAACAGAATATTTTTCAAGTGTATCGCGGCGAGCCAATTCCACTACACCTTTATCTATATCTCTCTGTCCCAGGACAATTCTCACCGGTACTCCTTTTAATTCCCATTCTGCAAATTTGAATCCTGTTCTGACATTATCCCTCGAATCAATCTTGGAAGAGATTCCAAGTGCAGAAAGTTCTTTTTGTATTTCCCCCATTTTTTCTACCATTGCAGCAAGTTCATCGTCACCTTTATATACAGGTACCATTACCACTTGAATAGGTGCCAGCGCCGGTGGCAATATCAATCCGTCGTTGTCACTATGTGCCATAATCAAAGCCCCCATCAGCCTTGTAGAAACTCCCCACGAAGTAGCCCATACATAATCAAGATTTCCCTCCTTATTTGCAAACTGAACATCGAAAGCTTTAGCGAAATTTTGTCCCAAAAAATGGGATGTCCCCGCTTGAAGAGCCTTTCCATCCTGCATCATAGCCTCAATGCATAATGTATCCAATGCCCCTGCAAATCTCTCGGCAGGCGATTTTTGACCTATTACTACTGGTAAAGCCATGTAATTTCTTGCAAAATCGGCATACAGATTTACTATTTTTTGTGCCTCATCGATAGCTTCCTGGGCCGTAGCATGAGCAGTGTGTCCCTCCTGCCACAAAAATTCGGCGGTCCTCAGAAACAGACGCGTACGCATCTCCCATCTGACCACATTTGCCCACTGATTACATAATATAGGAAGATCTCTGTAAGATTTTATCCATCCTTTATAAGTATTCCAAATAATAGTTTCCGAAGTGGGCCTAACAATCAGTTCCTCTTCCAATTTAGCATCAGGATCCACCACTACCCCCGGGCCATCCGGATTAGCCATAAGTCTGTGATGGGTGACTACTGCACACTCTTTCGCAAAACCCTCCACATGTTCAGCCTCTTTACTCAAAAAAGATTTAGGTATAAATAGTGGGAAATAGGCATTTTGATGCCCTGTCTCTTTAAACATTTTATCAAGCTGTGCTTGAATTTTTTCCCAAATTGCATATCCGTACGGCTTGATAACCATACATCCTCTAACCGCAGAATTTTCTGCAAGATCCGCCTTCACTACCAGGTTGTTATACCACTGTGAATAGTTCTCTTCTCTATTAGTTACTTCCTTTGCCATTAAATAAAATGTTAGAATGGTATATTTTTTGTTATATTTGTATTGTGCTTTGCACTCACAAAGCGTGCAAAAGTACTAATAAAAATTAATTAATAATAGGAGGTGAGTTATGAAAAATATTTTTCTTTCCCTTAGCATCATTGCCTTGTCTATTCTAAGTTCCTGTGGCACTGGTACTTACTACACTTCAAATTTCGAAGATGGTATTTACTACACCCCTGATGAAGTTTCTGTTAAAAAACAGCTTCTTGAAGAAGATAAAGCTCTTGCCGAGCTTAAAAATCAGACAAAAAGCAGAAAAGACGGCATTTCGTCCGCTATGAACGACACTATTTATTTGGACAAAACCGGCACAGCTAATGTTCCCCTGAGTTTTGACAAATCATACATTGTCTTGCTTGACGGCGAGACTTATGAAGATCGTTTGAATAAATTCAACGATTCTACATACACTTTTTCCATTAATTTCGAATATGAAGATTCATACTATAATAATTGGGGATACCCCTATTATTACGGATGGGGCAGCCCATACTATGGATGGGGCAATCCCTATTTCTACGGCCACGGATGGGGCTACGGATGGGGAATAAATCCTTATTGGTATGGCTACTACGATCCTTGGTACTATGGTTTCGGTCCTCATTATCCTTATGGTCCATATTGGGGTAGCTGGTATTACAGTTGGGGATGGGATCCATGGTATGGCCCGTACTATCCGATGTATATGAATGACTACTACTACTCACACAGCACGCGTAATACGGTTTACGGAAGAAGGACAGAGGGAAGCGTTCGAGACATGAACAGACTTTCTTCCTCATCAAGATCTTCCGGTGTAAGGACAGCCTCCAATTCGACAAGAACAGGAAGAACAGCATCTTCTCTTAATCAAATCAGAGGGGGAAGCACCTCTTCTATTTCAGGTGGGAACGGAATAAGAACCGGAAGTACAGTCACCAAAAATTCTGAATCATCAGGTCTAAGGACAGGTGTCAGAACAGGAATAAGCGGAGAAAATCGCCTTTCGGCCAATACCGAAGGTACTGCTGTAAGATCATCCAACGGTACGAGAACATCAAATTCTCAATCCGCCACCTCTTCAAGATACCGCAGACCTGCCACCGGTTCTTCGACCAATACCGGAAGCAGAGTGGGCTCTTCAAGCGATACCCAATACAGAACATCCGGTTCCTCTTCAAGAAATAATAATTCAAGTTACTCCTCTTCAAGTAATGACAATAATAGAGACTACTCAAGGAGCAGCTCTTCTTCAAGTAATTCAAGCAGTTTCCGCTCCGGCAGCAGCAGTTATTCAAGTGGAAGCGGATACCGTTCAGGTGGAAGCTATTCCGGCGGTAGTTCATCAGGTGGCGGACGCTCAGGTGGCTCTACATCACACTCAGGAGGGGGAAGAAGATAAATACAAACTGAAATGAAATCTTATAAATTTATAATAATTGCAGCGCTTGCGCTTATACCTGTTATTGCTCTATCGCAAAACAGATACGATGTTCTACGATTTTCCGGACAGCAATACGAAGGGACGGCAAGATCATTGAGTATGGGAAATGCTTTTACAGCACTGGGTGGTGATATCGGTGCCATTACTATCAATCCCGCCGCTTCAGGGATATACAGATATTCCGAATTTTCAATTACACCTGCCATTTCAGGCTCAGTGAGCCACTCAAACTATCTTGAAAACAATTCATCCGCAAATAATATTGGATTCGGTATTCCCGGTGGCGGATGGGTGGGTTATTTTTCCACAGGAAGAAAAAAAGGGCTGTTAAATATGAATATCTCCATAATCACCAATAAAACAAACGATTATGTAGGGAAATCATCAGCTTTCGGCACAGAATCTCTGACAAGCTGGCTCACATCTCAAGCAGTCAATATGCCTTCCGGAATAAAAGGAAGCGACCTGACTATGCCTGACGATAACCCTGATTATCCTTTTTATAATACCAATGCCCCTTGGAAATCCATTCTTGCATGGAATACCTCGCTCCTTGAAAATCTTCAAGGTTCACCGGAAGACTTTGTAGCAGCAGTCGAGAATATATATCAAGACGAAAATAACAGCAACATTCATTACTACAAAATAGGTGGTCCTCTCGATCAAAAGTTCAGTCAGGTAACCACAGGATATACTCAAGATTTCACATTGAACCTCGGAGGGAATATTTCCAACAAATTTTTCTTCGGTGTGAACTTTACCGTACAGTCAATATGGTACAGACATTCCGAATACTATTCAGAAACTGCTCAGGATAAATCCAATTTTGATACCTCTTTTGAATATTTCAAGCACTCGCTTCATCAGACCATGGATGGTGTGGGTTATAACATCAGAGCCGGTATCATTTACCTGCCGGTAGCAGGACTGAGAATAGGTGCCTCTATTTCTACACCCACTTGGATAACAATCAACGATTACAGCTACGAAGCCATTGAATCACAAGTATATAACAAGTCATTTTCCGCCAATTCTCCTGAAAATAGCTATCAATACAGGATGAATTCTCCTTTTCGCTGGAACTTAGGAGCGGCATATACATTTGGAAAAAAAGCACTGGTAAGCGTAGATTATGAGGGAGTTAGCTATTCTTCTGCCAAATTCATCATATTTGACGGTATGAGTCACACAGACCAGAACTATTTTACAAATGAAAATAGTTTAATAAGGTCTTCATTTAGAACTGTAACCAATATTCGTGCTGGGTTGGAATACAAAGTGATTCCGGAGTTCTCTTTAAGAGCAGGTTATAATTATTATGACAACACAGAGAAGAATTTCAAAGACAGCAGACATTATGCTACTGCCGGCGTAGGTTATTCAGGGAAATCCGGATTTTTTATTGATGCCGCTTATATGCAGCAATGTAACTACAATAAAAATTCATATACCCTTTACGACTATGATACCGAATATGGTATCCCTATCGTAAGTGAGAAATCACTCGGATGGAAAGTACTTCTTACTTTAGGAGTTCGATTCTAAAAAAGATATTGCGTTTGGACCCTCATTGAATAAAAGGTCTATAACAGAAAGATTTGATTTAAAGCCCCATTTATCTGAAAAAACCTGATAATAGGGCTTTATTTTTTGACAACTGCCAAATATGGGACTTTCCATTTTTGGATGGATAATTTCACGAAAATCATCTGAATTATCATCTAAATCAGCACCTCTGACATATTGTTTGGTCAATGACAGATGGGCCTTTACGCCGCACATTTCGAGTAGAGCCGAAAGAAGATCGGTATTTAGATCAAAAAGAAAGGTCTTCTTTTGATCGAGAATAAAGAAGAGATTATCTCTGTAATAATCGAAAAACGGAGAAGAGCGATATGCTGAAATTATTGCTCTTTTATGCCTTTGGAGCCACGGATAAGAATAATCAATCTTAATATCCCTTATAGAAGTGTGTACAGGGCTTTTAACTATGGGAATAGAAAGTGATAGAATACCATCGGATGCGAAAATATTACATCTGTTTCTATATGACTGCTTTTGATAATTATCACATTCTTCTATTAAAATCGAAGAATAGTTTCTGATTATCGTAAAATAATCAATCGGCGGAAAATAAGCACTGCTCAGAAGTGCATCGCCCTTTTTTCTATTATTCCATGGAGGTATTGCCATTGTACCTTATGACACCTCTCTTTGAATCCCTGATAAAATTGAGAATAATCCTTTTTTCTTCACAATCAGGAATATCTTTTTCCACAACATTACAAGCATCAGAACGGTTTAATCCGTAATTATAAATTATCCTATATATGTCTCTAATCCGCTCGATCTGTTCAATACTGAATCCTCTCCTTCTAAGCCCCACTATATTGATTCCTGAAAATGCCAACGGACGATGACCGGCAAGTGCATAAGGGGGAACATCTTTAGCTACCATTGACCCGCCGCTAATCATCGCATGAGGACCTATATGAGAAAACTGATGAACAGCGGAAGCACCTCCTAAAATAGCCCATTCATCCACATCTGTTTCACCAGCAAGACCCACATAACTTACGAGGATCACATTATCTTTTACATTACAATCGTGAGCAACATGCGTGTAGGACATCAGCAATACATTATTTCCCACTTTAGTAACTCTCTTTCCGCTTGCTGCCGTCCCTCTATTTATGGTGGCACATTCTCTCACAGTAGTATTGTCTCCTATCTCCACTGAGGTCACTTCTCCATCAAATTTCAAATCTTGCGGTATAGCCCCGATAACCGCTCCGGGGAAAACTCTACAGTTTTTACCGATTTTAACATAATCGAATATGGTTACATGGGGACCTATCCAGGACCCCTCCCCGATTTCTACATTTTCGGCAATATAACAATACGGACCTATCTCTACATTACTGGCTATTTTTGCATTCGGATGAACTGTTGAATACTGTGCTATCATATTAGTTATTTTAAATATTCTTTAATGAGGCCTTTCTGATGAGCCCGGCCACTTGTGTGTTAATTTTATGTCCTGATTTATTGGCTATAACCTTACCCTTTATTCTCGTACCGGCAAGTGAAAAATCACCCATTACATCAAGAAGTTTGTGTCTTGCACATTCATTAGGAAAACGAAGTGCAATATTGTCGAGATACCCCTCAGGAACTCTTTTTATACTTCTTACATTAAACAATTCAGCCATCTTATCAAGCTCATCCTGAGGTACTTCATGTTCAGCAATCACAATCGCATTTTCAAGATCTCCCCCTTTTATCAGATTATTCTTATATAAGAAAGCTAATTCGTGAAAAAAGACAAATGTCCTACAAGGAGCTATCTCCGTAGCATAATCGGTCGAAGCAGAATCATAAGAAGCATGCTGCACACCCATTATGTGAGAATTGTAATCTATTGTAAGGTCAATAGAATAATCCTCAGAAGGTAGTATTGTTAACTCTGCCCCCGTTTTTTCATCTTTAAAATAAATTTTCTCGTTTATTTTAAAGTATTTACGAGGTGCAGACTGCTCCTCTAACCCATCTTTAATTATCGCCTGGGCAAAAGGTTTTGCACTTCCATCCATTATCGGAGCTTCAAAAGAACTTAAATAAATAAAAGCATTATCCACCCCAAGCCCCACAAATGTTGAGAGTACATGTTCGATTGTGCACACCTTAACTCCATTTTTTTCAAGTGTAGTTCCACGCTGAGTGTGTGTTACATAATCGACGAGAGCTTCAACCCTGACATCGTCTCCCAAATCTTTTCTTACAAAAACAATACCTGTATTTATCGGAGCGGGAGACAAAGTCATAGTAACTTTCAATCCCGAATGTAATCCTTTTCCTTCAAAAGTATAAGACTGTCTGAGAGTCTTTTGAAAATCATTCATCATAATCGCGCAAATATACTACTTTTTTTTATGAGAATTTTTAAAAATAGCATAAGCTCTTATAAAATCTCTATACTCAAAGGCCGGAGAACCCATATAGACCTTTCCGCTCTCCTTAATACTCCCCATTACCCCGCTCTGACCGGCAATACTCGTTTTATCAGCCAATGTAATATGACCTGCTATTCCTGCCTGTCCCCCTATCACACAGTTTTTTCCTATTTTAGCCGACCCGGAAACACCACTCTGCCCTGCAATAACAGTATTAGCACCAATAACCACATTATGTGCAATCTGAATCAGATTATCAAGCTTAACACCATCTTCCAAGACAGTAGAACCCATTGTGGCTCTATCCACAACAGTATTAGCACCTATTTCACAATTATCTCCGATTTTTACTATACCTGTCTGAGGAATTTTTTTATAAGAACCATCAGCAGTAGGGGCAAAGCCGAATCCGTCTGAACCAATTACCACATTTGAATGAATAATACAATTGCTTCCTATTTCACATCCCTGATAAATTTTGACACCGGGATGAATAGTCGTATTATCTCCTATTTTAACTCCATCACCTATATATACCTGAGGATATATCATACACTCCCGGCCAATTGTGGCCTTTCTTGAAATATATGAAAATGAACCCACTCTCGTACCATGTCCTATTTTAGCCGAAAAAGCAATGTGCTTCAGAGCGAAAAAATCCCTTTTTCTTGAAGTTTTAAGGCTATTAAGCAAATCAAGGAGAGAAGCGACTGCTTCGTATGCATCATCCACCTTTATTAATGTGGCGGAAACCTCTTTTTTAGGTTCAAAACTTTTATTTATAAGAATTATACTCGCTTTACAAGTATATAAATAACTTTCATATTTGGGATTGGCCAAAAAACAAAGAGTACCCGGCTTGCCACTTTCAATTTTCGCTACAGAAGAGACCTTTACATTAGCATCCCCTATTATCTCCCCTTTCAAATGATCAGCTATAATTTGAGCTGTTACTTCCATAAATTATATTATTATTACTGAAATATCGTGCAAAGAAACCAAATTTTTTTGTGATTAGCTATAAAATCACTATTTTTGTGGCTGAAAAAATGGAAAAGTGGTAAAGGGGACGGGAGTCCCCTTATTTATTACTCTAAATATCAATGACTTATGATTGAAAAAGCGACTATACAGACTCTTTTGGAACAATATCTTACTGACAATAATATCGAACTTGTTGACATTAAGGTAAATAAAGCCAATAATATTAAGATCTATTTTGACACACCCGGCAGACTTACCACTATTGAAGACTGTGCACAGATGAGCAGATACATTGAAAGCAGACTTGACAGAGATAAAGAAGATTTCTCCCTCACAGTCAGCTCCTCCGGAAAAGAAAAAGCATAAATAAAGACTAATATATTAATAATTAATAAAAAATGGAAGGTTTAAACTTAGTTAGCACATTTGCAGAGTTTAAGGAACTCAAGAACATCGATAGGGAGACTATGATGAAAGTCTTGACAGAAGTTTTTCTAACACAACTTGCCAAAATGTACGGCACATCTGATAATTTTGTTGTTACCATCAATATCGACAAGGGAGACTTGGAAATAATGAGGACAAGAACAGTGGTGGAAACCGTAGAAGATCCCAACAGCCAGATATCCCTTGAGGAAGTTCGCAAAGTGGATGATAGTTTCGATATTGGAGAAGATTTCTCCGAAGAGGTAAAACTTTCTGATTTTGGCAGAAGAGGAATTCTCAATATTCGTCAAAACCTTTCGGGAAGAATTATGGATATTGAAAAAGGTAATCTTATTGCCAAATATCGCGATAGAATTAACGATATTGTAGTGGGCGAAGTACATCAGATAAGAAAAGGGGAGATACAGATTATGGATGAAGAGGGAAATGAGCTAATTCTTCCCAAGACAGAACAAATACCGAATGATTTCTTCAGAAAAGGAGATACTGCCCGCGCGGTGGTCATCAGCGCCGAGATGAAAGACAACAATCCCCGAATCATCCTTTCAAGAACTTCTCCTACATTCCTCGAAAGACTGTTTGAGCAGGAAGTGCCTGAAATATTCGATGGTCTTATCACCATTAAAAAAGTAGTTCGCATCCCTGGTGACAGAGCTAAAGTAGCGGTAGAATCTTATGATGAAAGGATAGATCCCGTAGGCGCCTGTGTAGGGGTAAAAGGTTCAAGAATTCACGGAATCGTAAGAGAATTAAGGAATGAAAACATAGATATTATTAACTGGACTTCAAATATTCAGCTTCTTATCCAAAGGGCATTGAGTCCTGCAAAGATTTCCTCTATTAAAATAAACGAAGAAGAAAAGAGCATTCTTGTCATTTTGAAACCAAGTGAGATATCATTGGCTATCGGAAAAGGAGGAAGCAACATAAAGCTTGCAAGTCAGCTTGTAGGGTACGAAATAGATGTATTCAGAGAAATTGAAGAAGAGGAGGAAGAAGAAGATGTTATGCTTAGTGAATTTGCAGACGAAATTGATGATAACATATTGCAGGCACTTAAATCTATGGGCTGTGATACAGCTAAAAGTGTCTTAGCATTAACAGTATCTGATCTTGTGGAGAGATCGGGATTAGAAGAAGAAACAGTTAAAAATGTTCAAAATATACTGAAAGCAGAATTTGAATAGATTACAAAACAATTTAAAAAAGGGAGGAATAATATGACGGGTAATGAGAGTATTAGAATAAGTAAAGTATTAATTGATTTCAACATAGGATTGGGTACCCTTGTTGACTTCTTGTCAAAAAAGGGATTCACTGTTGAGGCCAATCGCAACGCAAAGATTCCTGCACAAGCATACGAACTTGTCGTAAAGGAATTTGGTAAAGACCAGATTATTAAAGAACAGTCACAAAAAGTGACAATCAATCTCAAGGAAATTATCTCCATGGATTCTAAAAAGGATTTTTATGAAGATGAGAACGAGCCTGTCGAAGAAGTTCTTATTAAAAGTACTTCTGTGGATCTCAATTCTTCTATTTCCAACATAGAAAAAAAACCTGTACCCGAACCTCAACCTGCTCCCAAACCCACCCCTACGCCAGAGCCCGTACAAAAGCCCACGCCTGCACCTGCACCGGCACCTGCTCCTGAACCTGTACCTGTACCCGAACCAACTCCTGAACCTCCCCATATTACTATTCCCAAACTGGAAAAAACTCCGGTACAAAAGCCTGTTACTGCCCCGGCTTCCACCTCTGTAGCCACACCTGAACCAGAAACGGAACCAAAAAAAGAAGAAACTCCTTTAAAAAAGGAAAATGAAATCGGTGATCTTAAAATTATAGGCAAAATGAATCTTGATAAGCCTACAAAATTGTCCCATAAAGAGAAACATCACCATGATTTTAAATCGGAAAAGCAGGAAAAACAGCAAAAGCAGGAAAAACAAGTAAAAGCTACTATCCCTGCTCAAAAAACCGTTAATAAAGAAGAACAGGATAAAAAAACAGATCTTCAGGTTCAAAAAGAAGAAAAACCGGTAATAGAGCATATTGAAACTCATGTTGAAAAATTAGCCGGTCCTAAAATAAGCGGTTCCATTGATCTGTCTCAGTTTGAGAAAAAACCATCTCACAACAAATCAAATAACAAAGGAAAAAGAGAAAGAATTCATAAAAATACTCGCGAAAAAGTCGATATTAACAAGGATTTTACCAAGAAAAACGAAACCAAACAGCAGACTCAAGGGCCAAAAAACAATAATCAAGGGAAAAATCAAAATAACGGTCAGTCTCAAGTCAATCCTAAAAAGAATAGAAAAGATCGCTTCAAACCGGTCCGCACAGAGATTGATGAGGATGAAGTTCAAAAGCAGATTAAAGAGACTTACGCCAGAATGACAGAAGGGAAGGGTAAGACAAAAGGTTCAAAACACAGACGCGAAAAAAGAGAACAGATTTCGCAGAAAATACAGGAAGAGCAGGAGTTGGAAGAGATGACAAGCAATGTATTGAAAGTTACCGAATTTGTAACTGTCAACGACCTTGCTGTCCTGATGAACAACACCCCTGTCACCAAAGTCATAGAAGCATGTATGAATTTAGGTCTTATGGTATCTATCAACCAAAGACTTGATGCTGAAGCACTCGTACTTGTAGCAGAAGAATTCGGCTATAAAATTGAGTTCGTAACTGCTGATATTAAAGAGGCCATCGCCGACGAAGAAGATGATGAAAAAGATCTTCAAGAAAGGCCGCCTATTATCACTGTTATGGGACATGTCGATCACGGTAAAACATCTCTTCTTGACTATATTCGCAAATCCAATGTCATAGCCGGTGAAGCAGGAGGAATAACACAGCACATAGGAGCATATAATGTTAAATTATCTACCGGAAGAAGAATTACATTTCTCGACACCCCCGGTCACGAGGCTTTCACAGCCATGCGTGCTCGTGGTGCTAAAATCACCGACCTCGTAATCATTATTGTGGCCGCAGACGATGCCATAATGCCACAAACAATTGAAGCCATAAATCACTCGCAGGCCGCAGGAGTTCCCATGGTATTTGCTATCAATAAAATAGACAAACCCGGAGCCAACCCTGAGAAAATCAAAGAACAGCTTGCAAATATGAATATTCTTGTTGAAGACTGGGGAGGTAAATATCAGTGTCAGGAAATTTCAGCCAAAAAAGGTATTAATGTAGATAAACTACTTGAAAAAGTTCTTTTAGAGGCAGATTTGCTCGAACTTAAAGCAAATCCTAACAGAAAAGCCAAAGGAACCATTATTGAATCCTCTTTGGACAAGGGACGCGGCTATCTTGCCACTATCCTTGTACAAAACGGGACTCTCCATACCGGAGATATAATGCTTAGCGGAAGTAACACCGGTAGGATAAAAGCGATGTTCAATGAAAGAGGGCAGAAAGTAACAGAGGCCGCCCCTTCCACCCCTGTTTCTGTTCTCGGACTTAACGGTGCTCCCACAGCAGGTGAGGTATTTAATGTCATGGATGACGAAAAAGAGGCAAGAGACCTTGCAAATAAGAGAGAGCAGTTAATCCGTATTCAGGGACTGAGAACGCAAAAGCATATCACTCTTGAAGAGATTGGACGCAGAATAGCCATAGGAAACTTCCAGGAGTTGAGTATTATAGTAAAAGGAGATGTGGACGGCTCCATAGAGGCTCTTTCTGATTCTTTAATCAAGCTTTCCACCGAAGAGATCCATGTCGATGTGATACATAAAGCTGTTGGTGCAATTTCCGAATCGGATGTTCTACTGGCCGTGGCATCCAATGCCATCATCATAGGATTCCAGGTAAGACCCTCCATCAGCGCTCGAAGACTTGCAGAAAAAGAGGGAATAGAAATAAGACTCTACTCTATCATCTACGATGCAATAAATGAGGTTAAAAGCGGTATTGAAGGTATGCTTGCCCCCGAAGAGAAAGAAGAAGTTACCTCTACTGCCGAAGTTCGCGAAACCTTTAAAATTTCCAAAGTCGGAACAGTTGCCGGCTGCATGGTTAAAGAGGGTAAACTTACAAGAACTGCAAAAATCAGAATCATTAGAGACGGTATAGTAGTTTATGAAGGAGTTCTCGGCTCACTGAAGAGATTTAAAGATGATGTTAAAGAAGTACTTTCAGGATACGACTGCGGACTGAACATTGATGGATATAACGATATAAAGGTAGGCGATATAATCGAAGCATACCAAATAGTTCAGATAAAGAGAAAATTATAATATTCTCTTTTGTCCATAAACCATTCCGCATATATATCGCATCATAATGATGCTTAAAAAAATGACAACAATTGATATTTCCCATATCAGTTGTTGTTTTATTATATCCTTAGACATAACCATATCTGCATCTTCCTTGATTATCCGAGAGGCCCCTTTAGGGGATAGATTTCCCTTTGCCCATTTTTTAACGACAATAGCATCATTAATATATATCACCCCACCGTTGGAGCGGTGCATGGAAATAACCGTTTTATAATCCGAAAAAGCCACCTTTATGGAATCGCCGATTCCCGACTCGGAAACTGTGTATGGAGATTCCGATGTAATTAAAAGAAAAACCCCGCCACTTGAGTTTACACTTTTTGAGAGAGAAAAAAGATTATCTGATGCTTTTGACTCAAGAAAACCATCCAAATCAGTGACTATCACCGCTATTACAGCCTTATCGCTGAAAAGTATTTTATTGGTAACATAATTCCCGTCTTTGTCCATCACAGAAAAGTCGAAAGGAGCTCTTGTATCTTTAATCTTTTTGGAAGCATCTTTGCTATCAATAAATGTCCATGTAGAATCAGGGAGATTATCAAGGGAAAACTCTTTTTGAACCCCCTCTTTTTCGTAAATAAAAAGAGTCTCAAATTCAAGATTTTGAGAGGCATCATCCATCTTTACCGAAATGTCACTTCCCACACGAAAATTACCGAACTCCACCACCGGCATTTTTACAAGAGAATAAGACGATAGCAGCAGTGCAGCTACTCCGTATATACCTAAAAAAATCCATTCAGCGGGAATCGATGCCACTCTTCTGAAAGATTTTCTGAAAATATATATGGGAACAATACACGAAAGTAGAACCAAATTTTTAATAAATGACTGCATATTGGAAAGGTGAATAGCCTCACCGAAACACCCACAATCCTGTATTGGGTTGAAAATCACCAATATAAGTGTTACAAATGTAAAAAAAGCAGTCATTATGAGACCGATGAACGAAGCGACTCTTATTCTCATTTTCATAAAAACCGCCATTCCTACAAGAAATTCAAGCAACGAAAGAGCCATCCCGAAATATACAGCCCCGAAAGAGAGAAAATTAAAGTGCATCGCATTCAGGTACTCTTTCACAATAAGTCCTGTACCCACGGGGTCAGTCAGCTTAAAGAACCCCGAAAGGATAAAGACAATTCCGAATATGAATCTCAATATAAAAAGAAATAATCTCATAATAATTTATTAATCTCATCTTTGATTTTTGCAAAAATAGAATCGGGAGAGAGCATATTTCCATCATCATCAGAACAATCTATTCTTTTAAACTCTATATCTTTTCTGCACTGATCAAGATATACATCCCGTACCCTTTTTTGGAAAGAAATATCAGCTTCGTGAATGTCAGATTTACCATTGAGATAATCTCGATCGCTCCCTGATCTGCTCTCCTTCAACTTTGAATCAACAAAGTTAATGGGAACATCCAAAAAAATATTCAAATCCGGACGAGGAATCATAAAATCCTCATATTCAGACTTTAATATCCAGTTACGGAGAGTCTCTGCCTCACTTTCATCCTTAATTTTAGCACATTGAAAAGCAATATTTGAATAAACATATCTGTCGAAAAGCACTATATCACCCTGAAGCAGCCATCTGCGAACAATAGTGGAAGCATCTCTTCGGTCTTCAGCATACAAAAGCGCTACCAGCATCGGATCCACCTGCTGAATATCACCGAAATCTCCCCTTAAAAATTTAGCAATCATCTCCCCTACCACAGGTGCATCAAATCTCGGAAAATGAAGATATTTAAGATTTTTCCCAAGTGAAATAATATAATTTTTCAACTTTTTTACTTGTGTCGATTTTCCGGCTCCGTCAAGCCCTTCCAGTACTATTAGCATATTTTATTATTATATTTGCAAGAGTTAAAAGTTTAACAAAGATAAAATATTTTATGGGTAAAAAAGTAAAAATAATGGGAATTATCAATATCACCGATAATTCCTTTTATTCATCCTCAAGGGCAATCACCATCCAAGAAATCTCAAACAGACTTCAAACCCTCGTTTCAGAGGGGGCAGATATCGTAGATATAGGAGCGTGCTCCACAAAACCGGGTTCACAACCTGTTTCCGCCGAAGAAGAGTGGAAAAGGCTCGAACCCGCCCTCAAATTGTTTCGCGAACACTATCCGGACATTCCCGCATCCATAGACACATTCAGGGCACCTATCGTTCAGAGATGTTTTGAGACCATAGGCCCATTCCTCGTTAACGACATCTCGGCAGGTGAATACGACCCTCGAATGCTCCCTCTTGTGGGTAAAATCGGACTCGGATATGTCGCTATGCACAAAAGGGGAACTCCCGAAACTATGCAGAATTTCTGCCAATACGACAATGTTACATTGGACATCGTCCAATATTTCCGCGAATTTGATCTTCGTGCCTCCGATTGCGGAATTAGAAATTGGATTTTAGATCCGGGGTTCGGTTTTTCAAAAACAATGGAACAGAACTACGAATTATTAGATAATTTATCACAATTCAAAGTACTCGGAAAAGAAATTCTCGTCGGAATATCGAGAAAAAGTTTCATTTACAAAAAGTTGGGAATATCGCCGGAAGATGCTCTGCCGGCTACCACAGAGCTACACAAGAAAGCGATAAACAACGGAGCAAACATCCTTCGCGTTCATGATGTGGCTGCAGCCAAATCACTTATTGAAAAAAATCTTACATTTGCATCTTAATACATAAAGTTATGCTAACATCTATCTCTCCTGTTGACGGACGATACTACAAAAAAGTGAGTGAATTGTCCTCCTATTATTCCGAATTTGCATTAATAAGGTATAGGGTACGAATAGAAATCGAATATTTTATTGCGCTTTGCCAAATTCCGCTACCTCAGCTCTCAGACTTCGACAAAACACTAATAGAACCACTTCGCGACATATATCAGGAAATGACCGAAGAAGATGCCGAAAGGGTAAAAGAAATTGAAAAAACCACCAACCACGATGTCAAAGCGGTAGAATATTTCATTAAAGAAAGATTTGATGCCCTCTCGATTGGGGGAAAATATAAAGAATTTGTCCATTTCGGACTCACTTCTCAGGATATTAACAATACTGCCATCCCGCTAAGTCTGATGGAGGGGATTCAGGATGTATATCTTCCCGAATTATACAAAGTAATTAATATGCTTTCCGACATGGCCCAGGAGTGGAAAGACATTCCGCTGCTTGCCCACACTCACGGACAGCCTGCCTCACCCACAAAGCTCGGTAAAGAGATAGAAGTATTTGTAGTGAGAATTAGAGAACAGCAAAAAATGCTTCAAGCAGTCCCGTTTTCAGCCAAATTCGGAGGTGCCACAGGCAATTTCAACGCCCACTACATAGCATATCCCGACATTGACTGGATGGAATTTGCAGAAGACTTCGTGGAAAACATTCTCGGCCTTAAACGCTCGTTCCCCACCACACAGATTGAACACTACGATAATATTGCAGCCCTATTCGATGCCATAAAAAGAATTAATACGATCCTTATTGATATGTGCAGAGATATGTGGATGTACATATCCATGGAATATTTCAAACAAAAAATCAAAGAAGGAGAGGTCGGATCCTCTGCAATGCCCCACAAAGTAAACCCCATAGATTTTGAAAATGCAGAAGGTAATCTCGCTTACGCCAATGCAATATGCGAATTTCTATCATCCAAGCTCCCTATTTCTCGCCTTCAGAGAGACCTTACAGACTCTACGGTACTGCGAAATATCGGTATTCCGATAGCACATACTATGATTGCCTTTAAATCGATTCAGAAAGGGCTTTCAAAACTCATCCTAAATGAAACAAAAATAGAGCTTGACCTCGAAAACAATTGGGCCGTAGTAGCAGAAGCCATTCAGACTATCCTTCGCAGAGAAGGGTATCCTAACCCTTACGAGACTTTGAAATCCTTGACAAGGACAGGAAATGTCATCTCCAAAGAGACAATTAATCGCTTTATTAATACCCTCGATGTCTCAGAAAGCATAAAAGAAGAGTTAAGAGCCATTACTCCACAGAATTACACAGGAAGATAGAGTTGAAAAATTACAAATATTATCTCATTGATATTGACCGTACTTTATGGAATTTCGACAAAAATTCCGAGATGGCTATTCACACCCTGATCAAAAAGGATAAATTCCTAAACAATACCGTGTATATTCAAGAAAGGGAACAAAAGGACTATCTTGATATATTCTTTAAAAAATACGACACCATAAATCATAAATTATGGGACGATTATGAATCGGGAAAATTAGAGAAAGAAACATTGCGATGGAGAAGATTTTACGACACATTTCGCCTATACGGAGTTGAAGATGAACCATTATCACGACAATTCGGAGAGGATTACCTCCGACAAATGATATGCGAAAAAGAACTTATGCCGGGTGCAGCTGCTCTTTTGGAAAGAATCAAAAAATCTGGAGGGAAAATGGCTGTTCTGAGCAACGGATTTAAAGAAGTACAGTACCACAAACTTGAACGGTCGGGGATAAGAGATTATTTTTCGGCAGTGGTAATATCGGAAGAGGTGGGATTTCACAAGCCTCTGCCCGATATTTTCAGAATAGCTCTCGAAAGGTTATGCGGATTTACCCGAAACGAAGATGCACAAAAATGGAAAACAGCCAAGGAAGAGACCCTTATGGTAGGAGACGATTTCGAAAATGATATCGAAGGTGCCCAAATATTCGGAATAGATCAATACTTCTTTAATTTCAAGCATATAGATTGCCCTGGAGCCACATACGAATCTGATACACTTGAAGAAATTTGTTCTGAATACTCCTAACTTTTTTATATTTTTGTAAAATATTGCAAAACATCGATAAAAAATATGAAACTTAACTATTACTGGTCGAAGTTAAAAGAAAATAAAGTTTTCAAAAGACTTACAAACAAGTATGTCATCACTTTTATTATTTTCGCCATTTTCATCATTTTTATTGACAAAAACAGCGTTCTCGTCTGGGCACAGAACAAAATAAACATAGTTAAGCAAGAAAGGACCATTAGACAATACCGAGAGGACATTCTCAAAACCGAAGAAAAGCTAAAAGAGCTCACCTCCGACAAAGACTCACTCGAAAAATTTGCCCGTGAGCAATACTATTTTCAAGAGAGTGACGAAGAGGTATTTTTAGTAAAATAGATAATAACATCGTTTTTTCTTAATTTTGTAAAAATATAATTATGATTAAAAAATTCGCATACTTTCTTCCTAATCTTAAACAATGCTGGTGGCTGTTTTTCTTTTTTGTTATACCCGGAGGCATACTCTCTTCCGTTTCATTGCTATTTCCCACCAGTGAAATCATGACCAAACCTGTAGCGTATATCCTCGCCTTTGTTCCGATATTTTTATATATCACCTACAAAAGCAACAAGATTATACTCGAAATGCAATCGACTGGGGTCCAGGCCAAGATGGTAAAGGTCAATCAGCCATGGTTCGGAAAAATGAACCCCATTTTGTTTTTTATAGTAATAGCCCTCGCTCTTGTTTCAATAAGTATATTGCTTGACCCTATAACTTCAAAAATGAACGCCCCCGAATGGTTTGAAAACGCCATGGGAAGGATGCTCGAAGGGAATAAATACATTACTTTTCTTACTATTGTCATTCTTGCACCACTCTTTGAGGAATTTTTATGCAGAGGGATAATGACAAGAGGCCTTCTTGAGCGCAACTATTCTCCCGCTGCCGCGATTCTTTGGTCAGCATTTTTCTTCGCAATAATCCACCTTAATCCGTGGCAGGCAGTACCTGCATTCGTTTTAGGTCTATTTTTCGGTTGGATATACTACAAAACCCGCTGCCTCTGGGCCACCATTTTTCTTCACGCCCTGAATAACAGCATCTCTTTCTTGCTGGTTACCCTCTACCCACACCTATCTACCACAGACTCTCTGAGAGATATTCTTCCCGATTCCGACCTCTATTGGCGGCTATTTGCCATTGCCGCAGGAGTGGGAGCATTGTCATTTTTTATTATTAACAAATATATAGGCTCACAAAATCAAAATGAAGAACACAAAGAAACAATTATACCCTCTTAAATTTATCCCCGTTTCAAAAGAAAAAGTATGGGGAGGAGATAAACTTGCACGCAATTTCGGCAAACCGTTCGAGAGCAATAACCCTATCGGAGAGAGTTGGGAAATATGCGGTTTTGAAGAGGACAGTTCGGTAATCGCAGAGGGATTTCTTGAAAATAATTCACTATACGACATTTTGGAAACATATATGGGAGAGATAGTAGGTGAAGAACACTATAAATATTTTGGAAACGAGTTTCCCCTCCTTATAAAGCTACTCGACATAAAAGATCTACTCTCTGTCCAAGTCCATCCAGATGACGAAACAGCATTCGACAGACACAACTCGTACGGAAAAAATGAAGCATGGTACATACTCGATTCAGAACCCGATGCTATTGTCTATATGGGTTTTAACCGAGATATCACCCCGACTGAATTTTACGAAAGATGCAAAGCAGGGACACTTGAAGAGGTATTAAACAAATATCATCCTCAAAAAGGGGATTTCTTCTATATCGAAGCAGGAATCGTCCACTCAGCGGGGCACGGGCTCGTGATAGCCGAAGTCCAGCAGCTCTCCGATGTTACCTACCGCATTTATGACTGGGGGAGGGAAAACAACCCCGCTACCGCAAGAGAGCTGCACCTTGACCTCGCATTTGACTGCATCAATTACAAAAAATACGATAAAGAAAAATATTTTGTCCCTTCAGGGGGAATACACTTGGCAAAAAATAAATATTTTAATATCAACTCATACGAATTAACAGATTCTCTCCATATCTACACCGAGAAATTCCAAAGTTTCATACTCTATTTTTGTGTTGAGGGGGCAGCAAAAATCACCCCTGACTCATTCGGTTCGACTACCAATAATGAATACAATTTTTCCAAAGGGGAATGGATTCTTATTCCTGCAGAATATGAAGATTTCGTAATATCTTCTACCGTAAAAGGGACAAAAATACTTGAAACATACATAGAGATTCCTCAAGAAGAACCCGATTCGTACATTGAAGATCACGATCACTCCCACGACAATGGGTGCAGTTGCGGATGCGATCACAATCATTAAGACATGGAAAATAATCAGGAAAGGATAGATAAATACCTTTGGTCCATACGAGCATATAAAACCAGGTCAGAAGCCGCCGAAGCCTGTAAAAGCGGGAAAGTGACAGTTAATGAGATGGAGGCGAAGGCATCAAAAATTGTAGTGAAAGGGGATATAATAAATATAAGGAAAGGCAGTATCCATTATATATATCGTGTCCTCGCCACAGTGGATCACAGACAAGGAGCCAAAACTGTCCCCTCTTTTGCAGAAGATATCACTCCGCAGTCAGAACTTGACAAACTAAACTCACCGACAGAAACAATATTTATAAAAAGAGATAGAGGCACAGGAAGACCCACAAAAAAAGAGAGAAGAGATCTCGAAAAATTAATGGATTTATAGAATCTTTTTAATTAATAAAAAATATTCATACCTTTGCAGCCCACAAAAAAGTTCTATACTTTTTGGTGCAATGGGGTTCGGAAAATCCGAACTGAGTAACACATTTTTATATTAACATAATGAAACAAATTACTTTAAACGGAACGCTAAGAGTTCTTGGTAAGAAATCAGACATCAAAAATCTACGCAAAGAGGGAAATGTACCTTGTATTCTCTACGGAGCAGGGGTCGAAAACATTATTTTTTCAGTAAACGCAAAAGAGCTGAAGAAAGTAACACACTCTCCCAACAGCTACATTATCAACTTGGATATAGAGGGGAAATCATT
Source organism: uncultured Muribaculaceae bacterium (assembly GCA_964611185.1). Taxonomy (GTDB): domain Bacteria; phylum Bacteroidota; class Bacteroidia; order Bacteroidales; family UBA932; genus CAAGNP01. Next base: position 7,555 of record CAZSXE010000018.1, on the reverse strand, counting down.
CCTTTCAGTTTTGCATCAGATCCAGTTTCACCCGGTGACTGATGAAGCTATCCATGTTGACTTTCTTTCGGTTTCTGAAGACAAGCCTATTTCGATTGATGTACCCGTTAAGATTTCAGGTCACTCCGAAGGTGTTAAACAAGGTGGTAAATTATTTACGGGAGTTCGTAAACTTCGCGTTAGTGGAATCATCAAAGATATTCCTGATTTACTCCCTGTTGACATTACTCCTCTTACCATCGGGAAACAGATTAACGCAATAGACCTACATTACGATAACATTCAGATTATCTCTCCGAAAACTACCATGGTATGTGCCGTTAGGGTTACCCGTGCAGTAGTAGAGACAGCTCCTACAGAAGAGGGTGCCGCTACACCGGAAGCAGCTCCTGCTGAAGCAGATAAAAAATAGACCATTATTGCGGTATGAACTATTTGATAGTCGGTTTGGGAAATATCGGTTTCGAATATGTTGATACTCGACATAATGTGGGATTTTCCGTATTGGATGCCTGGTCAAAGGCATCCAATACTATTTTTATGACCAAACGCTACGGTGATGTTGCAGAAATAAAATACAAAGGAAGAACATTTATGCTGCTAAAGCCCTCTACATATATGAATTTAAGTGGAAAAGCTGTAAATTATTACCTTCAACTCACCAAAATTCCCATAGAAAATCTATTAGTAATATCGGATGATTTAGCTCTCCCCACAGGACATTTGCGACTTAGAAAAAAGGGGAGCGACGGTGGACATAACGGACTTGCCAACATTACAGAAATGATTGGTACTCAGGATTTTAGTCGTCTTAGAATAGGAATTGGATCTAATTTCGTTCATGGTTCTCAGATAGACTTTGTTTTAGGGAAATGGACTCCCGAAGAAAGAGCTGAAATTATTCCTGCTATCGACAAAGCAGTCGAAGCAATAAAATCATTCGGCACAATAGGTATTGATAAAACTATGAACTTGTTCAACACAAAAAATTTGAACATATAATTATTTTTTTTATTTTTGTACTAAATTTTAATAATTATCATTTACTAACAATTAAAAATAAAGAGTTATGGAAAAGAAATGGAAATGCACAATCTGCGGATATGTTCATACAGGATCAAATCCTCCGGAAAAATGTCCGGTTTGCCATGCACCCGCAAGCAAATTTATAGAAATAGTAGAAAAAGAGGGAGAGTTAACTTGGGCTGACGAACATAAAATAGGAGTGGCTCAGGGCTGTGACCAAGAGATCTGGGATGGACTTAAGGCCCATTTTGCAGGAGAATGTACCGAAGTGGGAATGTATCTTGCTATGAGCCGTCAGGCTGACAGAGAAGGGTATCCTGAAATAGGAGAAGCATATAAAAGAATAGCTTTTGAAGAGGCCGATCACGCTTCTAAATTTGCAGAACTCCTCGGAGAAGTAGTATGGGACACAAAAACCAACCTCAAAAAGAGAATGGAGGCAGAATCAGGTGCCTGTGCAGACAAGAAGAGAATTGCCACAAAGGCAAAACAGCTCAACTACGATGCCATCCACGACACAGTTCATGAAATGTGCAAAGATGAAGCACGCCACGGTAAAGTATTTGAAGGATTGTATAAAAGATTCTTTGAAAAATAATCTTACTTGATCATCTCTACTGCCTTATTCCATGCCAAGTTTTGGTAATAGGCATCAAGAATCGAATTTTCGGGATTAGGAATATATGTGCTTAATCCCGAATATTTTTTTATCTCAAAACCATATTTGGAGCCTTTCATAAAATATGGAGTGGATTTTTTATATATCACAGTGTTTGACAACTGCTCTCGAAACTCTTCCAGCTCCGATAAGTCGGTAGAAATCTGCGATACGAAATCCTCAAAATCGTAGAAATAGTGCTTGTCATGTCTAAAATAACGCTGAACTTCAAGCATATTTAGATTTTTTATATTTGAAGTATCACGGTTCATTATAGCTTTGGCCTTCAAAGCGAGAGATTCAAGTTCATAACTTCTGACAAGAGAGACTGTAGCTGATTTGGAAACTTCCGACGACCTGTCATTATAAAAATTATAAAAATCGTCACACAGAACCGTAAGTCGCTCACTTAACGAAGCGGACGAGCCCAATAGGGTCCGAGCGAGTACAGAATATGGAAAGCCGGTGGCGAGAATTTCTGCAGGAGAAAATATCTGAAAATCTGCTTTATCCCTCATTTCGTATGCTACTTCTATCCCACCCATAAGACAAGCATCATAGATTATATATGAATATTTAACAGGAAGAGCCTTAGCTAGATCAAATATATCTATTTCTTCTCCCGCATCGCTCCCGAAACTTTTAACAAGATAATCATAAGATTCAGGCTCCTCTCCCCCCGGCAAACCTTCAGAAGAAGAGAACATCGACGATAAAGAAGTGGGATTGGAATAATAATACTTCGGAAGCCATCCTGTCCCGTGGGACCACAATATCAATCCGTTTTCTTTACCGGGAAATAGCTGATAAGCATAATCAAGAATAGATTTCATAGTGGAAACATCCACCGAATTATGTGTGTCGTACTCGACTATGGTTTCTTGGTTAACATCACCATATTTATTTTTGGATAATCTTATCAGCTTGGGTGTCTGATTGGAATAATGGAGATAAACAAGTAAAACATCACCAGCTCCCCCCTCACTAAAGAAATCTGGAACATACCCCTTATTGACTAAATCAGAGAGATTATCTTCGGCGTAATTAGAAATATTATTATTGGCTGCGAGATATACGAGCAATGTTCTGTTAATACCGCTTTTAGTATGCTTGACACAAGAAGTCAATGACAATAAAAGGATAAGAACAATAAAAATATTAAAATATCGTTTGTTTTTAAACACTATCAAAAATTAAAATGTTCGGCAAATATAAAGATTTATATTATATTTGCTAAAAATAAAAATTCAATGCTATGAAAGGTGACACATTATTTGCTTTTTTAGGCGGGGCCATATTAGGCGCAGCCGTTGCGATTTTATTTGCTCCTGATTCAGGCGATGAAACCCGCAAAAAAATTAAAGATACTTTTGATAAGGAGTATCAGACACTAAAATCCAAAATCAGGCAGCCACACCCCTCTGAAGGGGGGACAGAATCTGCCCCTGCCGAAGAATAATCTAATATGGAAAACTCCAATTCCTCACACAATAATCTTCTTGAAGAGTTATATTCTTCAATAAAAGATTATTTGAATATGCGAATAGACGAAGCCAAGCTCTCCTTAACGGAAAGTTTGGCTACCCTATTTAGCAAAATAGTAGTTTTTATCCTTATCATCGTGACAGGAGCTGTCGCTTTCGGTTTCTTAGCAGCAGCATTCAGCAGTTGGATTGGTACCCTATTGGGTTCACCCACTTACGGACAGCTTATTACCGGAAGTATTCTATTAATCGCCGTTTTTGTTTTATATTTATTAAGAAAAAAGCTGTTTGCAGACGGAATGGTCAGAATGATTATTGATATGCTTTTTAAAAATAATAACCATGGGAAATAACAACAATCTTGATTACCAAAATATTCGTGGCATTAAAGATCTGAAATACCATCGTAAAATGCTCTCCTCGAGGATTGATCATCAGGAAATTATGATTTCCTACCTGTTAAGGACCATGAAAGACAGCTACTCCCCTTTAAATCTCGCATACATGGGATTTGAATCACTTGCCTCTCGAAATTCCGGTATTTCAGTGGTTTTCAAAGCATTTAATGCGGTAAGAGCCTTTATTCTCGGATTAAGACGATAATTTTAATTTTCACTATATGAATTTATTTACTAAAATGCTGCTAACAGCGAGCATTCTCTTTTTAGTGTGTTCCTGCACAGATAATATGAAAAAGAAAAACACCTCTACCGAAAACTTCAAATACCTTGTTGATGAATTTGCCGACATTAAAGTGATAAGATACCAAGTTCCCGGTTGGGAAAATCTTTCCCTTAAACAAAAAGAGTATATATACTATCTTTCCGAAGCCGCCAAGAGTGGACGAGACATTATGTGGGATCAAAACTTTAAATATAATCTACGGATAAGAAAAACCCTTGAAACCATCATCAACAATTACAAAGGGGATAAAAATTGCGACAGCTATAAAAACTTTATCATTTACGCTAAAAGGGTATTTTTCAGCAACGGTATCCACCATCACTACGCAGAAGACAAAATCATACCTGAGTGCACAAAGGACTATTTCTGCTCACTTATGACCGATACAGGTGCCTCTCCTGAGGAAATTAAAGAATTACTCCCCATTTTTTACGATCCTGCTCTCTATCCTCAGAGGAAATACACCGGTTCATCAGAAGATCTCCTACTCTCATCTGCTGTGAATTTTTACGACGGTGTGAAAAAAGATGAAGCGGTCAAATTCTATAATAAGCTTCGCGATCCTAAAGACCAGACCCCTATTTCCTACGGTCTTAACAGTAAACTCGTCAAGAGAGATGGCAAAATCCAAGAAGATGTTTACAAAATTGACGGTCTGTATGGAGCAGCCATAGTAAAAATCGTAGAAAATCTTGAAGCCGCAAAAAATGTGGCGGAAAACGATACCCAGATTAATTATATCGACAAACTTATAGCTTACTATAAAACAGGCGACCTCAACCTTTGGGACGAGTACAATGTTGAATGGGTACAGGATACCAAATCCGACATTGACTTTATCAACGGATTTATCGAAGATTACAACGATCCTCTCGGGATGAAGGCCAATTGGGAGGCCAATGTCAACTTCAAAGACAAAGAAGCTTCCAAAAGGACAGAAATTATATCTGCCAATGCACAATGGTTTGAAGACAACTCTCCCATTGAACCGAGGTTCAAGAAAAAAGAGGTTAAAGGTGTTTCTGCAAAAGTAATTACAGTTGCCTGCCTTGCCGGAGACAGCTATCCTGCTACTCCTATCGGAATTAATCTCCCGAATGCAGATTGGATTAGAAAACAATATGGTTCGAAATCAGTAACCATAGCCAACATTACTTCCGCCTATACAAAAGCAGCCGAAGAATCTCCTAAAAGCGCACTTAAAGAATTTGCATGGGATGAAAAAGAGATAGAAATGGCGAAAAAATACGGATCGCTTACTGATGACCTCCATACAGATCTACACGAATGTCTCGGACATGGTTCAGGTCAATTGCTCCCTTCAACGATGCAAAATGCTCTCGGAGAGTATAACTCTACACTCGAAGAAGCAAGGGCAGACCTTTTTGCCCTTTATTACCTTGCCGACACAAAACTCGTCGAGCTCGGCATTTTGCCCGATAAAGAGGCTTATAAAGCAGAGTATTCGTCGTATATAAGAAATGGTATTTTTACACAATTTGCTCGTGTGGAGCTTGGCAAAACCAATACTCAGGCACACATGCAAAACAGAAAACTTATTTCGGAATGGTGTTTTGAAAAAGGTGCTAAGGCCAATGTAATCGAGAAAAAAGTTCGAGACGGAAAGAGTTATTTTGTGATAAATGATTACGATGCTCTCCGTTCTTTATTCGGCACATTACTTGCCGAAATACAAAGAATAAAATCTGAAGGGGATTATGAAGCAGGGAAATCACTTGTTGAAAAATATGCGGTAAATATTGACTACACCCTTCATAAAGAGGTTAGACAGAGATATGAGACTCTTCAGCTCAAACCATACGGCGGATTTATCAATCCCGAAATAGTACCTGTTAAAGAAGGGGATAAAACAGTCGATTATCGTATTGAATACTACGACGATTTTCTAAAACAACAAATTGATTACGGTAAAAAATATTCTACTTTAATCTAAAATCAGGAATTACGACATCCCTCCCGTAATAGGGGGAGTTTTCTTCAGTTTTAATTTTTACACTTCCCGCCTCAAAGCTCTTCGTATATTGCTTTTTGGCGGGAAGTTTTGGAAATGTGCCATTTACCAAATAATATAGAGATGAGCCGATTAAATCCTCATTAACTCCCCAATCGTGATATAAATCATCGGGCCTGTATTGGTCCGGGATTATTCCATTGACACTTATTTGCTCTCCGAGCTTATTGGATGAGAAAAAGCATATCGGTAAAAATATGTATTCGGCAGAACCGTAATAATCATTATCAGGACCCTCAGGAAATGGAAAAACATACATTCCGTTAGGCTTGCCGTATGTAGTATCACCCACTTGAATTATAGTTCCTTTTCCAAAAAAAGGCTTCATACCGTTTATAATAACTTCACTTGCAGATGCGCTTCCTTCCCCTGCTATAATAATTAGGTGGTCTAAAGAGAGGGCAGAAGTCTTTCTGCTTATCTTCAAAATACCCTCTTCATCATATTTTGAAAAATTAGAATTATGCTTTCTTTTAGCCAATATTTCACCATCGGCTGAGAGGGGAGCGATATAATTGGCAAGTAGAGATGTAGCTTTCTCGTTCCCTCCTCCGTTATATCTCAAATCAAGTATAAGATCCTTTATTCCGGCACTGTGAAACTCTTCAAAGGCAGAGGTGATGTCATCGAGCATATTGGCATTAAAAGACAAATAATTAAAATACCCGACAGCAGATGAAAGACCCGGATAATCATCGGAAGTAAAGATGTCTTTACGAAGATATGATTTGGTTGTTACCACTTCTGAACTCATTGTGAAAGTTTTGGTATTTCCATTTAAGTCGATAAATGTGAATTTGTTCGGGCTTTTGGCATATTCTTCGGAAAATTTATCCTTTTCCACAAGCGTCATTACAGGAGTGTCGTTAATATGAGTTAGTGTCCATCCGCGAGTTATCCCTGCTTTATCAAAAGGGGTATTGGGATGTACAAATCTGATTTTAATGCTGTAATCATTAAAATATTCTACAGGCTGAGACAATGAAGCCCCGTAACTCGTATAAATACCTGTTTCAGAGTTATTCCACTGCTCTATGTCGCACATCCAGCTCCACCTATCTCCTGAGTATAGGGAATTATCGAAATAATCATACAGATTATGCTCAAGCATCGAAACCCCGACAGGGATCTCATCACTCCAATAATAAATAGAACTAAGCATCGAGTGGATATACGATTTAGCCTCGTAATCCTCAATTTTATCCTTTTTTCTATCAATGCAACCTGTTAAAAAAATTATTAAAATTAAATTGATAATAAAGATTTTTTTCATCACAAATATATTTTTAAACAAAAATAAGTTATTTTCAATTAACATATCTAATAAAACACTCTAAACACACATAAAAGTAAGAATTTTAATATGTTTTTTTGATTTTTTGAAAAAAACACATAACTTGCATCAAGTTTAAAAATTACCAACTTTAAAATCTAATCTTATGAAAGCAATTATTGAGAAAATTAACGCTGAAATTGAATCATTCGTAAAAAATTCAGAAGCTCAGTTAGTAAAAGGTAACAAGGCTGCAGGTACTCGCGCAAGAAAATCTGCTCTTGAACTAAGTAAACTAATGAAAGAATTTAGAAAAGCATCTGTTGATTTTTCGAAATAAACATTTTTACGTTGTTTTAAAATCATAAGAGGAAATTAATTTTCCTCTTATTTTTTTA
>CAZSXE010000017.1:0-46704 GCA_964611185.1 uncultured Muribaculaceae bacterium | reverse complement strand
CATCTGTGAATATCTTTTACAAGAACTTATTTTCGATGGTATGTCATCTGTGAATATCTTTTACAAGAACTTATTTTCGATAGTATGTCATCTGTGATTATCTTTTACAAGAACTTATTTCGATAATTGCTATTTGTGAATTTCTTTTATCGGTAGTTTTATTATGAAATTGGCACCGCCGAATTCGGATATTTCATAACTGATGTTGCCGCGGCTTTGGTCAACTATGTTTTTGCTGATGGCGAGTCCGAGGCCGGTGCCGCCTGATTTGGTGGTGAAGTTGGGCTTGAAGAGCTTGATGTAGTTATCGGGGCTTACTCCGGGGCCGTTATCTTCGATATCGAGGCGGTAGAAATCTCCTTCGATGGCAAGCGTGATGCGCAGGATGCCGTCTTTCTTTTGCTCGATGGCCTGAATGGCATTTGAAATGAGATTTACAAGGGCACGGGTTATTTGACTTTTTTTGGCATATACCCATGCTGAGTTCATCGCGTGGATAAATGTAAAATCGATGTTGTCTCTCGTGTTGAAGAGAATGTATTGTTCTTTCAACAGGGTTACAAGATCTATATTGACATCGTCTTCATTATAAAATTTGGCGAAGCTGGAAAATTCGGTGGCTGTTTCGGAGAGAATGTCGATCTGCTCAAGAAGCGATACGGCTACAGCATCGAATTTCACCTCCCAGTCCGGGATATTTTTCTTTCTCAGCCTTACTAAATGCTGGATACTCAGGCGCATGGGGGTAAGAGGATTTTTTATTTCGTGTGCTATCTGGCGCGCCATCTCTTTCCATGCCTGCTCTCTCTCGTTTTGGGCGAGCTGTTTGGAGCTTTCGTCGAGATCATCGACCATTTTATTGTATGCTTTTACGAGGAAGCCGAGTTCGTCTTTGCCCTTATAATTAATGTGCTCTGCTTTTTGTGAAAAGTTAATTTCTTGAAGTTTTTTGCTTATCTCCGCAAGTGGCTTTGTGATGGAGTTGGAGATAAACGAACCTCCTATTATCGAGGCGATAAGGAGAAGAATGTAGAGATTTATTATGGCGGCAATGATAGCAGAGGCATCTTCTTTAACTCCCGGGTTGTTAATAAAATAAGGGATATTGGCAATGGCCACCATCTTCCCTTCGTTGTTGAAAATAGGGGCGTAGAGCGAGCTGTATGATAGACCTGCTATTTTTTCTTTGTTGATTACCTGTTTTTTACTGAGGTAAATCAGATTTTTGTACGCTTTGTTGTTTATCCTCGCACTTAGAAGGTATTGGTCGAAGACTTCGGGTCTTGTGGAGCGTATGAGCCTTCCGTGGGGATCGTAAAGATTTATGTCCACCTGGGTGTTTGCTGCCACTTTGTCCATGGCCGTAAACATTTCGAGAGTATTGATTTCATTGTACTGATCAGCGTATTTGCACATTTCCGATATGGTACTTTGCACCGATTGGAGCTTTTCTTCCATTTGAGCCATATTGCTCTCATTTATTATTTTTATGGTAAAGACAATACTGCCTGTCCCCATACAAATCAGCGTTACTACCATAGATATAGTGACAAGGTAGGTTATTTTCTTCCTAAAGGAATTTTTGGGTAGAGAGAATAATGCCTCTTTTTTCTTTCTGCGAAAGCGGCTGAAGCCCAATATGAAGCAGGAGTAGAAGAGGAACATGTATGAAAATGAGACGATGTAGGGAACTATGGAGCGTTTAGGGCGACTTATTATTATGTAATTGTCTTTTGATATTTTATTAAAGAAATGTATGTATCCGTCCGAGTTGAAAAATGAATATCCGTCTTTGATCTCTTTCTCGAATCTTACAGGGTAATTATAACGACCTTTATAGACAGAAAGTCTGTTTTCATAATATTTTGCGTACGAATAAATATTGGGAATTCTTGTGTTGTTGATGTTTGAGTCATCAATCAGCAGAGATGGGTATCCTATTATCTCATTTACCGGCTTGGAATCGATTTCTATGTAGAGGTTATGAAGGATGTCGTTGTTAAAGAAGCTGAACACTCCGATGTAGCTTATGGTGCTGTTGTAATTGTTTACATAGTAAAATGAGGAGCGCGGGGCGAGCTGTAATCCGTATTTGTCAATAATATCGTTTCTGAAGAAATCAAAACAGTTAACAAGGTATGAATAGTTTTCGGTACTTAATCTGTCATTTTCCTTGCAAATCGTGATACGGATATCGTATTTCTGTATAATATTCCTTAAATAAAGCTCTTCAAGTCTGTTTTTTATCAGATCGTTCCCTTGAGGGAGGACTACCAAGAGTTTTATGATGGGATCTGAGTAAATGGCTCCCTCGAGTGACCTTAGCTGGAATTCGAGAGAAAGATCCCTTTCGATGGCTAATTTATTGGTTAGAACTTTATTTTTTTCGTATTCGATATTGAAACCGTATATGCTCACTGTAACCACGGTATAAAGAGCGGCGGCAAATATATAGAGTAAGATATTTTTGACGGAGAAGAGAGAAAAATCCTTATGCTTTTCGCTAATTAAAAAAACCATTTGAAGGCTCAGAAGCAATGCTATGAATAGCAATGAGTACGCAGTATATGCCAATATGGAGTATATGCTCAGATTTTGAATCATAAACAACTCCATGGTGATATTAGAATTCAGCAGGAGGGAACGGAGCGAAAAATGGATGTATAGAAGGATTAATATGGGGATAATGTATGTAAGCCATTTTTTTATGGCTCTACCTGTATGTCCGGAGGAGGCTATGTCCTTTTCGACACGAACTCTCGACATAAAAATAGATAGAGTGATAAGAAAAATGAAAAGATGGTTAATTAAAAAATTACCCAAAGAGTTAAAAAAATCGCCGTCTGCATATAGGGAAGGGGAGAAAAGTTCAGAATCAAGGGAGAGTGACTTGGCTAAGAATATGGTAGAAAGTCTCAGTATCCCCAATCCGATGGCTACGACAGCGAGGGATTTGTAGTTTCTTTTATTACTGTGGTATGAAAATAGTGCAAGTATGGAGAGCAATATGGATAGCCACCTCAGACCAGTGGCAGGTCTCTCATAATTTAGGGGTGTGTTGCTGATAATACTGAAAAGAGGATCGCCCTCTTTTGAAAATACTACATGCGAATCGTCAATATTTACAGGAACTGTGGTGAAATGTCGGTCAAGACCTATTTTTTTATTGAATGTGTTGAGTAGGGCAGAGTTCTGATTTAGATAATTGGTTTTAACCAATATTCCCGCGATTACCTTCGTACGCTTCTCTCTATATACTTTTATTACATACCATGAAGAGCCTAAATTCACATATTGAGTCTTATCGCCGAGATATGCAAGAGGGGTATTGTAAAGGTTTCTGTTATTCATGTCGTGGATTCTGTACCACAGAGGGACTAAATCTACTTCATCGTTACTTATGGGGAAGAGGTTAACCCAGCTCTGAAGTGTATCGGCATTGTACTTATAAATAACCATATCTTCAGGGAAAAACTCGAATTCAGGCCATTCGTCATTCTCTGTTTTAAGGGCTTTCTCCGCATAATCATCTAAAATTTTTATCCGGTTATTTAACTTTTTTTGAACGGTTTTAGTCTCTTTTACTGACGATTCTGCGTGATACTGAAAAAATGAAAGTGCGAAAAACAGGGCAGCAAAGAACCATAGCAGCCATGTTCTGTGGCTGTTAAAATAATTTTTCAATCTGTTTATGGTCCTACTCATTGTGGTATGGTTCTCTTTTAATAATGGTAAAAGCCCTGTATAACTGTTCTGTAAAGAATAATCTTATAATCTGATGAGAAAAGGTCATCGTGGAGAGAGATAGAAGAGAATCTGCCCTTTCATACACTTCTTTTGAGAAACCGAATGCTCCACCCACTATGAATATGATATTTTTACTCCCGATATTCATCTCCTTTTCTATCTGACTTGCCCACTCCAAAGAAGAATATTTTTTCCCCCTTTCATCCAAAAGTATCACTTTATCCCCCTCCTTTATATGTTTAAGAATAGCCGTCCCCTCTTTTTCTTTCAGCAGCTCGACGGGAAGAGATGATGTCCCTTTGATATTGCATATCTCGATATGCTCGAAATTTACATAGTGCTCAATCCTCTTCTCATATAGGGACATTCCCTCCTTGACAAAAGGAAATTCACTCTTTCCTACCATTAAAAATGTTATTCTCATACAATGCAAATTTAAGATAAATATGTGTATAAAGTAAAACTTTTTATTTGGCTTGATTTTTGCTTTCTGTATGGATGAATAAATAATAATTAATGGAACGCATATTATTAGCTTTTTCGTTGCTTGTTTTTTCTGTAAATACTGCCTTTCCTCAGACACAGAATAATCAAGATGTATTTGTCCCTATTTCTAAATATTTGGAACAGGGAAGGGCCGATAATCTTTCAGCTTGGTTTGCCGAAAATCTCGAACTTGATGTGTTAGGTGATAAAAACAGTTGTAGCCGTAATCAGGCTAAGCAAATTCTAAGAAATTTCTTTGTTAACTATACTCCCAAGTCTTTCGATGTACTTCATAGAAGCGGAGTATATCCCATGTCATATGCTATCGGTCTTCTCGACGGAGGTGGAAATAAATTTCGCGTTACCATATTTGTCAAAACCACCGATACCGGTAACTATATCCAGCAGCTTACCATAGAAAAGGAATAATAGTATCGCTACTATTTCTTTCTCATATAGATTTGTATGGGACACCCTGTAAAGTCGAAAAATGCCCTTAACTTGTTTTCGAGGAATCTTTTGTAGGGATCTTTAATGTATTGTGGGAGATTACAGAAAAAAGCAAAAGATGGACTTTGTGTCGGGAGCTGTGTTATAAATTTGATTTTGACATATTTTCCTTTGGTTGCAGGAGGGGGGTAGTTTTCAATCTCGGGAAGGAGAATTTCGTTGAGCTTGGATGTGGGTATTTTACGAGAGTAGCTCTCATATACTTTTGAAGCACTGTCAAGAACATCAAGTATCCTCTGCTTATTTATCACCGATGTGAATATGATGGGGATGTCGGAAAACGGAGATATTCTATCCTTGATTACCGAGGTATATTCTTTCATGGTGTTGGTGGATTTGGTAATGGTATCCCATTTGTTTACCACTATGACACACCCTTTTTTATTTCTTTGAATCAGGTTGAATATGGCCAAATCCTGAGCCTCCATCCCTGTTTCGGCTTCAATCATCAGAATACAGATATCTGAGTGTTCGATGGCCCTTATGGAGCGCATGACAGAGTAAAATTCGAGGTCTTCTTTTACTTTTGTCTTTTTTCTCAGTCCTGCCGTGTCTATAAGAAGAAATTCATGACCGAATTTGTTATAGTGAGATTCAATGGAGTCCCTTGTGGTCCCTGCAATAGGGGTAACAATGTTCCTTTCTTCACCCAACAGGGCATTGGTCAGAGACGATTTGCCTACATTGGGCTTCCCGACAATGGCAATTCTCGGTATGTGATTTTCCTCTTCGGAAACCGGTTCGTCAGGAGGAAGGACCTTAGAAAGTTCGTCAAGAAGCTCTCCCGTGCCGCTTCCATTGGATGAAGAGATGCTCCATGGCTCTCCAAGTCCGAGTGAATAGAATTGATAAATATCGAACTGTTTGGCGGCCGTGTCCACCTTGTTCACTACCAAAAGTACAGGCTTTTTCGACTGACGAAGAAGTTTTGCGATTTCTTCATCAAAATCTGTGATTCCTGTCTCCACCTCTACGAGAAATAGAATAGCGTCTGCCTCTTCTATGGCGATTCCCACCTGTTTGCGTATCTCCCCTTCGAAAATGTCGTCAGAGTTGGATGTATATCCCCCTGTATCGACCACAGAGAACTCTCTGGAGCACCATTCGCATTTACCATAGTGGCGATCTCGTGTCACTCCTGATGTTTCATCTACTATTGCCTGTCTCATTCCCACTAATCGGTTGAAAAGAGTTGATTTTCCCACATTCGGGCGACCTACTATTGCTACGAGACTCATTGTATTTTGTTTATTAAGTTGTCTTTGTAATTATTTTTTATCATTCAAGGATTTGGCGAGGCAGTCGGAAACACCACATATAGAACACTCTTGATCTGTGCATATTGCAGATTGCTTCTTTTTCTTCCCCCAGATTTTCAATTCCTCTTCTTTGGCACATATAATACCTCTTTTGCGCAATTCTCTGTTGTGTCCTATCTCGCCGTCCGGAAAGGATTTACCCTTTCGGAAAATAAGATTAAAACACATCAGAAAAACAGCTATTCCGATAATTATTAATGAAATCCACAATATATCCATATCCAAAAATTATACCCATTTACTCTTGTGGAGCAATGGCCTTTCGCTGACTTTTATTATTTGAGGCATCTGAAATGCCTTAAATGAATTTTTCTTTCTCAATTTTAGTACTTTGACAAGGGCGTTTTTGTCTATCCCCTCCATAATAAGGAGCTTGGGACTCTTCCTCTCTTCTATCAATGCGTACAGAATGGGATCTAAAACAGAGTAATCGGGTAAAGAGTCAATATCTTTCTGCCCTGTACGCAGCTCAGCTGACGGAGCTTTGACCATCGTATTGTGAGGTATTATTTCTCTGTCGCAATTAATTAATCCTGCCAGCTCATATACCTGTGTCTTATATATGTCTGCAATTACCATAAGTGACCCTGCGAGATCTCCATAAAGTGTTCCGTATCCCGATGCAAGCTCGCTTTTGTTCGAGGTATTGAGGGCAAGCGCTCCGTTACGGTTCGAATATGCCATAACGATCGTCCCCCTTATTCTCGCTTGAAGGTTCTCCTGAGTATTGTCCCATGAGTGATTTTTGTTAAATATGGGGGAGATGTCGTGCATAAATCTGTTGTATATTTTCTCTATCGAGATAATGTCATATTTTATATCGAGATTGTTAGCCAAATCGACAGCATCGCTTATGGAATGGAGTGTGGAAAACTGAGACGGCATTAGAATCCCGTGAACATTATCTTTTCCGAGTGCCTCTACGGCGAGTGCTGCCACGACAGCTGAGTCAATCCCTCCGGAGAGACCGAGTACAGCTTTGGTCATTCCGCATTTTTTGAAAAAATTGCGTAGCGACTCGATGATAGTGTCGTGGATGGCAGAGGCCGAAAGTGAATGGTGTGATTCCATTTTAGAATACGAAACTGGTGCTTATTGATTTGTAATTATAAACTTTGTCGATAACATCTGCGAAGATATCGGCGACCGAAAGAACTTTTATCTTGGATGCGTCTATATCGGGAGCGTGTCTGAGAGGAATGGTATCCGATACAACTACTTCTTTTAGAGCCGATTCGGCAATTTTCTCGTATGCTTTTCCCGAAAGAACGGCGTGAGTAGCGAGAGCCCTTACGCTGAGTGCCCCTTTCTCCATAAGCATATCGGAGGCTTTCGCAATAGTGCCGGCGGTATCAATCATATCGTCAACAATGACAATATTCTTCCCCTCTACATCTCCGATGGCAGTCATAGAGCCCACAACATTGGCTTTTTCTCGTGATTTATGACAAATAATAAGGGGGCACCCGAGTATCCTTGAATAAGCATTTGCCCTCTTGGCACCTCCCATATCCGGAGCTGCAATGGAAAGGTTTTCAAGATTCAGACTTCTTAAGTAGGGAAGGAAGAGAGAGCTTGCATATATGTGATCGACGGGGAAATCGAAGAATCCCTGAATCTGATCTGCATGAAGGTCTGCCGTCATTACTCTGTCGCAGCCTGAAGCGTGCAGCAAGTTAGCTACGAGCTTCGCTCCAATGGAGACTCTCGGGCGATCTTTACGATCCTGGCGTGCCCATCCGAAATAGGGAATGACTGCAATTACTTTATATGCCGATGCCCTTTTGGCAGCATCAATCATGAGTAGAAGCTCAAAAAGATTATCGACCGGGGGAAAAGTTGATTGAACGATAAAAACTGTCGCTCCTCGCACCGATTCATCGAAAGCGGGCTGAAACTCACCGTCGCTGAAAACTGTCACGATTGATTTTCCAAGATCCATGTTTAGAGATTTTGCAATTTTTTCTGCTAAGTATTGCGAACCTCTGCATGAAAAGATTTTAATTGTGTGTTGATGATCCATATCTGATATTAAATATTATTTAGTGTAGTTCCAATATAATTCAGTATTTCATCCCTTCCCAGCGAAGTCTCCGAAGATGAGAGAAATATAGGGGGGAGCTCTTCCCAGTACTCTAAAAGTCCCTTTTTATTTTTTTCAATTTGCTTTTCAAGGGCGGTTTTTCCTAACTTGTCACATTTTGTGAAAATTATGGAAAATGGGATGCCTCCCTCTCCAAGCTGTATTAAAAAATCAATATCTATTTTCTGCAGATCGAGTCTTGAATCGAGGAGGACAAATAAATTTACAAGCTCCTCTGACAAGTTTACATAATCTCTAATTATTTTTGATAACTTTTCTCTCATAGTGGCAGATAGCTTGGCATATCCGTACCCAGGCAGATCGACGAGGTACCATTTGTCATTTATGAGAAAATGATTGATCAGCTGAGTCTTTCCCGGAGTCGAGGAGGTATGAGCAAGCTTTTTCTGGGCACACAGCATATTAATCAGTGAGGATTTTCCCACATTTGAACGCCCTATGAAAGCAAATTCCGGAGCTTTAAACTTCGGCCTTTCGCTTAGCCTTTGGCTGCTTCCGGAAAATATGGCATTTGAAATAATCATGGGATTGAATTTGACTGCAAATCTATAAAAAATTATTATATTTGTAGGTATGAATGAAGGGATAAGTTTATATGACTTGCAGAAAAGAATCAAAGAAAGCATAAATGATTCTTTTACTCATCAGTACTGGGTGAGATGTGAAATCAGTGCCATAAAAACCAATTATTCAGGCCATTGCTATCTTGATCTTGTCGATAATGATCCCCAAAAGAGTGGTATTCGGGCTAAAGTATCTGCTATAATTTGGAGCTCTTCGTGGAAGATAATTAAACCCTATTTCGAAAGCTCTACCGGTTACTCCCTGACGGAGGGGATGAAAATTTTGGTAAAAGTTATGGTCCAATACTCCGAACTTTACGGGCTTAGTCTCATAATTTCCGAAATAGATCCCTCTTTCAGTGTGGGAGAAATGGAAATAAAAAGGCAGCAGATTATTCTCAAATTGAGACAGGAGGGGATGTTCGATATGAACAGAGGGCTCGAGATAAACCCTCTTCCGAGAAGATTTGCTGTTATCTCTTCAGAAACGGCTGCCGGCTATCGCGATTTTATGAAACATCTCCATGAAAATGAGTACGGTTTTTCTTTTTATACTCGACTTTTTGCTTCGCCAATGCAGGGAGTAGCTGCTCCGGAGGGGATTATTTCCGCTCTTGACACTATTCTTGAAACTTCAGAATCCTTAAAGGATAGTTTTGATGCAGTGCTGATTCTAAGGGGTGGAGGCTCTTCTGTCGATCTCTCATGCTTTGATGATTACGACCTTGCAGTCTCCATTGCTCAGTTTCCAATTCCTGTTTTTACCGCGATAGGGCATGATCAGGATTATCATATTTGCGATATGGTATCATTTAATAATTTAAAGACCCCTACTGCCCTTGCAGATTATTTTGTGGATATTTTTATTGATGAAGATTCGCAGATCACCTCTATTGCCACAAGGCTTTCTTTGGCTGTTTCCAATAAGCTTGCCTTTGAACAGAACAGACTTCGCCTTTTGGAGCAGAGGGTGCTTCGAGGGAATCCGTTGTCTTTAATCGAAAACGGCTACTGCATAGTGGAAAGTGGGGAAAAGAGGGTGGATTCGGTGGATTTATTGGCCGAAGGCGATACTGTGAGGATAACTATGAAAGGCGGTAGTGCAGAATGTGCTGTGAATAAGATATTTAAAACGAATAATTTATAATAGATATGGCTAAAGTGAAATCATACGAGGAGTGCCTCAGGGAGCTTGAAAAACTCGTTAACGATATTGAAGAGCCTTCAAAACCCCTTTCAGAGGTTTCGGAAGATGTAAAAAAGGCTATTAAACTTATAGAGATTTGTCGTAAGATGCTCAGAGATAAGGGGGAGGATATTAATAAATTGCTGGTGAGCCAATAACAATAATATTATCCTATGAAAAACTGCTTAATATATTTTGTTTTGGCATTGCTTATTTTATGCTGCTTTCCTTTATCGGCGGGAGCTCAGGGGAAAACGCTTAAAAAAGATGGAATTGTAGTGGCTTCGGATTCTATTCCTGCGGTCCTTTACGATTATCTTGTCTCTTCGACAAGCAAACATTTCCACGATCCGTCCATTCCCCGTTTTTTGATAAAAGATAAAAATTATAATTATGTATTGGGGATAGGTGGGTATGTGCAGGCCATCGGGCTGTATGATTTTTCAGGGATGAGCGGAACTGCTTTCGTGGTGGGGAATATCCCTATAAGAAGTGAGACAAATCCGCTGAGTAATACCGATGTGGTGGATATAAATCTTACTCAGTCGAGGCTCTTTTTCAAGTTAATAGGAAATACAAGATTTGGAATGCTTAATGCTTATATAGAGACAGATTTTAACGGCTCCGGTGGTGTTCTGAGGCTTCGTCAGGCCTATTTTCAGTATCTTGGTCTGACTATTGGACAGGCTTGGACTACATTTAAAGATTCAGAGTCTCCCAATACTCTTGATACTCAGGGGCCTGTGAGCCTTCCTGACAGGAGAGTCCCTCTTGTTCGTTATGTTCACGAGTTCGGTGATTTTTTTAAAGCAGCTATATCTATCGAGATGCCCCAGACCACTCAGATAATAATACCGGCAGTCGCCAATGCAGCCAAATACGAAGTATATACTATTCCTCAAAATATTCCCGATGTTCCTGTGGCCGTCTCTTGGACAAAAGGCCCGTTGCACCTTTTCGGGGCAGTCAATCTTCGTCTTATGAAATGTCCCCTTACTGCCGAGAAATATTCAAATGTGTTTACATTTGCTTCGCAGCTCTCTTTCAGGTATGATTTTTTCAGTAATGCTAAGATGAAACACACTATATACGGACAGGGTATTTATGCGAGGGGGATGGTGGATTGTATCCAAGATATGCTCGGTATGGGGCTGAATATAGTGGTCAATGAAGATTTGACATCACTTTCGGTAAATTCCGGCTTCGGGTGGTATGCAGGATATAAGTTTTTGTATTTGAATAATGAGGTCAATGCGGTATATTCGATGTCTGAGTCTATCGGGATAAAAAATAATTCATATAACCTTTACAAGAGAGGTAATTATCTTGCTGTTAATTATATGCGAAATTTTTTGAAGTGGGGAAAAATGGGGGCGGAGTTTATTTGGGGTAAAAAATTGATGACTTCCTCCGGTAGCGGAAATAATTATAGAGTTAATATTTTATTAAGATATGATTTTTGACGATGATAAATATTTGGAGCCTTATAGGCAGGCTATAACAGGCAGGTATCAAACTTTGATCAGGCGTAAGCAGGAAATTGCCGGTTACGGAAAGAAACTTTCCGATGCAGTGAACAATCACCTGTATTATATCCTTCACAAAGAGGGGAGTGAGTGGGTGTTTCGAGAATGGGCGCCCAATGCCACTGAACTTTATTTAATCGGTGATTTCAATGATTGGAAAAAATCGAAAGAATTTTCGTTTTCTTCATTGCCCGAGGGCAATTGGGAGCTTCGCCTACCCGAAGAGACTATATCTCATGGGTGTATTTACAAATATTTAATGGTATGGCCGGGGGGGAGCGGAGAGAGAATTCCCTCTTATGCAGACAGATGTGTTCAGGATCCTCAAACTAAAATCTTTTCTGCTCAAGTGTGGGCTCCTGCGAGGAAGTATCGTTGGAAGAATGATTTTATCCCCTCTCGCAGCTCCCCTTTTATCTATGAGACTCATATAGGGATGAGCTCGGAGGGTGAAAAAGTCTCCGGTTTTAACGAGTTCAGAGAAAAGGTACTCCCTTATGTCGCCTCTTTGGGATATAATACCTTGCAGATTATGGCACTTCAGGAGCATCCATATTATGGTTCGTTTGGGTATCAGGTTTCAAATTTTTATGCTTTGAGTTCTCGCTTCGGAACCCCAGAAGAGTTTAAGAGATTGGTCGATGATGCTCATAAGATGGGGATTTCTGTAATTATGGATATTGTTCATTCACACGCAGTTAAAAATGAAATCGAGGGTTTGGGGAGATTTGACGGGAGTGACTCTCTCTATTTCCATTCGGGGGAGAGGGGGGTGCATCCTGCATGGAATTCGCGTTGTTTTGATTATGGAAAAGATGCAGTTTTGTTCTTTCTCCTTTCAAATCTTAAGTACTGGATGCAAGAGTATCATCTTGACGGTTTCCGATTTGACGGAGTCACAAGTATGATTTATTTGGACCACGGACTTGGAAAAGACTTTACCGATTACAGCTGCTATTTTGATGGAAATCAAGATGTGGATGCCCTTACATATCTCGGACTTGCCAATATTCTTGTGAAGGAAATCAATTCTCACTCTATAACCATCGCCGAGGATATGAGTGGGATGCCCGGACTTGCTGCTCCCATTTCCAAGGGGGGATTCGGCTTTGACTACAGGATGAGTATGGGTATTGCCGATCATTGGATAAAGTGGATAAAAGAGCTCAGAGATGAGGAGTGGAGTATGGGAGGTATTTATTATGAGCTGACCAATAAGAGAGGTGACGAGAAGACCATCAGCTATGCGGAATGTCATGATCAGGCTATGGTAGGGGATAAAACTATCATTTTCCGTCTGATGGACAAGGAGATGTACTTTAATATGAATAAAAGCTCGAAGAATATTATAGTGGAGCGGGGGATGGCTTTGCATAAGATGATAAGACTTATCACTGCCGCCACGGCGGGTGACGGATATCTGACTTTTATGGGGAATGAGTTCGGACACCCGGAATGGATAGATTTTCCAAGGGAGGGAAACGGGTGGTCTTATTTTTATGCGAGAAGACAGTGGAGTCTTAAAGATAATCCGCTGCTGCGTTATAAATCGTTACTTGAGTTTGATAGTGCGATGATACATCTTTTGAAAAAGGGTAATGTGTTGAAAACAAAGCCTTTCCAGCTGTATGTCGATGAGATGAAAAAAGTTTTGATTTTTGGCAGAGGATGCTTTATCTTTGCATTTAATTTCAATCCGTCACTTTCTTTCACAGATTACCGATTCGGCGCCCCTCCAGGTGAATATGAGACGATGTTGGATTCCGATTCTCTGCCCTTTGACGGTTTTGGAAGAAATATTGATACTATTCGCCATTTTACGGACAATGTTAACGGTAAAGATGAACTCTCCCTTTATCTGCCGAGCAGGACGGCGATTGTTTTAAAAAAATTAACTCGTTAATTGAAAGTTTAATATCTAATTATAATGTCATATCTTAACTTTAATAAGGCCGAACTTGTAAACCTTGAATATTCTCTTCAGAGGGAAATTTTAGCTACGAACAAAACGGGCGGATATTGCAATACCACCATTGTGGGATGTAATACGCGAAAATATCATGGTCTGTTTGTGATGCCGATTGACCGCTTCGGGGGGAGGAACCATCTTCTCCTCTCTGCCATTGATGAGACACTTATCCAGCATGACAGGGAGTTTAATCTCGGAATAAGAAGTTATGGTGATATATATGATCCCCGCGGTCATAAATATATAGTCGATTTCGAGCTTGACAAGGCTTGCACTCTTACATATCGTGTAGGGGGGATGGTTTTTACCAAATCGCTTATTTTTGTGGGAAATAAAGAACAGCTGCTTATTAAATATACCCTTTTGGATGCTCATTCTCAGACTGTTCTGAGATTGAAACCTTTTTTGGCTTTCCGTGATATTCATTCCCTTACCCGAGCCAACAATGATGCAAATACCAAGTATGAAGCGGTAGAAAATGGTTGCAGTTTCAGAATGTATGACGGTTTTCCTAATCTGGTCCTTCAGACCAATAAGAAAAACGAATATGTGGCTTCTCCCGACTGGTATAGAAATGTTGTCTATCGCGAGGAGGAACGGAGGGGATTTGACCATAGTGAGGATTTGTTCGTACCGGGATTTTTTGAGCTTCCTATTGCCAAAGGCGAGTCGATAATTCTTTCAATATCTACTTCCGAAGTCTATACGAAGGGGCTGAAACGCTCTTTTGAGAGTGTTATTTCCCAGAAAGAATCGAGGGATAGTTTTGATTCCTGTCTTAAAATTGCTGCTAAGCAGTTTATTGTTCATAATGAAGGGCAGACTGAAATATGTGCAGGTTATTCGTGGCTTGGAAAGGGGTTGCGTGAAACGCTTCTCTCCCTTCCGGGGCTCACCCTTTTTAACGATGGCGATTTGAAAACTTTCGATGAGGTGATAAATAGTACTGTTTCGATCTATTCTAATCAGCTTTTTAATGGCTCGCGGCAGGCTGAGGCTTCTCTGTGGCTTACTTGGCTTGCGCAGCAGTTTTCTCTTTTCACCGGTAATCCGAAACTTGCATGGGAGAAATTCGGTGAGCTGCTTAAGAAAATTGCGGCAAGTTTTATTGCCGGAGGCAGAATGGGGGTCACTCTGAATAGCGAAAATGGAATGCTTTTTACCAAAATGAACGGAGTGGCTTTGAGCTGGATGAATGCTTACGGTGCAGACGGTTCTCCCATTACCGAAAGGGGAGGGTATCAGGTGGAGACTAATTCGTTATGGTATAATACTTTATGCTATCTTATGGATAATGAGAAGAAATACGGCAGAAGTAAGAAGTCGGTGATGCTTTGGAAAGAGATAAAAGAGAAGATAGATTCTTCGTTTTATGATATGTTTTGGGTGCCGGAAAGGGCGCATCTTGCCGATTATGTCGATGAAAGCGGGCAGAATAAGTTTACCCGTCCTAATCAGCTGTTCGCTTGTGTTCTTGACTATTCTCCTGTTTCGGAGGAGGTTCGTGCCAATGTCATAAGGGCGGTCTATAAGGAGCTTCTCACAGTTCGCGGAATTCGCACCCTTTCTCCTAAAAATCCTCTTTACAAGGGGGTTTATGAGGGAAATCAGTACCAGAGGGATCTTGCTTACCATCAGGGGTGTACACGCACATGGCTGCTTGGCTTTTTTATAGATGCTTCGCTAAAATTGTTTGGAGAGGCTGCAAGCGGGTGTGAAAAACTTGTGGATGCTTTCGAAGAGGATATGACGATTCATGGAATAGGCTCTATTGCGGAGCTTTACGATGGAAATCCTCCTCATCACCCGCATGGGGCTATTTCCCACTCTGTGGCTGTGGCAGAATTGCTGAGAGCTAAGTATTTGTTAAGAAAATTTAAAGAAAATAAATAATGAAAGTATTAATGTTCGGCTGGGAGTTCCCGCCCCATATTGCGGGAGGTCTTGGGACTGCCTGTTACGGGATGGTAAAGGGGCTGGCTAATTGTGGCGTAAATGTCCTTTTTGTGATGCCTTCCGCTTCAGGGGATGAGGATGGAAGTGTGGCCAAAATCATTAACGCGAGCGATGTGCAGGTGAGTGGGATGGTGAATAATCCTCAGGAACTTTTGGATAAAGTGCAGTTTCTTAGGATATGGTCTGATATGGTTCCTTATGTCGATCCTATGCTTTTTTCTGAGATGACTAATAAGGAAAAAAAGGCTCAGATTGATGATTTCAAGATTAGTTTTCGACAGAAATACAAATTTTCCGGAAAATACGGCACAAATCTTATGGAAGAGGTGTCGAGATATGCTCTTGTGGGGGGGTCGATAGCTATGAATAATGACTTTGATGTGATTCATGCTCACGACTGGCTTACATATTTGGCTGGTATTGCCGCTAAAAGGGTATCGGGTAAGCCGCTTGTTATTCATGTCCATGCGACTGAGTATGACAGGACAGGGGAAAATGTGAATACGGAGGTGTATAATCTTGAAAAGATGGGGATGGAGGAGGCCGACAGGGTGATTACGGTTAGTAATCTGACGAGAAATATTGTAATAAACAAATACGGTATCGACCCCCGGAAGGTGGTCACTGTCCATAATGCAGTCGATTTTGCAGGGAGGGATGAGATAGATATTAGAAGAGGGGTTCCTGAAAAGGTAGTTACTTTCTTAGGGAGGATTACTTTCCAAAAGGGGCCTGAATATTTTATAGAAGCGGCTAGCAAGGTGCTTAAAAAATGTTCTAATGTCCGCTTTGTTATGGCGGGGAGTGGTGACCTGCTGAATCGTTCGATCCGGCGTGTGGCCAAGCTCGGAATTTCTGACAAATTTCATTTTACCGGTTTCCTTAAAGGTATGGATGTTCAGAAGATGTTTGCTCTTTCAGATGTCTATGTAATGCCCTCTGTGTCAGAGCCTTTTGGTATCTCCCCGCTGGAGGCTATGAGATCCGGTGTCCCGACTATCATTTCTAAACAGTCCGGTGTGGCTGAAATTTTAAAACATTCCATTAAAGTAGATTTTTGGGATATTGACGCTTTGGCAGATGCGATATACGGGCTTATAAATTACCCTGCATTGAATCGAATGGCTTCTAAAGAGGGGCTGGATGAGGTTAATACTCTAAAATGGGATAATGCCGCTGTAAAAATTAAAGATATTTATCAATCTATTTTGTAAACGAATAAAAAATATATAATATGAAATCGACTATTTGTTTTTATTTCCAGGTTCATCAGCCCGACAGGTTGAGATTGTTTCGATTTTTCGATATTGGAAATGATTCTCATTATTTTGATGATTTCTCTAACAGAACTATTCTGAGAAGGGTGGCGGAAAGGTGTTATCTCCCGATGAATAAGTTAATGCTTGAGAATATTCATAAATACGGCAAGTCTTTTAAAATAGCTTTCTCTATTTCCGGAGTTGTCTTGGAACAATTTGTCAAATATGCCCCTGATGTTCTTAAGAGTTTTCAGGAGCTTGCCAAGACGGGATGTGTGGAATTTTTAGCTGAAACATATTCTCACTCTTTGGCCTCTCTTACTTCGATGGAGGAGTTTAAAAAACAGGTCGAATTGCATGCCGATGCGATTGAAAAATATTTTGGCAAGAGACCCAAGTGTTTTAGAAATACGGAGTTGATATATTCCGATAAAATCGGAGAAGCCGTTTATAAAATGGGGTATAAAACTATGCTCACAGAGGGGGCCAAGCATATTTTAGGATGGAAATCTCCTAATTATGTCTATACCAATGCGATTAATCCGAGGCTGAAGCTCTTGTTGAGAAATTTTAATCTCAGTGATGATATTGCATTCAGATTTTCGGATAAATCTTGGGAGAAGTGGCCTGTGGATTGTGATAAATTTGCTGGCTGGCTCGTAAATTCGGCCAAGAACGAGGATGTCGTAAATTTGTTTATGGATTATGAGACTTTTGGTGAGCATCAGGGGGTCAGTACCGGTATTTTTGAATTTATGAGAGCTCTTCCCGAGGTTATTCTGACTAAAACTGATTTTGAATTCGGTACTCCATCTGAGGTTGTTAAAAAACATCTGCCTGTGGCTCCTCTTAATGTGCCTTTCCCCATTTCGTGGGCAGATGAGGAGAGAGATACCTCTGCATGGATAGGAAACGAATTGCAAAACGAAGCATTTACGAAGCTATATTCACTTAAAGACAAGGTGATAGCTGCTGAAGATCCCTTATTGACATCGGATTTTATCAAGCTGCAGGAGAGTGATCATTTTTATTATATGTGCACCAAGTTTTTCTCGGATGGTGCCGTACATAACTATTTTAACCCATACGATTCTCCTTATGAGGCTTTCATTAATTATATGAATGTACTTAGTGATTTTATCTTACGCTTAGACAAAAAACTTCAACAAGGATAGGATAATTAATAGCACTATTTATTTTATGAATTCAGAAAATTTAATTTTACCTGACTATCTGTTTGAGGTAAGTTGGGAAGTTTGTAATAAAGTCGGTGGAATACATACTGTGATTGCCACCAAATCGCTCAATCTTTCTAAAGAGTTAAAAGACAGGCATATACTTATTGGGCCGGATGTGTGGATGGATACGGAACGGAATCCGGAATTTATCGAAGATAATATCCTTTTCAGAACTTGGCGTGTTTCTGCGGCAGGCGAGGGGCTTAGAATAAGGGTGGGAAGATGGAATGTAGCCGGAAATCCTGTCGCAATTCTCGTGGATTTTTCTCAGTTTATTTCCAAGAAAGATGAGATATTGACCGATTTTTGGAAGAAATTTCAGCTCGATTCTCTAAGCGGTCAGTGGGATTATATAGAATCGGCCCTATTCGGATACGCTTCTGGGAAGGTTATTGAGAGTTTTATTAAGTTCAATCTACTCCCTCATCATAAAGTAGTAGCTCAGTTTCATGAGTGGATGACCGGAGCCGGATTATTGTACTTAAAGGGGACTAAGCTTCCGGTGGCTTCCGTTTTTACTACTCATGCCACTGTGGTAGGAAGGTGTCTCGCATGCAATAATATTCAGCTCTACAACGGTATGGATCTTTTTAATGCCGATGCCAAAGCTAAAGAATTTAATGTTCTTGCAAAACATTCGCTTGAAAAGTGCGCAGCACACAATGCTGATGTTTTTACTACTGTCAGTGAGATAACAGCTAAGGAGTGTAACCGTTTTCTTGACAGGAAAGTGGATTTCATAACTCCCAACGGTTTTGAAAACACATTTACACCGCAGGAAAAGGATTTTAATGATTATGAGGAGGCAGGTCGCAAAAAATTAATAGAGATTGCTTCGCTTGCCACCGGTGAGACTTTCGATAATCCTCTCCTTATAGGGATAGGAGGGCGTTATGAATATAAAAATAAAGGGATAGATATATTTATTGATTCCCTCGATAAGTTAAATAGGTCTGAGTATGACGGGAGGAAAGTTCTCGCTTTCATTATGATTCCTGCCGGTAACAACGGTCCCAATAGGGAGCTGCTTTCTAAGATCAATAATCCTGCTTCTACCTATACCACTTCACTTACCCATTATCTTCAAGATATAGACAGCGATCAGATACTCTGCCGCCTTAAATCCTTAGGTCTTGATAAAAATTTAAGTACTAAAATAAAGGTGATATATGTCCCTACATATCTTAATGGTAGTGATGGGGTATTCAATATGACTTATTATAACCTTTTGGCCGGTATGGATCTCTCGATATTTCCATCATACTATGAGCCATGGGGTTATACCCCCTTGGAGTCTCTTGCTTTTAAAGTGCCCACTGTCACTACATCTTTGGCCGGTTTCGGTATGTGGGTAGAGACACATTATAAAAAACCCAATAAAGCTGCCGGTGTCATATTCAGAGATGATTCTAACTATGATAAAGTGGTTAATGAGGTATTTTTAAAAATACTTGAGATATCTACCCTCTCACTGGAGGAGAGGAAAGAGTATAAAGATAATGCAAAGGATATTTCGGAAATCGCCCTTTGGAAGAACAATATCAAATATTATAAAGAGGCATATTCTTCTGCTATATCAAAAGTGGTGCAGGAGAGGGGGGCGTTCCCTGAATATAGTGAAGAGCAGCCCGGATCGTTTAAAAAAATAGAGGTGAGCAAGCCTTCGTGGAGTAGAGTTATGGTTACAAGACATATTCCTGAAAGGTTGAAATATCTCGATATTATCTCTAAAAATCTGTGGTGGTGCTGGAATCAGGAGGCTATGGACCTTTTCAGAAGCATTGATAATGATTTGTGGAAGTTTGTTGAGAAAAATCCCATTGCACTTCTTGATTTGCTCTCACTCAAAAGATATAAAGAGCTTGAAAAAGATGATGATTTCTTAGAAAAGCTTGATAATGTAACCGCCATTTTCAATGAGTATATGAAAGAAAAAGAGAGCCGTAAGGGGCCCTCTATTGCCTATTTTTGTATGGAATACGGTTTAGATACCTCTTTAAAGATTTATTCGGGCGGACTGGGTATTCTTGCAGGTGATTATTTAAAGGAGTCAAGTGATATGAAAGTTAAAATGACGGGGGTGGGGCTTCTTTACAGATATGGTTATTTTACTCAGAAACTTACTGCTCAGGGCGATCAGGTAGCTGATTATGAGCCGCAGGATTTTATGAAAATTCCGGCAATTCCTGTTAGGGATAAGGATGATAAATGGGTCACTGTTTCAGTAGCTTTCCCAGGAAGAAATATTTATGCGAGATTGTGGAGAGTGGATGTCGGAAGGACAGAATTGTACTTGATGGATACCGATTTTGAGGATAATCTTCCTGAAGATCGTCAGGTTACATACCATCTTTACGGTGGAGACTGGGAAAACAGATTGAAGCAGGAGCTTCTTCTTGGTATCGGAGGAATACGCGCCCTGAGGGCTTTGGGGATTGAGGCTGATATTTATCACTGTAATGAGGGACATGCCGCTTTTACCGGATTGGAGAGGCTCCGAGAGCTCACTCTTGATGAGAATCTTTCATTTGGCGAAGCCTTGGAAGTGGTAAGGGCCTCTTCATTGTTTACAACTCACACTCCTGTCCCTGCCGGGCACGATGCTTTTTCGGAGGATTTACTCAGAAGTTATATGTCGCATTATCCTGCAAGATTGAAAATTGACTGGACCGCTATGATGGCCCTTGGAAAGATTAATCCGGAGGATAAAAATGAGAAATTTTCAATGAGTAATCTTGCAAGTAATCTATCTCAGGATGTGAACGGGGTGAGCTGGCTTCACGGTAAGGTAAGTCAGGATATTTTGTCGGGATTATGGCCAGGGTATCTTCCGGAGGAGCTTCATGTGGGTTATGTGACCAATGGTGTCCACTATTCTACTTGGACGGCTCCCCAGTGGAAGGAGATTCATAAAAAAGTATTCGGTCCCAAATTTCAGACACATCACTATGATAAGGAGTGTTTTCAGGGGATTTATGATGTGCAGGATGAAGAAATATGGAAAGTTAGAGGTGAATTGCGGGCGAGACTTATCGAGGTGGTAAACAAGCGCCTTTCTGATCCTGTCAATTCAAGTCACTATTCTCCTCAAAACATTGTCGAGATAAAGAATACCCTCAGAGATGATATTCTTACGATAGGATTTGCCCGTCGTTTTGCTACTTATAAGAGGGCTCATCTGCTTTTCCGTGATTTGGACAGACTTGATTCCATTATAAACAATCCTGATACACCTGTTCAGTTTTTGTTTGCAGGTAAAGCACACCCCGCAGATAAGGCCGGTCAGGATTTAATTAAGAAAATTATAGAAATTTCCAAGATGCCTCAGTTTATCGGGAAGATTGTTTTCATTCCCAACTACGATATAAATCTGGCGAAATTTATGGTTCAGGGGGTGGATGTATGGATGAATACCCCCACAAGGCCGCTTGAGGCTTCCGGTACTTCCGGCGAAAAGGCTGTTATGAATGGAGTTATGCATTTTTCAGTTCTCGACGGATGGTGGGTAGAGGGTTACAAGAATGGTGCAGGGTGGGCACTTCCTATGGAAAGAACTTACGATGATCAGAATTTTCAGGATGAGCTGGATGCTGCTACTATTTATGATATTATTGAAAATGATATAGCCCCTACATTTTACGAAGTAGATAAAAAATCCTTAATTCCACAGGGATGGATTCAGATTATCAAGAAAAATGTGGCGCAGGTAGCTTGTAATTTCACAACCAACAGGATGTTAAATGATTATCTTGATAAATATTATAAGCCTCTTTACAAGCGCTCGCATTTTTTGAATGAAAATGATTATTCTGTGGCGAGAGAGATTGCTCTATGGAAAAAGAAGATCAGGCGCGGGTGGGAGCATATTGAGGTGGTGGAATTTAACCGTCCTACCGATAATAGTGAGATGCTTCTTTTGGGAAAGGAGAGTCACTCTTGGATAAAGCTTTTTGTAGGTGACATTAATCCTGAGGATATCGGTGTAGAACTTGTTTATTCTCAGCAGAATGCCAAGGGGAGATATGTGAAGAAGGGGAGTTGTACTTATGAGTTCAAGGAGATAAATGAGGGGGTTGCTACTTACAGCGTTAATATTTTACCTACTTCTACGGGCGTTTATCAAGTAGCGGCGCGTATTTTTGCAAAAAATTCTCTGCTTCCTCATCGTCAAGATTTTGAATTGGTAAAATGGTTGTAGCAGCTACAGGTTTTTTCGATGGTGTACACAAAGGTCACAGAGCTGTATTGAAGCAGCTCTGTGATATTGCTTCAGCAAAGCACCAGGAGAGTGCCGTCATTACTTTTTGGCCTCATCCGAGAAATGTATTGCAGCAAGATGCTGATACTCTTCGTCTTCTAACCTCTCTTAGTGAGAAAAAGGATATGATTCTCTCTCTGAATGTAGATAATTTTTATGTAGTTCCTTTTACCAAACAATTTAGCACATTGAGTACCGAAGAGTTTATGAGGGATTACCTGATTTCAAAATTCGGAGTCAGTACACTCATTATCGGGTATGATCATCGACTTGGTAACTCTTCTGTCCAAACTCAAGAAGAGATGATTCGAATAGCTTCTTCTCTCGGAATTGAGATTGTTAAAATAGATGAAGTGGTCCTTTCCGGTAAGATGGTGAGCTCGACAAAAATTCGTAAATCGCTCATTAATGGGGATATACGGGAGGCGTCATCGATGCTCGGATACAATTACAGTATGCAGGGAGTGGTGGTCTCCGGTAATAAAATCGGGCGCACGATGGGGTTTCCTACTGCCAATATGGAACTTTATGAACCTCTCAAACTTGTCCCCGGCAACGGTGTCTATCTTGTAAAGGTTCAGGTTTTGTCAAATCAATATTTCGGTATATGTAATATCGGAAATCGTCCGACAGTGGGAAAAGGTAATGCACGCACCATTGAGACACATATTCTGAATTTCGATGAAAATATATATGGTCTCGATATTAAAATCGAATTGCTTGAAAAAATAAGAGATGAACAAAAATTCACTTCTCTTGAAGAATTAAAGGGGCGAATAGCAAAAGATAAAGAATATGCTTATATTTGCATGGAAAAAAATTATAAGTAATAGGATATGGATTCATGGATTACGATATTAATTACTCTTGCTCTTTTGATTATTCCTGCTATCTCTAAGGCTAAGAAGGAAAAAGCTAAGGCTCAGATGGAGAAATCGATGAAATTTCCTGAATTTGAAGAAAGTAGCGAAGAAGATGATGACTTGGAGAAGGGATATGAAGAGGATGTTGTCGATATCAAGAAAGATAGTGCTTATGTCCCTTTGGTAGCGGAGGGAGGGGCGGTAAGGGTACCTGAAGTGCCCCTTGAATTTGTAAAGGACGAGATTCGTGGTGAAGTGGCGGATGTGAAAGTCAAAAAGAAGAGATTTGAGACTATAAGCGACAAGAAAAACCTTATAATTTATTCCGAGATAATGAAACCAAAATTTAAAGATTTTTAATTAAAAAAATATTTTCTATCTTTGCACAAAGGAGTCTCGTGAAGGCGAGATTCTTTTTTAATTTTTTATATTATGCCTGAAATTCATTACATAACAGCCGATGGCCTTGAAAAACTGAAGGCGGAATTGGCCCAGTTAATAAGTCAAAGACCTGTAATCTCTAAGCAGATAGCTGAGGCGAGAGACAAAGGCGACTTGTCAGAAAATGCGGAATACGATGCGGCACGAGAGGCCCAGGGTCTTCTTGAACTTAAAATATCCAAGCTCGAGAATCTCGTGGCGAATGCCAAAATTCTGGATGAGTCTAAAATCAATACGGATGTGGTTCAGATTCTAAATACTGTAAAGATGAAGAATCTCCTAAATAATTCTGTGGTTCAATATACCCTTGTAGGTGAGAGTGAAGCTAACTTGAAAGAGGGAAAGCTCGCTGCCGCCACCCCTATTGGCAAAGCCTTGATAGGGAGAAAAAAAGGGGAAATTGTAGAAGTAGTAGTCCCCTCCGGTGTACTCAAGTTTGAAATTCTATCCATTTCCATTTAATTTAATTATTTAAAAATGGCCTCTGTATTTACAAAAATAGTAAAAGGGGAAATTCCTTCTTATAAGGTGGCTGAAAATGAAAAGTTTTATGCTTTTTTGGATATCAGCCCATTGACCGAGGGACATACACTTGTTATTCCCAAACAAGAGATAGATTATATTTTTGATATTGATGACAAGCAGTATCAGGAATTATTTTTATTTGCTAAAAAGGTGTCCGAAGCTATTTCGAGAGCCATACCTTGTAAAAGAGTGGGTATCGCCGTACTCGGGATGGAAGTCCCTCATGCACATATTCATCTGATCCCTATGCAATGCGAGGGTGATATGGATTTTAGAAAAAAGAAACTTTCTCTTTCTCCTGAATGTTTTAGGGAAATTGCTAACAAAATATCATCTTCATTTCAAGAATAATATGAAAAAAATAATTTTTTTATTTCTAACAGCCCTTGTTATTGTATCCTGCTTATCGGATAAAAAAGCGACTGTTAAGGTTTCTGTATCGGATGCTCCCGACAGCACGCAGATAATTGTTTCCAAGCTTGCAATAAATCAAGTCGTTAATCTCGATACATTATATATTATCAATCATACTTTTACATATTCCACTGAGTGTGCAGAAGGTTCTCCCGATTTTTATTATTTTTTCAACAACGAAAGGAGGCTCTTTTCTTTGGTCCTTCAGTCAGGCGACAGAATTAAAGTAAAAACGGATCTGAAAGGGGAGGATGTGGTGATTGATGGTTCTGAGGAGTCTGTAAAGTTTCAAGAAGTGGAGAGGCAGTTCCTTGAAACTTATGGAAAATTTAGCTCTCTGAGTGATTTGTATGTTGCAGCAGAGAAGGATAAAAACGATAAACTTCAGAAAGAATACAGAAGAGAGATGGGAGGGCTATATGTCAAACAAAAACAGTATGCCATTAAATATATCTTTTCAAATCCCAAGTCAATAACTGTGATTCCTGTGGTTTATCAAAAATTTTCTCCTGAATTAATCCTTTTTGCCGAGAGCAACGATGTGTTTTTACTTGAAAGGACTTACGATTCTTTAAAAGTGGCATATCCTCATTCTCCATATACTGTGGCTCTTGCAGATGAAATACAGCAGAGGAAGTCTATTATCTCTCTCAATCAGAAAATCAGTTCTGTGAAAGAATCGAATTATCCCGATATCAGCTTATACGATAACAACGCTCAGATTCGTTCTTTGTCGGATTTGGATGGAAAAGTTATTCTCCTCTCTTTTTGGACTATTACCGAGGATGCTCAAAAGCTATTCAATGCCGAATTAAAAAGCATTTACGACAAATATCACAGCAGAGGGTTTGAGATTTTTCAAGTATCTGTGGATGCGGATAAAACTGCATGGGCGCGCCAGGTTAAAGATCAGGGGCTTAAATGGATTAGTGTCAGTGATCCGGGAAATATGTCTCAAACATTAAATCTTTATAATGTTTCCAAGCTCCCGGCACTATTTATCATCGACAGACAAGGGAATATCCACGCCAAAGATGTTGTCGATATTGACAAGATTGAAAAAATCGTTTCCGGATTGGTCAGATAAGTGATTTTTTGCTTATTCCGGCTACAAATTCTTTAAGATAGAAGGGTTCAAAGTACGCAATGTCTTTGAACTCTTTTTTATTCCATTGGGAGAGGGCGGGAATTGCCATATATGATGCCATGGGGCAGCATTGTATAAATGAACTCTTTAAAAGTGCTTCGTCTTTGAGGCAATTGCGGAATTTTTCAGCTCCGTCTCCGACAAATATTATATGCGAATATCTATCAAAATATTCGTTAAAACTCCCCTCGTCAAGTACTTTTGCCGTTATTTCTGAAATTCTGTCGCAGGAGGAATCGTAAGCAGCACAATATACTTCCATTCTGCGCGCGTCAATCATGGGAATAATAACTGTATCGGTATTTTTAATTTTAGCCTCACCCATCCTCGCAAGAATATCTGTGGTAGGAACGCTTAGAAGGGGTATATCGCCTCCAAAGCATAACCCTTTCGCTGTGGAAATACCCACTCTCAGACCTGTGTATGAGCCGGGGCCTTCGCTTACGCATACAGCAGAAAGGTCTTTCACTTTTAGACTTTTCTCATCGAGTATCTCTTTAATGAAAGGGGCAAGAAGCTTGGCATGTGCCTTATGTTCCTGTACTTCTCTTGAAATGAGTACTTTTTCACCTTCTGAAATAGCTACCGAACATGCTTCAGTGCTTGTCTCGATCAATAGTAATTTTGGCATCTTTAGTGAGTGATTTACTTATGGCTGTATAAGGACCTGTGATAATTTTCGTATCTTTATCAAGTTCCGATATGATTTCAATTTTAGTAATGTCCTGAATCCCTGTTTTCACCGGTATGACTTTAACACTCGTATTATCGTCACTTACCGCAAACACAAACTCATTCATATTGTTTGCTTTCGAGGTGCTGTCGCCTAACTCTTGACGAGTGGTGATACACTGAAGGGGAAGGGTCATGATATTCTCTTTTTTCAGAGTCTCAATCTGCACTGATGCAGACATCCCCGGGCGGAAAGGAATATTCTCATCAGAAATTAGATCCTGATATGATTCTTTAAGGATGAGGACTTTTACTTCAAAATTTGTTACCTGATCTGAAGAGGTGGAACCTATGTTTTTTGCAGAATTTGCAATCTGCGTTACTACTCCTTTGAATTTTCTCGATGGATATGCGTCAACATCAATAATGGCTGTATCTCTCTCCTGAATGCGGATAATGTCATTTTCGTTTACATCCACGAGAACTTCCATCTTGTCGAAATCGGCTATTCTCAACATTTCCGTACCGGCCATTTGAGAAGTACCCACTACTCTTTCCCCTTTTTCCACCATTCTTTTTGAAATAATACCGTCCATGGGGGCATATATAACTGTTTTGGTGAGATTTTCTTCTGCTTCTTTAAGTGAAGCGGAGGCACTTTCGATATTGTATTCGGCTGCTTTCAGCTGTTCTTTAGCCACTTCATATTGGGAAAGAGATTCTTCATATTCCGAATCTGCTATCGCTTTTTGCTCATAAAGTATCTTATTTCTGTTGTATGTGAGTTCTGTCTGGCGAAGCTGGGCTTTCTGCTGAAGATATTGGGCCTTTATGGAATTGAGCGAAGCCATAGCTCTTTCTCGGGCAGAAATATAGACATCTTGATTGATTTTAATCACAAGCTCTCCTTTTTTAACGTAATCACCCTCTTCAAAATTCAGTTCAATAATCTCTCCTGATACATCGGGGCTTATCTTGACTTCGGTCACGGGCTTTATCTTTCCGTTGGCGGGTATGGTCTCCACAATAGTGGCAATTTCAGGGGTGCAGGTAGTGACAGCTATCCCTTTTTCGGGCTTAGTTTTAGCATAAATAATAAGTCCTACAATAATTACTAAAGCGGCAATTATTATCCATAGTCCCTTTGTGTTTTTCTTTTTCTTAGCCATATTTTAAAGTGATATAGGTGTTCCTTTGTAAAAATCGATTATTTTCAATTGAAAAATATATTGAAATTTGGCCTGATAGTATTCAGACTGTGCTTTTAAAAGATTAGCTTTTGATACGGTGTAATCGGTACTATTTAAAGTTCCGACATTGAATTTTTGTTCCACATAGCGGAAAGATTCTTCCATCGCTTTTAAATTTGCCTCTGAAGCAATGTATTTCTGATAAAATGCTACGGCATCGGCTACTGCAAGCTGTATGTTTTTATACAATGTCTGATGTTTGTCTTTGAGCTCAATTTCCGAATTTGCTACAGTCAGTCTGGCGTTTCGTACATTGGTGGCTACGCTCCAGCTGTTGAAAATAGGGATATTGAGTCCGAATCCTATGTATGGATTTCTGTTTTCATTAAATTGTGTAAGAAATGCTTTATCGACCGTGGTACTAAAATATGTACCGTAACTTGCTGAAAATGAGATGGTAGGGTAAAATCTCCCTTTGGCTATTGAAAGATCTATCTTGCTTTTTTCAAGATTAAGCTCAGCTGTCTTGATCTGCGGAAGGAAAACGGCGATGGAATATATGCTGTCTATGCTTTCCATAGTCATACTCGGAATCTCATTTTCAAGGGAAGGAGCTATGATATCGAACTCTTCTGAATAGGGCATATCCATAAGCTGAAGGAGGGAGAGCTTGTTTGTCTTAAGATTATTTGAGGCAGTTACGAGCTGTACCCTTTCTGTGGCCATCTGAGATTCAATATCAAGAAGTGTGGAATAGGCTTTACTTCCGGCATCCACAAGCTTTTTAGTCCTGTCCCTCTGTTCTGATATGCTTTTGAAATTGGCCTCGGTGGCAGTGAGGATTTCTTTTGAGAGAAGTACTTGTAAAAAGGCCTTGGTAATGGATATTGAGAGTTCGTTTTTTATCTTTTCTACCTCCTGAATAGAAATATCTACCGATTTTCTATTGCTTTTTACTGTGTTGATTTTTGAAAGCCCGTCAAGTAAATTAATGGAAGCATTAATAGATGCATTGGTGCTCTGAGAATAGTCCGATATTTTCAAATCGTTTATATTCACTGATTTACCCCAATTAATACCATGACTTACCGAACCGTTGAAGTTAGGTATGTAACTGAGCTTGGACTCGTAGAGTGTATTCTCGTTTTTCTCGATATATATCTTCTGCTGCTTGACCTGCAAGTTGTTTTCAAATGATTGATTAATGCATTTTTCGAGAGACCATTCTCCCTGTGCTTTTAAAGATAAGGTAGCGATGATGAGAAAAATAAAGGATGATATTGTCCGAAAGATATTCATTTATTATTTTTTAGGTTTCAAAGATACTTCTTTTTTAGCAAAAATGGTGCCCAATATACAAATATCAGGCACCTTGATTAATAACTACTTGTTTGAAAGGTAGCTGGCATAGTCGAGCCCTGATGTTTCCTTTCTCGCTGACAGAAACATTTTGTAGAAAAACTTCGCCAAAACTCCGAATCCCATCCCGAGTGTCTCCACAAAATATGCGATTTCTTCGCTTCTTCCTCCGTAAATGCAAGCCATTTCTTCTTCTTGTAATGCTATCATATTTTTATACATAATAATAGTTGTTTAAATGATTAATAACTAAATAACTGTAACTATGTGAGTTCCCAGCCCCTTTCGAAACCTCTCTTGAAGTCTCCCCAGTATTCCTCCACAAAGTTTGTCAGCTCCGCCGCTAAAGCAAGTAATTTCTTGAGTACTCCCAATGAAATTCCTCCCCTGACTGTTACCATCTCGGACGAACATAATTGTTCCATTCCGAACTTCTTCATAATGCTTTCTTCCATATTAGTTAATATTAAAATTTTGACTACAGTTTCCGGGTGCGTAGTCTTCCACCCTCGATTGCGCAATCGTATTAATGTTATATATTTTATCTGCAATTTTTATACTCTCTTCCTGATGGGTAATCATAATTATTGTCTTTCCGCTCTCTGCCATCTCCCTTATAAGGTTCAAGATGATTTTTACTGATTCCGAGTCAAGGTAGGCAGTTATTTCATCAAGTATGAGGATCTGAGGCTCTCTGTAAAGGGCTCTTGCGAGAGCTATCTTGTGCCGTTCGCCCTGCGACAGATATTTTCCCTGTTCCCCTATTCCCGTCAAAAGCCCTTTTTTTAAAGATGATATGAGTCTCTCCAATCCGCATCTTCGACATATCTCCATAATCTTTTCTATATCCGGTGAGTTTTCGCCCGGGGCGATATTTTCGAGGATACTTCCGCTAAATAGTGAACTTCGCTGCGGTACTATGGAAATGTAGCTTCTCCATTTTTTTATAGATATATGCTCAATGTCCACCTCATCTATTCTTATAGAGCCGTTTACAGGGGTGTATCCGCGCATCAGCAGAGCTGCAATGGTGCTTTTACCGCAGCCGTTTTCCCCTATGAGAGCCGTTATTTTCCCTGAAGGAATGTTTATAGAGAGATTTCTAATGAGATCAAGTCGTCCCGGATATGAAAATGTAATGTTATCGAAAACGATATTATCCCACTTTTGGGGTATATATGGAAGTGTTTCTTCCTCTTTATCTTCTCTGTCAAGCTCAATTATTTCAAACATTCGCCCAGCTGCAATCTGTGCCTCTGTAATCTGGTTGTTACTATCCACCAGAGCCATTATCGGGGAAGAAAAGAATGCTGCAATCGAATAAAATGAGACCATTTCGCCGATACTTAACTCCGAATTAAAAACAAATAATGCTCCTACGATAAGGACAGTGAATGTGAGCAATCGAGAGATTCCGTCTGAAGTGGTCGCAAAAGCGGAGATATTCCTCCCCCCTTTGTATAATTTCTGCGCCATATCGACATAACGCTTCTCGATTTTCCTTGAAAAAGTCTCTTCCGCTCCGAAGTACCTAATGGTTTCTATTGCTGAAAGCGATTCTATGTTTATCTCTTCAAATATTGCTGCTGCTTCTATTATTTCTTTGTTGGTTTTTTTGTTGATTTTATCGGATACACGATAAAGTACAACATATAAAGGGACGAATATTATTGTAATCAGTGCAAGTTTCCAATAATAGGT
Source organism: uncultured Muribaculaceae bacterium (assembly GCA_964611185.1). Taxonomy (GTDB): domain Bacteria; phylum Bacteroidota; class Bacteroidia; order Bacteroidales; family UBA932; genus CAAGNP01. The sequence goes on along the minus strand of CAZSXE010000017.1, from coordinate 16,271 downwards.
AAAAAGAATGGCAAACGACAGTAGGAGTGAGATGATGCTGATAAATATGACAATCAGTCTTCCGGAAAGGAATGAACGGATTCGATATGCGTCACCTATCCTCGAATTGAGCTCTCCTGCACTTCTCCCTCCGAAGAATGAAACCGGTAGCCTCAGAAGATGATTTATGTAGTTCATAATCAGGGTGCAATCGATTTTTATCCCTGCGCGGAGTGTCAGAATCGTTCTGAAGTAGTTTATGAAAAGTGAAGCTCCGATGAGCAATATCATGATGACCCCGAAGAACAGAAGCATCGATGTGCTTTGGGAGGGGAGGACTTTGTCGATTATCTGCTGAAGGAAAATAGAAGTGCTTAACCCTATGATAATGTAAACAAGTGCTCCGAGAAGTGCCGGTATTATTTCTCGGCGGTTCGCTCGCAGAAGTGTTATAAATTTACCTAAAATGCCCACTGATGAATCCCCTTTTTGAAAATTTACTGCCGGAGTGATAATCACGAGGTAGCCGCTCCATTTAGATTTCAGCTCATCGATGGAAAGTTTGTGAATCTTTCCGTCAGAAGGGTCAAGAATGGAGGCGTATTTATTTTCCATTTTGTATAGTACCACAAAGTGAAGCCAGCCGTCGGCGTTTTGAAAATGAAGTATTACCGGCTTGGGAATATGTCTGAGGGAGTCTGTCTGCCTCTGTGTGTTTTTAAATGCTTTGCCGCTCATCCCGATGGATTTGGCAGCATCCACTATCCCTTTTATGCTTGTGCCGTCACTTGAGGTGCCGCAAGCCTCTCTTATCTTGATTAGAGGCATTTTCAAGCCGTAATATGCAGCTACTGAGCTAATGCAGGCTGCTGCACAGTCTTGTCTGTCGTGTTGTCTTATGAGAATGTTTGAATTCATATCATAGTTATTTTAAAATTAAATATGATATAAGCGGGGTGCTGGAGAGTATGAGTGAAATAGCAAGTATCCACTTGTATAGCGATATGGCTTTGTGGCTGATTTCCGGAATCATCCCTTCGACTGTTTTTTCGATCTCTTTTTTCAAATCTGTCATCTTCGCGAATTTTATTTTTTACTTTTTCTGTTTGTCGAGAGCAAAGCTGGGGATAAAAAATGAAAAAAAATTACCGATTTGTCCGAAACGAAAAGTTTTGACAAATCGGTAATAAATGTAAATTATAAAAAAGTGAAAAAAAGGGTGATTAAAATTTAAAAAAGTTTTTTAAGTATGGAAATACGCTGTTTGCAATCTCGCTCAGAGGGGCGAATAACTTCGATTCGGCTATTTTTTCAGCCGGGATAAGTGTAAACCAGGTATTATTAATGTATGTAACTAAATTTAGGATAAGTCCTATTATAAATGCTGTAGCTGCAATGGCTATTATTATCCCCAAAAGTTTATTAAGCCACCCGAGCATGGATATTGTTATTACTTTTTCGATTAATTTTCCCAAAAAGTGAACGGCGATAATCACAGCGATGATGATGATTACGAATGAGATAATCTTTACTGTTGCTTCTGAGAGGCTTGGAATCCATTTGATAATATAAGGACAAAAAAGTGAAGAAAATTTGTATGCAAGCCAAAATCCGAGAAAAATGCCTCCAATAGCTGCCACTTGTCGGATAAATCCATCTTTTATCCCTTTAATAATGCCGATAACGAAAAGAACGAGAATGGTAATGTCGATAAAATTCATAATAGTTAGTTTGTTAAATATATTTCAAAATTAATAATTATTTTCAAATTTATGGTGATTGTGTTATTTTAGTATCTTTGCGGATTAAAAATGTTGCTATATGAAATTTTCAGAGTATAAAGGTCTTGATTTGGTGGAAATTAATAATTCGGTGCTGGAGAATTGGAAAAAGAATTCGATTTTTCGTAAGTCGTTGGATGCGAGGAAAGGGTGTCCCAAATTTGTTTTTTTTGAAGGGCCGCCTTCTGCGAACGGTATGCCGGGTATTCATCATGTTATGGCTCGATCGATTAAAGATGTTTTCTGTCGTTATAAAAGTCAGACCGGTTTTTTAGTGGAGAGAAAGGCCGGATGGGATACTCACGGTCTTCCTGTCGAGCTTGGTGTGGAGAAGATGCTTGGTATTACTAAGGAGGATATAGGTAAATCCATCTCTGTGGAGCAGTATAACGATACTTGCCGCAAGGAGGTGATGAAATATACGCGTGAGTGGATGTCTTTGACCGACAGGATAGGGTATTGGGTCGATATGGATGATCCATATATTACTTACGACAACAGATATATTGAGACATTATGGTATCTTTTGAAGGATATATATAATAAAGGTCTCCTTTATAAAGGCTATTCTATTCAGCCTTATTCTCCCGCTGCCGGTACCGGACTTAGCTCGCACGAGCTTAATCAGCCGGGATGTTATCGTGATGTTAAAGATACGACCTGTGTAGCTCAGTTTAAAGTGATTCGCGATGGGTTTTCAGAAAAATTGTTTGAAAGGGGAGGGAACCTTCCTGTTTATATGATTGCATGGACTACTACTCCATGGACTCTTCCTTCCAATATGGCTCTTTGTGTGGGTCCTAAGATTAAGTATCTGACTGTGAAATCATTTAACCCATATACGGGTGTCCCTGCGTTATATGTTGTGGCGGAGCCATTGCTTTCAGCTCATTTTAATCCTAAAGCTGCCGATATTCCGATGGATGCATACAAGGAGGGTGACAAGCTGGTCCCTTTCGAGGTTGTGGGTGATTCTTTCGCCGGGTCGGAGTTGTGCGGTATCAGTTACGAACAGCTTATTCCGTGGATAAAGCCCGATGAGGGGGCGTTGAAAGTGATTTCAGGAGATTTTGTCACTACGGAGGATGGTACAGGTATAGTCCATATTGCTCCTACTTTCGGTGCTGATGATGATAAGGTGGCCAAGGCCAATGGAGTTCCTCCAATGATGGTGTTAGACACCTCCGGATTGCGCCAGGCGCAAGTCGATAGGGCAGGGAAGATGTATCGTATTGAAGATCTCGATCCCTCTTTTGTTCGTGAGAGGGTAAATGTAGAGCAATATGCCCCTTTTGCAGGTAGATTTGTGAAGAATGCCTACGATTCTGCTGCTACTGAGCAGACACCTACCCTTGATGTGGATATCTGCGTGATGCTGAAGCAGGAAAATAAGGTTTTTAAAATTGAAAAACATATACATAATTATCCCCATTGCTGGAGGACGGATAAGCCTATTTTGTACTATCCTCTTGATTCTTGGTTTATCAGGACGACTGCTGTTCAGGATAGAATGGTGGAGTTGAATAAGACTATTAAATGGAAGCCCGAGTCCACAGGTAGTGGCAGGTTCGGAAAATGGCTTGAAAATTTGCAGGATTGGAACCTTTCAAGGAGCAGATATTGGGGTACACCCCTCCCTATATGGAGAACTGAGGATTCGAGTGAGGAGAAGTGTATAGGCTCTGCGGCTGAATTGTTCGAAGAACTTGAGAAGTCTTGCAAGGCGGGATTTATGAAGGAGAATCCGTTGAAAGCTAATGGATTTGATCCGAAAAATATGAGTAAGGAGAATTATGAGAAGATTGATCTTCATCGTCCTTATGTGGATAATTTTATTCTTGTTTCTCCTTCGGGTAAGAAAATGATGCGTGAGACTGATTTGATAGATGTGTGGTTTGATTCGGGGTCGATGCCTTATGCGCAGGAGGGGCTTGCTAAGCTGGGAAAACCTGAATTTGGGCAGACGGCGGATTTTATTGCCGAAGGAGTGGATCAGACTCGCGGATGGTTCTTTACGCTTCACGCAATAAATACTATGGTGAGTGATAAGGTGGCTTATAAGACGGTGGTTTCCAATGGGTTAGTTCTCGATAAGAATGGAAATAAGATGAGTAAGAGGCTTGGGAATGCGGTGGATCCGTTCAAGGCGCTTGACCAATATGGGGCCGATTCTTTGAGGTGGTATATGCTGACAAATGCGCAGCCGTGGGATAATCTTAAATTTGATGAATCGGGGGTGGATGAGGTTAGAAGAAAGTTTTTCGGTACGCTTTATAATACCTATTCGTTTTTTGCGCTTTATGCCAATGTGGACGGTTTTTGCGATTTTAAAAATCAGATTCCTGTAGGTAAGAGGCAAGAGATTGATAGGTGGATTATCTCGCTGATGAACAGCCTGATAAGGGATGTTAGAAAATGTTATGAGGATTATGATGTGACGAGTGCCGGAAGACTGATTCAGGATTTTGTGTGCGATCATCTAAGTAATTGGTATGTAAGGCTTAACAGAAAGAGATTTTGGGGTGGGGTGATGGATGATGATAAGAGAGCGGCATATCAGACTTTGTACTCTGCTTTGGAGACGGTGGCTGTTTTGGCTGCACCGATTGCTCCTTTCTTTATGGAGAGGCTGTTTTGTGATTTGAATGATGTGTCACAGTTGCATAAAGAGGAGTCGGTTCATTTTGTGATGATGCCGGAGTACGACTCTATATTGATTGACAAAGATCTTGAGGAGAGGATGGACTTGGCTCAGGTGGTTTCGTCTATGGTCCTCGCTCTTCGGAGAAAAGTTAATATTAAAGTTCGTCAGCCTTTGGCGAAGATGATTATTCCTGTTCTTGATCCTCATCTTGAGGAGCAGTTTGAGAGGGTTAAATCGCTTGTTTTGAGTGAGGTGAATGTTAAGGAGGTAGAATTTATAAAAGATACTACCGGGCTGATTACTAAGAAGATAAAGCCTAATTTTAAAACTCTCGGGAAGCGGTATGGTAAGCAGATGAAGGAAATTTCCGCTGCTTTCGGTTCTATTTCTCAGCAGGATATTGCGGCGATTGAAGACTCCGGTGCTCGTGGAGTCCCTTTCGTTATGGTATTGCCCTCGGGCGAAGTCTCTCTTGAGGGGGCGGATTATGAGATTACTTCCGAAGATATGCCGGGGTGGCTTGTGGCTTCGGAGGGTAAATTAACTGTGGCTCTTGATATTACTATAAGTGATGAACTTGAGAGAGAAGGGATTGCAAGAGAGTTGATAAATAGAATACAAAATCTCAGAAAAGATTGTAACTTTGAGGTGACAGATAAGATAAATGTTAAGATTGAAAATTTGCCGGAGGTGGCGCAATCGCTTGATATGTTCCTTGATTATGTGTGTTCGCAGACACTTTCACTCTCTATTGAGCTTGTAAGCTCTCTGAAGGATGGGCGTGATGTTGAGTGGATAAATGACGGTACGATAAAGATATTAACTGAAAAAGTTTAATTTTCATATTATGGATGCAGATGTTTTTTTTATTAAGGAAGCGATTTCTCTTGCAGAAAAGAATGCAAAATCGGACGGTGGTGGCCCTTTCGGAGCTATTATTGTCAAAGACGGTAAAATTATAGCTTCTGCTTCCAATACAGTTACTGTTGATTTTGATCCTACAGCCCATGCGGAGGTGAATGTTATCAGAAAGGCTTGTAAGTGTTTGGATACTTTCGATTTATCGGGGTGTGTCCTCTATACGAGTTGCGAACCTTGTCCGATGTGCCTGTCTGCTTCTTATTGGGCTCATATTGATAAAATCATCTATTCGGCCGATAGGGAGGATGCTGCGGATGCCGGATTTGATGATGATTTTATTTATAAAGAGTTTTTAGTTCCTAAGGAGAGCAGAAGTTTGAAGATTGAACAAATTCTACATAGTGAAGGGCTTGCTCCCTTTTTGTTGTGGAAAGAAAATGAAAAGAAGATAGAATATTAACCTGACTTATTAAAGTATTTAGTATATTTACACATTCAATTTAAAATTTTATAATCATGGCAACAAGTAAAAAAAACCCTAAGGAAGAAGAAGTTCTCGAAAAGGTGCGCTATAGCGATGAAGAGCTTCAAGAGTTTAAGGAGATAATACTGCAGAAACTTGAGAAAGCCAAGGATGATTACGAGCAGCTTAAATCAGCTGTAACGCATAGTACAAGTAATGATACCGAGGATACTTCACCTACTTTTAAAGTTTTGGAGGAGGGTGCTTCCGCCCTTTCAAAAGAGGAGTCAAGCCAGTTGGCACAGAGACAGTTCAAGTTTATCCAGTCTCTTGAAGCAGCTCTTGTCAGAATAGAAAATAAAACCTACGGTATATGCAGGGAGACAGGAAAACTTATACCCAAGGAGAGACTTAAACTTGTTCCTCATGCTACATTGAGTGTTGAGGCCAAACTCAACTCTCAAAAATAATTTATGAAACTATCTAAGAGTCAGAAGCTGATTATTATTGCTTTTGTTTTAATTGCATTTGATCAGATTACTAAAGTTTTGGTCAAGACCAATATGTTCATAGGTGAATCTATTCCTGTTTTTGGGAATTGGTTTCAGATTCTTTTTGTAGAAAACAAAGGGATGGCATTCGGGATGGAATTTGGGGGAAATATAGGGAAGTTTCTTTTGACTCTAATCAGGATAGTTCTCGTAGGATTTATATTTATCTATATTCGAAGGCTTTTGAAGAAAGAGGCTCCGATGGGAGTTTTAGTGGGGTTGACACTTATTTTAGTGGGCGCCTTCGGCAATATTATAGATTGTCTTTTCTATGGATTGCTGTTCGGACCTTCGTCCTATATGCAAGTAGCCCAGTTTCTCCCTGAGGGTGGGGGATATGCTCCTTTTTTCTTCGGAAAAGTGGTGGATATGCTCTATTTTCCGGTTATTGATACTCTCTGGCCTTCATGGGTTCCATGGGTAGGCGGTAAAGAACTTGTCTTTTTCAGGCCGATATTCAATGTGGCCGATTCATGTATAACAGTAGGTGCTTTATATCTTTTAATTTTTAAGTGGAAGTTTTTTTCTAAGGAAAACAAATAGCTGCTTATTATTATTCGCTTATTTTTTCTATTATTTTCTTTCTTGAAAAATGAATTCTGCTTTTGATGGTCCCAATATTAAGGCCAAGTTCATCTGCTATCTCATTGTATCTGTATCCGCTGTCGTACATCTGAAAAGGTACTTTAAAGTCGGGATCAAGTGACTGAACCACTGAGTTTAGTTCTTTGTAATCGAAATCTTTTTCCGGATTTGTTTCGGTATAAGCACTATTGAGAGTGTATTCGTGAATGTCGCTGCTGCTTATATCACCTCTTCTAACTCTCTTACGATAGTCGTTGATGAATGTGTTTTTAAGAATTGTGGAGAGCCATGCTCTAATATTCGTATTTTGGTCGAATCTGTCGATGTTAAGCATCGCTTTCAAATAAGTCTCCTGAACTAAGTCGTTTGCATCATCGTAATTTTTTGTCAATTTAAGTGCAAAACATGTTAGAGAACTTTGGTAGGCAAGCATTTGGCTTGTGAAATTGGTAGTATTCATAATTTCTTTTAATTTGAACAGTTAATAATTTTAACTTTTCCATTTGTGGGAAATGGTGAATACCAGTTAGTGGGGTAGTGGTATGGATTTTGGTGCTGATTCTAAATGGGATCATCTCTGTGGAAAGATGTCTGAATCAAATCCGATACAAAAGTAGAGCACTACTCTTTTCTGTAATTGTAATATAGAGAAAAAAATCTGTAAAAAAGCGACAAAAATAGGTGTTTTTGAAGAATTGCTGATTAATGTACTATTTGTCGATAGACTTTTTTTCTATGTCAAATCCGGTACCATAGACAGCAGTGGTAGGTGTGATGGAATAGAATGTGGTGGGATCGCACTCTTTCAATATCTTTTTCAATAGGTATAATTCATTCTTCCGCACTATCACTAATAGGGCATTGTTTTCATTTTTCGTGTACCATCCTTTAGTGTTTACGATGGATACGCCTCTGTCCAGCTTGTCGAATATTTCGTCTGCAATCTCTTCGTTTTTCTTGGAGAAGATCATCACCTGTACTGAGGCCTGTCTTCCTGTCATAACCAAATCTACTGTATATGTGAAAACAACCATTACCACAAAACCATAGACGATGTCTGCAAAACTCTTGTCGGGGAGAAGTAAGTAGGAGCTTATAATCATAACATCAAATATGAGATATAATCTACCGGGGGATATTTTTCTATATTTATTAATTATCATCACGATAATATCTATTCCCCCTGTACTTCCACCTTGAAGAAGAACAATAGATATTCCCAGTCCCCCCATCGCACCTCCGATTAATGAATTCAGTAATGTGTCATTTATATTTGAAGTCCATAGAAATTTCGGAAATATCTCAAAAAACAAAGAAGAAAGCAAAATGCAAAAAATAGTTTTTACTCCGAATTTTTTTCCCAAAACCATGAATCCTATAATCAGCAACACCACATTTATCACAAAATATGCATACGACACAGGTATTCCCGTAGCATAATAAATCATGGATGAAAGGCCGCTCACTCCACCGCCTGCTATCTGATGAGGTATTAAAAATCCCGTCCAGGCAAAAACAAAGAAAAACAAACCTAATATGGATAATGAATACTCCTTTAAACTACTTTTCAAATTCTTACTGATAATCATACTACTTTCTTTAGTGTTTTTTAAAATAATTTGCGAAGATACATATAATAAAAATTGTACATTAATTTTTTATTTTTACCTTTGCAGCCCCAAAGGAATCCGAGGGCATAAAGTTCTTACTTTAGAAATGGAGAGATGGCAGAGTGGTCGAATGCGGCGGTCTTGAAAACCGTTGAGGTGAAAGCCTCCAGGGGTTCGAATCCCTTTCTCTCCGCAATAAAAAGCTGAAAACGAAGTTTTCGGCTTTTTTTGTATTCAGATGTGTCATGAGCTCGCTCATGTAAGCATCTGAATACAAAAAAAGCCAAGATGCGCCCCAGCGCATCAGCTTTTTCTTTGCAAGCCCCGCCGCAGGCGGCAAGGGAATGCACAGCACGCCAGTGCGAGCACCATCCCTTTCTCTCCGCAAACAACGCTGAAAATCAGCAAGTTAAGGTAATTACACCCGATTTTACACCCAAAAATGTAAAATCGGGTGTTTTCTTTTTGGAACAATTCGGATTAGAATATAAGTTCAAACTATCTGTAATGGCATCAATAAATATAGCTTATCCGTTAGAATACCCTTTGTTATTTTGTGCTCCAATATCGCATATTCAAATAAACCATTAAATCAGGGTAAACATCCGCTATAGGTTGCATGAGTTTTTGAGGGGAGACAATGACATATTTAGATTGATCCTTTAGGCAACCCCTCCAACTGTCCTCCATTCTCTTACCTGAAACACGATATTGTCTATCAAGCAAATCTTTATTTGCATCAGGAATTACATGTATATGAAGATAGTTGACTGCTTTCAAAAGTTCTTTAGGCGAATTTTCATGCTGTATAACCTTCTCTGCCCACAGCGTTTGACGCATCAATTGATAGAATGGCTCTTGAAAATAGACTGAACCTTTATACTCAGACAGAGAATTTAATTGCTCAGAATTATTGATGAGTTGACTGTATCTACTCAATCTCTCACGCCCTTTTCCATTTAGACCTTTATTTTCAATACCGGGTCTATCTTCTGTCGATTTATCTTGATTTGCATAGTGCTCCGTGTATTTCCATTCTATTGGAATCAACCATAGCTTACCACTTTTATGGCGAGCATATATAAACGCATCAACCGATGTGCACAGCGAGCCACGCATTGAATACTCCTCCTTTAGATAATCCTCACCGCTAATAACCTCAAAAGAGATATAGCTCTGAGGATTTGTGTCGCACGGAATTGGTAAAACTTCGACAAATTCATCTTTTACGCCATTTAGAATCGTTAGCACGCTATTTTTATCGTCCTTTATCGCAAAAAGATGATTCAAGCAAGCCATTTAGGACGAAAGAATATGCCCAGTTGGCTTACTACCTTGCCACCACGATATATTGTTCGCAGCAAAGAAGTTTTGAGCATTCGTAGCAATAGGTTGGTAGAAATTATTCACACCATTCATCAGCATAAATTCACGGTTACAACCTCTAAAATAACCGCCACATCTATCGTTATTGAAAATAGAAGTCTCAGTCAGTAATTTGATCTGCCTTTGTCGTTCTTGTTCTTGGTATTTTGATACCATATCTATTATTTTTCAGCAAAGTTAGTAAAATACACATTCAAAAAAGCAACCGGATCATTGATTGCAAATTTCTGAATATCCAAATTCTCCAAAGAGAAATAAGGTAGCTCACCGAATATGTTTTGCAACAATGTAGTTTTACCCGACTGCCTTGGTCCCGTAATAGTAATCACGGAGAAGTATTTTGCAGCCTCTTTTATTACTGTGGCTAACTCTCTATCTATAAATTCCGTTTTCATGGTTTATGCAAATTTGAAGTACCACTGCAAATATTCATAAATTGTTCCAATAGTCAAACTTCACACAACATATCAAAGAACGCATTTTGAATCGCTATTGAATCTGGGGTAACTCAAGCCCTGTTTTTTCTAAAATTGACTTTGTCCAATTTGGGATGCACCTCGGCAATTTGAGTAAAGCTCAATTGCACCTGGTTTTCCCCGAATTTACACTTGAAGGTAAAAGATTGATGGTGCGGATTACTTTTTGGAGCACCACAGAAAATCGGGGAACAAAAAACAGAAAGAAACAGTTTACACTCTTTTTACCGAAATCGTAGAGCATCCTCGCACTGGTACAGGACAAGCCGAACAGCTTAAATACTTTGAAGACAGGGAGATTTGGTCTCGCAGAATTGACGCTAAGCATCGTTTGATATATGAAATTAAGGAGACTGAGTTGATTGTTCTTGCAATCTCTGCCTATGGGCATTATGAAGCCAAATAGTCGGTTCATATTATTGAAGTTTATCAACTCTCGATCCTTAATGAGTTGGGTGTTTTTTTGTAAGTTTTATTAACTTTTTCAGTGTATTGCTTTGGTAGTTATTGCGACCGTTTTTCAATTCATTATCAAAGAGTCACGAGCGAGTTTTGTGGTCTATTCAAAAGATTTGCGAACCTAATGGCGATCTAATCCTGAATCTTGCGGCTTACATTTGTTAAAAGTGTCATACATTGAGTGACCGTACCACAGCCTCACAATAAGCTACCGCTGTGATATTTATCTCGAAGATAATAAAAATTTATGAAATAATCGTAAAGCGGCGAAAAAATCATTAAATTTGCGAATAACCACTATTATAAAAACGGACAAATGTCAGATATTAATCGTCTTAAAGTTGTGTTAGCTGAGCAGAAAAAAACCAGCAAATGGCTGGCCGAACAGCTTGGCAAAGACACCTCCACCATATCGAAATGGTGCACAAACATTTACCAACCGTCACTTGACAATTTGGATAAGATTGCCAAACTATTGGACATCGACCGCCGTGAACTGATTAATAAAAGTAAATAAAGTGGGTAACAGTATCACAAAATACCAAGCTAAATATTTAGCCAATTACATAAAGCGCAAGTTGCCTGCAAACGATCTTGGCAAACTTACGGCATCCTTGCAAGATGCTCAGGTCGATTTGACTCCACATCAAATTGAAGCGGCATTGTTTGCATTTAAGTCTCCGTTGTCAAATGGAGCTATCTTGGCTGATGAGGTAGGACTTGGCAAGACTATCGAGGCCAGTATTATACTTTCACAACATTGGGCAGAGCACAAACGAAGATTGTTAATTGTAGCCCCTGCTAACCTGCGCAAGCAGTGGTCGGCTGAGTTACAAGAGAAATTCTTCCTTCCATCGGTTATTCTTGAAAGCAAAAGTTTTAATGAAGAAATTGCGAATGGACAACTGAATCCATTCAATCAAGAGAGTATAATCATCTGTTCTTTTCAGTTTGCAAAAGCAAAAGCGCCGTACATCAAACTCACCCCGTGGGACTTAGTGGTAGTTGACGAGGCACATAGACTAAGAAATGTTTACAAGCCGACCAACAAAATCGCCAACACAATCAAAAACTCAATTGAGAGTCGTAAAAAAGTATTGCTGACGGCAACTCCGCTTCAGAATTCTATTTTGGAGCTTTATGGTTTGGTTTCAATAATTGACGATTATGTTTTTGGAGACTTAAAGAGTTTCAAGGGTCAATTTGGAAACTCTTTATCTGAATCTGATTATCAGAATTTGAGAAATAGATTGCAGCCTATTTGCAAACGTACGCTCCGTCGCCAAGTCCTCGAATATATCAAGTACACCAAGCGTATTGCCGTATTGCAGGAGTTTTATCCCACCGATAACGAGCAGAAGCTATACGATTTAGTGTCGGAGTATCTGCAACGACCCAAACTATACGCCTTGCCCAACAGTCAGCGTCAGCTGATGACTTTGATTCTTCGCAAATTGTTGGCATCATCTACCTATGCAATTTATGGAACATTGTGTAGCTTGGTCAGTCGTTTGGAACTTCTGCTTCAAGAGAATTCGGAAATAACTCCCGATTTATTTGACGATATTGACGGTATTGATGAGCAAAAAGATGAATGGATAGATGATGGTGAGTTAGACGAAGAGAACGCCGAAACTATACTTCACCCCGACGAGATAGAGGCCGTAAAGAGTGAGATTGCCGACCTTAAAGAGTTTCGAGACCTTGCTGCCAAGATTAAAAAGAACAGTAAGGCTGAACAACTGTTCACGGCTCTTGATAAAGGTTTTGAGCAACTCGAACAGCTTGGAGCTAATAAGAAAGCACTGCTTTTCACTGAATCTCGACGAACACAAGACTTTTTGTTTGAGCTGTTAGAGAAGCGTGGATACAAGGGGAAAGTCGTCTTGTTTAACGGTACTAACAACGACAAGCAATCAAAAGAGATATATAAATCGTGGCTTGAGAAGCATAAAGGTAGCAACAAAATCACAGACTCACCAACCGCCGACAAACGAGCGGCACTTGTTGAATATTTCAAGGAGAAAGCGACCATAATGATTGCCACCGAAGCAGCTGCCGAGGGTATCAACCTGCAATTCTGCTCGTTGGTTGTCAATTACGATATGCCGTGGAATCCGCAACATATCGAACAGCGCATTGGTCGTTGCCACCGCTATGGTCAGAAGTTCGATGTTGTAGTTATCAATTTTCTAAATAAGGCGAATGCTGCCGATGTGCGTGTCTATGAACTGCTCGACCAGAAGTTCCAACTTTTCAATGGAGTGTTTGGGGCAAGTGACGAGGTTTTGGGAGCTATTGGCAATGGCGTTGATTTCGAGAAACATATTGCACAGATATATAACGAGTGCCGTACCACTCAGCAGATAGAGTCGGCATTCAATGCTCTGCAATCGGAGTTGCAGGAGCAAATTTCCGATAAGATGCTGTCGGCTCGTTCTACTTTGTTGGAGAACTTCGATGATTCTGTGCGTGAAAAATTACGAATTGATTTGAAGGAGAGTCTCTCTAATTTGAGTATCTTTGAAGAGCGTTTGTGGCAACTTACGAGATTTGCGCTCGACGGCTATGCTCGTTTCGACGACTACTCCCACGGTTTCTATCTGCCCAAGGGGACGCCTGTTACAGCATCGTTTGCAGGCAAGTATTATATGATTCAACCCAAGGAGGGTGAGAGCAAGAGCCACGTTACAGTTCCCGATGATGCTCAAATATATCGTGTTGGACACCCGTTGGCGCAAGAGATTTTGAGGCACAATGTTGAGTGCGACACACCGCCTTGTGAGATAGTGTTTGACTATACCAATACCGAGTCGAAGGTTACGCTTATTGAGGAGCTTGTCGGTCAGAGTGGTTGGTTGCGAGTTGAAAGGTTGAGTATCTGCTCGTTTGAGGAGGAAGACCACCTGCTCATTGCGGCGGTTACTGATAGTGGCGAGGCGGTCTATCCCGAAATTGCCGAACGAATGTTGAACCTTGCGGCACAGGAGGGCAAATTGGTCTCTGTGCCCGACGAAGTAACTGCACAATGTAGCAATATCATTGAGGGACAACGGTCGGATATTATTTCGGAGAATGCAATGCGCAATCGTGATTTTTTCGATACGGAAATGGATAAACTCGACTCGTGGGCAACAGATGTGAAATTGAGCCTCGAAAAGGAGATTACCGACCTCGATGCCGAAATCAAGCTGCGCAAGTCCGAGGCCAAGAAAATGGCTCGACTCGAAGATAAAGTATCGGCACAACGAGCAATCAAGGAGTTGAAGAAACGACGGTCGGAGAAGCGTATGAAACTATACGAAGCACAGGACGAGGTGGACGATAAGAAAGATAAATTATTGACAAATGTTGAGCAACTGCTTGCACAAAAGATAGAACAAACGGAATTATTTACGATTAAATGGAGAATAATATAATGAATTTATTAACGGATGTACAATACACTTTTGACATGTTTTGCATACAATTTATTCTTGGCTTGATTCTATTCTTTATAATTAATTGGATAGGTAAAGCCTCTATTTCTATTGGATATGTTCAGATGGGATTAGTAATTAAAGATGATGAAGCTCCAGCGTATAATTTTATTATGCGAGTATGCTCTCCAGTAATATACGTATTAATAGTCTCTGCTATTATATATAAATTCAAACTCGATAGATACATATTAAATATCTATTTAGTCAGTGTATATTACCTATTAATACGGCTATTTGTAAATATAATAACAGGACGTGGACTATTACTCAATTGGTGGCGCCAAATCACATATTGGATATGTATAATTACATTATCATATTTAGCATATAGATATCTTATACAAACAAAAGAATATCTTTTTCCAGATCCTACGACAATTGCAAATGAATTATGGATAATAATATTGCTATTTATTTATCAATTATGTAACAACATTAGATTATCTAATAGAAAAACAGAAGAAAGAAAAAAACGCTATATTACCTCTAAATACAATAAATTCAAACAAAAATTTGGAGCTACTGTCAACCAATATGAATCAGATGAAAGAATAAAAAATATTGTATATTCTATTATGATTAGTGAGGATTTTAATCGACCGTTAATTGTTAGGCTGGTTGAAAATCTAACCTTTAAAATATCGAAAAAGAAAACTTCTCTCGGAATTATGCAAGTTCAAACCAAAACGTTTATCAACGATAATGAAAGTATCGTTCGAGCAATAGCAATAATAAAACAACATATCACTGACTTTAATAATGAAAACGATAGTGGTGACCAAGAAGTTATTGAAGACAAGTATAAAGTATACAATATTGCCTATCGGTATAATTCAAGTTATTCTTACGCATCAGAAATTGAGGAAATATATAATATAATTGACACATACGATAAATAATGGCACAAGATAAAAAACTACAAAAGCTCGAACTTACGTGGGTGGGGAAATATGATGAGCGGAAGGCACTCGAACCACGGATAATGATTGAAGACCCGCAATACTCATTCGGTGAGGTGGAGCGTGGTGTGATGCCAAACGGTAAGGAGTGGCGAGGCAATATGCTCATTCACGGCGACAATCTGCTTGCGCTGAAAGCCTTGGAGCAGGACTATGCAGGGCAGGTGAAGTGCATCTACATAGACCCACCTTACAATACGGGTAACGCCTTTGAGCATTACGACGACGGTGTGGAGCACTCCATTTGGTTGTCGCTTATGCGTGAACGCTTGGAACTACTGCACAAACTGCTCTCAAACGACGGCTCTATTTGGATTTCAATAGATGATGATGAGCAAGCATATCTTAAAGTGCTTATGGACGAGATTTTCGGTCGTCGCAATTTCGTAAATAATGTTATTTGGGAAAAGAAATATGCTCCGCAAAATGATGCAAAGTGGTTATCTGATAGTCACGACTTTGTAATGGTATATGCCAAAAATAAAGATATTTGGAGACCAAATCTATTGCCACGTAGTGAGGATATGAATGCTCGATATAAAAATCCAGATAATGATCCGAGAGGTGTGTGGAAATCAACGGATTTTTCTGTAAAGACATATAATGCTAATTGCGATTACCCAATTACTCTGCCAAGTGGGCGAGTAATTACACCCCCAGAGAGTAGATGTTGGGTTACTTCAAAAGAACGATTAGAAGAGTTAATAGCTGATAATAGGATATGGTTTGGTCCGACAGGAAACAATGTGCCAGCTGTTAAAAAATTTCTTTCAGAAGTAAAACAAGGTGCAACATCTATGACTATTTGGAAATATACAGAAGTTGGTCATAATCAAGATGCAAAAAAAGAGGTCAAACAATTTAACTCTGAGTCTGTCTTCGACACCCCAAAACCCGAACGCTTGATTGAACGAGTGCTAATACTTGCGACCAACAAAGGCGACCTTGTGTTAGATAGTTTCTTAGGTTCGGGTACAACGGCGGCGGTGGCGCAAAAAATGGGTAGGCGTTGGATAGGTGTAGAGTTGGGCGAAC
>CAZSXE010000016.1:0-47807 GCA_964611185.1 uncultured Muribaculaceae bacterium | reverse complement strand
CAGATGCCACTGCAAATAATTATGTAGAACTCACTCTTGGAGAAGGAGTAGAACTTAATACTACAGATAAGTCATTTTATATAGTGGTACCCCCTGTTGCAGCAGGAGAGTATTCAGTGACCATTGAAACCGCCACAGAGGGAATGATGAAGACACCCCCAGCAAGCAATACATACAATTCTTTGGTGCGTGCCACAATAACCACTATGCCGTCACTTGATTTTGTGGGATCTCCACAATATATCGAAAATGGAGTTAGCTATGGATTCGGTATAACCATCGGATCCACAACATGGGCACCAGTTAACTGCGGTTATGCACCTTATTTAAGTGCATCAGACAAGGGCTATCCGTATGGCAAACTCTATCAGTGGGGCAGAAAGGATGGACAAGGATATGACTCTAATGATGCCACTTATCCATCAGGTGCTAACCTTGTTACAGGCCCTGTTGATTTGTCTGTTGGTCAAGATATAGCAAATGCTGCAAAGTTTTACATGAATACATCTTCTCCTTATGACTGGCTCTCATCTAAGACTGATAATCTATGGAATACGGGAACAGAATCATCTCCTACGAAAACTACTAATGATCCATGTCCCTTAGGATGGAGAGTACCTACATATACAGAGTTATATGCGCTAATAGGCAATGCTGATGGTAAAGGCAAATGGACTCAAAAAGACGGCCAATACGGAAGATGGTTTGATGGTACCCAAAACACAAACCAGACCTCCGGTGTCTTCCTTCCTGCTGCCGGCTACCGCGGTTACGCTGGTAGTGCCAACAATAATCGCGGTGTCAATAGCGGCTATTGGTCGGGTACGCCCGTTAATGACAATGCGTGGTACTTGTTCTTTTACTCAGGGTATGCTCGCATGAACCGCGATAGCCGTGCGGGCGGGTTATCTGTTCGTTGTGTCAGGGACTAACCGACGAAAACCGAAAGCAATTCCAAGCTTGCTTGAATAATCGTTGAGGCACCTTACGAAACTAAATCGTAGGTGCTTCGGCTTTTTTATTGCCGTGAGGCGAATTAATGGTTAATTATATCGCTGGAAAAATATACTTTTATTCTTTTGGCAAGTCAGAAAGAGCTGCTATAACCATTTTTGGGAAGTGAGGGTTTCGCCGTCAAATACGATGTAGTCGCATATATTTATCCACTCTCCGAGGATGTACATTGTGCTGCCGTCGGGTAGCTCTTCGCGGGTGGGGGTGTGGAAATGGCCGAAGATGTAGTAATCTATCTTATGGTCGGGATGCTCGGCAGAGTAGTTATTGCCGAAGGCTTGAGCGAATTTGTATATAGGTTCGTCTTTCCCTTTAAAGGTGTATTGGGTGTAGCCATTATGGTCTGTCTTGGCTAAACGGGTGTGCTTGCTCCATGCGTAACCCCAGCCGAAAGCCCATCGGGGGTGGATGGCGCTGAATAGGAACTGAAGGAATTTGTTGTGAAATGCCCACCTGATGAATCTGAACCCGGGTGAAGCGTAGCCGAGACCGTCTCCGTGCCCGAGGCAGAAGCGTTTCCCCTCAATCTCTACCACAGAGGGCTGCTTGAGGATTTTCATCCCAAGCT
The DNA here is from genome assembly GCA_964611185.1 of uncultured Muribaculaceae bacterium. Taxonomy (GTDB): domain Bacteria; phylum Bacteroidota; class Bacteroidia; order Bacteroidales; family UBA932; genus CAAGNP01. The sequence goes on along the minus strand of CAZSXE010000016.1, from coordinate 46,225 downwards.
CCTGCTCGAAATAGTTGTATGCCCACACATCGTGATTGCCTTTGAAAAAATAGATCTCTACTCCACTGTCGTGCAATTGGGCAAGTCGCCCGAGGACCCTCGTGTGGCCCCGCGGAATGACATATTTGTATTCGTACCAGAAATCGAAGATGTCGCCCAATAGATAAAGAGCTTTAGTCTGAGGAGGGAGGGAATTTAAAAATCCTAAAAATTTGCGTTCAAGTGCCTGTGTATCGACTACTCTCAATCCGAGATGGACATCTGAAACGAAATAATAGAGATTTTTCATAGATAATTACCAGATAGTAAGGACGATAGATAAAATTCCGACTACGGCGCAATAAATGGAGAAGTATAGTAGTTTTGCTTTCTTAACGATGTTAATCATCCATCTGCAAGCTGCAAAACCTGATACAAATGCGGTTAGAGAGCCTATGATGATCGAAAGAGAAGAAGTGCCTGAAGAGGCGGCGGAAAAATCTCCACCTACCAAATTCAAGAATGCCTCTCCCAAGATGGGAATGAGTACCATGAGGAATGAAAACTGCGCTACGGAACTTTTTTTCACGCCGCATAGAAGTCCTGTGGAAATGGTGGCTCCTGAGCGGGAAAGTCCCGGGAGAACAGCTATGGCCTGGGCTACGCCAATGATAACGGCCTCTTTGTAGCCCACTTCCTTACCATACTCACTCAGGTGGCCCTCCTGAGCTTTTTTCTGCCGCTTTCGCGAAATGAAATCGCTTAAGAAAAGCAGTAGGGCAGTGATTAGAAGCATCGACCCTACGAGAATAAGCCCCGAACCGAAAAATTCCTCAACATAATCCTTGAAGAAAAAACCGATAATCATAACGGGAATCATAGAGACAAAAATCTTGCAGATATACTCTGTCTGAGAGTTATATTTGAATTTAAACAAACCTTTTAAAAGATCCCATATCTCTTTTCTGAACACCACGATGGTGCTTAGTACTGTAGCTGCGTGGACTGCCACTTCAAAACTCAAATTGTGGGTTTCTATTCCAAACAGCTCTTTGGCGATAGTAAGGTGGCCACTGCTGCTTACCGGAAGAAACTCCGTCAGCCCTTGAATAAGACCTAAAATAATAGCTTCAAACCATTCCATATCTTATTTGTCTTTTTGTTTTTTAGGAAGCTTCATAATAGCATAAATTTCAAATGCAATCCCGATAAGGATAACAATAGGCGCCACTATTATGCGCCTTGCGCTGAACATATCGTAATTAAAAACATTGGGATCATCTGATCCTCCACCTACCATAAGGATATATCCCAAAACCATTATTCCGAAACCTATCAGAATCAGCAGGATATTTTTTTTAGATACCGCAAAATTACTCATATAAAAATCAATAATATAATTCGTCATTAGTCAGTGAGACAAGTCTTCTCACTACAAAAATAGTGCTTATTATGCAAATCAATACCCCTAAAAGAATCACTCCCAGCAGAACATAAGCTAATAAGCTGAAGTTAAACATAAGAAAAAGCTGATTAAATTCATTTCTTATCAAATACAAAACTCCAAGAAGGGCAAGTACTGCCACAGATCCCGAAATCAATCCCTGAAAGAAGGCCTGTCCTATAAACGGACGAGAGATAAACCCTTTGGTAGCCCCTACAAGACGCATAGTATGGATAGTGAATCTCTTGGAATAGACATTGAGACGGACAGTGTTGTTTATTAAGACAAATGAGATAAATAGCAGAAGAAGGATGAAAACAGCGAGGACTAAACCCATCTTTTCGAGGTTCGCATTCAGAAGCTCAACGAGGGATTCCTGATATGCGACATCGTCCACCAAAGGCATTTCACGAAGTGTCTCTTCTACTTTTTTAAGACTGTCTGAGGTTACATATTGAGCAGAAACTTGAATATCAAGAGAGATGGGGATAGGGTTCGTCTCAAAAACAGAAAGAAAATCTTCCCCCAGCAGAGCTTTCATCTCTTTTACCCCCTGCTCCTTGGATATTATTTCTACTGACTTTGTAAATTCTTTTTTCTGAAGCTCTTCGGCAAATGATATAGCCTCCTGATCGGTGGTTTCAAGATTCAATAGTGCCGATATCTTGATGTTTTCCTTAAAATAATTAGATACGGCACCTGCATTTACAGCTACCAGTCCTGCCACTCCCACTAAGAAAAGGACAAGGCTGATACTGATAATAGAGGAGAGATAAGAATGTATAAGTCTTCTATTTAGGATATTACTCTCTTTTTTAGCCATTGAATTAATCTTATCGAACTTCAAAGATAACGAAATCTAATTATCTAAAAAATTTTTCGTACCTTTGTAATAAATAAAAAGAAAAGTCATAATGAAAGAGTCAAAAAGAATCTTGTTCGTAAATTCCGAGATATTTCCTTATATGCCCGAATCGAAAATTTCTATTCTCGGGCGCTATCTTCCGCAGGGGATTCAGGAAAGCGGGAAAGAGATTCGCTCTTTTATGCCGCGTTACGGTTGTATTAATGAACGGCGTAACCAGCTTCACGAAGTGATAAGACTTTCGGGGATGAATATTGTCATTAATGAGACAGACCGTCCTTTAGTCATCAAAGTATCTTCTATTTCATCGGCGAGGATGCAGATATATTTCATTGAAAATGAGGATTATTTTCATAGAAAATTCATCTATTGCGATAGTGATGATAAGACTTTTGCTGATAATGACGAAAGGGCTGCTTTTTTTGCCCGCGGAGTGTTGGAGACAGTTAAAAAACTTCGATGGAAGCCCGATTTGGTACATTGTCAGGGATGGTTTTCACACATATTACCGTTATATCTTAAAAAAGCATACAAAAACGATCCTATTTTCACCGATGCGAAAGTGGTTCTTTCTCTTTACAACGATCACATCGAGGATACATTTGATCCCGATATTAAAAAAAGAATTACCATGCGAGGTGTCAAGAGTAAGGATCTTGAATTATTGGCAGAGCCCAATGGCATAAATCTTGCTAAACTTGCCATTCAGTATGCAGACGGTATAATAAAAGGTACTGAAGAGCTGAATCCGGAAATTGCAGCATTTATAAATAAAATGGGCCTTCCTGTATTACCTTACACTGAAATCAGTACCGCAGATACACTCTATATACAGAAGTACAATAATTTTTACGATCAAATTCTATCCTCCCATGTCGATTAAAAAGATAACATTATCTCTACTCGTTTCTTCTTTTATTCTTTTTACTTCTTGTATTGAAAATGATAAAAGTCTCGGTTCGCAGTTTCTTTCCAGTGATTATATATTGAAAATTGATACTGCAAGGTTCGATTTACCTCTTTCCATAGCGACTATCGATAGCATACAGGGGTATTCTTCAAGCAGTATGATTATAGGAAGTCTTTGCGATCCTCAGTTCGGGGCCATGTATTCAAGTGCTGCTACAATGATTTGTCCCTACTCCGATTCTTCGTATTTCGGTATCAATCCCGAATTGAAATCGGTCTATATCAGGATGACCATCGACTCCACAGTCGTTTATAATAAGAATCAGGAGGGGATAGCGCAGAATATATATATATATCGTCTTCGTAGGGATATGGATTCGACCATGCTTTTTAACACATCTCTTACATCTAAGGACTACGATCCTGTCCCCATCAGTAAGGGATCTCCGGTATTTTTCGGAGACGATTCTCTTAAAATATATTTGGATGAAAATTTCGGGAAGGAGCTTCTATCTACCACTGCCGCCGAATTTGACTCTGTTTCATTGTTTGTAAAAAGGATAAAAGGGCTATATATCACCACAGATACCCCTGAGATTATGGCAGAGGGTGGAAGACTGAATTATCTCTCTTTGGGCAATTCGTACATCTATCTCAATTACTACCTCACCGACCCTCAGAGGGGATTTAACAAGCACGACACTACCGAGACATTTATGGTAGGGTATGGGTACGCACTTAATTCTATCCGTACCTCCTCCGATGCTCTCGCAAGCGATTCTCCCACAGATAAATTATACATTGAAAGTATGTCGGGGGTAAAGCCGATGATAAGTGGAGTCAAGCTGAGAGAGGCCATAGACAGCTGGATAGCAGAAAAAGGGTATTCAAGAAATAGTATTCTCATTTCACGAGCTTCTTTGAGTTTCCCTTATGAAGTCGATGTTGAAGATTATGATATAGTGACTAATCAATACCCTCAATCCATATTCCCTTGTTTCAGGTATGCTGCTACCGATTCGATAAGATCATTTAGACTTCTCGATGAAGTTTACACAAATTCAGCTATCGGGGCCATCAGCAGATCGCTTAAGAAATATACATGTGACATAACATCATATACTCAGGCACTGATAAGGATGGATGTTAAGGACATCAGTAATCAGTATGACCTTTATTTAAGTCCCATATATTCTTATACGAACTCCTCTAACAACACCTACTATTCGTTCGATGCCGAGAGTTATAGAAAAGCTATTCTTAATGGTCCCTCGGCTCAGAGGAAGCCTTCGTTGACCATAACTTATGCGATATTGAACAATTAAAGTTTCCTGAATACGATGCAGGAGTTGTGACCGCCGAAGCCGAATGTATTGCTTATGGCGACTTTCACATCTCGTTTTTGAGCTTTATTCAGGGTGAGATTAAGATTATAATCTATCTCCGGGTCGGGAGTTTCAAAATTTATGGTAGGGGGTATCGTTCCTGAATTAATGGCGTGTAGGCAGGCCAATGCCTCTACCGCACCGGCAGCCCCGAGGAGATGTCCGTGCATTGATTTTGTAGAGCTTATGTTCAGCTTATAAGCGTGCTCTCCGAAAAATTCTTTGACTGCTTTCAATTCGGCTACATCCCCAAGAGGAGTAGCAGTTCCATGAACATTGATGTAATCGACATCTTCAGGTTTTAGTCCCGAATCTTCAATAGCAAGTCTCATGACATCTATCGCTCCTGCCCCATCAGGATGGGGTGCAGTGATGTGGTAAGCATCGGCAGTCATACCGGCACCGCAGACTTCGGCATAGATTTTCGCCCCGCGGTTTTTGGCGTGCTCGTACTCTTCGAGCAATAAAATACCTGCACCCTCACCCATAACGAACCCATCCCTCGTGAGATCAAAAGGTCTTGAGGCGGTTAGGTAATTGTCATTGTTCGTGGAGAGTGCTTTCGCCGAATTAAATCCTCCGATAGCAGCCACAGAAATGGGAGCTTCGGAACCGCCTGTAAAAATCATATCGGCTTTTCCAAGCCTGATAAGGTTTAATGCATCACCTATGGCGTGTGAAGAGGATGCGCAGGCAGATGTAGTGGTATAATTGGGCCCGGCAAATCCGTATTTGATGGATATTTGACCGGGTGCCATATTTGAAATTATCTTAATAATATAAAAAGGACTAAAGCGAGGGGGTTCGCCCTCACGATAGTCCATCATTTCTTGGCACAAGGATTCAATTCCTCCTATGCCTGATCCCAATATTACCCCTATTCTTTTAAGATTAACAGACTGAAGATCTATTTTTGAATCTTTTACAGCTTCATCGCACGCCACCATGGCGTACTGAGTGAATCTGTCAAGCTTTTTTATCTCTTTCCTGTCGAGACCGTAATCAGCGGGATCAAAATTTTTAATTTCACATGCAAACCGAGTCTTAAAAAGAGAAGTGTCGAATCTGTCTATCAAAGAGGCTCCGCTCACCCCATTATCCAAATTAGAGAAATACTCTCCGATATTGTTTCCTAAAGGGTTAATTGTGCCAATGCCAGTAACAACAACTCTTTTAAGCTCCATGCTTGTATATAAAATTACTTTAATTTCTCTTCAATGTACGAAATAGCGTCGCCTACTGTAGAGATTTTTTCGGAAGCATCATCAGGAATAGTTATATTAAATGCCTTTTCAAATTCCATAATTAATTCTACAGTGTCAAGAGAATCTGCACCTAAATCGTTAGTAAAACTCGCTGTAGGTGTAACTTCATTTTCGTCAACACCTAACTTGTCAACAATAATGGCTTTAACTTTAGAAGCAATTTCTGCCATGGTTTAAAATTTTAGTTAATAATTAATAAATGTTTTTGTTCAAATAGATTGCAAAGTAAGGAATAATTTTTCGATTAAAGAAATTTTTATCAAATGATGGATCGGTTGTACCATTTTCCAAATTTAAAATTAACTTTGTAAATTCAAATATGATTAAGTTAAAAAACATAGCAGTATTCGCCTCCGGTTCAGGAACTAACGCGGAAAATATGATTAGGCATTTTGAAAATTCCTCTTTCGGAAAAATAAGTGTCATACTTTCGAATAAAAAAGATGCATTCGTCCTTGAAAGGGCTAAAAAATTCAATATTCCCGCTGTTACATTCTCCTATTCCGATTTTCAAAAAGAAGAGATTTTTATCCCTATTTTGGATAAATACCATATAGATTTCATCATTCTCGCAGGTTTTTTACTGAAAGTTCCAGATTATCTCCTTATGAAGTATCCTTACAGGATTTTAAATATTCATCCTTCCTTGTTACCCAAGCATGGAGGAAAGGGAATGTACGGGGAAATTGTTCACAAAGAGGTTATCGCATCTGGGGAGAGGGAGTCAGGAATTACCATCCATACGATAGACGACAGATATGACTGCGGCCGTACTGTTTATCAAGCGAAATGCAGTGTCGATTCCGGTGATACCCCTGAATCGCTGGCCCTGAAAATTCATGAGCTTGAAAAAGCATATCCTGAGGTAGCGGAAAATTATTTTAAACATTTATTATAAATTTAATTCAAGTCAAAATGAAAAAAACTTATTTAGCAATCGTAGTTTTACTATCTGTATTACTTGTTTCGTGTAAACCTGAGGCCAAGCTGACTCTTTCTGCTTCAGGCGATAATATCGGCGCCGATGGAGGTGATGTTACAGTTCAGGTAACATCAAATTATGCATGGAGTTCTTCAATTCCCGATGGAAGTCTTTTAAAAGTATCCCCTTCGACAGGTACAAGTGATGCTGCTGTTACTATAACAGTACCTAAAAATGAGACAATGCAGCCTGTAACACACGCAGTTACATTTACGGCTACCGGAGATAAAAATATTTCAACAGAGACTTTTACCATTACTCAGACAGGTGCTGCATCTTCAATCGATGTTACCCCCATCGAGCCTTCTCCCAGTGCGGAGGGATTCATAATCACATTTACTGTTGTGTCAAATGATGACTGGGTAGTGGAATCAGATGTGAAAACCGACATTTTGAACCCATCTTCAGGACATGCAGGCACCACCTTAGTGACAGCAAATCTATTTTTCAATAAGACAAATGCTGCCTTGGTGCACAATATTAAATTTACTACTTCACAAGGAAATTTTGATTCTTTCGGAATCGAACAGCCCATGGCTACCGTAGTTACTATCGGCGATGTAGAATATGCAGTTAAGTGGCTGAAAGACGGAAGATTATGGATGAATGAAAATCTTCGCTACCTCCCTTCAGGCAAGACTCCCTCATCTGATCCTTCAGAAGAGAGCGGAATATGGTATCCCAATGCCCGCACTGCTGCTGCCAAGACTGAGGCCGACAGTGTAGTTAAATATGGTTACCTCTACAATGCTGCTACTATTTTTGGAGTAGAAGCTATTACAGAAGAAAATTACAAGACATTTGAAAAAGCCCAGGGTATCTGCCCCGAAGGATGGCATATTCCGACAGAAGCAGAAATAAAAACTCTTCTTGATCTTTATTGGGATGCCGAAGTTCAGAAAGGTGCGCCTATTGCTGATATGAAAGCAGATGGTATCAATATGAACATAGGTGGTTTCAGAATGAAAAATACCTCTATTATTACAGGTACTTATGCAGCCGCGATGCCGGGTTATATATTTTCCTCTACGGGTGGCTCATATAAGGTTAACTCTGAAACTGGTGCTATTTCTTCTTTCTTTAAAGCAGCAATGTTTACCGATAATAAAACATTCCAAAGAGTAACTATAGCTATGAGTTCTTCTTACGGAGGATGTTCTGTTCGTTGTATTCTCGATGAGTAATGGGTAAAAGGGTAATCATATTTTTCCTTTTTTCATTATTATTATATAATTACTCTCTTTTTGCTCAAACCAAGGCAAAGTTTTCCATTTCTGGCTCTGTTGTGGAAAAAGAGAGTAATCTCCCTTTGTTTATGGCTACCGTGGTAGTCAAAGAGGTGGGATTGTGGTCTGTGACCGATGAAAAAGGGAACTTTGTCATTACTGATATACCTTCCGGAAAATATACGGTAGAGATTTCAAATTTGGGGTATGAGACACGGGATATGCCCATGACCATCGAAAAAGACATTAAAAATCTTTCGGTAAAAATGGATGTTTCGAGTCTCTCCCTCCAGGAGGTGGTAGTTACTGCTAAAGAGGGAGGGGAGATTACTTCCTCTTCAAAAATTTCCAAGCAGACGATTGAACATATACAGCCTTCGAGTTTAAAAGATGTGATGCAGCTCCTACCGGGCAATGTAACCGAGAATCCTTCTCTTACATCTGTTAATACTCTTTCCATTCGAGATATCGGAAGCAATAATGCCAATGTATTGGGCACCGCCCTTATCGTAGATGGTGCCTCTATTTCCAATGATGCCAATATGCAGAGCCTCTCTACCAGTTCTATGGCCAATGCAAATTCGGGGAACAGCTCTTCTACTGCCGGTGGAGGGGTGGATGTCAGGCAGGTATCTACCGACAATGTCGAATCTGTGGAGGTAATAAGAGGTATTCCCTCTGCCGAGTATGGAGATATGACTTCCGGAGCGGTAATTGTAAAGACCAAGGCGGGTATCTCTCCATGGGAAATAAGGATAAAGGCCGATCCCCTCTCCAAGCAAGTCTCTGCGGGCAAAGGACTCTCTTTGGGTGAAAAAGCAGGTATTATGAATTTCGATGTCGATTATGCCAAGGCATACAACGATGTTCGCACTCCCGCTTCAGCCTACGACAGATTGAATTTTCAGGTGGGTTATTCTAATAATTTTGCCAAGAAAGTTACTTTCAATATTAAAATTCGCGGTAATTATTCCAACGCCTCTACATCTTCCGATCCCGATCTTTTTCTTAATGAACTTGAGCAGCAAAAGGAAAAAGGGATAAGATTGAATGTAAATGGTAGATGGATTATTAATAAGCCTTATATAACCAATGTCGAATATTTGGTTTCCGGAGGTATTGCCGATCAATTTTCAAGAAATAAAAAATATCAGGGTGATGCCGGATATACGACTGTTACCAATTCTATGGAATCGGGCGAAAAAGAGGGTGCATTTACCCCTGAACAGTATTATTCCGATGTGAGTGTTTACGGTGTCCCCGTGGATGGTCAGGCGAAGATTACAGCCAACCTCTATGGAAGGTACGGAATAATATCCAATAAAGTTCTGATAGGATTTGAATGGAAAGCTCAGGGGAACAACGGCTCCGGGAAGGTGTTTGATTATAAGATGACCCCTAATCCGGGGTCAAATTCTGCAATCAGGGAGAGATCGTACTATGATATTCCATTTTTGCACAGATTTACCGCTTTTTTAGAGGACAATTTCAAGCTCCCTATCGGCAAAACACTCCTTGAAATTCAGGCAGGTGCGAGAATTAATGCTATTTCCGCACAAAAAATCAATACTGACAATTTTTTCTGTGTTGAACCTCGGTTCAATCTGAAATATGATATTATCAAGAAGAAAAAAGGATTTAAGTCTCTTAGTGTGCGTGCGGGATGGGGAATAGCGTATAAGATGCCCTCTATGGCATATTTGTACCCCGAAGATGCGTATATGGATATGACTTCATTCTCATACAACGACTTTGGCGCCAATAATTACGGATTGGCTGTAATCACTACCAAGAAAGTGGAGACTGTCAATAACGATTTGAAACCTCAGAAGTCGGTGAATTTCGAAGCAGGTATCGATTTTGATGCAGGAATCGTCAACGGATCTTTAGTCTATTTCAATGAAAAAATGGAAAACGGATATGGTTTCGTTCAGGAATATGCCCCGATGCAATACCGAAGATATGGTTATAAAATGGTCAATGGGAAGCTTGAATATCAAAATATCCCTTCAGGGTCCCATCCTGTTTATAAAAACAACACGGTGTATGTGGGTGATAAATTCCTTACATTTTTCTCCGATACGACTTTTATGTCATATTATAAACCTGTTAACGGTATCACTAATGATAAATGGGGGTTGGAGTTTACCCTTGATTTTGCAAAGATTAAAGCTATAAATACAAGTATAAGTGTGAGCGGTGCGTATATGAATATAAGAAGTATCAGCGCAGAAAACACACAGAGGCTCTACCCCGGTGTCTCTAACGGGCGTTCTTTCCCTTATGTGGGGATATACGGAGGGTCTTCGACCTCTTCCAACGGCTCGGTGAAAGAGAGACTCAGTACCAATATCCGGTTTGTTACCCATATTCCCCAAATAGCGATGGTTATCACGCTGTCAGCTCAGATGGTATTTATGGATAGATCTCAGTCTCTTTATGAAATAGGTGGAGAGTCTATGCCTTATTATTATGATGAAAACGGGACAAGAGTTTCAGGTACGCAAGCCATAAACGATAAAGAGCACACAAAATTTATTAATCCCATATATATAATGGATAGGGCAGGAAATGTCTCTCCTTTTACTCAGGATATGGAGCGTGACAATACATATAAAAATATGATTATCACCACCAATACGAGTACATATTATCTCAGACAGAGCTATCCTTTTTATGGGTTGTTGAATATCAGACTGACCAAAGAGATTAAGAAAATCGCCTCCATTTCTTTTTATGCCAATAATTTCTTGAATCTCAAAGGGAGGGTTAAAAACAGTGTGACCGGTTATCCTCAGGATAAGAATACCCCTATTTATTTCGGAGCCGAGATCAAAATTGCCATTAAATAATGAAGGTATGAAACGAATTTTAATTATAATATTTTTATCCTCTTTGGTCTCTGTTTCGTGTATCAGAGAAGTTGATAACTCTGCTGATTTGCAGATAGATATTACTCTTCCTTCGGATGTGGATGTGGATATAGATATGTCAAAAATAACCGTCAAACTTCAGAATAGTTCTAATCCATTTGTCTATACCAAGAATGCTGATAAGAACGGGCATGTCGAATTTCATGTGCAGCCCGGAAAATATGATTTGCTCGCTTCCTGCTATTACGAATCGAGTAGAATTGCGGTCAATGCTTCCAAAACGGAATTCATCCTTATAGATGAAGGTATTGTCTCTGACGATGGTTCTATCGCTCCTGCCAATATTAATATGACTTTGAATGTGGCTGTCCCCAGCCCTTTGGTGATAAGAGAGCTTTATTATCACGGTTCGAGTACCCTTGAGGGGGCAGCATATACTAAAGATCAATATATAGAGATATACAACAATTCGGGTCCCGATGGGGATGTCGTTTTTCTCGACTCTTTATGTATTGCGGTTATTCATCCTGCAAACTCTACTACATCCAACAATGCGTGGAAAGGGCTTGATACTATTCCTATTTTTCAGATGTTTTGGTATTTTCCAGGAAATGGTACTTCTTACCCTTTAGCTCCCGGGGAATCTTCCGTTATTGCCACGAGGGCGGCGGTTGATCATTCCGGCAGGGCTACTTCGGGGCTTCATCTCGAACTTTCTCATTTCGGGTGCTATGATGATATTCTGAGTGGACATGAGATTGCCGCAGGCGTGCCGAGAATGGTATGTCACATTACGGGTCAGGGGAGTGCATGGGCGATGTCTATCTCTTCTCCGGCCATTGTTCTGTTTAAGCCGAAGATGGGAGTTTCCCAATATCTTAAGCAGGCACATATATGGGAAAGGTACGAACCCGGAATGAGTTCCGGTACGAAATATTGGCATATATCAAAAGAGTGGATAATGGATGGGGTGGAGTGTGCCGATTCTCCGGAAGGAGCTATTAAGCGCCTCCCGGGCACTGTGGATGCCTCTTATGTGTGGATGAGGTCGCCTCACTATTCGGGTAAATGTATTACCAGAGCGCTTCAAGGTGTGTTTGACGGGATAGAGGTGTTTATGGATACTAATAATTCAAGTGAAGATTTTATTCCGGACAGTACTCCTGCTCCGAGACTTAAAAAATAATAGCCATGAAAAAAATAATTACATTTTCATTTGTTTTCTTTGTGGCAGTTATTTTGAATGCTCAAGAAAAAATTTCGGAGAAGAATCTTTATTCACTCGATATTATCAGGTGGGAGAATCAGTGGCTTTCTTCGAAAAATTATTCTGGATTGACTTTTAATGAGGGTATCCTTAAGAATTTTAATTCTTTCACGGATGCCTCTATTTCGGCAAAATATGATTTTGGCTCGTATCGAAATATATTTGATCCTGAAACTAATTTTGGAGGATTGTTCAATGTGGAGTCCTACTCGAAACTAGGTAATGTATTCCTTTACGGGAGGTTTGGTTATAATTACTCTTTTATGACAGGAAGTCGCTGGAGAGGGCTTGTCAATCCTTATGAAACTCCTTTTATGATGACTGACTCTATCCCGGGCAATATGTCTTTCGAGCTTTATAGTATGGAAGCCGGCTTAGGGGTGCCCATAGGAGAACATTTCTCTCTCGGAGTGGGTGTGAAGTATGATATCGGACTGATGGCCAAGCATAAGGACTTGAGGAACAAAAATACTTATATGAATTTTGATATTTCCCCCGGGTTTATCTTTCGTTCTCAAAATGTCAATGCGGGGTTGAATGTGGGGTATATTCGCAACACTGAGAGGGTGGAATATAAGCAGATAGATCAGAGTACTGAGAAATATCTCTTCAATCTTTACGGTATGTGGCTTTATTACAGCTCCGGTTTTTCCAATTCAGGCTCATCTCGAAGGAAGGAAAATTCCGATTATTATGCATCGTTACAGCTGAATCTTAAATTCGGCGAGTTTTCTCTGTTTAATAATTTCAATGCCGATTATCATTATGGGATTCAAACAGAGGTGGGTTATAACAACTTGATACACGGAGAGGTAAATCAGCTTACATATTCCGATATGTTGATACTCCAATATGGGAATCAGCACCGTGTGACAGGAGAGGTGTCTTTCTATAAAATGCTTGGTAATAAGTATTTACAGAGGCAGGAGCTTGATCCTGATTCCAATATCAGAATGTGGGTTTCTTATGGGGGACCTATCAATTGTTATGTTCGTGATTTCGGTTATATGAATTTCAATTATACTTTTAGAAAGGCTCTTTCTTCCACCGATATACGATGGGAGGCTACTGCCGGTTACAGAAATACAAAAATCAGCAATAAATATAAAGAGTCGCCAATCCATTTTACTCAGGACTATAATATTAATGAAATCTATTTAAGCGGTATTAAATATTTCAGAGTGAAGAAATCCTCTTTTGAAATAGAGCCGCAAGCGGCATTTTTCCCTCAGGGGAAGAAGCTCAATGCCAATACCGTGAAAAATATTGAGACAGGGGAGATTTTGGATAACGAAAGTTATCAGCTTATGGCCCCTTTGAATCAGGAATATGCTTTTTGGAGTGCAAGAAAAATTTCAGCAGGGGTGGATTTCCGCTATTCTTATCTTCCCGATGTGAGGAAGAATTTGAGGATTTATATTAATGCAGGTTATAATATTCACTCTACACTTAATGAAAATACAGCAAGCAGCTATCGTCACCGCCTCGCTTTGACCGTAGGTCTTGCTTTTTAATAACAAAATAAACAATTAATAATAAAATGAAATCAATCAGAAAAAATTGGCTGAAGTATCTTTTGCAGTTTGGTACCCTTGCCTTAATCATTATTTTCCTGACTAAAGTATTCGGAACTAAAAATGCCGATCCTGAGGCGTATTGCCCCATGGGAGGTTTGGAAACATTAGCCACATATTTGACAAGAGGCACTCTTGCGTGCAGTATGACGATGGTGCAGATAATTATGGGTGTGGCTCTGGCCATAGGGGCTATCCTTTTCGGGAAGCTGTTTTGCGGATATATATGCCCGATGGGGCTGATTAATGAGCTGTTTGTCAAGCTTAGAAGAGCTCTCAAAATCAAATTGTTCACAATCCGCCAAGGTAGCGTATTGGACAAGGTCCTGAGAATAATAAAATATGCTCTCCTCTTTTTAATCTTTTATATGACTCTTTCGAGCAGCGAGCTTTTCTGTAAAAATTTCGACCCTTATTATGCGTTTGCTACAGGATTCAAAGGCGAATTAACAGTATGGATGGCTTGTATAAGTATAGGTGTGCTTTTCCTCGGTTCGCTACTTGTGGATATGTTTTGGTGCAAGTATATTTGCCCGCTTGGGGCTATCAGCAATCTGTTCAAATATACTATTTGGGCTGTGGGGCTGATTCTTGTTTATGCTGTTCTTGTTATTTTAGGGGTAAATGTTCCTTGGGTGGTTCTTTTATCTGTGGCTTGTGTCATGGGGTATCTTCTTGAAATTTTATTTCCCAAGCCTAAGCTCAATCCTCAGTTACTCTCTGTATATAGGGATACCGACAGATGTAATAGCTGTGGCGTGTGTGAGAAAAAATGTCCTTATCATGTTCAAATTAAGGATTTTACAAGGGTAACTGCTCCTGATTGCAACCTTTGCGGAGAGTGTGTCTCTTCCTGCAATAAAGAAGCTTTGACTATTACTAAAAAGAGATGGGGGGTATATCTTCCTGGTATTGTGGTCGTAGTGCTATTTGCACTCGCCCTCTATTTGGGACAGACTACGGAGCTTCCTACCATAGATGTGAAGTGGAATAACACAGAGCTTGTTCCCGATGATCAGCTTTCTACCTTTGAAATGACAGGTATGCGTTCTGTCAAATGTTATGGCAGTTCTATGGCTTTTAAAGCCAAATTGGAGCGCATCCCCGGTGTCTATGGGGTGAAGACCTTTGTAAAGCATGGCAAGGTGGTGATTAGTTACAATCCTAAGCAGACTTCTGAAGAGGCTATTCAAAAATCGGTATATACCCCTACAAGTTTCAGAATTTCTTCTCCTGAAAAGGGTGTGGAAAAGGTGAAGGTTATAACTATCCGTACGGAAAATATGTATGATAAGATGGATCCCAATTATCTCGGTTTGCAGTTTAGGGAGACCGGCCGTAAATATTATGGTCTATCCACTCAGTACGCCTGCCCTCTTATTGTGAAGATATATATGGATATTGATGAACCGATAGATGAGGAGTTTCTTAAAAAGACAGTCAATATGAAAGTTCTCAAAATGCCTGTTCACGGAGGTGGATTTAAGGATACCAAAATAGATTATAAATTTATTAAACTTGAAGAAGGTGCCGATACGATCGCCATCCGTCCCTATCTTGAGGCTATGTTCAAGCCGTTTAAGGCTGAATTTAAGCATAGAGTGGAAAAATATAACGGAAAATCACAGGAGATAATGTCGTATTCAGATATGAATTATGAGAAGCCCATCACTCTTCGTAATCTTCCCTATCTGAGTAATCATCTTTCAAGGCACGACGGAATTATTGGTATTTATCTTGTCCTAAACGAAGAAAATGTGCCTACTATTCAGATTCGCTACTGCACCGATGATATCAGTGCCGACAAAGTTTTAGAACTAATAAATCAGCCCAAATGGACTATTACCTACTCTAATGATAATGTTAAAGAGGAAGATGCTCGTTTCCACTTTGAAGCAAAAGGAGAGGTCGTAAAAGTAAAATAATGAAAAAAATAATTTTAATAATAGCTGCCGCAATACTTATCTCTATCCCCTCAGTATCCACAGCAGATGAGGGGATGTGGATGGTTAATCTTATCGAGAAAGGGCTGATGAGTAAGATGAAAAAAGCCGGACTAAGGCTTCCGCCCAATGTTATCTACGATGAAAACGCAGTATCTCTTTCGGATGCGGTGGTAGCCCTTGATTTCGGATGTACAGGAAGTATGATTTCAAACAACGGTCTGCTGATTACAAACCACCATTGCGCATACGGCGATGTCCATTCGATAAGTACCCCTGAGCACAACTATCTTGAAGATGGTTTTTGGGCGATGAGTATGTCTGAGGAGGTGCCTATCCCGGGCAAAGGAATCTATTTTTTGAGGAAAGTGATTGATATAAGTGAGGAGGTAGATAGTTTGAAAGCTGCAGAAGAGGCTGCCGGAAGGAATATAGGTTCAAGAAAATTATGTTTCATCCTTGAGAAGAAATATTCACAAGAGTATGGATATGAGGCTATGCTCTCGGGTATGTGGAGGGGTGAAAAGCATTATATGTTTTTGTATGATGTTTATAAGGATGTTCGTTTGGTGGCGGCTCCCCCTGTATCTATAGCTGCTTACGGAGGAGATACCGATAATTGGGAATGGCCGCAGCATAAGGGCGATTTTGCTATGTACAGGGTGTATGCTTCTGTCGATGGCAAGCCTGCTGAATATTCAAAGGACAATGTCCCATTGGTGCCTCGCAATTATCTGAAAATATCCACTGCAGGGGTTAAAAAAGGTGATTTTACTATGATTCTCGGCTTTCCGGGAAGGACTAACAGATATAACTCTTCATTCGGAGTAAATCAGATAGAAAAAGTAATTAATCCTATTACCACCAAGATCAGACGCCATCAGCTCAATATTATGGACTCATGGATGGTTACAGACCCTGCCATCAGACTGAAATATGCCGATAAGTATTTCAGCCTGAGTAATGTACAGGAGCTTAACGAGGGTGAGATTCTCACTTACAGAAGATACTCAGTGGTCGCTCTTAAAGAGAAGGAAGAGATAGAACTTCAAAACTGGATTGATTCCTATCCCGAAAGAGAAGAGAAATGGGGAACACTTCTTGCCGATATGGGTAAAATGTATTCGGGAGTTGAGAAACTGGAGAAAGAGATGGCATATTATCGTGAGACATTTGTCAGAAGTACTTATCTGTTTACCCTTTCGATGAAAATCAAGACATTGATAAGAAGTTGTATCGATGTCAGGCAGCCTGACAGCAGTGTCTATACGGATAAATGTAAGTATGATTCTTTGACGGCTTCGCAGAAAGAGATAGATATTCTTCTTAAATATGCCGACAAGATATATGCTCAGATCGACACAAGGGTGGAAAAAGATTTGTTTTTCTATTCTATTAAGACTTTTATAGAAAATGTGGGAAAAGAGGGGTGGGGAGAATCTCTTATTTCTTCTCTTGAACAGTTCCATGGCAATATAAATGATTTGCTGAGTTTTGCGTGGGACAATTCGTATCTGACTTCTAAAGAGAAATTTGATGAGTTTTTCTCTAAATCCCGTACTGTGGAGGAGATTAAAAATGATCCTATGTTAAAAATTCTTTTTTCCACCTCTATTTATGATTTCAATCATGAAATTGCCTCTGTGGAGAGGAGAAAAGGTGAAGACCGCGGAATCAGTTTTTTGGAAAAACAATACACCAATGCCCTGTATGAGATGAAGTGCGATAAGGGTATCGTTCAGTATCCCGATGCCAATTCCACTATGAGGCTTACTTATGGAAATGTGGGCCCCATAAACCCATCTGACGGTATTTATTATTCGGAGGTGAGCACCACTGAGGGTATCCTCGACAAATATAATCCGGACGATTATGAGTTCACATTGAAACCTCGCCAAAAAGAACTTCTTGAGGCAAAAGATTGGGGAAGATGGGGCGACAAGAATGGTCGTATGAGTGTCGATTTTCTATCAAACAACGATATTACAGGTGGTAATTCTGGTAGCCCCGTAATGAATGCAAAGGGTGAATTGGTAGGTCTTGCTTTTGATGGAAACAAGGAATCTTTGTGCGGAGATGCATATTTTCATCCGGAGTACAGCAAATGTGTAAATGTAGATATCAGATATGTTCTCTATATTCTCGATAAGTATGCGGGAATGAACTATATTCTTGAGGAATTGGGTCTGAAAAATGGGAAAAATTGAGATATATAATGTTTCACAGGAAGAGTTAAAATTGCCTCTGGCGGAGGGGATACGAGCCGGTTTCCCCTCCCCTGCAGAGGATATTTCGGAGATGAGTCTCAACATTACTTCCGAAATTGTCAAAAATCCTGCTTCTACTTTTTATGCCCGTGTCACAGGGACCAGTATGATTGATGACGGAATAGGAGATGGCGATATTCTTGTCGTGGACAAATCTGTGGAGCCGTACGACGGATGTGTGGCGATTTGCTTTATTGACGGAGAATTTACATTAAAGCATCTTCAGATTCACTCCGGCTATGCGATGCTTGTCCCTGCAAATAAGAAATTCAAGCCGATAAAAGTGACTCAGGAGAACGATTTCGTCATCTGGGGAGTGGTAAGATATGTAATAAGAAAATTGTAATGTACGGCCTTGCTGACTGCAATAATTTCTTTGTGAGTTGTGAGCGCGTGTTTAATCCTTCTCTCAACGGAAAGCCTGTTATCGTTCTTTCGAACAATGACGGTTGCGCAGTTTCGCGAAGCAATGAAGCGAAAGCTCTCGGAATCAAGATGGGAGCACCTCTTTTTCAGATTCAGGATATTGTTCTGAAGAACAATGTAACCGTCTTTTCATCGAACTTCGCCCTTTACGGAGATATGTCAAATCGCGTTCACAGCATCCTCAGAGGCATGGTTCCCGCTATCGAAATTTATTCCATAGATGAGGCATTCCTTGATTTGCATGGTATGAACCTTTCATCGGAAGGGTTTGATACATTGGCGAAAGCAATATCAAAAAAATGCTTTAAATGTACGGGAATCCCTGTTTCGGTAGGTATTGCTCCCACTAAGACACTGGCGAAAATCGCTTCCAAACTCTGCAAGCAGTATCCTAAACTGCAAGGAGGGTGTTTTATGCACCGTCCGGAGGATATCGAAAAGGTGTTGAGAAGGTTTCCCATAGGAGATGTCTGGGGGATAGGGAGAAAATTCAGCAAGAGGCTCATGGCCTTCGGCGTAAATACAGCTTATGATTTTAGTATGATGAACCCCGAAAGAGTACAGAGGGAGATGGGAAAGCCGGGGCTCAATACTTGGAGGGAACTCCGAGGGGAGGAGTGTATAAAAATGGAGACAGAGGTGGCTGACAAGCAGCAGATTTGCATTTCACGAAGTTTTGCTAAGGAAATATTTGATTTTGATGAGTTGTCGGAGCAGGTATCTTTGTTTGCAGGTATGACCTGTGAAAAGCTGAGACATCAGAAAAGTGCTTGCCATCATGCACTTGTATTTGTCCTTACGAATCGCCATAAGATAGATGTTCCTCAGCAGTTTGAGGGGAAAATGATAACATTTCCTGTGGCGACAGATAGTACCCTTGAGATTAATAAATCGGTATTGGAGACACTTTCTATGCTGTTCAGAAAAGGATACGGATATAAAAAAGCAGGAGTAATACTTTCCGGTATTATTCCCGCCATAGATGTTCAGCCGAATCTTTTCGACACGCTCGACCGTCCCAAACATACTAAACTTATGAAGACCATTGATGCCATCAATGCTCAAAACGGAACACACACTCTGTGTCTTGGTTCACAGACTCTTGATGGGATAAAAATGAACCGAAACCACCTTTCACAGTGCTACACCACTAAGTGGAGCGAAATACTTAGAGTTAAAGCCGAGTAACGACTGTTTATGCCTCTTCAAAATCCTCTTTTCCCACTCCGCAAAGAGGACAAGTCCAGTCGGCCGGAAGTTTTTCAAATGGAGTACCAGGAGCTATACCTGCATCAGGATCACCTACTTGCGGATCATATTCATAGCCGCATACTTTACATACATACTTTTTCATTTTGTTATAATTATATGATTATATAACAACAAAGATAAAATTATTGTTTATATTTTTTTATTTATTTTACTTAAAATCTTATCATAGAAGTATATTCATCGCCTTTTATGCGATATGGAATTTTAATTAATCCTTGTCATCTTCTGTGGGTAGTCGTTTCCCTCCTTCGGCAATGCGGCGGGTAATGGGGGGAATTTGCCGAAGATGGAGATGTAGAGGGAGTTGAAATCGCCTTTCTGATAGATTAAGACCAGCTCTTCGGTGTCTTTATCTTCAGAGTATTTATCGTAGGGCTTTTTCAGATCGGAGCCGAATATCTTGGCTATTCCTTGCCAAAATCCTGCTGCTGCACCTCCTCGGTAATTTTTTATAATATAATATGAATTAAGTCCCACTTCGCGGTCTATTAATCTAAGTAGCAGTCTTCCCTGAGAGAAAGTGAGATTTTTCAACGGCTTTTCGAAAGTGTCGAATAGACTCTCCTGAAATTTCGATAGGAACTTTTCCCTTTCCCTTGCGTTTAGATTGTGCGATTCAAGATATACATCAGCCTCTCCGATTTTTTCCTTGGCAAGTAGCGCATACGGGTATGCTTTAGAAAAATTATGAACGAGACGATAATATTTTCTCCATTGTTTACCTTTGTTCTTACCTTTTTCTGCATATTTTTTATACGCCGGTGGGATGTCATCTGTATAAATGGTGTCCTTTCCATCCATAATATATTTCATAGGTGTCCCCATGTCCTGAGCATAACCCAAAACAGGAACAATGAGTAACCCCGTCAATATAATTATCAAATGTGTTTTTCTCATAACCCGTGCAAAGGTAATTAAAACACCACACAATATATGTGAATAATACTAAAAAGAATCTTACTTTTGCAGAACGAAATATGTGATAATATGATACACGGGAAAAAAATAATTGTGGTAATGCCTGCATACAATGCAGAAAAAACCCTTGAACAGACCTATAAAGAGATACCTATGGATGTAGTGGATGAAGTGATCCTTACTGATGACCATTCGCGAGATGATACGGCAGAAAAAGGGAGAGAGCTTGGTATAAAAGAGGTGCTGGTTCATGAGAAAAATACAGGATATGGAGGAAATCAGAAAACCTGCTATAATAGGGCACTTGAACTCGGTGCCGACATAGTGATAATGCTCCATCCGGACTATCAATATACCCCTAAGCTGATAGAATCTATGGCATACATAATCGCAAACGGTGTCTATCCTGTGGTTTTTGCCTCACGCATACTCGGTAAAGGGGCTTTAAAAGGGGGTATGCCTATCATAAAATACATTGCAAATCGTTTTCTAACCCTTACTCAAAACATCCTTATTAATCAGAAGCTTTCTGAATACCATACCGGATATCGCGCTTTTTCCTCGGAGGTTCTTCGATCGATTAAGTACAATATTAATTCTGATGATTTCGTCTTCGACAATGAGATGGCCGCTCAGATTTTTTATGCCGGTTATGAGATAGGTGAGGTTACATGCCCCACAAAATACTTCGATGATGCTTCCTCTATAAATTTAAAAAGGAGTTCCGTTTATGGATTGGGGGTATTGAGGGTATCTCTTGTATATCGCCTCTGCAAATGGCATCTTATGAAATCCAAACTCTTCTAAAATGGGATATTCTCTAAAACAATTGTTTGATGTTTTGCTCAAAAACCCGTCAACAAAGATATGGGTGCAGATAATCAGATATTTTGTATCAGGAGGTGTGGCATTTGCTGTCGATACAGGGCTTTTATATGCCTTGACAGAGTGGGGAGGACTTCACTATCTTGTCTCCACTACCATAAGTTTTTTAACAGGTCTTGTAATTACATACCTTTTTAGCATATTGTGGGTTTTCGATAACAGAAACTTGAAAAACAAATATGCAGAATTTTCCGTTTTCCTTATAATAGGTGCAGTAGGACTTCTTCTTACCAATGGATTTATGTGGCTTTTTACGGATAAACTGGGTCTGTACTACATACTTTCAAAGATTATTACCACCGTTTTGGTATTTATTTGGAATTTTGCAGCGAAAAAATCGCTCCTTTTTAGAAATAAACCGAAAAATCTATAAATTATGAACAAGAGATTATTGATTATTCAAATATCTATTCTTATAGTAGGATCAGCATTGTTCCTTCCGGGGTTAGGAAATGTGAGACTTTTCGATTGGGATGAAATAAATTTTGCCGAATCAGCAAGAGAGATGCTTGTTTCAGGAGATTTGTTAAATGTGCAGATTAATTTTGAATCTTTTTGGGAAAAGCCACCTCTATTTATATGGATGCAGGCATTGTCTATGAAAGTGTTCGGAGTCGGCGAGTTTGCCGCCCGTTTTCCCAATGCAATAGCTGGAATAATCACTCTTTTGGTACTGTTTAACATAGGAAGAAAGACGAAAGATGAGAAATTCGGATTGCTCTGGACCATCCTCTATGCAGCATCATTTTTCCCATTCTTTTATTTCAAGTCGGGGATTATCGATCCGTGGTTCAATCTCTTTATCTTCCTCGGTATCTATTTTTTCTCAAGATATGCGGACAAGCAGGAGAGGAGGAATCTCATGCTCTCTGCCGCCCTTTCTGCGATGTTTATCGGGCTTGGCATATTGACCAAAGGTCCGGTGGCTCTCCTTATTTTCGTCCTTACTTTTATAGTATATCTCGCGTGGAACAAGTTCCATTTCTCTTTCAGATGGAAGGATGTGGCGGTGTATATTGCAGTACTCTGCGTAGTGGGAGGGGCATGGTTCATTCTTCAGATTGCCTCAGGGCACTACTCCATAATTCAGGATTTCATCCAATACCAAATCAGGCTCTTTGAAACGAAGGATGCCGGTCACGGCGGGTTCCTACTTTATCATTTTGTGATATTGTTCTTCGGGGTATTTCCTGCTTCGATTTTGGCACTTCCTGTCTTTCGGAGGAGAATATTGCTTCGCGAGAACAACCAACGCCTTGCAGATATGTTTCGATGGATGATGATAAGTTTCTGGGTGGTGCTGATTCTTTTTACCATTGTAAGGACCAAAATCATACACTATTCCTCGTTCTGCTATTTCCCTCTGACATTCCTTGCAGCATATTCTGTCTATTATATGCTTGAGGGTAAAATTGCCTTTAAAGGGTATATAAAGACACTTTTGATAATTATCGCCTCTCTGTTCGGAATAGCCATTACAGCAGTGACCCTTTTTGATAAAATTAAAGTACATCTCTATCCTTTCGTGAGCGATCCATATACTCTCAACAGTATGAAAGCTACATCTCAGTGGGTGGGTTATGAGCCCCTTATCGGAATAGTATTGATAATATGCACTGTCGTATTCTGTGTCCGTTTCGGGAAGATGCGTAGTATGAAAAATTTATCAATTCTTCTCATCGGATCGGTATTCTTCATTTTTACCACGATGCTATCTGTGGTCGGGGAGGTAGAAAAGTACAGTCAGGCGCCTGCTGTGGATTTTTATTTGAGTAAAAAGGGGGAGGAGTGTTATATTTATCCTCGCGAAAAGAGTTATGCTCATTATTTCTATTCTGATCGTCGGCCCCAAAATACCTGTGATGATTTTGATTATTTATCTAAGGGAGATATAGACAGACCATGCTATTTCGTTATTAAAAACGATCCTAAAAAAATAGAAGAATTCATATCTAAAATTGACGGCGCTTCTTTTATGTATGAGGAGAACGGATTTGTTTTTTATGTGAGGATGCCAAAATAGATTTTAGACACCTTACTATATATATGATAAAAACAATTTGCTTTTCTTGTCGAAAATGAATTTATCGGAAGAGTTCTAATATTCATAACTCGTTGAATTCGCTATAATTGACTATCAAATTTTCTTGTCGAAAATTGATAAAAAATATTTGCATATTAAATATTATTTATATCTTTGCATCCCGTCTAAAAGGGCAAAATATGCTTATTTGTCTGATAGATAGGAAGTTAAGTAAATTTGTATTATAGTTAAAACTGTATAAAACAATGTTACAACCAAAAAAAACAAAGTTTAGAAGGCAGCAAAAAGGTCGTATGAAAGGCAAGGCTCACAGAGGTGCAGAACTTGCTTTTGGATCCTTTGGAATTAAGACTCTTGAGTCTTGCTGGCTCACCGGTCAGCAGATTGAGGCTGCTCGTCAGGCTGTAGTTCGTTACATGAAGCGTGAAGGTCAAATATGGATTCGCGTATTCCCTGACAAACCTTTCACAAAAAAACCTGCCGAAGTGCGTATGGGTAAAGGAAAAGGTAATCCTGAAGGATTCGTTGCCCCTATAACCCCCGGTCGTATGCTTATTGAAGCAGAAGGAGTTCCATTGGAAGTGGCTAAAGAAGCTCTTCGCTTAGGTGCTCAGAAACTACCTGTAACTACCAAGTTTGTAGTACGTAGAGATTATGTTGAACAATAATTTGATGGAGGATTAAAAATGAAAACAAGCGAAATTCGCGAAATGGCAGTGAAAGACCTGCGTGAACGTGTTGAAGTTGAAAAATCTAATTTGATTCAGACCAAGTTGAATCATAAAATTTCTCCATTGGATAATACTTCAAAAATTAAAAAGGCGAGAAAAGATATCGCCCGTATGCTCACAGTTTTGAGTGAAGTTGAAAAAAACGAAACAAAGTAGTTTATGGAAAGAAATTTACGCAAAGAAAGAATCGGGGTTGTGGTAAGCAACAAAATGGATAAAACCATAATAGTTGCCGTTAAAGGTAAAGAGAAACACCCCATTTACGGTAAATTCGTAAATAAAACCACCAAATTCGTCGCACAAGATGACAAGAACGAGTGTGACGAAGGTGATACAGTACGCATTATGGAGACTCGTCCTTTGAGTAAAACCAAATGCTGGAGATTAGTAGAAATCGTAGAAAAAGTTAAATAGGCTATGATACAGCAAGAAACACGTTTACAGGTAGCAGATAACAGTGGAGCTAAGGAGGTTCTTTGTATAAGAGTTCTCGGAGGTACCCGCCGTCGTTATGCTACTGTCGGTGACAAAATAGTCGTTGCCGTAAAATCCGCTATACCAGGCGGTGGAGATGCTAAGAAAGGCACGGTTTCAAAAGCCGTTGTTGTTCGCACTAAAAAGGAAATCCGTCGTCAAGATGGTTCTTATATACGCTTTGACGATAACGCATGTGTGTTATTAAATAATCAGGGTGAAGTTCGCGGTACTCGTATCTTTGGCCCCGTGGCCAGAGAGCTCCGTGAAAATTATATGAAGATTGTCTCTTTGGCACCTGAAGTATTATAATATGGAGGTAAAAGATATGAATAAAAAGTTACATATTAAAAAGGGAGATGTTGTTTTTGTTAACACAGGGAACGATAAGGGTAAAACCGGAAAAGTTCTGACGGTTATTAAAAAAGACGATCGCGCCATAGTTGAAGGTATCAACATGGTTAGCAAGCATACCAAACCCAATGCTAAAAACACCCAAGGTGGTATTATTAAACAAGAAGCAGCAATCCATATTTCCAATCTGCAAGTTGTAGATCCTTCAAAAGGCGGTCCTACCAAAATCGGTCGCCGTGTAGGTGAAAAAGGAAAATTGGTTCGTTACGCTAAAAAATCTGGAGAGGAGATTAAGTAATGGCAAAAAAAGCTCAAGAAAAGAAAAGCGAAGGGCAAGTAAAAATCAAAGGATATGTCCCTACCCTTCAGAAGAAATACAAAGAAGAGATCGTCCCTAAGTTGATGAAGGACTTTGGATTTAAGACAATTATGCAAGTTCCAAGGCTTCAAAAAATCACTATAAATCAGGGTGTCGGTACCGCTACAGGAGACAAGAAACTTGTAGAAGTAGCTCAAAATGAGTTAACGACTATCACAGGTCAAAAAGCTATAGCTACTTATTCAAAGAAAGATATTTCTAACTTCAAACTTCGTAAGGGGATGCCCATCGGAGTTAAAGTTACCCTTCGTTCTGCAAAAATGTATGAGTTTCTCGAGAGACTTATAGCAGTATCACTTCCTCGTATCAGAGACTTCAACGGTATCAGCGAAAAGTTTGATGGAAGAGGAAATTACACCCTTGGAATCAAGGAACAGATTATCTTCCCTGAAATTGATATTGACAAGATTACAAAGGTTCTCGGAATGGAGATAACTTTTGTTACTTCCACAGAGAATGACGAAGAAGCATATTCACTTCTTCGCGAATTTGGATTGCCTTTTAAGAATAAGAAATAATAATAATATATGGCAAAAGAATCAATGAAGGCACGCGAAGTGAAACGCGCAAAACTATGTGCCAAGTATGCAGAGAAACGCAAAGCATTAAAAGAAGCAGGAGATTGGGCAGCTTTGGATAAACTTCCTAAGAACTCGTCACCTTGTCGTCTGCACAACCGTTGTTCCATCACCGGTCGTCCGAAAGGATATATCCGCACATTTGGCATCAGCCGTATTCAGTTCAGGGAAATGGCAAGCAAAGGCCTCATCCCGGGTGTAAGAAAAGCAAGTTGGTAAACTACTTATAATATTAATAACATTGGATATCGGGCATCTGTATGATGTCGGGTTCTATTAAAAAAGATTAAAATGACTGATCCAATCGCAGATTTTTTAACGAGAGTTAGAAACGCATATCTCGCAGGCCACAAGGTTGTAGAGATACCTGCATCTAAGATGAAGGTGGAGCTTACTCGTATTTTACACGAGAAAGGTTACATCCTTAGCTACAAAATTGTTGAGGGAACACCCTACAACACTATTAAATTGGCCTTAAAGTATCATCCCGATACCAAACAGGCTGCTATTAGAAAAATTCAACGTATCAGTACACCCGGTCTGAGACAATATGTCGGTGTTGAAAAAATGCCTCGTATTTTGAACGGACTCGGTATTGCTGTCGTATCTACTTCCAAAGGTGTTATGACCGACAAAGAAGCAAGAGAGCAGAATATCGGAGGAGAATTGATTTGTTATGTTTATTAATGAATAATTAAATATTGAAATAATGTCAAGAATTGGAAAATTGCCTGTACACCTGCCCAAAGGAGTCATCGTTACAGTTGACGCCGAGAATGTGGTAAAGGTTAAAGGCCCGCTCGGAGAAATGAGTCAGAAAGTTAATCCTGACATCAAGGTTTCTGTTGAGGGGGACATAATTAAAGTAGAGCGTCCGACAGACCTTCCCCGCCACAGATCAATGCATGGTCTTTATCGTGCTTTGATTCATAATATGGTTTTGGGAGTTTCAGAAGGGTTTACTATCAGACAGGAATTTATCGGTGTTGGTTACCGCGTAGAGGCTCAGGGTCAGATACTTATAATGAGCCTTGGTTACTCACACGATATTCACTTTCAGCTCCCTAAAGAGATAAAAGGTGAAGCTGAACCTGTTAAGAAAGGACAGAATCCTGTACTTGTTCTTAAAAGCTATGACAAGCAGTTGCTTGGAATGGTGGCTGCTAAGATACGCACATTACGTGCACCTGAGCCGTATAAGGGTAAAGGTATTAAGTTTGTAGGTGAACAACTTCGTCGTAAAGCCGGTAAGTCGGCCAGCGCTAAATAATAAGGAGAAGATTTATGGCTATAACAAAAATTGAAAGAAGACAAAGAATCCGTTACCGTATTCGCAAAGTTGTAAACGGGACTTCTGAAAGACCGAGAATGTCTGTTTTCAGAAGTAATAAGCAAATCTATGTTCAGTTTATCGACGATATCAATAGTGTTACTTTACTCTCTACTTCCTCAAAAGATAAATCTTTAATCGAAGAGGTAAAAGGAAAGAACCCTACTGAAGTTGCGAAAATTGTAGGCAAATATGCTGCTGTAAAGGCATCTGAAAAAGGTATCAGTACCGTTTCATTTGATCGCGGCGGCTATTTATATCACGGAAGAGTTAAAAGTTTGGCAGAAGCTGCCCGCGAAGGCGGTCTAAAATTCTAATACGACTATGGCAGAAAATAATGTAAAGAGAGTTAAAACCACCGATCTCGAATTGAAAGACAGATTGGTTGCTATTCAGAGAGTTACTAAAGTAACCAAAGGTGGGCGTCACTTCAGCTTCGCTGCAATAGTTGTTGTCGGAGACGAAAAAGGCGTTGTCGGATATGGCCTCGGAAAGGCCAATGAGGTAACTACTGCAATATCAAAAGGTATTGAAGATGCAAAGAAGAATCTTGTTAAGATTCCTCTTTCCAAAGAAACTATTCCCCACGAGCAGGAAGCTAAGTACGGTGGAGCAAAAGTATTTATGAAACCTGCTGCCCCGGGAACAGGAGTAAAGGCCGGAGGTGCTATGCGCGCGGTTTTTGAATCAGTTGGAGTTCACGACATCCTTGCTAAGTCAAAAGGATCGTCAAACCCTCACAACTTAGTTAAAGCCACTATAGCTGCTTTGACTCAGATGCGTGATGCTTATACTGTAGCAGGTGTTCGCGGTATTCCGATGCAAAGAGTTTTTAAAGGTTAAGGAGGAATAGCAATGTCAAAAGTAAAAGTAACGCAAATTAAAAGTAAAAATGGTGCCACCCAGAGACAGATTGCAAATCTTAAGTCTCTCGGAATCCACCGTATGCATGAAACCGTAGAGCTTGAACTCAATCCTGTAAATAAGGGTATGATTCAAAAAGTTCTGCATCTTGTAAAAGTTGAAGAAATTTAAAGGAGGAGAAATGATGAAATTACATACATTACAGCCTGCAGCAGGCTCAAATAAAACAGGAAAGCGTCTTGGTAGAGGTGAAGGCTCGGGCAGAGGCGGCCAGTGCGGTCGCGGTATGAACGGCGCCAAATCTCGTTCAGGCTATTCTCGTAAAAAAGGCTTCGAAGGTGGACAGATGCCCATTCAGAGACGCCTCCCCAAGTTTGGTTTTAAGAATCCTACAAGAGTTGAATATAAAGGTGTCAATCTTTCTACATTACAGGCTCTTAGCGAAAAGTTGAATATCAATGTAATAACCATTGAAACTCTTCTTGATGCAAGACTTGTATCTAAGAATGACAATGTGAAAATTTTGGGTAATGGTGAATTAAAATCTAAGATAGAAGTAACTGCCAATGCCTTTTCAAAATCTGCGATTGCAAAAATCGAAGCTTTGGAAGGTAAAGCAACAATAATTTAATCTAATGAAAAGATTCTTTGAAACCATAAAGAATATCTTCAAAATTGAAGAGCTTCGCAAGAGAATTTGGTACACATTTCTTCTTTTGCTAATCTATCGTTTGGGCAGTTTTGTCGTGATGCCCGGAATAGATCCTACACAGCTTACCAATTTGAAGAATCAGGCATCAACAGGCCTTCTCGGCCTGCTGGATATGTTTTCCGGCGGTGCCTTCGGTAATGCATCAATCTTTGCGTTAGGTGTTATGCCCTACATTTCTGCTTCCATCGTGATTCAGCTTCTCGGAGTTATGGTTCCATATTTCCAAAGAATGCAGAGAGAGGGTGAGAGCGGTCGTAGGAAGATGAATCAGTGGACTCGTTATCTGACCATTGTTATCCTTGCATTGCAGGGACCTGCATATATCACTAATATGCATGCACAATTGCCGGCATCAGCGTTCCTTATCTCTGGTTTTTCATATAATATTTTTGCGACAATAGTGCTCATTGCGGGTACGATGTTTATTATGTGGTTGGGAGAACGCATTACAGATCGCGGATTGGGTAATGGTATTTCCCTTATCATTATGGTCGGAATTATCGCTCGTCTCCCCTTTGCTTTATTTGCAGAAGGCGCTCAGAGAGTAAATCAGACTACCGGTGGCATTTTAATGTTCATCGTAGAGCTGCTGATACTCTTCTTTGTCTTTGTTGCGACGATAGCATTGGTTCAGGGACAGAGAAAGGTTCCGGTTCAATATGCAAAAAGAGTTATCGGTAACAAACAATATGGTGGAGTTCGTCAGTATATACCTTTGAAGATAAACGCGGCTGGCGTAATGCCAATTATCTTCGCACAGGCTATCATGATGTTTCCTCTTCTCCTTTCCCGCTTTGATGCGTCGAGAGGTCTTGCGGCTACATTAAGCGATTTCACCGGTTTCTGGTACAATTTCATTTTCGCCGTTATGGTTATCCTTTTCACATGGTTTTATACGGCTGTAACCGTTAATCCCACTATGATGGCTGAGGAAATGAAGAAAAACGGAGGCTTTATTCCCGGTGTTAAACCCGGTAAGAAAACTTCCGAGTATCTGGATGCAATTATGTCGCGTATAACCCTGCCGGGATCATTCTTTTTGGCGATTGTGGCTATACTACCGGCTTTTGCTATGATGTTCGGGATAAACAATCAGTTTGCTCAGTTTTACGGAGGTACTTCTTTGCTTATCCTTGTAGGAGTAGTGTTGGATACACTTCAGCAGATAGAATCATATTTGTTGATGAGACACTATGACGGTTTGATGAAAACAGGACGACTTAAAGGTCGTTCGGGAATGTAACTTTTAATATCTAAAAAATGATCAGAATTAAAACCGACGAAGACATAGCGATTCTAAAAGAAAACGCGATTTTGGTTTCAAAGACTCTGGCCGAAGTAGGCAAGCATATTGTTCCCGGTGTGACAACAATGGAGCTTGATAAAATTGCCGAAACTTTTATCAGAGACAATGGAGCTGAACCAGGTTTTCTCGGTTATGGCGGTTTTCCATACACATTATGTCTTTCTGTGAATGATGTTGTGGTACACGGTTTTCCATCAGATTACCGTTTGAGGGAGGGAGATATAATTTCTGTCGATTGCGGTACCGTATATAAAGGCTTTTATGGTGATTCTGCTTATACTTTCCCTGTAGGAAATATAAGTGATGAAAACAAGAAGCTGCTTGAAGTTACCAAACAGTCTCTCTATCTCGGGATAGAGCAGGCTGTGGCTGGAAACAGAATAGGAGATATTGGACACGCAATACAGTCATATATAGAGAGTTTCGGCTTCTCAGCTGTTCGTGAAATGGTAGGCCATGGTATTGGCAGGACTATGCACGAATCGCCTGAAGTTCCCAACTACGGTATTGCCGGAAAGGGAAAGAAACTTATCGAAGGTATGACTATCTGTATTGAACCGATGATTAATGCTGGAGAGAAAGCTATCTATCTGCACGAAAATGGCTGGGCAGTTAGCACTGCTGATAAGAAAAATTCAGCTCACTTCGAATTGACCGTCGCTGTAAAGAGAGACAAACCCGAAGTTCTGTCAACTTTTGAATATATTGAGGGTAAAAACAAAAACAATTAATTATAAGGATTTTAACTATGCCAAAGCAAACAGCAATTGAAAAAGAAGGTACTATTATTGAGGCTTTATCCAATGCCATGTTTAGAGTGGAGTTGGACAGCGGTCATGTGATAATAGCACATATTTCAGGAAAGATGCGTATGCATTACATTCGTATTCTGCCGGGTGACAAGGTCAGAGTTGAAATGTCCCCTTATGATTTAACTAAAGGAAGAATTTCTTTCAGATATAAATAAAAAACATACACAAATGAAAGTAAAAACATCCATCAAAAAGCGTAGCGAAGATTGTAAAATCGTAAAGCGCAAAGGCCGCTTGTACGTTATCTGTAAAAAGAATCCTAAATTCAAGATGCGCCAAGGATAATTTTTTAATTTGTAAAAACAAAAAATAGATAATAATTATGGCACGTATAGCCGGTGTTGATTTACCAAAAAACAAACATGGAGAGATAGGTTTGACCTATATCTTCGGTATTGGTCGCAGTTCAGCAAGAAAAATTCTTTCAGAATGTGGCATTGATTATGACACAAAAGTTTCTGACTGGAACGATGACCAGATAGCTGCAATCAGAGCCAAGATCTCTGATGAGTATAAAATTGAAGGGGAGCTTCGTTCTTCCGTTCAGATGAATATCAAACGATTAATGGATGTAGGCTGTTACAGAGGCATCCGTCATCGTATTGGTCTGCCTGTTCGCGGACAGAGTACTAAAAACAATGCCCGTACTCGTAAGGGTAGGAAGAAAACAGTAGCAAACAAGAAAAAAGCAACTAAATAACAGAAGCTGATTATGGCAAAAAAAACAGGAACATCTAACAAAAAAAGAGTTGTTAAGGTCGATGCTTATGGTGAAGCCCATATTTCATCCACTTTCAACAATGTTATTGTGACATTAACCAATAGCTTGGGACAAGTTATTAGTTGGTCTTCAGCCGGTAAAATGGGTTTCAGAGGGTCTAAGAAAAACACCCCTTATGCTGCTCAGGTTGCTGCTGCTGATGCTGCGAAAGTAGCTTATGATTTAGGATTGCGTAAGATTAAAGCTTATGTAAAAGGACCCGGAGCAGGCCGTGAGTCTGCTATCCGTACTATTCATGGAGCAGGAATTGAAGTGACTGAAATAGTTGATGTTACACCACTTCCTCATAACGGTTGCCGCCCTAAAGGACGTCGTAGAGTTTAATTCAATAACACATTTAAAGAGTAATTGATATGGCAAGATATACAGGGCCCACTACCAAAATAGCCCGCAAATTTGGTGAACCGATTTATGGTCCGGATAAATATTTCGAAAAGAAAAATTATCCTCCCGGACAGCATGGTCTGACCAAAAAACGTAAAAAAACTTCTGAGTACGGAACTCAGTTAAAAGAAAAACAGAAAGTTAAATACACTTACGGTCTTCTCGAAAGACAGTTTAGTAATCTTTATGAAAAAGCACGCAGATTGAGAGGTCGTACAGGTGAAAACCTTATTATCCTTCTCGAATCTCGTCTGGACAACTTAGTTTATCGCTTGGGTATCGCACCTTCACGCGCAGCAGCAAGACAGCTTGTAACACACTGTCATATTGTTCGCAACGGGTCGGTTTGCAGTATTCCTTCGACACAAATTAAGCCTGGCGATGTAATCGGTGTACGCGAAAGATCTAAGAGCCTCGAAGTTATTCAGAATTGCATTCCTGAAATTTCAAAATATTCTTGGCTTGAGTGGAATAAATCAGAGCTCTCGGGTAAATACCTCAATATTCCTGTAAGGACTGAGATACCCGAAACTATCAATGAGCAGTTAATCGTTGAATTGTACTCTAAAAACTAAATTATAATGGCAATTTTAGCATTTCAAAAACCAGATAAGTTAATAATGCTTGACGCTACCGAAACATTCGGTCGTTTTGAATTCCGCCCCTTGGAACCGGGTTATGGTATTACGATCGGTAACGCACTGCGTCGCATTCTGTTATCTTCTTTAGAAGGATTTGCCATCACCTCTATTAAAATCGAAGGAGTAAGTCATGAATTTGATACTATCCCCGGCGTTATAGAGAGTGTAGTTGAGATTATTCTCAATATGAAACAGATACGTTTCAAAAGAGAAGTTAAGGAAGTCGAAGGCGAAGATGTCAAGTTTACCATAACAGGTAAGCAAGATTTTACCGCCGAAGATATCTCTAAAAACCTTTGTAACTTCTCCATTCTTAATCCCGATCTTCATATCTGTTATATGGAACCGACGGTTAAGTTGGAAATTGAGCTTTCAATAGGGAAAGGAAGGGGATATGTTCCCTCAGAAGAAAATAAAGTAGAATCTGCTCCAATCGGTACAATAGCCATCGATTCGATTTTCACCCCTATAAAAAATGTTAAGTATTCAGTGGAAGATTTCCGTGTAGAACAGAAAACTGACTACGAAAAGCTCAATATTGAAATTACAACAGATGGTTCTATTCATCCTAAGGATGCTTTAACAGAAGCTGCAAAAATTCTTATTCAGCATCTTATGCTCTTCTCGGATGAGAAAATATGCCTTGAGACTGCTCCTGAAAAGAGTGCTCCCGAAATCCTTGACGAAGAGTCGATGAGAATGCGTCATCTTCTTCTTACCAAGCTATCGGATATGGAACTTTCAGTAAGAGCTTTAAACTGTCTTAAAGCAGCTGATATTGAGACATTTGCCGACTTGGTTACTCATCAAAGACCCGATCTTGCAAGATTTAGAAATTTCGGTAAGAAATCAATGAATGAGATAGATCTCCTTATGGACAGAGTAAAACTCAACTTCGGAATAGATGTTTCCAAATATAACATTGAAGTAAAAAAGAAAAAAGTAGAAGAAAATGAGGCACAATAGAGGAATTAATCATTTAGGACGTAAGAGCGGCCATCGTAAAGCGATGTTGTCCAATATGGCATCGTCACTGATTATGCACAAACGCATCGAAACTACACTTCCCAAGGCAAAAGCTCTCAGGGAATATGTAGAACCGCTTATTACCAAATCGAAAGAAGATACGACACATTCACGCCGTACTGTCTTCAGCTATCTAAAACAAAAAGAAGCAGTTACCGAACTTTTCCGCGTAGTTGCTCCTAAAATTGCTGAACGCCCGGGCGGATATACCCGTATCATCAAGACTGGTTTCAGACAAGGTGATGCAGCAGATACCGCATACATCGAATTAGTTGACTTTAATGAAGCAGCCCTGGCTGCCGCCGCTCCTAAAAAGGAAGAAAAGAAGACAACCACCCGTCGTAGCCGTGCAAAAAAGACCGAATCAGCGGCAGCTCCTGTAGCAGAAGCTCCAAAAGCTGAAGAAGCTCCCATTGTCGAAGACGCCAAAATTGTAGAGGAAACTCCTGCAGCTGAGGCACCTAAGAAAGAAGAGTAAGCAAATCTTTAATAAAAAGAGACCGACTAAAACATTAGTCGGTCTCTTTTTTATGCCCCGCCCTCTCATTTACCGTGGCGGCTAATCAGCTATAAATCAGCACTTTCCTGCCTTCATCCTACGGAAATTTTTCCGTAGGATGAACTATGTTATGGTCTGAATGATAAGTAGTTAGCCGCCATGTTAAATTGATTAAATGGCATCGTGCTGAATTATGATATTGCCGTAGGCTGTAGCTTCACATTGACCGAGGATTACCCTCCTTCCGGTAATCTCCTCTGTCAATTCGTTTAGATAGGTGTTTTTAGAGCCTCCGCCGAGGATATAAAGTGTATCAATTTTTCGTCCTGATACATTTTCTATATCGGAAAGTCCTTTTTTATATCTGTGGGCGAGGGATAGCAGGATTATCTTTGTGTAATCACCTTGTGTAAGCGGTAATTCCTCACTACATCTCTTTTTGCAAAGCTCAAGAACGGCTCTTTCCATAACAACGGGATTTATAAGGGATGAATCGTCTATATCAATGTAGAGTGAAATGTCAGACTGTCTCGCCTCTTCTATCACCTGAGGATAATCGGATCGTCCCCACTCCTTCATCAGAGACTGAAGTATCCATAGACCCGTAATATTCTGGAGAAAACGGATAGACCCTCCATATCCCCCTTCATTGGTAAATCCCCCCTTGAATGCCTCTTCAGAGAGGATGGCAGAATCAGTTTTTATCCCGAGAAGCGACCATGTACCCGAACTCAAATATGCGCTGTTTTCAGGGATAAATCCCAATGAAGCTACCGCACAGGCAGTATCGTGCCCGCAAGCGGCAATTACTTTCACATCCCGGGAAAGAGAGGTCCTCTCTGAAACTTCAGCGGTAATATTTCCGAGAATAGTGCCGGATTTGACAATTTTTCCAAAAATATGTGCCGGAAAACCGAGTTTGTTAATTAAATCATAATCCCACTCTCTTCTATATGCATCCAATAGCTCGGAAGTGGAGGCGATTGAATATTCGTTGACCATCACTCCGCAAAGTTTCCAAGCATAATAATCGGGGGTAAAAAGGAGACGATGAGCCTTTTCTAAATCCTCCTTTTTTTCAGAAAATAGAGAATAGAGCTGAAAAAGGGTATTAATGCTCATCTGCTGTATTCCCGTAACCTTATAGTGTTCAAGTGGAGATATTAATGAAAATACTTTTTCCATAACCCCTTCTGTCCGAGCATCTCGATAACAGAGGGTATCGCCGATAAGATTACCATCAATATCCACCAATGCAAAATCCACCCCCCATGAATCCACAGCGATACTTTCAATATCATCATATTTCCCCGAGGCCAGCTTCAGCCCATGAAGAATATTCTCAAAAAGGCGTTCATTATCCCAGCAAAGATGACCGTTTCTCAAGATACAGCTATTGGGAAACCGATACACCTCTTCAATCTTCAGACAAGATCCGTCGCTAAAGCCTCCGGCAATAATCCTGCCGTTGCTTGCCCCTAAATCTATGGCAATATGCCTGCTCATTTTTTACCTAAAATATAGGTATTCAAATCATGAATATCCTCAGAAGATAAGGTACTATATTCTCCCCTCGTATTAATTATTATGCTGCACGCCAATTCAAAAAACGAAGCCATTTCGTAAGCTTTCTCGAAATTTTTAGCACACAGCACCACTCCGTGATTGGTAAGAAGTACCAAATTATGTACTCTAAGCCCTTCCGTCACTGCTTCTGCCAATTCCTTAGACCCGGGGCAGAAATAAGGTATCTGAGGAATCTCGCTCCCTATATGACACGGAATTTCTGCTATCACATTGAAATTCAAGACCTTGGAAGACAGACAGGCCACAGCTGTGGCGTATGGTGATTGAAAATGAAAGACCACATCACAGTCATCCCTTTTGCGAAGAACGCCTAAGTGAAACCCGTGCTCCATAGAGGGCTTAACTCCATTAAGAGTCTCCCCTGATTCCAGATCGAGAAGAGCTATTTGACTCTCTTTTATTTTAGGCAGCCATGAACCGGTACCCGATATAATTACCTTCTCTCCGACTCTCAGTGAGAGGTTTCCGCTGCTGCACTGCATCAAGCGATCATCGCCGTATCGGTGCGCCTGCTTAATAAACTCTTTAATATATTCTTTCATCATTTATACAATGCTCCATAATTCTTACAAGCCTTATAATCTGCACTTTCCGGACTTTCGGTTCCGAAAGCACCCCATGAATGTGGCCTGAATATTTTATCTTCAGGGACATTGTGCATCGTAACAGGGATACGAAGCATAGAAGCCATAGTGATAATATCTCCACCTATGTGACCATAAACGGTAACACCGTGGTTCGCCCCCCAGCCGGCCATAACGCTGTAAACATCTTTGAATGAGCCCTTTCCCGTGAGGCGAGGAGCAAACCAAGTAGTAGGCCATGTTTTATCCGTGCGTTCGTCTAAAGTCTTGTGTATATCGTCCGGAAGTGTGCAGGTGTAGCCTTCGGCAATTTGAAGCACAGGCCCCAGACCATCCACCACATTGAATCGAAGCATCGTAACCGGCATCTCTGCCAAAGTCTTAAAATGCGAAGAGAATCCGCCGCCGCGGAAATATTCATAATTGGCCCTGCACCAGTCTGTCGCCTTAAGGCAATTTTTAATATCTTTCTCGGTCATATCCCACCACTGCTTCATCCTCCCCTCTGCCGCACCTGTGCAGTCAAGGGCAGTAGCTCCCGAGTTAATCAGGTGAATAATACCGTTTTCTCCCTTCCCCGTCAGCTTCTTCCCTGTAATGCGCTTCACCGCATCGGGGCTCCAATAAGTTCTCACATCGTGGAAACAAGGGGCACAGCCTGTAAGCTGAGTAGCAATCAGCATTGCAATACCATTGCATACATCATTCTCCGTAGCGAAAGCAAGTGGTGCCTTTTTCCCGTTCCAATCAAAAGAAGATGCCATAATCGATTCGGTAAAATCTCCGTTGGGAAGCCAGTCTGTCCACATCCTCTGCCCTTGAAATCCTCCGGCAATAGCATTGCGCCCCAGCGCTTCCTCTTTCCATCCGAGCTCCGCCAAACGAGGGTTCCCGAACATAATATCTCTTACGACAATGGTCATTTTAGCTATAAATTCCCAGTCTTTATCTGCCGGAACTACTTTTGATTTAGTAATAACATCTGGAAGCTTTTTCCCTTTGTTTACATCGAAGCCCTCCGGGCAATTCTCCCGAATCCACTCCAGTGCTTTTTTGTATTCCTCTTCATCAAATATATTTAGTGCGATTCGGCGAAGTATCTCAGTCATATCGACCCATTCTGCACGAATACCGAAATATTTCTGAAGGATACCGGCATCGCAAAATGAGCCTGCTATACCCATGGCGATGGAACCGAGGTTCACATAAGATTTGTTTTTAATCTGCCCTATGGCCATGGCGCTGCGCGCAAAAGCGAGAATCTTCTCAGCTACATCAGATGGAATATCCTTATTGTCAGCATCTTGAACATCGTGCCCGTAAATGGAAAAAGCGGGTATTCCCCTCTGGGCGTGAGCGGCGAGAACCGCAGCGAGATACACTGCACCGGGCCTCTCTGTCCCGTTGAACCCCCACACAGCCTTAATCGTACCGGGATCGATGTCGAATGTCTCCATCCCATAGCACCAGCACGGAGTTACCGTAAGAGTAGCAACCACATTTTCAGAAGCAAATTGTTCAGCGCAGGCAGCTGCTTCGGCACCCCCACCGATAGTAGTATTGCTGATAATGCATTGCACGGGAGTGCCGTCATTATACCTCAAGTTCTTGGAAATAAGAGCGGCTGCCGAAGTAGCCATATTCATCGTCTGAGCCTCCAAGCTCTCGCGAACACCACCCCATCTGCCGTCAATAGTGGGGCGAATACCTATTTTGGGATAAGATTTCATATTTTTATTTATTAATCGTTTTTTTGTGAAAAATAGTATATGTACGATAGCCGAAAATGGCTATTACCACGAAACACAGAAGAGGAATGGCGAAAGAGATATTTACCGCAGGCCATCCTCCAATCGTCCCCATATCTATGATTTTCGCTTGAAGAGGAGGCATTACAGAACCTCCGAGAATAGCCATAATAAGACCCGCTGCGCCGAATTTGGCATCATCTCCAAGCCCTTCGAGGGATATACCGTAAATGGTGGGGAACATAAGTGACATACAGGCGGAAACTCCTACAAGGCAATACAGTCCGTAAATATTTTGGAAGTAGATAACTCCGCATACGAGGGCACCTCCGAGAATGGCTGCCCCCATGAGTAGCTTCCCTGCTGAAATGAATTTCAAAAGGTAAGTACATATAAACCTTGAGCAGCAGAAAATAATCATAGCAAGTATGTTATATTTCTGACTTAATATCTCAGCATCTACCTCACTCATCCCGGAGGAGGTGAGTATATGTGTACCATATTGGATAATAAATGTCCAGCACATAATCTGAACCCCCACATAGAAGAACTGAGCTATTACCCCCTCCCTGTACCGAGGCAGCCTTATCAGTCTTTTTAATGTGACTCCTAGGTTAAGAGAGTGGTTGGTGTCGTGATTGTGCGGCATCTTGGTAAATCTGATAAGAAGCAGAAGAAGTATTACCACTATCCCTATAGCCACATAAGGGGTGATAAGGACATTCAAATCGGCATTTTTAACAGCTTCAAATTCTGCATCAGAAAGGGTACTTCTCTCCAAAGTGCTCATGGGATTCATCCTTGATTGAATAAATTTCATGGCACAGAACATCCCCAGCAGCGAACCGATGGGGTTAAATGCCTGAGCCAAGTTCAGTCTTCGTGTGGCTGTCTCCTCGCTTCCGAGGCTCATGATGTAGGGATTGGAGCTCGTCTCTAAAAACGAAAGACCGCAAGTGAGGATGAAATATGCCACTAAAAAAGAGTCGTAGAATCCCAGTCTGGCAGCAGGTATAAAAAGAAGTGCCCCGAGAGCATAGAGAGAAAGGCCGATCATTATCCCTGCTTTGTATGAAAATTTTCGTATGAACATGGCGGCAGGAAATGCCATCACAAAGTAGCCTCCGTAGAATGCGAGCTGTACAAGTGCTCCATCGGTGACACTCATTCTGAAAATTTTAGAAAATGCTTTAACCATGGGGTTTGTGATGTCATTGGCGAAACCCCACATAAAGAAGAGTGAAGTTATCAAAATGAAAGGGAGAAGTAAATCTCTTGTTACTATTTTTTGTTTCACAATTTAATAAGGATTAATTATAGAGCGAATATAATAATAAAAAGAGAATTATAAAATAATTTGAAATTTGGAACTATTTAAAAATTTTATAGCTTTGTGATTATATTTCGTTACACAAAAATATGAAAGGTTATTCATACATCCTTAATATTTACCATAAGCCCGGCAGAGGCCTCTATTCTTGCATAATGGCTTGATGATGATAGCTTTCCGGCACTATCGCTGTCGGAGATATTAAGATTGAACTTTCGGTTCGATTATTTCATCATTTTTATCTATTAAACACTTATTTATTTATTATTATGAACGAAAGAATTAAAAGACTTCGTCAGCTCTCGGTGGATACAGAGCCTTCATTAAGTATAGAAAGGGCTTTGATTGAAACATCGTTTTATCAGGAAAATGAGGGTAAATACCCGATTCCTGTCCTTAGAGCCATGAATTTTTATAATATTTGCAGCAAGAAAAAGATCTATCTCGGCGAAGATGAACTGATAGTGGGAGAGAGGGGTCCGGAGCCAAAGGCAGTCCCCACCTTTCCTGAGCTTAACTGCCATTCAGTGGAGGATTTTAAAGTTTTGCGAGACAGAGAACTTCAGCATTACTACATCAGCGACGAAGATATAGAGATATATCAGAAAAAGGTAATTCCCTACTGGAGTGGCAGGACACAGAGGGACAGAATTTTCAATTATGTCCCCGATTCGTGG
This sequence comes from uncultured Muribaculaceae bacterium, assembly GCA_964611185.1. Classification (GTDB taxonomy): domain Bacteria; phylum Bacteroidota; class Bacteroidia; order Bacteroidales; family UBA932; genus CAAGNP01. Next base: position 5,904 of record CAZSXE010000016.1, on the reverse strand, counting down.
AAGAATCTCTATGAGGCGGGCCTTTTTACGGAATTTATGGAGCAGCGCGCCCCCGGTCATACAGCCCTTGACGGAAAGATCTATCGGATGGGGATGAATGATTTTAAAAAGCAGATAGCAGAGGAAATAGCTCACCTTGATTATCTGAACGATCCTCAAGCCACCGACAAGAATGATGAGCTTAGAGCTATGTCCATCTCCTGCGATGCGATTATTCTTCTGGGAGAGAGATATGCTCAGGAGGCTGAAAGACAGATAGCCGAAAAGCAAAAGCAGCTTGCCGAGATGGAAAATTCCATTGCCGTAGGCAGTGACGGAGGGAATGTGAAAACTATGGAGATTTTCTCAGAAAACAGAGCAGCCCTTATAAAGCGGATAGGAGAGCTTGAAACTATTGCCCAAGTCTGCCGCAATGTACCCGCCAATGCCCCTAAAACATTTCGCGAAGCGATACAGATGTACTGGTTCTGCCACCTCGGCACCATTATGGAGCTTAACGGCTGGGATGCTATGAATCCGGGCCATTTCGATCAGCATCTTGCTCCGTTTTATGAGAGGGAAATTGCCGAAGGCGCACTCACCAGGGATGAGGCGAAAGAGCTTATTTCCTGTTTCTGGATAAAGGTGAATAATCACCCGGCTCCTCCGAAAGTGGGTATTACCGCCAAGGAGAGCGGAACATATAACGATTTTACGAATATCAATATTGCAGGGGTCAAGTCTGACGGAACCAGCGGAGAGAGCGAAGTTTCATATATTATCTTGGAGGTTATCGGAGAGCTGCATATTCTTCAGCCCGGCTCTTCTGTCCATATTGCGAAAGTAACATCAGACCGATTCCTTGAGGCAGCTTGCAAGACGATAAGGCTTGGTTACGGCTATCCCTCTGTTTTTAACCCTGATGCCTATATTCAGGAAATGGTGGGTATGGGAAAATCTCTCAAAGATGCGCGAGAAGGGGGATGTAGCGGCTGTATTGAGGTGGGAGCTTTCGGTAAGGAGGCATATCTTCTTACCGGTTATCTGAATGTCCCCAAGATACTTGAGGTTACCCTCAATGACGGAAAAGATCCCGTTACAGGGAAGCAGGTGAGCATTCACACAGGAGATCCGCGTTCTTTCAAAACTTATGACGAGCTATACGAGGCTTTCAATAAACAACTCGACTACATTGTCCTTGAAAAAGTAAAAGTGAGCAACTATATCGACAGAATGTTTGCCAAATATGCTCCGGCCACATTCCTCTCGGTGCTTATGGAGGACTGCATCGTTAGGGGGAGAGATTATTACGATGCTGGACCGAGATACAATTCGACATACATACAGTGTACCGGCTTGGGGACAGTCACCGACAGTTTATCTGTCCTGAAGAAACATATCTTTGAGGATAAAACTTTCACGATGGATAAGATGCTCGAAATGATTGGGGATAATTTCAAAAGTGAAGAGCCTGAGCGTCAGTTCATTATAAATCATACACCTTTCTTCGGCAATGATGATCAGTATGCTGACGAGATCGCTGTAACAGTTCTAAATGATTTGATAAGATCAATAGACGGCAAGCCCAATATCAAAGGTGGGACATTTCATGTCAATATGCTCTCTACCACTTGCCACATATACTTCGGAAAGGTAATGGGGGCTTCGCCCAATGGCAGACTTGCTGCCCGTCCCATCTCCGACGGAACATCTCCCTCCCAGGGATACGATACCCACGGCCCCACATCAGTAGTTAAGTCTTTAGGCAAGCTCAGTCAGACAAGTACCGGCGGCACCCTTTTGAATCAGCGCTTTATCCCCAACCTGCTTAAAAAAGATTCCGATATAAAGAAGCTCGGTCATCTGATTCGTACCTATTTTGCGATGAATGGTCACCATATTCAGTTCAATATAGTCGATACAGCTACCTTGAGAGCTGCACAGAAACGGCCTGAAGATTACAGAGATCTTATGGTGAGAATGGCGGGGTATTCAGATTATTTCAACGATATGAATCTTGATTATCAGGAGGAGATAATAGAAAGAACCACCAACGAAAGTTTTTAAAGAGATGCTGATTTTTGATATAAAGCGGTATGCCATAAATGACGGTCCGGGAATCCGTATAACCATTTTTCTGAAAGGGTGCCCCCTCTCGTGTGTGTGGTGTCACAATCCGGAGGGTGTTTCTCCAAGACAAAATAAACTCTACACCATAAGCCGCTGCATTGCGTGTAAAAGGTGTATTGGGGCTTGCCCTCATGGTGCATTGTCAGAGAGTGACCACGGTATAGTTACCGATGTGTCGAAATGCACCCTCTGCGGAAAATGTGCTCTTATCTGCCCTGCCAGGGCCATGGAGATGTCTGCAAAAAATATGACTCTTGAGCAAGTGATGAAAGAAATAGAGAAAGAGAAGCCGTTTTTCGAGCCTATTGCCACAGGCGAAAATGGCACTTCCCAAAGGGGAGGAGTGACTGTTTGCGGAGGGGAGCCTCTGATGCACCCTGACGACCTGCTGTCGATTCTCGTCGCTTGCGGGAGAGAGAACATTCACCGCGTGGTGGATACCACTCTTTATGCAAGTCCCGAAACAGTGAAGAAAGTGGCCTCAGAGTGCGAATTGTTCTTGGTCGATTTGAAAATGATGGATTCGGAGAAGCATAAGAGATATTGCGGCGTGCCGAATGAGATAATTCACTCCAATATTGCCCTTTTGGCCGATTTGGGTAAGGATTTCATCATAAGAATACCTCTGGTCGAGGGGATCAATGCCGATGAGGAGAATATTCGCACTTCTGCCAAATTCCTTGCGGGGGTTGAAAAATGGAAATCCCCTCAGGTGGAGATTCTGCCGTACCACGATATTGCCAAAGGCAAACATACAAGGATGGGGACAATCTATAATCCTGAGGGGATTCCGATGAGTACGCCCGACAGCACTAAAATAGCGCAATGTATCTCCATTTTCGCTGAATACGGAATCGAAGCGCGAAGCTGATTTATTGCCGAAGGCTACTTTTTGCAACTTTTGCAGCAGCATCCTCGGGCAGGAACTGTCCATACGCCTGCGGCAATGAATGATTCGAAAAATGCAGGTATGCATATTCTAATAATGGCTTTTCAGAAGCTTCAATAATCAGATTTTTGCAGTTGTCCCCTTATCGTTTAAAACTAAAAGACCGACCATCGCGGCCGGCCTTTTAAATACATTACTAATCAGACCTTTTAAAACTTGTAATGAAATGGTGTAAATCGATTTTTGTGACTATTCTATTTCAATAATTCCCAAATCTGTCAGATGATTGCTGATTCTGATATTCATCTTAAGGCTTTTGTGACCGGGGTATGTAATAATAATAGTATAGTCCCCTTCGGGAAGACCGGCTATTTCAAAAATACCGTTCTGATTCGATATTATGCTTTTGTTCACTTTTCCGCTGACAGAAATGTTGGCAGAATTAATAGGAGAATAATCCATTGTCTGTACTATCTGACCGGTTAATGAATTTCCGTCTGTGATATATTCGCTTGCAAAAGAGTTTCCTCCTGTTGCTGTTTTGTGTTCGTTATTGCTGTAAGCATAAATTGAAGTCATCCCCATAGTTAAAATTAACGCAAATGTTAAAATCTTTTTCATATCCTTTATTTTTTAATTGTTTTTAATCGTGTTTGCCTACATTTCTACAAAATGCGTGCCAAACGATATAAGTAGCTGATAGATAGATTATTAACTAATGTATGACAAAATGTACCTGTTTAAATCGTTGACAGATAGTGTCTAAATTTTTTATAGACATAGTCAACAGCTTCGGACGAGGGATGAGTCTGATCTTCATTATAGTAGCGATAGTCGCGTAGCTCGTCGATGACTATTTCGTAGGAGGGGAAATATAATACATTGCTGAAAGCGTTAGCGAGTTTTTCCTCGGATAGAAGCAGGGTAGCTTTCGAGAGCTGATTCCCGTGAAGGCCATCCTTAAGGTGCCTGATGGGGCTTACAGTGAATATCCATTTTTTGGGGGCTATTTCCTGAGGGGGAGCTTCGCTGCAATAATTAATATAGGAAGCGGTAGTGTTGAAAATTTCTTCGATTGAGAGGAACTCTCGTCGAAATTCGTACGCCGGCCTCTTGTGACAGTTTGAAACGATTATGTCGCGTTCAATATTGCGAAATACCCAGGTGGTTCCGAAAGTGATAATCACTACATCAGCTTTTCTGAAAGCGGCAGCTACATTGTGAAGTTCGTTATTTGCCTTTTCGAGAAATTCTTCCGGTGATGGGGCGGCAAAACGGCTGTGGTGATAATAAGAGGCGTAACTTTTCGCCATTATGCAGCCTGCATTTTTCCCATAAAGAGGGTCTCGGTCGATAACTTCGTCTATTGTAAAATCTTTTTCTTTGATGAGCCTGTTGATGGAATTGGAAATGGAAGCAGGGTTATAAAGCACTCCGAAAGGATTGTTTGTTATTTCATAACCATCTTCTTTCATCCTTGTCCCAATTTCTGTGGCAAAACATGAACCGAAAGAGATAAATTTTATGTCTGATCTGCTTTCCATATCTCGACAAATGTATAAAAAAGAATAATGTTTTTATTATTTATCGTAATAATATTAGTGGAAAATATAGAAATGTATTACTTTTGCGGAGTTAAAACAAATAATATGAAACGAATTTTAGTTGTAGGCGCCGGTGGTCAGATTGGCACTGAATTAGTTCCCCATCTTCAGAAAAATTATGGTTATGACAATGTAGTTGCAGCAGATCTTCGTGATGATATGGTAGATAAGATGAAGAAAGTTTCAATAGCGGAGAAGCTCGATATTACCGATTTGAATGCCTTTGGCGAACTCGTTAAAAAATATAAAATTGATTCTATCTTTAATCTCGTGGCTCTTCTCTCTGCAAAAGGGGAGATGATGCCTGAAGTGGCGTGGAAGGTCAATATGGGAGCTTTGCTCAATTCTCTTACATTGGCAAAAGAGTTTAAAACCGCACTCTTCACCCCGAGTTCCATTGGAGCTTTCGGCGACAATACTCCTCACGACAAGACCCCTCAGGATACCATTATGAGACCTAATACCATTTATGGTGTATGTAAGGTTTCGGGAGAGCTTTTATCTGATTATTATCATACTCGTTTTGGTGTGGATACCCGAAGTGTCCGTTTCCCCGGCATTATTTCCAACGGTGCACTTCCCGGCGGAGGGACTACAGACTATGCAGTAGAGGTATTTTACGAGATACTAAAGAGCGGTCACTACACTTGTCAGGTGCCTGAAGATACATATATGGATATGCTTTATATGCCCGATGCTCTTAATGCTGTTACCCAGCTTATGGAAGCTGATCCCTCTAAGCTCATCCACAGAAACAGTTTCAATATTACCTGTATGAGCTTCACCCCGCGCGAACTTTTCGCCAAGATTAAGCAGCGTATCCCATCTGCCACTTTTGATTATAATATAGATCCTGTCAAAGCCAAAATATCCGCCTCCTGGCCCAATATGATGGATGACTCGTGTGCCCGCGCCGAATGGGGCTGGTCTCCTGTATGGCACATCGATGCCATGGTAGATGATATGCTCAAAGAGATAGGTAAGAAGTTAGGAAAATAATCATCTTATACAGATATTAATTATAGGTATAATAAGAAAGAGAGCCGAACGGTAACACCGTCCGACTTTTTTTATGTATTATTATATATAGGAGAGGATAATGTTCAGGGATTCATTTGGGGGATACACACGATTTGCAATTGAATTGTCCCTCATAAATCATTCAAGTAATGTAAGTCAGAACTATCCATAAAATATTAACTTGTTAACTTCACTAAACCATCAAAACGGCCTTAGAGGCACTTTCAGATGGTTTAGCCATACTTTAACTGCCTTAATTACATCGCTAAACCATCAAAACGG
>CAZSXE010000015.1:0-47897 GCA_964611185.1 uncultured Muribaculaceae bacterium | reverse complement strand
GAAATTCTCAATGTGCGGCCTCCCGATAGTAAAAGTCGGAATTAATTTCGATAAAAATACACATACGCTCGAAGAGTGGAAGATCTTGCAATAAGGCGGGGCATTACAATTTATCAGATGTACATATATAAATATCCCGAAGATGAAGTATGATATCGTCTGATAGATAGTTAATTAGTCGCCAGGGGCAGATTTTAAAAGTTAAAACCACTTGGTGAAATAAACAAACCGTGGTTTCCCGTGAATATCCTCATTAACAGTCACTTCGCTGAAGCCTTGCGATTCAAAAAGCTCTACCACCTCTCGCGAATAGGCTTCATTGATTTCGAAATAGGCCTTTCCTCCCATCTTTAAAAATACCACAGCCCACTGAGCAAGCGCACGATAAAATCTCAAAGGGTCATTGTCAGGGACAAATAAAGCAGTATCAGGCTCATAATCAAGAACATTGGAACTCATAAAGTCACGCTCATGCTCGCAAACATAAGGGGGATTACTTACCAATATGTCAAGCTCTTCCAAATTGGGAATATCATCCCCTTTTCCCTCCGGCGCCCCTTCAAGAACATTATATTTAAAAAATAAAGGGATATTCCTTAGCGGCTGACGAGAATCCTCATCAAGAAAAATTTTCTGATTTCGCGCCATCTCCAAAACATCATCAAAGTTATCACAAGCATAAACAGAAGACTTCGGAAAGGCTGCCGCCAATGAATAAGCCAAACACCCCGACCCCGTGCACGCATCAAGAATTTTATAATCACCTTTTCCACTCTCCCTCCATTGTTCCACAATAAGACGGAAAAGCTCCTCCGTCTCGGGACGAGGAATCAGTACCGACTCGGAAACATTAAATCTGTGCCCTGCAAAATATTCATAACCAAGGACATACTGCACCGGTCTATTATCCATAAGCTCCGCCAATGCTCCTTGAAGGATGGTAAGATCCGATTTAGGGATAATCACATTGGGATCGACTATGTATTCGTAATCTGAGACTTTCAAGAAATGAGTAAGAACCCGCACAGCAATAGCTTTAGACTCTCCCAAAGAATAAATCTGAGAAAGATCATTTATAGCCTTTGTTACGAATTCTTTATAAGTCATAGCTGTAACTCTTTTAAACTCAGCTTAGTAACCCTCCCTCCAAAATCTAAAATATAGATATATTCGCCATCAATCACGGGATTAGACAACAGAGGTAATCCGATATTATACCGCCACACAAAACTCCCTTTACTAACGGTAACACAATAAAGATACCCATCATTTCCGCCGAAAATCACCTTATCACCATAAATCACCGGAGAACTCTCAATAGTCTGTTCATACGCCTTAGTATAAGGAGAGGTGTATATCAATGCAGGGTTAATCGTATAATTCCATCTCTGCTCAAAAGAAGAACGCTTGAAAGCTGTCATTCCATGATTTGAAGTCCCCACAATGATAAGGGTATCGATTATCCCTGACTGATCAGACGACCCATAAGAATCGGCAGCGGCAAACCCCCCATCGGTAACAGCCAATGTGGGCATAGAACGGGTATTGAAACTGTGAGGGTGGTTAACTTTTTTCAACTCCACTCCGCTTCGCGGTTCGATTTCACACAAATCAGAGGATGTAGTATAAATAAAATGATTGTCCACAAAATTGGGGATAGAAGTACTATATCTATTCTCTCTGTCTCTCTTCTCCCAGAGCAATTCTCCTGTGGCAATATCAATTGCGAAACGCCCTACCCAGTAGCTGTTAGCCATCAAAGCGCCATCTCCTGCCACATAAGTTGAAACATCTGTTACTCCTCCTTTGAATCCCTTATCTTCCCAAATAACAGACCCGTCTTCAGCCCTCAATGCACAAATTTTGCTACCCTGTCCCATATAAATAACTCCGTCTGAGATGGAAACTCCCTGAGAATAAAGAGGATACGGAGCAGTATTAGCACATTCTTTTTTCCATTTAAGATTACCGGAAGCAGCATCCACCGCATAAAGAACAGAATTCACATCAGCGGCATAAACCACACCGTTATAAAGAGCGATATTATTCCTGACAGAACCGGTAGTTTTATAAAACCACAAAACATCCCCATTATTTTTATCAATTCCATAAATACCACAATTCTCACTCATTTGATCATCTGAAACGGGGACAATCAGCCTCCTGCCATCAATCACCGGCGACCCCAAAAGCCCGTTACCTTTAAGAATGGGCTGCATTACAAGAGCCTTACTGTTCGATACATCGGAAACACGCACCCCACCATCACTAAAATAAGCTTTAACCTTATATTTATGGATATTTTCTCCTCCGGACAATAAGATACGCCCTCTCCACAACATATCATTTTCGGCTCTGAGAGGAATCTCTCTCCCTTTGGCCACTAAAACCACAGATTCGACCATCGACTCGCCATCGTAAGAGACTGCGGTAATCTCCAATGAATCAGAAACCACAACAGAAGAGGAAACAAGGTGCTTCTTGATGGGAGCATAGTGCAATTGATTGGAAATCTCCCCCTGTGATGTAGTGAAAATTCTAAAAGAAGAAGGAGAATGATCATTCCCCCCTTTATTGGGAGCCACTGAACAAAAATACTGAATTCCACTCTCCGAATCACGATAATGATAGTTAATATGACGATGACCGTAGATGTAAGCGATAACATTATAATCTGACAAATCCATCATATTTTTCATAATATCGTGATTAAAAATAACCACAGGCATACCCTTTTCAATCATAGACAGATCGGATTTCATCCAATCAAACACATCTTCGGGAGTATAAGAGGCCTTAGCATCCCCGGAGAGCATCGGAGTGACCATATAGTGAACACCGGCCACATTAAACGAATACCATACAGGACCGAAACAATCTTCAAATACTTTCTCTCCGTAATCATTTCCGAGAGGATCTTTATGGCCTCGTATAAGATCGTGATTACCAAGAGTATATACCATTCTCGCCCCTACCTGCTCTGTATTTAGGGTAGAACTATTGAGCTTAAGTCCGTTCAGATAACAAATATCTCCTGTGACAGCGACAAAATCAACAGGAAAAACCCCTACAAAATGTTTAAAATCATCCTGCCAATTGAGATATTGCCTCTCTTCGATATCGGCAAGATGAAGAAATTTGCCACATTGATTTTCTACCGATTTCAATCCGAATTCCATCATTTCACCTCCATCCACATCCAAATAAAATGGAGTGGTGTGAAGATAATAAGATGGAGTATAAACCGTTATAAATCTTGCCTTTGGTGCCTTGCATATTGAAAATCTGCCGTTTTTATCACTCTTAACGAGGGTAAAACCATCTGAAACAACAACACCCTCCAATAATTTTTCATTTTTTCCCCTCACTCCGTCACCGTTTTTATCAACATATATTACCCCCTCTATCACATTTTCACCCTTCTGATCGATTCCCTGTGAAACAAGCGATACCAAAAAAAACAAAACTGTCAGGCAAATTTTTAACATAAATATATATTGTTAATTTTCAATAATTGTCGTAATAAACTCCATCATATCCATTCCTGCGGTCCTGACCTGTACAGGGACAAGACTCGCCTCGGTCATCCCCGGAATCGGATTAATTTCCAAGAAAAAAACATCTTCCCCATGAAGGATGTAATCCATCCTCACCAGCCCTTCACATCCGAAACGGTGATAAATAATCTTGGTGGATTCCTGAATCTTCTTAGTCACGGCATCGGGAATATCAGCAGGACAAACCTCCTGACTCTCACCCAGATACTTAGCTTCATAATCAAAATATTCATTTTTTGAAATAATCTCCGTCACAGGCAGTGCCACTAAATTTTTACCATCGTAAAAAATACCGTTGGTCATCTCCCGTCCACTAATAAACTCCTCTACAAGAACGCTATCGTCTTCTTTAAATGCGAGCTCTATGGCTTCGCCCAATGCAGCCTCCGTCTTTACCTTCGTAACTCCAAAACTACTCCCCCCTTGATTGGGTTTCACAAAAAGAGGAAGTCCCAATTTGTCGATAATCTCACGAATTGAGTATTTATCTCCTCTGCGAAGAAACATATCTTTAGCAAGATTTATCCCCGCTTCCTTCAAATAAGTTTTGCAAGCGAACTTGTCAAAAGCGAGTGTAGCAGCCCTCGAAGAACATCCCGTATGTTTAAGCTCAATCATCTCGAAATAGGCTTGAAGCAATCCGTTCTCCCCCGGAGTACCATGAATCATAATAAAAGCCTTATCAAATTTGATTTTCTCCCCGTTATATGTAAAAGAAAAATCCGATTTATCTATCTCAATAGCACTTCCGTCAATCTGGACAGCCCAGCTTTTCCGAGACAGCAAAATTTCATACACATTATACTTGGTTCGGTCAATATTTTTGGCCACATTTTTACCGCTCTTTACAGAAATTTCCCATTCTGAAGAGTACCCACCATAAATCAGGGCAATATTTTGTTTCATTTATATATATAATTTAGAAAAATAAATCATTCGCACCGGACTGTACGGAAGAGGAAGAGGCATCTAAATCACTCCCGTCACAGTTAAGGTTAAGAACAAGACCGGGAGGAGACAGGAAAGTATCTTCCGGAGTGATGTTTAGGGTGGAATCAGCCATCACCTTCTGCATAAACATCCCCCAAATCGGCAACGACATATTGGAACCACTCCCCAAAGCCAGCGATTCAAAATGAACCTGTCTGTCTTCAGCCCCTACCCACACACCGGCGGTAAGATTCGGAACATAACCTATAAACCATCCGTCCGCCTGATCGTTGGTCGTTCCGGTTTTACCCGCCACTGGGCCCTGAATATTATATTTCCATCTTATTCTTCCTGCAGTCCCCTCGTTCACTACCCCCTGCATGAGATTAACCATAAGATAGGCGGTAGCTTCGCTAATGGACTCTCTCTTTCTTGCAGAAAAATTGCCGAGTACATTCCCCTCATTATCTTCTATTCTCGTCACCATCAGTGGATTAATATGAACTCCTCTACTGGGAAAAGTATTAAAAGCACTTACCATCTCCATCAATGTGATATCTGCAGGTCCCACACAAAGAGAAGGGACCACCGGCAAGTAAGCAGTAATACCGAGCTTGCGACACATATCGACCATAGCTTGAGGGCCAAACTGCTTCATAAGATATGCGGAGATGTTGTTACTACTCTTGGTAAGGCCCCATTTAAGGGTGACGGTCTGACCTATCCACTCCGCTTTGTCTGTGCTTTTCGGTGTCCATGTCGTATCACCCACTATAAATGTTTGAGGCACATTCATAACCTTATCACAAGGGGTATAACCCTCCTGCATGGCAAGTGTATATAAAAAAGGTTTAATGGTAGAACCCACCTGACGCTTGCTCTGACGAGCATTGTCATATTTAAAATATTTGTAATTGGGTCCTCCCACATAAGCTCTTATCTCGCCCGATTGGGGCTCCATAGCAATAAATGCGGCTCTTAAAAAAGATTTGTAATATCTTATCGAATCATCGGGGGTCATCACCACATCCGAATATCCCTGTTTATTCCAAGCAAAAACCCTCATATCCGTCTTTGTATTAAAGCTTTTGGCTATTTCTTCATTCGAAGCACCTGATTTTTTGAGATTACGATAACGGTCACTCCATCTGCGAGCCTGATGCATAAGATTATTCGTAAGGTCTAATGGGACATCAAGAGCAAAAGGTTTATTGGGCTTCCCCTGCAAATCAGCATTGAAAGAGGGCTGTAAATCTTTAGAAAGATGCTCTTCCACCGCCTCTTCGGCATAAGTCTGCATTTTGGAATTAATAGTGGTATATATCCTCAGTCCGTCTTTATCGAGATTGTATTTAGTTCCATCGGGCTTTAAATTTTTATTAAGCCATCCATACAAAGGGTCATCCTCCCACAGTGCATAATCGGCCAAATAATCCTCATTGAAATAATAAGATTTACTGTTAGGCTCCGATGCATTCATATATCGCTTCAACATATCCCTAAAATAAGGTGCAAGTCCGGAGTTGTGATCCATCTGGCTGTAAGACAATGTAATGGGAAGCGTGGAAATAGAATCGCAATCCTCGCTTGAAAGGAAACCGTATTTATTCATCTGACTCAGAACATGATTTCTTCTCGCAAGAGATTTTTCATAATTAATCACGGGATTGAAACGAGTGGGCTTGTTGACCATCCCGACAAGGGTAGCACTCTCCTCAACATTCAATTCTGAGGGTTCCTTATCGAAAAAAGTATTAGCTGCCGCCTTGATTCCGTAAGCATTGCTCCCGAAAAAAACAGCATTCATATACATGGCAAGAATTTCATCCTTAGTATAGTTCTTTTCAAGTTTCACAGCGGTAATCCACTCTTTAAATTTACTCACTACGAGTTTAAATTGGGCTTCGCCAATAATATTCGTGCTCGAGGTATCCCTCGGAAAAAGAGTTTTCGCAAGCTGCTGCGTAATAGTGCTTCCGCCACCTCCGGAACGGGTTTTCCCCATAAGGAAAGTCTTTACAGCCACCCTCGCAAGTCCCTTGAAATCAATACCGGAATGTCCATAAAATCGAACATCCTCGGTAGCTATCGCAGCATTCACCAAAGAGGGAGAAAGTTCGTTGAATTTTACATAAGAACGATTTTCAATATGGTAGGTGTTAATTACAACCCCGTCCTCGGAAATAAGTTCGGTAGCAAGATTGCTTTTAGGATTCTCCAACTCTTCAAAAGAGGGTATTTCAGCGAACACTCCTACAAAAAAGATAAAAAGCAACAATGCTGCTATGGGGGCAAAAACCACAATCCAAATGGTTTTAATCAAATATTTTTTAGTTTTTTCTTTCATTTGCAACTTGATTGAAACTTACAAATTTAGACAAAAATTTGGTTTTTCTCTCACTTTATACTTTACTTTGCATTTTGTTGATTTTTGAGAAATAAATGTATTATGGGTGAGAATTTAGTTATTGTAGAGTCTCCGGCAAAAGCCAAGACTATTGAAAAATTCCTTGGAAAAGGATTTACGGTAAAATCAAGTTTCGGTCACATAAGGGATTTGGCCAAAAAAGATCTTGGAATCGACATCAAAAAAGATTTCAAGCCAAAATATGTTATCTCTGATGATAAAAAGAAAGTAGTCTCTTCGCTCAAAGATTCTGCATCGAAAGCAGATACTGTATGGCTTGCATCCGATGAAGACCGTGAGGGAGAAGCCATTGCATGGCATCTTCAAGAGACTCTTAAGCTGGATCCTTCAAAAACAAAAAGGATTGTTTTTCATGAGATAACAAAAGAAGCCATCCTTAACGCCATCGATAATCCGCGCTCTGTAGATATGAATATGGTAAATGCACAGCAGGCACGAAGAATCCTCGACAGGCTTGTGGGATTTGAGCTTTCCCCTATTCTATGGAAAAAGATTAAGCCGGCCCTTTCTGCCGGCAGGGTACAGTCAGCAGCACTTCGGCTGATTGTGGATAGAGAGCGTGAAATCTTAACATTTAATTCAAAGCCTTATTTCAGAATAGAGGGGCTGTTTCACCCTCAAGGCTCCAAAAACACCATTAAAATAAAAGGGGCAGTTCCGAGTAAGTTCTCCTGTGCCGAAGATTCAGAATCATTTCTTAACAAATGCAACGGGAAAGAGTTTCATATTGAATCAATAGATAAAAAAGAGGTGTCGCGCACCCCTGCCTCCCCTTTTACTACATCTCTTCTTCAGCAGGAAGCATCGAGAAAATTTGGTTTTTCAGTGAGTCAGACCATGACTATCGCTCAGCACTTGTACGAATCGGGACTCATCACATATATGCGTACTGACTCCACAAATCTCTCTAAATTGGCCCTCGGGGCAGCAAAAGGGTGCATCGAAAAGATGTATGGAGCTCAATATTCCAAAACGAGACAATACAAAACCAAATCAAAAGGGGCGCAGGAAGCTCATGAAGCCATCAGGCCTACATATCTTGACAGGACCGAAATCGAGGGTTCCGCAGCTGAAAAGAGGCTCTATAGCCTGATTTGGAAAAGAACTATTGCCTCTCAGATGGCAGATGCCCGTCTTGAAAAGACAAATATTTCAATCTCTGCCCAAGGGATAGACGAAGACTTCATTGCCGAAGGCTCTCAAGTACTTTTCGACGGATTTCTGAAAGTCTATTTGGAGTCGAAAGATGACGACCAGGAGGATGATTCTGCCGATTTACTCCCCTCATTGTCCGTCGGACAAATAATGGAACAGATAGAGATTTCCGCTATGGAAAAATATACCGCGAAGCCACTGCGATACACAGAGGCCTCGCTGGTTAAAAAAATGGAAGAACTCGGCATAGGCAGACCGTCAACTTACGCACCGACCATCACCACACTTGGAAAAAGAGAGTATGTCATAAAAGACAACAGAATAGGAGAAGAAAAGGAAATTCTTACGATAACTCTTAAAAACGGCAAAATTTCAAAAAGCACAAAAAAAGAGATAATTGGGAGTGAAAAGGGTAAACTCTGCCCCCAGGAGATCGGAATACTTGTTACCGATTTTCTCGACGAACACTTCCCCTCAATACTCGATTACGGCTTTACAGCCAAGGTAGAAGAGAGCTTCGACAAGATTGCAGCAGGGAAAATGGAGTGGGAAAAACCGATTAGAGACTTCTATTTTCCATTTCACGAAACAGTGGGGAAAACTCTTGAAGAAAGCACCCCTAAAAATGCAGAAAGAATCATAGGTAACGATCCGAAAACAGGTAAAAAAATTGTGGCGCGAGTGGGAAAATACGGCCCGCTGGTTCAGCTTGGAGAGAGTGACGATCCAGATAAAAAATTCGCAGGTCTTCCGAAAGGGATGCTTATCGAAAGTCTTACCATCGAAGATGCTGTTAAATTATTCGCCCTTCCACGCAATTTAGGACAATATAAAGAGAAAGATGTTATATGTTCTACCGGAAAATTCGGACCTTACATCAAATATAACTCATCCTATATCTCTCTTGGAAAAGGTAACAACCCTTACACATTTGATCTCGAATCAGCTATCAAATTGATAGAAGACAATGCTGAAAAAGAATCTAAAAAAACTATTAAAGAGTTTAAAGAGCTTGATATTCAGGTACTTAATGGTAGATTTGGCCCTTACATAAAACATTCAGATAAAAATTTTAAAATCCCACGCGGACAAAAGGCAGAAGAGCTTACAGAGGAACAATGTCTGAGTATTATATCAAATTATAAGAAATAATAGTTTCAGATTGTAAGTTTAAAAAATATTATCCATATTTGCAGCCAATAAATTTTAAAAGAAATGTCTAATTACCAAATCGACAAGATCGATCAGAAAATTCTTTCATTTTTGGTGAAAAATGCAAGAATGCCTTTCTTGGAAATCGCTCGTGAATGTGGCGTATCCGGTGCTGCCATCCATCAAAGAGTCAAAAAGATGGAAAATCTTGGAATCATTACAGGTTCGAGATTACTTGTGAAACCTCAGACACTCGGTCTGAATGTATGTGCTTTTGTAGGTGTTCAACTTTCTCAGGCCAATAAATACCCTGAAGTTATTGAGCAGCTTAAAAAAATATCCGAGGTGGTTGAATGTCATTTTATTACAGGCAAGCACGCACTTCTGCTTAAAATATATTGTTTCGACCACGATCATCTAATGAAGATACTAATCAATACTATTCAAAATATTCCATCGGTAGAACAGACTGAAACATGGATTTCTCTTGATCAAGCAATAGAGAGACAAATCTGGGTAAAAGATTATCCCAATCAGGACAATAAAAAGATAGTTAGAAAATAGTTTTAGAATTAACCACTGCCTCTGCAAGGAGTAAATCTTCGGGGGTGGTGATTTTCATATTTAGCCGGTTCCCTTGACAATAAGTCAGATGGTGACCGGCTTTTTCCACTACCGATGCATCATCTGTAAAAAGTGGAGTGTAAGGCTGCATGTAGCTTTCGATCAATATATCCGAATGGAAGATTTGAGGAGTCTGAACTAATAAATAATCATCTCTGTCCACAGCCTCATAATTCGCTTTTGTAACCATCTTTCGCATTGATTCACTCGGATGTATCACAGGGACAACCGCTTCGTTTTCTTCGGAAAGCTCAAACATTGTAATCAAACTCTCTTTTGAAATAAAAGGACGCACTCCGTCATGCACAGCCACAATAGCATCAGAGGGGAGATACATTAAGGCGTTCCTGACAGAATGAAACCTCGTAATACCCCCTTCCACAAGAATATGCTTAAACATGAAATTATCTTCTCTGCAATAATCCACCCACATTTTCTTCGCATTTTTATTCATTACTAAAATAATCTTCACATCAAAAGGGAGATTTAAAAAACGCTCTACAGTGTGGCGAAGTATAGGTTTATTTCCAATTTTGAGTAACTGTTTAGGAACATCGGAACCCATCCTCGTCCCCGTCCCTCCTGCAGTAATAATCACATATTTTGATAAAAAACTCATATCTTAAATAAAATTACACAAATGTAATTTAAATATCCTTATTTTTCTTAATTTTACGATTTCAAATTAACTTATTATTTTAACAAAGATGGATCTTAAAAAAATCAATAGAGCACTAATATCGGTTTATCACAAAGATGGGATTGAAGATATTGCAAATGAGCTTATTAGCTGCGGTGTCGAAATTCTTTCCACCGGAGGTACTTATGATTTTCTAAAAGGAAGGGGCATTCCTGTCACTGCCGTGGAGTCTATCACAGGTTATCCCTCTATTTTCGGAGGAAGGGTAAAAACTCTTCACCCTGTAATATTCGGAGGGATTCTTAACCGCCGTGATAATGTAGAAGACAGTAAAGAAAAGAAAGAGTTTTCCATTCCGGATATTGATCTTGTAATAGTCGATTTATATCCGTTTGAAGAGTATGCCGGATCAAATTTTTCGGAAGATGAAATTATCGAGAAGATAGATATAGGTGGTATTTCACTCATACGCGCTGCCGCCAAAAATTATGAAGATGTAATCATCGTCCCTTGCAGCCACGGCTATAACCGTCTTCTTGAAATCCTACGCAGAAATCATTGCAGTAGCACCCTTGATGATAGAAGATTTTTTGCTACCCTTGCTTTCATGACAAGTTCCCATTACGACACCCTTATTTTTGATTGGTTCAATAAAAAAGTTCATATCCCCTCCTTTGATAAGAGTTTACTTGAGAGCACCAATCTCCGTTACGGAGAAAATCCTCATCAGAAAGCACTCTATTTCGGTTCAAAAAATGCACTACCCGTTCAGCTTCACGGAAAAGAAATTTCATATAACAATCTTCTTGATGTAGAAGCTGCGTTGGAGCTTATTTCCGATTTCACAGAACCGGCGGTAGCTATCATCAAGCATAACAACGCTTGCGGATGCGCTGTACGCCATAACATAGTCGAAGCGTGGAAAGATGCCCTCGCAGCAGACCCTGTTTCGGCTTTCGGCGGCATTATTATTACCAACAGGCATCTTACCGAAGATGCTGCCAAGGAGATGAACAATATATTTTTCGAAGTAGTTATTGCACCTTCTTACGATGAAAATGCACTCGAAGTACTAAAATCCAAAAAGAACAGAATTATCCTCAGAAGCGATAATGTGGTTTTGAGTAACGAAAAATTCAGATCCATGATTGGAGGGGTACTTACTCAAGAAAGAGACACTACGGTGGAAAAAAGGGAAAACCTCGAAACCGTAACTAAAAAGGCACCCGGCGAAAGAGAGATCGAAGATATGCTCTTTGCCAATATTTTAGTAAAGCACTCCAAGTCCAATGCCATCGTCCTTGCAAAAAACAAAATGCTACTTGCAAGCGGCATCGGTCAGACATCGAGGGTCGATTCACTAAAGCAAGCTATTGAAAAAGCTAATAATTTCAATCTTTCACTCGAAGGAGCGGTCATGTCGTCAGACGCATTTTTCCCATTTCCCGACTGTGTCGAGATAGCACATAAAGCTGGGATAACTTCAGTAATTCATCCGGGTGGTTCCATACGCGACTCGGAAAGTATTGAATATTGCGATAAGAACGCTATGGCTATGGTTATCACAGGATACAGACATTTTAAACACTAATAACAATTAAACTATAAATAAATGGCATTCTCATTTCTCACACAAGAACTGGCTATAGATTTAGGAACAGCGAATACCGTCATTTTAATGGATGATAAGATTGTCGTTGATGAACCGTCAATAGTCGCATTCGACCAAAACACAGGAAAGCCCATTGCCTTCGGACAAAAAGCGAGACTGATGCACGAGAAAACACACCCTAACATCAAGACTGTTCGTCCACTAAAAGATGGTGTCATCGCAGATTTCTATGCCGCCGAACAGATGCTTAGAGGTTTTGTAAAGATGATAAATTACAAGAGAACTCTTTTCACCCCCAATATTAAAATGGTGGTTTGTATCCCGTCAGGGAGCACCGAGGTGGAAATAAGAGCTGTGCGAGACTCGTCTGAACACTCCGGAGGGAGGGATGTTTTTATGATTTTCGAGCCTATGGCAGCTGCCATGGGTATCGGACTTGATGTTGAAGCCCCTACCGGCAATATGGTAGTGGATATAGGAGGAGGAACTACCGAGATAGCAGTTATTTCCCTCGGGGGAATAGTAAGTCAGCAGAGCATTCGCGTAGCAGGAGACGGTTTCACCTCTGAAATACAGCAGTATATGCGTCAGCAGCACAATATTAAAGTGGGAGAACTTACCTCCGAAGAGATTAAAATCAGAATTGGGGCAGCTATTCCCGATCTTGACGAAACCCCCGAACCGTTTATCGTTCGCGGGCCCAATCTGATGACCGCTCACCCCGTAGAGATAGCAGTCACCTCACAGGAGGTAGCTCACTGCCTTGACAAATCTCTTGCAAAAATAGAATCAGCAGTACTCTCCGTTCTTGAGCAGACACCTCCCGAACTATATCAGGATATTGTCGAAAGAGGTATTTTCCTCACCGGCGGCGGAGCCCTTCTCAGAGGTCTTGACAAAAGATTATATGAAAAGATAAATATACCTTTCCATGTATCGGAAGATCCTCTCCGTGCAGTGGCTCGCGGTACAAGTATTGCCCTTAGAAATTCATCAAAGTATCCTTTTTTGATGAGATAAATAAGAAATATGAACAAACGCTCTCCTTTCCTTAATTTTATTATCGTTCTGATTTCTTTTGTTGCTATTGAAGGAATTTGTTTTCTTTTAATTTCCAACAACGGAAATATACAGAGATATAAACTTATGGAAGGGGTGCGCAGAGTTCAATCTTTTTTTTGGGAGGAAGGGAGCGATATCAAATACTTTTTCTCACTGAGAAAGGTCAACCATTCTTTAGTGGAAGAGAACAGAAGGCTTGCAAATGAAAACGAAGTTTACAAAAGTATGATATCCTCGCAAGTGAGGGACTCTACAATACACATCGACTCTATCCCTGCATTTTCATTTATCCAAGCCAAAGTTATTCACAACACTACCAACAGAGAGCATAACTATATCATCATAGACAAAGGCTCTGAAGATGGAATTAAACCGGATATGGGTGTAATAACTCCGCGAGGAATAGTCGGATATGTTCACTCTACCGGGAAGAGATTTTCAATGGTTGTCTCTTTTCTCGACATAAACCATAGTATCAGCGCCGTAATAAAGAAGAACAACACTTTCGGCCCTTTAAGATGGAACGGAAAGAATATTAAAAGAGCACTCCTTTCCGAGATTCCTCTTCATACCGATTTCTCCATGGGAGATACTATCACAACAAGCGGATTTTCAGCAATTTATCCTCCGGAAATAAAACTCGGAACCATACACTCTTCAAACTTGATAGACGGTATCAATTACGAACTCACAATAGATCTTTTTGAAGATTACAGCTCCTTGTATTGGGTATATGTAGTAGTCAATAATAATATTGAAGAGATTTCTAAACTTAATAAAGAGGGGGAGGGACTTTTATGAGAAAGGCTTTAATCGTAATTTTCATCGTTATCATACAGCTGATTCTTAACAGTTATATAAATCTCGGATTGTACATATATCTTGTTATCTTCCCTTTTATTATTTTGACTCTACCATACAGAGTGAAAACCATTCCGGCGATGCTCCTCTCGTTTATCCTCGGACTTGCTATTGATTTCCTCTCTAACGGAGTATTGGGACTCAATGCAGGAGCCCTTACCGCTATGGCTCTTTGCCGTCAAAGTTTTCTACAAATGCTTATAAATGAGCAGAGTATGGGGAAATATGACACCCCTTCGATCAAAGAGATAGGTTTTCTAAAATTTTCCACCTATATCATACTCTCTTTTATCATCTTCTTTGTCTCTTATATTTTTCTTGACAACATGGGCTTCTCCCCATTCGGATTTAATCTTCTCAAGCTCCTCGTAAGCACCCTCGTTAACAGTTTTTTGATGATTATTATCTGCATTGTAACACAAGGAGGAAAATAAGAAATGGAAAGCAACTCTTCAAACAAAAGAATTATTTTGTCGATAGGAGCTGCCGCTGCATTTATCTTGCTTATCGTGCAACTCTTTAATTTACAGATAATTAACAAGAAATATAAAATCAATGCCCAAAACAACGCCCTGCGATACGAAATACGCTATCCTGTAAGGGGGCTCATACTCGACAGAGACGGCAAAGTGATTGTGGGAAATAAAAACACTTATGATATAATTGTCACCCCTTATGATGTAAAGACTTTCGACACTCTTGAGCTTTGCAAAATTTTCTCTCTGAATCCTCAAGATGTAAAAAACACATTTGATTATTACCACAAATACAGAACGAGAATCGGCTACCAAAGTCAGGTATTTCTTAAACAGGTTTCCGATTACGAATACGGAAGATTCATCGAGAAAAAATACAAATTCTCAGGATTTAACGGCATCCCGAGAACTACACGCAGCTATTCATACAACGCCGGAGGCAATCTTTTAGGGTACATTAACGAGGTGGATGCCCAATATATTTCCAAACATCCCGAATATCAACCCGGTGATTATGTAGGAAGAACCGGTCTCGAAGAGACTTGCGAAGAGACACTTAGGGGTGAAAAAGGTTACACCATCTACCTCCGTGATGCTCACAATAAAATACAAGCTCACTACGAAGATGGTCAATACGATAAACCGGCAATTTCCGGAAAAGATGTGGTCTCTACAATTGATGCGGAGCTTCAAAACTACGGAGAATGGCTGATGAAAAACAAAGTGGGTTCAATAGTAGCCATAGAACCGCAGAGCGGCGAAATTTTATCAATGGTATCGAGTCCGGGTATCGATGTCTCCATTTTATCTGAGATCAATAAACACTATTCGGAAATAGTTCAGGATCCTTTTAAACCGATGTTCAACAGAGCTGTTATGTCGCCACAGCCCCCCGGCTCAGTTTTCAAACTTGTCAATGCACTAATAGGACTTCAGGAGGGGGTAGTAACTGAAAATACAAAATACCCCTGTAAGATGGGATACCACGCAGGAAGGGTCACGGTAGGGTGTCACTCGCACCCCTCTCCACTAAATTTTCAGCAATCTATCATGATGTCGTGCAACGCATACTATTGTTATCTCTTCAGGGGCATTCTCGATAATCCTAAGTACGACTCTATCGAAGATTCCTTCGGAAAATGGGAAAAAATGGTAAAAAGTTTCGGATTCGGAGGGAAACTCGGAAGCGACTTCCCCTCTGAACAAGGGGGATTTGTCCCCACCATAGAGACATACAACCGCATTCACGGAAAAGGGAGATGGAAATCTCTCTCAGTGATTTCTCTCTCCATCGGGCAGGGGGAATTGGGGTGTACCCCTCTTCATCTTGCTAATTTGGCAGCAATAATTGCAAACAGGGGATATTATTATATTCCTCATATTATTAAAGACACCGATTCGTTGAAAATCGACAACAAATACAAAGAACGCCACTACACTCTAATAGATACAGCAAACTTCACTCCGGTAGTGGAGGGGATGTACTTGGCTGTTAACTCCCCTGCGGGATCGGGTGCTACTGCAAGGAGCGCGGCTATCCCCGATATAGAAGTATGCGGCAAGACAGGGACGGCTCAAAATCCTCATGGAGACGACCACTCTGTGTTTATCTGTTTTGCACCTAAAGAGAACCCCAAGATAGCCATCGCTGTCTATGTGGAAAATGCCGGCTTCGGAGCCACCTGGGCTGCCCCCATTGCTTCTCTTATGGTAGAAAAATATTTAAAAGGAGAAATATCCCCTGGTATGAGAAAGTGGTGGGAAGATAAAATGGTGACCACTAATCTATTGAACAAGGTTCCAGCCGGTAAAAAAACTGAATCAAACCATTAAGACTATGAGCAGTTCTACTAAAAACATATATAAAAAACTGGACTGGACTCTGATAATCTGCTACCTTGTTTTGGTGATTTTCGGATGGTTCAACATCTATGCTTCTGTCTATGACGAGGGTGTATCCAATATGTTTTCTTTAAGTCAGAGAAGCGGTATTCAATTGTTATGGATAGGGATAGCTTTTATTACAGCAATCCTTCTTTTATTTGTCATAAGCCCCAAATTGTATGTCGGTCTGTCGTGGTGGTTATATATTTTCGTAATCATCTTACTTACGGCAGTTCTGATTTTCGGCAGGGAGGTAAACGGTTCAAAATCATGGCTTATGCTCGGATCCGTAGGATTTCAGCCTTCCGAGTTTTCCAAGATTACCACTTCTCTCGCACTCGCAGTACTGATGGGGAAATACGGTTTTAAAATAAGTTATTTATCAGATTTGGCAAAAGCCGCTGCTACCATCCTTTTACCCGTTCTTCTTATCATTCTTGAGCCGGATGTAGGGACCGTCCTTGTCTATTGCGGATTTGTTTTCGTACTCTACAGAGAGGGTCTTTCGGGATGGATTATTTTATACGCATTTTTAGCAATTATTCTTTTTATAATTACTCTCAAATTTTCCTCCTTTGCCGCAATACTCGTCCTGATAGGTATCTTAGGCATAATCAGAGGGATACTGTCCAAAAAGTTAATTAGAAACATCCTTATTTACGGATTGGCTATTTTAATTCTCTCTTTTATTCCGAAACTGCTTCAATGGGATTTTATTGAAAAGTACAACAAGCTCTCCTGTGAATATTGGCTGCTGATAATCTCCGTCCCCATTATCATCAACCTTATAATCAATGGTAAAAAGACAAAACAATCTTTTTATAAATACCTCATTATAAGCTATATATGCTCTATCATACTGATTTTTTCAGTAGATTTCATATTTGACAATGTTCTTAAAGATCATCATAGGGATCGTATTGAGAATCTTCTCGGTATCAAAGAGGATTTACAGGGAGCCGGCTACAATGTAAACCAATCCAAAATTGCGATAGGTTCAGGTGGATTTGCCGGAAAAGGGTATCTTCAGGGGACTCAGACCAAATTTAATTTCGTACCGGAGCAGAGTACCGATTTTATTTTCTGCACAGTCGGGGAAGAATGGGGCTTTATCGGCTCTCTCGGAGTTCTCTCTATCTTTTTAGTGATGATTCTTAGAATAATAGATGTAGCCGAAAAACAAAAAAATGCCATAACGAGAATTTATGGTTATTGCATCGCTTCGTGCCTATTTATGCATGTATTTATTAATGTGGGGATGACTATAGGGCTAATGCCTGTGGTCGGAATACCTCTACCGTTTATCAGTTATGGAGGGACATCGTTCCTTTCATTTACTATTATGCTTTTTATTTTTATACGATTAGATCTCGAAAGATGGAAATAATGTTATCTTTTCGTATTTTTGTGCAACAAATTATTATATAAAACTATTAAATAATATCAATATGTCATTTACTTTTGCAGACAGACACAATGGTCCGAGAGACTATCAAGTCGATAAAATGCTTACCACCATCGGGGTTAAATCGATGGACGAACTTATCAGGCAGACTGTCCCCTCCGATATAATTCTACCTGAACCTTTAAAGCTCGACTCTCCTATAAGTGAATATGAATACCTTAAAAAACTTAAAGAGACGGCTGCCAAAAACAAGCGTTTCCGCTCTATGATAGGGCTCGGTTTCTACGGGACAGCTACTCTACCTGTCGTTTTAAGAAATATTCTTGAAAATCCGAGCTGGTACACTTCTTATACTCCGTATCAGGCTGAAATATCTCAGGGACGGCTTGAGGCTCTGATTAATTTTCAGACTATGATCTCGTCGCTTACCGGTTTTGAAATGTCCAATTGTTCTATGCTTGATGATGCCACAGCAGCTGCAGAAGCTATGAGAATGTCCTACGAACTTCGCTCGCGAGATGCTGTGAAAGCGGGTAAAAACAGATTTTTTATTGACAAAAATATATTTCCGCAGGTTCTATCAGTTTTAAAAACTCGTTCTGAGGCTCTTGGAATAGAGCTCATAGTAGGAGATTGGAGAGAGGTGAATAATGGGACTTTTGATGAAAAATGCTATGGCGCCATAGTTCAGTATCCTGCTTGCAACGGAGAAGTTTGCGATTACACATCTTTCTGCGAAAAAGCACACGCTTGCGGGGTACTTGTGACTGCATACTGCGATTTACTATCGCTCGTGGTTTTAAAAGAGCCTGCTGCTTGGGGAGCCGATATTGCCGTAGGCACAGCTCAAAGATTCGGACTTCCGATGGGATTCGGAGGACCTACCGCAGGATGGATGTCCACGCGTGACTGTTATAAAAGAAATCTTCCCGGAAGGATTATCGGTATTTCTATCGACCGCCTCGGCAAACCGGCATTGCGCTTGGCGCTTCAGACACGCGAGCAGCACATAAAAAGGGAAAGAGCTACTTCCAATATCTGTACTGCTACCGCTTTGATGGCTGTTATGACAGGGATGTATGCGGCATACTACGGACCCGAGGGGATGAAAGAGATAGCTATGAGAGCTTATGGCTATGCACACGCCGTAGCAGCCAAATTAAAAGAATCAGGTTATAAACTCGCTTCGGAGGAGTTTTTTGATACCATTCGGATAATAGATGTGGATGCTGCCGCCATTCGTACGAAAGCTTTAGCGGCAGGTTTCAATTTCTACTATCCTTGCGAGAGGTGCGTTCAAATATCATTTGACGAGCTGTCAAATTGCCCTGAGGCTAAAAAAATAGGGGAAATATTCTCTTTGAAAGAGGGATGTCCGGCTACGCCGAAAGGTCCCGTGTTTATGAAAAGGGAAACTCCTGTTTTGACCCAAAAAGTATTTAACAAGTATCATTCCGAGACTGAAATGATGCGTTATATGAAGAAATTGGAGCGCAGGGACATATCCCTTACCCACTCCATGACCCCATTAGGTTCGTGCACGATGAAGCTGAATGCAGCAGTGGAGATGATTCCCCTCAGCTGGCCCGAGTTCGGAGAAATGCACCCCTTTGCACCGGCTGCTCAAGCAGAAGGTACCCTTCAAATCATTAAAGAAGTGGAACACGATTTAGCTGTTATAACGGGTTTTGACGGATGTTCGCTTCAGCCCAATTCGGGTGCTGCCGGTGAATATGCAGGACTGATCACTATTCGCGGATATCTTCATTCCACAGGGCAAAAGCACCGCAGTATAATGATTATACCCACCTCAGCACATGGTACCAACCCTGCTTCTGCAGTTATGGCAGGATTCAGCATAGAACATGTAAGCTGCGATGAAAATGGAAATATCAATGTTGACGAACTTCGTCAGAAAGCACAGGAGAATAAAGATTTCTTGGCTGGCTTGATGATAACATACCCCTCTACTCACGGAGTATTTGAGGTGAAAATTAGAGAGATTTGCGATATTATTCACAAAAACGGAGGTCTTGTCTATATGGACGGGGCCAATATGAATGCCCAAGTGGGTATCACCAATCCCGGATTTATCGGAGCTGATGTATGCCATCTGAATCTCCATAAGACATTTGCTATGGCACATGGTGGAGGTGGCCCCGGAGTGGGTCCTATCTGCACTTCCAAAAAGTTAACTCCTTATCTCCCCGGCCATCCCATGGTTCCCGAATGTGGAGGAAAGGGAGTCAGTGCTGTTTCAGCAGCTCCCTACGGAAGTCCCCTTCTGCTACCGGTCACTTATGCTTATATTAAACTTTTAGGGGCTGAAGGGCTGCGCAGAGCGAGCGAAATAGCTATACTTAATGCCAATTATATCGCCAAGAGAATCGAGCCCGAATACTCTATTTTATATACAGGGGCCACAGGAAGAGTGGCTCACGAATGTATCATTGATGTAAGACATTTCAAGGAAGAATACGGTATTGATGCCACAGACATCGCCAAGAGAATGATGGATTTCGGATTTCATGCCCCCACCCTTTCATTCCCTGTTCACGAAACACTTATGGTAGAGCCTACAGAAAGCGAATCACCGGAAGAGCTCGAAAGATTTATCGAGATGATGAAGGTTATAAAAGCCGAATGTGAAGCGATAAAATCGGGCAAGCTTGATCACGAAGACAATCCTCTCAAAATGGCCCCTCACACTGCTGAAGAGGTTTGTTCTGATGCGTGGTCTCACTCTTATCCTCGCGAGAGAGCCGCTTATCCTATGGATTGGATTCGTGAGAATAAATTCTGGCCTTATGTAACCCGTGTCGATAACGGATTCGGGGACAGAAACTTGAAACCGGTAGTCGAATAACTATCACTTAAATATAGGACTATGAACGATTTAATACTTTCCGCACTTCTGAACCTCTTTGCCCTGTTTGGAGCATTAACCAAAATAGACAAGGGAAAGGCGAAGATTATGCTTACGAACTACCTTTCCCACTATTTCGGAATCAGGAGCGTAGGGTCGTATCTTGATCTTTATTCGGATCTTCGCGATTTCTATGATGACTATCCGAACTTGGATAAGAACACGATTGTGGAGGGTATTTGCAGTAATCTTCAACATAAAATTCTCGTAGAGGAGCAGGCCCTGCTCCTTCTACGATTTATGGAATTCTGCTCAATGGCTCCGGAAGAGGGGAAGGAAGTATATGAAAAACAGAATGACCTTTTTAAAAAAGTAGCAGATCTTTTCAATATTTCTGAAGAGATGTTTTCAGATTTTTCCGACTATGTCACCAATGTATCATCATCCCATATTCGCTCATTTTCCCACGAAATGATAAAGGGGACTATTAAAGTCCTTAATATCAGGGAGTTTAACAAAATCGTCTTTACATATAAAGGAAATGACGAAGTGATGATGAATGATGTACCGGTGCTCTCCGGAATATTTCAGGTGTGGGAGCACAGCGGAGTCCTTAAAAGCCACAATTCCAGCCCTTTATACTATTCCAATATCACTTCTATGTTTGAGAATAAACATTCGGAAGGGATAATAGAATTGGCCGGGAGAGATATTAATTTCCTTTTCCCGGGGAGCAACAACGGGATGCACAATCTCACTTTTACATTGCGAAGCGGACAATTAGTGGCCATTATGGGGGGAAGCGGGGTGGGAAAATCGACACTTCTTTCGCTTCTTAACGGGAATCTTAAACCGCAAAAAGGGTCCATCACCCTCAACGGTTACGATATTTCCGATTCTAATGTTAAAAAACTCATAGGATTTGTACCTCAGGATGACCTTCTCATTGAGGAACTCACTGTATATCAGAATCTTTGGTTTACTGCCCGATTGTGTTTCGACACTATTTCCGATGAGGATCTTCACCAAAAGGTAATAGGAACTCTTATTGACCTGGGTCTTGAGGCTTCAAAAGATCTCAAGGTAGGCTCCGCAATTAACAAATATATTTCTGGAGGACAGCGCAAGAGACTCAATATTGCTCTTGAGCTAATAAGAGAGCCTTCGGTTCTTTTCCTCGACGAGCCCACTTCCGGACTATCTTCGTCCGATTCGGAGAAGGTTGTAAACTTGCTGAAAGAGCAGACTTACAAGGGAAAACTCATCGTGGTTAATATTCATCAGCCATCCTCCGATATTTTTAAACTTTTCGACAAACTGTGGCTTTTAGACAAGGGTGGGTATCCGGTGTATGATGGGAATCCGATCGAAGCAGTTACATATTTTAAGAGATCTGCCGAATATGCCGATGCCGATACGAGCACTTGTCCCGCCTGCGGCAATGTAAACCCCGAAATCGTTCTCGATATAATCGATGCGAAATCACTAAGCGATAGCGGACAGATTACCGAAAAGAGAAAAGTAACACCTGAGGAATGGCACGAAAAATATCTTGCTAACAGAGGAGATGTCCCTAAGGTAGAAATTATGAAAGTACCTGCCACAAGCCAGAAGAAACCATCTCCGTTAAAACAGTTGTGGATATTTCTTCAGCGCAATTTCAGGACTAAAATAACTAATACCCAATATCTTCTGATAACACTCCTTGAAGCCCCTGTACTGGCGGTCATAGTGGCTTTTCTTACTAAGTACGCCCCAGCGGAGGGGTATTCGGTAATGGATAATAAAAATATAGTATCATATTTTTTCATGGCGGTTATCGTGGCGATTTTTATAGGAATGAGCGGAAGTGCGGAAGAAATTTTCAAGGATCGCGCCCTTTTGAAAAGGGAAAGATTTCTGCGCCTATCAAGAAAAAGCTATATATGGTCGAAAATTATTTTTATGGCTGCCATTTCACTTATTCAGACATTCCTTTTTGTGATTGTGGGCAATTCCATAATGGAAATACACGATTTATTTTTTGTCTGGTGGGGCATACTGTTCATTTCCGCCTTTTTGGCAAATCTTACGGGGCTTGTTCTTTCCCAATCATTAAGTTCCATTGTCGCTATATATATTACCATTCCTCTCCTCCTTATACCGCAGATTCTACTTTGCGGACTTGTTGTGAAGTTTGAAGATTTGGTCCCGAACAGCAAAACAGGCAATGTCCCCATTATAGGTGAGATTATCCCATCTCGCTGGGCATTTGAAGCCCTTTCTGTAGCTTCATTCTCATCCAACAAATACGAAAAGCCGCTTTTTGAAAATGAAAAAGAGAAATATTCTGCGCAATACTATCGTCAAGCTTTTTTATACGAAATGGAGTCTCAGCTGGAAACACTTGAAGATGAGAGAATTAAAGGGTTAGACATGAAACCTTCTCATATATCGATAATAAAAAATGAAATTCCTTATCTTGCATATATATGCGATATGCCGATTTATGAAAATGTGGATAAGCTCTCCGTTTCAGATTACTCTGAGGATATTTATTCCTCTCTCGACACATATTTCAAAGAGGCTGAAAATATCCTTGACAGAAAATCGTCAAAATATAATTTGCTTTGCGACGAAATCATAACTGATTATATCGCCGAAAACGGAAAAGAAGCACTTATGAATCTCAAAAGAGGTCATTACAATCTTTTTTTGGAAGATCTCGTATTAAATTCAGATACCGAAAAGACACATAAAGTGGTAGGGAATTACATAGTGCCTAAAGCCGGATATATCTTCCTCAATCCTCGAACATCAGACGGAAGGGCTCCATTTTATAGCAGCACAAAAATATTGTTTTCATCTGAGATACCTACTCTTATTTACAATTTGGGAGTACTTATTTTGATGTGTATTCTCACCTGCATCGCCCTTTTTGCCGATTTTCCGGGAAGATTCATCAGAAATGAGAGAGAATAATATATTTTTTATAAAAAAATTATACCTTTGCATTTATATCATGACTAATATTAATATCAATTATATGAAAAGATTATCATTTTTACTCGTTGTTTTTTCTATCGTTCTTTTTTCTGCCTGCGGCAATAATCAAGGTAAGAAAAAAACCACAAAAGAAGCTACTAAAACAGTCAGCGTTCAGGAACAGTATATTTCTGCCGATTTAAAAATCAAGCTTGATTCACTCGTTTCTTCTTTAAGTAAGCTCCGCATGATTCCCATCTTTGCAGATGCTAATAATGGGAAAATCACCCTTACCGAAAAAGAAAAAAAAGTTAAGCCCGACTATCTTCTTCCTATTTCAAAATCAAAAGAAGCAGTTACATTGTCACAGAAATATCGTGCAGTGATGATGTATCGTATAGATAAGGCCATCGCCCAGCTTTATGAGATGCCTACCGAAGATTACGATCAGACTATCGCCAAGCTTATTATAAATATTAATAACCCCGCTTTCACTCAGGATTTATCTGCAAAAGAAGATAAGAATGAGATTAAAAATGTAATTACCGAAGTATATAACGAAGAGCTTAAAAACGGAACTGTTAACCTATTTTGGGAAGTTGCGGCTGTCGGAATTATCGAGCAGCTTTATATTCTTGTAAATAATATCGACAAATTTATCGTTTGCTTCGATGACCAGGCAGCTGCCGATGTATCTTATGGTTTCATTCTTGTTCACGAAGGTATTATGTCTCTTATCCCCTACCATCCGGAGATGAAAGAACTTAACATAGTGCTTGAACCATTATATGTTATCAATGCTGTAAATGTTAAACAGCTTCGCGATCAGCTTATGCAGCTGAAAGGTGAAATTACCGTTATTCGTAACGGATTACTTAACTAAAACATTATATTAGAAGAAAGGAGGTTCGCACTTCGCGAGCCTCCTTTTTTTATCCATTTTTCTAATAAAAGATCCCTTTGTAAAAGGAATTACCTTTAAATAATAGTGAAAATTTTAGAAAATCCGGTCATATCGAATACCTCTTTAATTTCAGGTTTCATATTTTTAATAACCAACTTCCCGCCGCGAGCCAAAACGCTTTTTTGAAGAGTAAGAAGAAGACGCAATCCGGAACTGCTGATATATGTAAAATCCATGCAATCGAGCTCTATGTCAGGATTTGCTCCTGTCATCATCGGGGCCATTTTCTTTTCAAATTCTTCAGAATTAGTGGTGTCAAGTCGTCCTTGTACTTGGGCCAATGTTTTGCCATCAGCAACATTAATTATAAGATCCATTGTATAAATTATTAATTATTAAATTATTCTAAACTTTTTTTCATCGTCAGTATATTCTTATCTTCTTTTCTTTGATAAGAGACAGATGTCATAATTTGTTTTACCATATAAATGCCGAGCCCTCCGATATTTCTTTCCTCGCAAGATAGGGTGATATCAGCATCTTCCTTGGCGGTAGGGTCAAAAGGAACTCCTGAATCCTGCACTACAAAGGTAATCTCTTTTCCCTTTTTATTAAATAATATTTCAATCGTATGATTGTCCTCTCCACTGGGATAGGCATAGAAAATGACATTTGAAACTGCCTCCTCCATAGCTAAGTTGAGACTCATTACAAGCGGCACACCCAATTTTAAATCTTCACCTATTTTTTCAATAAAAGATTCAAGTAATTTCAGCTCCGAAATCTGATTTTTTATAACTATTCTCCGTTCTCCTTTTGCCGTGTTAATATTCTTACCGTTATATTTTACTACAAGCATGGTTAAATCATCACTTTGGGGAGCATTATCCACATGTTCTTCCACTGATGCCAAAACATCCCTTATTAATGTCTCTGCATCCAGATGTATTTTGTCCTTAAGTGTATCTATCAGTCTATCATCGGAGTAAAGTCGTTTGTCAGGGTTTTCCGCCTCAGTAAGTCCATCTGTATAAAGGAATAATATCTCATCTTCCTCTACAATGGTTGACTGAACCGTATATTGAAACTCCTTGAAAAGGCCTATCGGAAGGTTTTTATCCAAATTCATAAATCTCACCGTACCATCTTTTTTCATAATACATGGAGGATTATGCCCTGCATTGCAGAAATACAACTCTCCGTTTTGCAAATTTAGTATCCCCACAAACATAGTGACAAACATATTGGCCTCATTTGTCTCAGATATAGCCACATTCATAGATTCTACGATAATTTTGGGATTTTTAAGAGTGGTGGCGACACTCCTGAATAAACTCCTCGTAACTGCCATGAATAATGAAGCAGGCACACCCTTTCCGGAGACATCTCCTATGGCAAAATACAACTTTTCTTCATCTATAAAGAAATCATATAAATCCCCTCCCACCTCCTTTGCGGGACGCAGCATCGCAAATAGGTCAATATCATTCCTTTCGGGAAATGGAGGAAAGATTTTAGGAATCATCCCCATCTGAATATTTCTCGCAATGCTCAACTCGCTCTCTATCCTCTCTTTGGCAGAAGTAGTCGTTTGTAACTCTTCAATGTATGTGGAAAGTGAGGTCTGCATATATTTGAGGGAGTCTCGAAGATCTCTCATTTCATCTTGGGTCTTTATCTCAGGCAGTTCCACATTAAAATTCCCTTCGGCAATAGTTCTCGCAGACTTAGAGAAGATTGCAAGCGGTTTGGCAAGCATTCCGATGATTTTTCTGTCAAAAAAGAAGAGGAGAGTAAGGCCGAGAATGGCTACCCAAAACATTATTCTGGTCATGGTTATAACCCCTTCATAGACATCTCTATGGGGGCAGACCATAGCGAGAGACCACCCTGTACTCGGAACAGGAGCATAAAAAACATACGATAGGGTATCGTCATTCTGCAAAGTCACCATCCCTGTCTCACCTCTTACCATCTTTCTACCAAGAGATTTGACAGAAGTATCAGCCATATTCATAGTGGCAGTAAAAACTGTCTCATTTAATAATCTTTCGGGATTCGTGTGAACAATATAAGCGCCACTTTTACCTATCATCAAATTATAAGAACTTTTATAAGGCTTAATGGAGTTTACCATCTCTGTCAGCCAGTTAATGGGTAAATCAGCCGTAAGAACACCTATAAAATTGTTTTTACTATCATATAAAGGGCGAGTATATGTACACATCATAATATTTCCCGCACCCTCATCGAAAAATGGATCTGTCCAATATGGTCGATTCAGATATTTAGGTATTTGATACCATTCCATATATTGGTATGCGTAGCTATCACACCCCACCTGTGTGGTGATGATAGAATCTCCGCGGTCAAAAGAATAAGGAGAAAAATATTTGGTATCGGGGAAATAATAAGGTTCTAAAGCAATATCGGAGCCTATTATATGTTCATTTTGCTTTACCACTTTTTTAGTTATTTCAAAGATATTTTCTCTATTTCCAAGTTCCGCCTGTTCGACTACCTCTTCCGAGAGATTATCTATCGCCACAGAGACTCCAAGCAATATGGTTTCAATCTCTAAATTGGTAGCTTTTAGCTGATTAGATGCATTTCTTATCGCCTCTTTCTTGATTAATTTCCTCGAATAATTAGAGACGGTTATGGAGGCACCCACAAATAATAATGCAGTCAGTAAAATAACATAGAAACTCAATCTTGCTGAAAAAGAGTTATTTATATTCAACTTATTTAATAATTTCTTCTTATTATTCTCTAACGAAATCTTCATAAGATATTGTATCAAAAATAAAATTATTTCTAATCATAAGCTCCAACGCAAATTCAAAACGCTCTTTTTCAAGCTTGTAAGGAGCTACACCGTCCATATTTTGCTGAAGGCGTAATACTTCTTCAAGCATAAATGTCTGATTTACCCTATTTGTGGGAATGTTGAATTGTTTAACAAGATTCATTACATAATCGATTGTTTCTTCTTGATTCTTTTTATTTTGACGAATCCAATCCCACCCTTTTTTGGTAGCTTGTGCAAATGCTTTAAGAACTTTCTTGTTTTTTTCATAATATGAATCGAGAACATACATTCCATCCTCCGGCACATCATACCCTAAATCACGAAACTTAATTATCTGCTTATCCGTTATGGGGGTTCCTGACATTTTCAGCTGAAAAAATTCATTATATCCCATACAGAGTGTAGCATCGATAGCGCCTGATATATATAGAGCAATATTATTTAAAAAAGGGACCCACTCTACATCAAGCCCATAACCATTAACAAAAGCCATGGCAAGTTCCGAAAAACCGGTACTCCATTTGCCTATTTTTTTCCCATTCAGGTCATTTATACTGTTCAACGGCTTACGGCATAGAATCATCAAAGAATTATGTTCTGAGGTTTGTAAAAAATTAACAAGTTTTACCCCTGAATCTCTATAAAGCATCGCCTCAATAAGCTGCGATGTGATGATATCGGTTTTCCCCGATTTTAGTAAAGAGATGGAGGGAATAGCAGCTGAGGGATGAATAATTTTCACATCAAGCCCTACCTCGCGATAAAATCCTTTTTCGTATGCCATATATATACCGGCAAACTGAGATTGGGTGGTCCATTGGGGAGTGACACGCAATTCTGTCAACTTCCCCTGCCCCGAGACAACAAAAGGGATAATGAAAAATAAATATATCAGTACATTTTTCATAAAATAGAGAATTATTACTCTTCAGGTAAAAACATAGGATCCCAAGGGGGAAGAAGTGTCGGTTTCTGCTTTAGAAGATCAAGGATGTCGGCCGGCACATACTTTTTGTCCACTACCAAGCGAAACATATAATCTTCAAACCATCTGTCTGTCATTATTATATGTCCGTTGTGTCCTGTCATACCCCATGAATTTTCCACCATCCATTTTTTAGGATTCCCCTCCTTGTCCAAATCTACAGCCATAAGTGTCATAGCATGAGATGAGCCACTGCTTCCTGTCAATATTCTTTGACGCTTGTCCATCTCGAAAGATGTCCCCATAAGAGAACCGTAATCATAACGGTTTACATCTAAAATACCCTTATCTCTGTTATAAAATTTCCCTACATCACAAGAAAAATACATCATTGTGCTATCTTTGATGGAGGCAATAGCCATTTTCTTTATCTCTTCTATCGGAAGATTTATATATATCCAGTTTTCTCCGTCATACTGATGACGGTCCATATCTATCTCATATACTTTGTAGAATTCACGAGTAGGATCATTCATCAAAAGAACATAAGTATTTTTAAGATCTGTCCCTACATATTCATTATAGAAAGAAATCGGGGTATATTCTTTGGTATCCACAGGCTTCCCGGAAGCATTATATCTGGTCCAAGTGAATGAAACAGGGGGCTCACCGAGATTCAAGACTAAAAATCTGTATATAAAACTCAACATCTCCGTTTTCCTATTCTGAAGACGAGCCATAATCTCTTTTTCTATCTTCTCATTAGCTTTTTTATGGGCTGTCATATATGCGACATTCCCCATCTCTCTCAATTCAAGACCGAATTCTCTTAATTTCCAATTTAGAAGCATCGACATCCTCGAAGTGCTGTTACTTGAATTGGTTTCAGGCATTACATTGCTCGGAACGAGCCCATATTTAGTTATTATATCTGCTACCCCTGTGAACTGCCCTCCATCTCCTAACGCATTTCTGAAAAGCCATTCTACTTTCCTGTCATCTTCCGCAAGATTACGGGTATCTATCATACTTTGAAGGAATAGATTTGACTTTTCAAGCTGATCATAGAAAAAACAATAATTCTGAGAAAACTGAAACGAACCCATGTCATATTTATCTATCATCCTGGCTCTCATAACATTAAGTCCTGAAAAAAGCCAACATCTACCGCTGGACTGCTGATTAGAAATACCTTTTGATTTGACTTCGTCAGAGAAATAAGTATCTATATTCGCATCACTTTCAAGGTTTACCGCAAGCTTGTTTATGTCGTTATGACTGATCGCATTGCGAAGAGCTATCTCTTCCGGTGTCCCCTGGTATCCTTTTTTAATCTGTTGGAGCATTTCGGGGGTGATACCGCCCTGTGCAGATAATGAAATAGAGATGGCAAAAGCCAACAATGAAAATAATAATTTATGCATTACAAATTTTTTTGTTTCAAATATAGCTATTTTTATAATGAGATAAGAACAAATCTTTTAACTTTGGAGAAATTATTTATTATGAAAAAGTATAAAGTAATAACATTAGTCTCTTTTTTAATTTTATTTATTATTTCTTCCTCAGTTTTTGTAAACCAAAGCTTCGCTCAATCTGCCTATAAAAAGAAAGAACTCTCAGCTGCTCTAATAAGTAAACTTGACTCTTTGGCCTCATGTTTTAAGAAGCTCGATTCCTATCCTCTATTTGTAAACAACGAAAACGGCCAATTTGTTCTCTCGGAGAAAGAAAAAAAAGTAAAACCCACTTATCTCTATGATCCCTCTTATGTTAATTCTCTGACCACTCTTGATCAGAAATACAGAGGGCTTGCAGTTTTTCTATGCGATGCCAATATTGCGTCTATGTATGATATGCCTACACAGGAGTATAAGCGTGCTATAGGAAAGCTCGCTGCCGCCATAAATCTAAATAACATCCCCGACCCTTTCGATATCAATTCGTTTAATAATAACCTTGACTACAGCCAGGCTACCTTATTTTGGACATATTGCGCTGCATTCTGCATAGAATCGACATTTATTCTCACACAAAACATTGATACATTTATCACTTGCTTCAACGACCGCCACGCTGCCGAAGTATCACAGCGCCTGAATATTGTCGAAGACGCCATATTTGCCCTCATCCCCCACTACCCCGCCATGAGATCTCTTCACGAAATACTTGAGCCCCTATATATAATAAACGCCCGCGATGTCGCTCAGCTCACCACTCAGCTATACCAGCTGAAAGGACAGATAGAGATAATGAGAGGAAGAATGCTTGAATAAATTAGGTGATTAAGACGAAACTGAATATATTAGATTGATGAAAGGGACAAAACATACGATAATTAATGGTGACAGCCGTAAAATGAGTGAATTGAGTGATCAATCAGTCCATCTGATTATTACATCACCTCCTTACTGGCAGCTTAAAGATTATGGAGTTAATTCGCAAATTGGTTTTAACGACAGTTACGAAACATATATAAACCACCTGAATTTAGTATGGAAAGAATGTTTTAGAGTTTTAAAAGAAGGATGCCGCCTGTGTATAAATATTGGAGATCAGTTTGCAAGGTCAGTTTATTATGGAAGATACAAGGTAATCCCCATTCATTCGGAAATTATCCGTTTTTGCGAAACAGTAGGATTTGATTTTATGGGACAAATTATTTGGCAAAAAAGTACTACGATGAATACTACCGGCGGTGGTTCTGTGATGGGAAGTTTTCCATATCCACGCAATGGTATAGTCAAACTTGACTTTGAATATATACTTCTATTTAAAAAAAATGGTAAAGCCCCGCTGCCGACAATAGATCAAAAAAAATCATCAGAAATGACTAATGAAGAGTGGAATACATTTTTCAATGGCCATTGGTATTTTAACGGTGTAAAACAGGATAAACATCTCGCTATGTTCCCTGAAGAATTGCCTCACCGTCTCATTAAAATGTTTTCTTTTGAAGATGAAATTGTTCTAGACCCTTTTATGGGGAGCGGCACTACGGCTTTAGCCGCCAAAAAGCTCAACCGCAATTCCATCGGGTACGAAATTAATCCGACATATATTACTATAATAAAAGATCGGATAGGATATGGCGATCTATATTCAAACTGCGAGATAAAGGAGATCAAACAGAATAGTATTATTGATTTAAAATCAGAACTAAATTCTCTTCCCTATCATTTTTCTGACACACACAAATTAAACAAAAAAATAGATGTAAAATCGCTTCAATTCGGTTCCAAAATTGATAGCAGCAGCTTACAACAAAAAGACAAGCTATATTCGGTTAAAGAAATACTCAGCCCTGAAATAATGTTGTTAAACAACGGTGTAACCATTCGTTTAATAGGTATTAAGGAAAATAAAGAGCTAAATGGCAATGCCACAGAATATTTAAGGAATAAGTTATCGGGCAAAAGGGTATTTTTAAAATTCGACAACGAAAAATATGATTCTGAGAACAATCTTCTTGTATATCTTTATTTAGAAAACAAGACATTTATCAATGCTCATCTCCTAAAAGAAAAAATGGCATTTGTAGATGAATCCTCCGATTACAAATACAAACAAAAATTTAAATTACTATAAAATGCCTAAAGAATGGATATTGAATAGCGCTATGAATAGGTTTCAACTTAATTTCAAAAGAAATGTTGGAGCCACCTCAGAGTCAATTCGCAAATGTTCTCCAAATAGTATTGAAGAATGGCGTAATTACTATTTTTCCAATGTTAGGACTAAAGAACATATAGAAGAGTTAGGAAAGAGATTGTATATTAAAATTACTGAGGTAATTCAATTCGAAGCATCCAATATCACAGAACAAGATTGTATTGACTATATGATTCAAATGGTTATCGATCGCACTTTTGATGGCTATCAAACAGAAATACATACAATATACGGACAACTTCAGCAAATATTAAATACAGAAATTGAGCCAGCTTCAGATGAGTGGGATAGATTATATAATGTTGACTTTTTTATAAAAGTAGAAAACAGCTTCATTGGTTTACAAATAAAACCTATAAACAACGATCTTCAGCTGCCAGAAATACATAAAGAACATTCAATACAACTCACAACCCACAAAAAATTCTCAGACAAATTTGGCGGTAAAGTATTTTACATCTATTCGAAAAAGATAGGTGACAAGAAAATAATTTCAAACGAAGAAGTTATTGAAGAAATACGAAAAGAAATAGGGAGACTCTCCACATTATAAACTCCGCCGATGTAACGCTGGCGACTAAGTGTCTGTCCCTCAGCGATTAACATATAGTATCCTCGGGAAAAAATTTTCCCGAGGATGTGTATAGGATAGCAGTGATTATCAGAGAGATAGCCGCCAGGCGCCAGGCAGATTTTTGAGTTTGCTACATTTCCCAGCTCTCCCCCGCCTCCATCTCTTTCACAAGCAGCTCCCCTGTGAGGGGAGAGATGATTTTAAGTACTCCTCCTTTCTCGCTAAAGACTCTTATGCTAATATCTGTGTTCTCTTTAGAAGCAGAAACGAGGAAGGCTCCCATGGCCCGAAGGGATTTAAAAGAGACTTTATTCCAGGAAGAGGGGATGGCAGGAAATACTCTAATTACTCCTGTATGGCTCTGAAGTAGCATTTCCTGTATGCCTGAGGCAAATGCGAAATTACCTTCAAGAGTGAAAGGGTCGTATGTAAAGCCTGATTTACCCGATTTTGTCTGATCACCATTTGCATGAAAAGTATTTTTTTTGCAGAAACACTCCGCAAAAATCCTGAGTGCTTCGGCTGCCCCATCTCCATCCATGGCGCGAGCCTTCATATTGCCCATCCATGCATAAGAATAGCCCGTCCAAGCACCAGGGCCCATTTCATCCATAAGATTAAGAGTTTCACGAATGATTTTTTGATCATTTTCCCCATTCGACCAGTCGATCAGTCCCAATGGATGGATGGCCATAGCATGAGAAAAATGTCTGTGGGATGATTTATAAGGGAAGCCTTCGGCAATAGTTAAGGCACCATTCGCATCAAGATTAAATTGCGGCAGCTGATTCATAACCCCTTTCCAGTGTGCTGCTTCCTCATCAAGTTTGAGCTCCGAAGATAGTTCGGCGGCAGCCCTAAAAAGAGAAGTACAAAGGGCCAAATCGTAATTGGACATCGTCCGAAACCACGCATTAATGGAATTGTCGAACATTTCCGGGCTGGAACTTAGAGGAAGTTTTCTTATACCATTAATGTCCACTTCCGTAAGATTTTCCAAAAAAACAGCACATTCCTTAATAAACGGATACGCCATAGAAGAGAGAAAATCCCTGTCCATGGAGTATTTCCACTGAAGATAGAAATGGTGAGAGAGCCAGGCAGCCACCGTAGGGGACATTGCGTACTGAATCCACCCTCCCATTTCCACCCCCTTCAGGGTGCAAACTCCCGGTATGGCCATTCCATCTTTCTCAAAGTATTGACGGGTATATCTGCGATATGTATCCCTCTGATCCCATAGAGTATTAAGATAACCCATCGCCTCTGTAAGATGATTCCCTGTGTATGCAGGCCAATAACTGAGCTGAGTGTTTAAGTCGTGATGAAAATCCCCTTTCCATGGTGGGAGCTTTCCGTTATCGGCTGTCCACACCCCCTGCAACGAGATAGGATATGAATTTTCTCGGGCAGAAGAGCCGAATTTATAGATCTCATTGTCATATTGTTTTTGAAGGATAGAATCGGGAAGTGTCACTGAAGAAGCCCCCGAAAAAGAGTGCCAAAACTCAAGATGGCTGCGAAAATCATCGTTCATACCCCTCTTGAAAGCATGCCTGACAGCATTAGAAGCACTCCCCTCTCCTTTTTTTTGAGAAATGGAACTCGAAATACTCCATGCTCCATACATATTATTTCCCGCTTTTGTCCATTCCACTACCACATCATAATAAAAGCCATCCCACCCCTCTTGATGATAAATTAAACGATTTTCATCCCTTTTTACCACCCCCTGCTTATATCCGAGAAGTCTTAAATCCTGACCTGTAACAGGATCTGCCGCTTCGACAGAGGCTACAAGCTCATACACGGGAGGAACGATTACAGGTTCTATATCTTCTTTAAGATTATAAAAAGCAAACCACCCCACCGGCTCGGTAGCATGGACAAATGTCCGCATCAATGTACCGTTATCCCATCTAACCTCCGCTACGGCATCGTTGAGTAACAGACGGACAGAGTTAGGCTCTCCTATTTTATCAAGAGAAAATTCGAGACCGGCCCCGGGAATTTTGGAAGGAGCAGGCATCATATCGTATGGATGATCAAATTTCTTCTGAACAGGAAGATAATCCCCCTTTTCCACCTGCTGCCTGACCCATGAAAAACGATAATTATCGCCACTCAAGCTATCGACAGCTCTTAAATCCCACAAATCCATCCTATCAAGAGAAAAACGAAGTGCACCCCCTTTTTTCCAAACAAGAGCTCCGATATTTCCATTGCCCAAGGGCAATCCCTCATCCCACCTCTGTGCTAAGGCATTGAATACCAAGTCGCTATCGCTCTTTCCGGACTCGACAACAGAGTTACAGGAATGGAAAATTAAAAATATTAAAAAAACAACTGAAAATAATCTTTTAGACCTCATTTCGTAACAAATACATCTATCGCATGCGAGGGAAGAGTGCCTTTAAATGGAATTCTTATATTTTGATGTTTCCATACATCTCTCAACTGAGATATGTCAAATTTAGATTTTTCAGACAATATTTCCCCGACGAGTGCTTCGTTTAACTCATAAGAAACCTCCTTTGAAGATAGATTTAATATCCCTATCGCCATTTTATTGTTATCCAAAGGCTTAGTCCAGAAAGAGAGAGAATCTTTAACCAAGACCTCCTCCCCCTGAATCCCCAAGGCATCTTGATTAATCTTTATAATTTCGGGATTTGTCAAAATATTAGTGATAGTATCATTCATATTTCTAATATCGTTACCTGCAAGGAGCGGAGATGCCATCATACACCACAGACTGAAATGACTACGATACTCCTCCACCGTACTCCCAGTAAAATCAGATATATGACTTTTCCCCTTAATACCCACCACTAACATATCGGGATCATTCCATCTCCCCGGTCCGGCATATTGAGATAAGTTTTTATTGATATTTATAATGGCCAATACTCCATAAGACTCAGGTTTGCCCCAAAAATCTCTAATATCATAAGTGGTCCTCCAGTAATGCCCACCTACTTCAGCCGCCCAAAGCCATGGTTCTCTTCTACCCCACTCGCATACACTGTAAATAAATGTTCTTTTCTGATTTTTTAAAGCCTGATTCATCGTCTGATACCTCTTAATCGCCGTTTCCTGATCTGCCGGTGCACCGCAATAATCATATTTTAACAAATCCACCCCCCATTTCGCAAAATCGGCAGCATCTATCTCTTCAAAACCGTAACTTCCGGCCACTCCCCCGCAAGTATATTCAGAAGCATCGGAATAAATTCCCAATCTGAGCCCTCTCGCATGAAGATAATCTGCCACAAAAGATATTCCGCGAGGGAATTTTTCAGAATTGATTATCAGATGGCCGTCTGCTCCCCTCTCCTTCAACTGCCAATAATCGTCAATATTGACATAATTATAACCTGCATCACGCATACCGTTCTTTACCATTGCGTCAGCTACTTCAAGCAGCAATTGTTCATTCAGGTTCGGACCGAAAGTATTCCACGAATTCCACCCCATAACCGGAGTCAACGCCAGCTTCTCTCCCACTTTCAATATTAGATTCTTAGAATCTTTCCCTTTTACATTCTTTGCAGTGATTTTCAAATAATAATCTCCTTCGGAGGATGTCGTACCCCTGATAATCCCCTCTTTAGCATCTAAAGACAATCCCTCCGGAAGACCTTCCACACTCCACTGTATGGGACGCTCTCCAAAAGTGGGAATGGCATAAACAAACTCGGTATTGGCCCTGTTGGCCGTAACCTGCGGTGTATTCAACAGAGGGGAACCCTCATTAGGAGCCAATGAATAATCTCTTTCACTATTGCAGGCAACTGCTATGAAAGAAAGAAACGATAAAAAAAAGATAATTTTTCTCATAATTTATATTTTATAGATGTGTGCATTTAAAGTGTAAAAATAATAAGAAATAATAACGCATACAACGATTAAATATAAAAATGAGATAATAAATTAATTTACCTTATCTCTTTGAAAGAGACTGCAAAACCTCCACCAGGGGCCGCCGTAACAGAAATGGTATCTTTATAACTAATGGTTTGTTTGACTATTTCGTACGATTGAGGATTCGTAAGATAGTGAGTATCAGGGGTATCTCGATAAATAGTAGCTTCATACTCAGTATTTTTATCAAGGAATTCCACCGGAACATTGAAGCTTCTCTGCTGCTCATCTGTCACCCCCCCAAGAAACCATTGCCCATCTTTTTTTGCTTTTCTCGCAATCACTATATAATCACCCGGTTCTGCATATAGATACCTACTTTCCGACCAATCCACAGCCACATCTTTGATAAACTGAAATGCATCCATAAACTGCTCATAATGCTGAGGAAGATCGGCTGCCATCTGAAGAGGCGAGTACATGGTTACATATAACGCCAATTGATTGGAAATAGTAGCATTTACATGAGAATTATTGTTGGCAAATTTACTAAGATTCATCTCAAATATGCCCGGGGTAAAATCCATAGGGCCTCCGTTGAGACGAGTAAAAGGAAGAATTGTAACATGTGCCGGCTGTGTCCCTCCAAATGCCTGATATTCAGTACCTCTGGCAGATTCATTTCCGATAAGATTAGGATATGTTCGGCACAATCCGGTCGGTCTGACAGCCTCGTGGGCATTTACCATAATATGATGTTCTCCCGCTTTTTTAACTGCGTACAAATAGTGATTTACCATCCACTGTCCGTAGTGATACTCGCCTCGCGGCAATATATTACCCACATAACCCGATTTAACAGCATCATAACCGTATTTATTCATCAAGTCGTATGCATCATCTATGTGCCTCTCATAATTTCTGACAGAAGAAGATGTTTCATGATGCATAATGAGTTTTATCCCTTTTTTATGCGCATAATCGTTAAGGGCAGGGAGATCAAAATCGGGATAAGGAGTCTGAAAATCAAAAACATAATCTTTAGAACAGCCGGCCCAATCTTCCCATCCGATATTCCATCCCTCTACAAGTAAAGCATCGAAACCGTTTTCAGAAGCGAAATCGATATAACGCATGACATTTTTATTGTTTGCACTATGTTTCCCGTTCTGATGCAATTTTGAATAATCTGTAACGCCCAAGCGAACAGTGGGAACATCCCAAGTATAAGCCCACGAACCGGAACCGGCAATCATTTCCCACCAAACTCCCATATATTTAACAGGATGAATCCAGCTGACATCTTCATATACACAAGGATCGTTAAGATTAAGAACGAGCCTGCTTGCAAGCATCTCTGTAGCCGATGAAGCGACCTGAACAGTACGCCAAGGGGTTTTACAAGGTGTCTGCATATACCCTTTCCAGCCCTGAGCATCAGGGGTAAGATGAGAGCGCAAAGTATGTTTTTTCCCGTCAACCATCAGATGCATACACGGATAATCAACCAAAGCCGCCTCATGAATACTAATGTAGAGACTATCTTCACTCTTCATCAGAAAAGAGGTCTGAACTCCGTTCAATG
Organism: uncultured Muribaculaceae bacterium; assembly: GCA_964611185.1. Classification (GTDB taxonomy): domain Bacteria; phylum Bacteroidota; class Bacteroidia; order Bacteroidales; family UBA932; genus CAAGNP01. The sequence continues at coordinate 9,945 of CAZSXE010000015.1, read as the reverse complement.
CGAAAGGGGTCTGCGACATATTACCGCTTACACTCTTTTTCAGCAGCTTAGGTATCTCCGATAATCTACTTTCGGAATACTCATACTCCTGAGTGTCGTAATCCCCCGGAATCCACCACGCATAATGATCCCCCGAAAGGACAAATTCGGTAAGTTCTTCCTTAATCACAAAATATTTAAGCTCTTGACCTTCAGCAAATTCGTAACGAAATCCAAGCCCGTCATCATAAAGTCTGAAACGAATCGACATCTTCTCCTTGGTATCGGATTTTATCATATTCACCACCATCTCGTTATAATTATTGAGAATTGAAGATTCTTCACCCCAGACAGGATTCCAAGTCTCATCTAAAGAATCATTTACTATATCTATCACTTTAAAACCGTCACAAAACATACGCGCGGGCTTAGAATCGCTTTTCTCAATAGGATCACCTAATATCAATTTATCGGCAGCGACCACACCCCGCAGTTCAAATCCCAATGTACTTGGTAAAATTACCCTTTTAGAACCGTAGTTCAATGAATATTTTGCCTGACCATCTTCTGTCATAATAAACTTCATAGTCAACACCTCGTTAGGGGAAGACAATTCTGCTACTACATGCGATTTATTCTCTCCGCAGCTTATAGATAAAACTATAAATGCTAATAAAAAAAATAATGTTTTCATTCTATTTCTAAATAATCTATTAAAATATCACCTTTCATCGATGCGCCCCCCTTCACCACTATATAATTTATCCCTTTTTTCAATTTCAGCTCTATGGGTATCATGCTCCATTGACCTGGATTAGGGATAATAACCGGTATTATTTCATCTTCAAGTGTCACTGAACAACTTTCAGAATCGTATTCATAAACGCATTTACACCTTAAAATCAGAGTTTTTACCTCATCTCGTTCATTTTCAACTACAAACATCACTTCTGCATTCTTTCTGAAAAGATAAGCCGCATAACCGAAGCCTGAGTGCTCTTTATCAGAAAGAGTCGGCCATTTTTGCTCTTTCTCGCATGAATTTCCAAAGAGAATAATGGCCGACAAAAATAATAAAACTAACCTATTATTACTCATTATTTATCATAACTCCCTTTTTTAAAGAAGCACATTCCGCCTGATATCTCTGTTTTCCATCCGGGCAAATCCTGATAATTTTGCAACTATGCGGTGCCAACATCTGTTCATACAGACCTTTCATCGCTCCCAAATCTTTGTGTGTCCACAAATCTCTTACATTCTTTGCCTTTCCACTTTCGATTCCAAGCTCCTCATAAAATTTAATTGAATATTTCATTTCAGTCTCTTCTCGATTGAAAAGTCCCACTATATAATCTCCGTTGGGAAGCTGCCCTACCCATCTTGAACTATTAATATTCGATATTTCATTAGATAAAGGCTTAGCCACAAAACCGGAATGATTCAACTCGATTAATTCAGTATTTTGATACACTTCTATAACCTCTTTCGTAGCAGTATCAAACTGATCGGCGATAGCAAGAGCAGAGCCCCCCATCACCATGATGGAAAAAAGAAATTGTCGCTCATCCTTTGAAGAGAGCTTATTCAGACGCATAAAATCTCCATCCAATATCATCTGCCCTTTTGCTGCTACATCAGAGAAAGCCACCATACCATCGAAAACATTACCATACTGAGGCCAGTTAGCTTTGTGCTGACCGCGACGGCGAGAGCTGACAAAATCCCACTCCCCTTTAAAGCAATCATCATCAATTCTTATCATGTCGCCATAAGGCAATTCGGTTTTTGCATGATTATGACAATTGGGCATAACCAAACTCAAAAAAAGTTCATCACCTGCCTCCTCCATTATCCATTTCAGAGCTTTTTCATAAGACTGAGTCCCGTAATTATTCTCATAATTTTCCAAGAAATCAATACGAAGAAATTCAGCTTTAAGATCAATAAAATAACGGACATAATTTTTAATCCATTGTTCAGCACCCGGTTTATTAACATCTACCCAATAAAGTTCACCGTTGAAAGAGTGATGACCGACAATTTCACGAGTAGTTTTATCGCTCCCTTTAATGGGACAATTTGCTATATATGCAGCCTTGGTAAGCCAAAGAGGATTATAATAAATTCCAGCCCTCATACCCTGGCTGCGAATATAATTGTTCCAATATTCAAATCCTTCTCTCCAATTGGAGTTATATTTGGTGATATATCCGTTTGAATTAATAGTTTGAGCAGCTTCAATCCAGCCATCGTTACTTATCATATCATAACCGAAATCTCTGAAATTTTTCGCCACCCAATCAATATTCGACCTCCATCTACTTTCAGTAATCGGTGAATTGGAATCAAAACAATACTCGTAGGCTATCCAATACATCGGACCAGTACCCTTACGAGTATGTTTACTGTCGCGAGCGCCCAATAATATGGGCGCAAACGACAGCAATAAAAGGAACAGCGTAACTGTTAGTTTTCTCCTAACCATTGTACTTTCAGAGTAAGAGCTTTCGCATCTAAAGTAAGTTTATACTTACCTTGATCCTTTATAAGCCATTTTTTATCGTCTCCACCAGCATAAAATTCAACCTTTTCATCAGCGATTCCGCTCTTGCTGATCTCGGTTTTATCCACTGCAGGATGATAAAATTCTCCATCCCAGCTAAATTTGGTGGGGAATTTCATCTCTCCGGCTTTAAGAATCCCTTCATAAGTGTGGATATCTCCATCTCTTTTCATAGGGGTAGGATTGCCGATTTCCCAACCATTGGGTGTGGCATCTCCCACCATATAAACATTCCCCTCCACCCATTCAATGATTTCAGGCTCTTTAATCGAAGACAATTTGGTAGCTTTCAATGTTTTCTTTATAGGATTAACTTCAAGTTTATAACGGCCACTTGTTCCCTTGGCCATACCAAAAAAGTGATCTCTTAAATTTCCAACACCTTCCAACTTTTCGGAAGTAGAGCTTAGCTCATTCACACCTTCTTTAAGAAATGCAAACGATTGTCCTTCCTCCACTTTAACGGGGACAAGAAATTCCACTTCGTTCCATTCTCCCTTTGCAAGAGAGAACTTAACAAGCTTATTTTCAGAACTTCTAACCAAATCAAGTTCATACACGAACACATCAAGATCTTCTGTCTTTGTCATCGAAAGAGGATCCTTGGAATCCCACTTTCCATCTGCCGCGGCACCAAGCATATAAACCATGTCATAATGATTTTCCATATCAATGGGGTCTTCGGGTTTGTTGTTTTTGTCACAAGAAAAAACTGTGGCAAGCACACAAAATAGCATTGCAATTTTACAAATTTTTTTCATTTTTGAATTATTTAAAGGTTATTATAAGTTTTTAATATCCAGGATTTTGTACTAATTTTTTATTACTGCTGAGGACATCTCTATGAAGAGGAAATATTTCGGTATGATTATCCACATCCGATCTTTTATCCCACCACACACCAGTAGTAAATTTATCAAAACGAATAAGATCTGTGCGTCTTCTCCCCTCAGAAATAAACTCTCTCCCCCATTCATCTAAAAGCTCCTTTTGATCAAGAGTGACACTCCCCTCGGGAGCATATTCATACTCAGGCCATGCAGATGCAGGATAATTTCTTTCTCTTACTGCATTAAGTAACTTAGCCGCCTTATCTACATTACCAGCCCTGAATTCGCACTCTGCAAGAGAGTAATATACTTCCGCAAGGCGCAATTCGACATAGTCTGACTCCATCTGACCCGCATCATCATCTCTATAAAACGGATATTTACAATAACGCCACCCCGAGCTATGATCTCCATGCATCATATCCGATGTAGGATCATCGGGAGATTCCCCGGGTTTCAGATTCCCGAAATTGGCCACCATATCTCTCAGATAAAGCTCATAACCTCCTGTGGGTGAAACAACTCTCTTTTTAGCTCCGTTTTCTTCGTATTCGAGATAACCGAACAGCATCATACCTTCTCTCTTACTCTCTCCGAGATTTTTATAAAGTTTAAGTCTGTAATCTTCGGGGTATTTTTTAAATTTGGCTACAGGACGCCCAAGTTCGGTAGTATAAGGTGTCCCGTCAGGGGCAAGGCTCGGAGAGAGACCATATTTACAATTATGGTCACCATTACCTGCTTTGGTGTCTCCAAAATAGTTAGCTATGGTACGAGCAGGCACCGTCCACCAAAACATATCCCCCGAATAGACATAGTGACTATATCCCTTGGCCGAAGGGAAAGCAAAAATCACCTCCGGACAATTTTCATTCTGCCAATCATATACTTCATCCCAAGTTTTCCCCAAAGAATAACTTCCGTATGTTCCATCAATAATATCCTTTGCATACTTTGCACATTCAGAAAACTTATCCTCACCTATCCACTTTTGAGCATTTAGATAAAGTCGCATCAAAAGAGCTGCTGCACCAGCTTTGGTCCATTGCCCCTGGGCGATTCCATTACCTCCCGCTCCATCCTTGACGGGGAGTAATTCTACACATTCGACCAATTCTTTCTCGATAAATGCAAATAGCTCTTTCGGTTCGACCTGACCATCTGAATTTAGAGAAATATCTCTGCTCACAGCGAGAGGAACATGGCGATATGTACCTAAAAGACGGGTGTAAAACCATGCTCTAAGGGTACGACATTGAGATTTTAATCCTAAAAACTCATTTTCACTAAATCCGAATTTTGATGGAACCAAAGTATTTAGATCATCTATTATGTAGTTACACTGCATTATTCCTGTGAAGCATCCTTCCCATTCTGTCTTAACTACCTCATCCTCAATAGTCCATGTATGATAATGAAGCCTGCTCCATCTTCCTCCGTCTTCCCACCAGTCATCTTTTTTCCATGTAGCGACGAGATCACCCGAAAGCTCCTCAATAACCTGACGGGAGCACACACTCCAGTAAGCGTGCTCAAAAGGACGGTAAACAGCACGAATAACATCCATTTTAGTATTATAGTAATTATCACTTGAAACTTGATCATAAATAGTTTCATCGAGATTTGTACAAGCCGTCATAGATAACGACAATGCTATTGCTAATAATAATTTATAATATTTCATTTTGTTCTATATTAATCGGTTAGAAATCAATTTGAACCCCAAAAATCACCTGACGGCAAGAGGGATAGTAGTTACGAGACCCTGTCGCACCCGGCTGCAAACCGTTAATCTGATATGTGGAAGGATCCACACCCGTAAAGCCGGTAATAGTTAATAGATTCTTCCCTGAAAGATATAATCCGATTTTTTCTACATACTTGTTTTTAATGTCAAAAGTGTATTTAAGATTGACCATGTCCAATTTCACATAATCCCCCTTTTCCAAAAAATAATCACACACTACGGGGTTCCCTTTGATGGCAGCATTCTTTGTAAATGCAAGTTTCATCACATTACCCACTTCATCAGGCATTCCATAGTAAAATTCGTGAATATTGAAAAGATCGAAGCCGAAAGCTCCACGAAAGAAGAGGGTTAAATCCCAATTTTTATAGGTAAAATTGTGTGTCATTGAAGCAGTGAATTTAGGTAGCCCGTTACCCACTTCACGCATATCTTCATCTGTAGCTTTGGATGCCAATTTATACTCGTTATTCTTGTCGTAGATGATCCACTCACCCTCTTTGTTGAAACCCGCAAATTTCCACATATAAAACATACCCAAACGATGTCCCTGCTCTATCCTTTGGAGATAATGGAACGGGAAAGGATCTTCTGTCCTCGCTACGGGGTAAAAATCCTGTCCTACATATTCTGAATTGGAGAAAGAAATAAATTTATTATTGATTGTAGAACCTACGAAACCGATATTGTAATTAAAATTACTTCTTTTTACCGCATTCCAATTTAATTCAAACTCAAAGCCGCTATTTTGCATAGTCCCGACATTAACAAATGTAGTGGAAAAAAGATATGGAGGAATCGGAACATTGTAATTTCCAAGAAGATCTTGTTGAGTACGATGATAATAATTCAACGAACCGCTCAGCCTGTAATCAAATAACGAAAAATCGAGACCCACATTCCAATTTATCCCCACTTCCCATTTTAGGTCGGGATTGACATTTTTAGCAGGTCCCCATACTGTAAAATAATTCCCGTTGTAGTAATAATCACCAAATCCTCTCATAGTATTTAGAGAGAGGTAACTTTCAAAATCCTGATTACCTGTAACACCGAAGTCTCCGCGCACTTTCAAATCATTAATCCATTTAGCCCCTTTCATAAAATTTTCCTCAGAAATACGCCATCCGAGCGATGCTGCAGGGAAATATCCCCATTTATTATTCGCACCGAATTTTGATGACCCTTCATAACGAAGAGATGCCGTAGCGAGATATTTACCATAATAATCATAACTCACACGGCCAAAAAAAGCAATCAATTTAGCATCATTTTTATATGATCCCATCCCCACATGTCCCTCTTCTCGGGCCCACTCTCCCTGACTGAGATTATTATATGTTATCCCATCCGAAGGAAAATTCTTATTTTCAGCATTAAATCCCGAATGAAGAAAATACTGATATGAATAACCGGCCATTACTTTAAGATTGTGCCCCCCTCTGAAATTTTTAAAATAATTTACCAACCACTCGAGTGAGTATTGACTGTTTTTTGAATAACTCTTATTTGCTTCTCCATTCCATCCCTTGCTGATACCCTCCGTATTGGTAGAGGGACGAAACCAACTATTATAATTATCTATATGCTGGTCTGCAAATGTCAGCTGGGTGGAAAGATTATCTAAAATGTTTAGTTTAACAGTAGCATCCCAATCAAGAAGCTTAGTCTCCTGATCATTTTTTACCGTATTAATCTCTTCTACCGGATTATATCCTGCCTGCTGACCGAAGAAACTAAAATACATCCCCGGATTCTCAGGATCATAAATGGGAGTAGTAGGATTTGCTTCGATAGCATTATGGAATACATTCCAATCTGCCGCTTTGGCATTTATAATACGCGGAGCAATATTTGCAGAAAAAGTGAACAATCCGCTCTTCGTAGTATGAGACACTGAGGCACGAGCACCATATTCTTTCCTTTCCGATCTTCGATCAATACCTTTCGCATCACGATAATCGGCACTTACGCGATAATTGTTTCTCATATCACCACCTGAAAAATTAATAGTGTGCTGATGGGTAATCCCTACACGGCTGACTTCTTTCAGCCAATCTACATCCGCTCCATAATCCACCCCCGAATTTGCGCCCACTTTATACTTACGATACTCCTCGGAAGAGAGCATATCAAGCTCTTTTATCATAATATTCGCAGATATTAGCGGACTATAAGAAGTGTGAAATAATTTATCCTGTGTCCCTTTCTTAGTGGTAATCAGCACCACTCCGTTACTTCCCCTCGTTCCATAGATAGCAGATGCAGCTCCATCCTTTAAAATATCCATAGATGCAATATCGTTTTGATTCAAATTGGACATATTGCCCCCCGGCACTCCATCTATTACAATCAAAGGACCAAGCCCCGCTGCGCGCGAAGAGACACCGCGAATTTGTATGCTCGCCTGACTATTGGGGTCACCTATACCTGTATTTACGACAGATACTCCCGCTACCTTTCCCTGAATCAACATAGCCGGATCACCACCGCTTGACGACAGAAAATTTTCAGATGAAATATGTGCTACCGCTGAAGTCAGCTCCTTCTTATCTACCGTGCCGTAACCTATTACCACTACCTCGCTTAGCATCAGCTGATCCTCTTGAAGTTCAACATTAATTACTGTTTTGTCTGAAACCTTGATTTCATATTCCTTATAACCAAGATAACTGAAAACAAGTGTCTCACCGACACTTGCAGAGATAGAGTACTCCCCTTTCGAGTCTGTCATCGTAGCCGTACCGCTTCCTTTAATTAATACGGTAACACCAACAAGCTCTTCAAGAGATACAGCATCTTCAACTACACCTTTTATTATTTGTGTTTGAGCATAAACTTTGATTGAAGATAAATAAGATATTATCAACAAGAGTGTTAATAATGTGATTAGTTTTTGTGTTATTCTCATCTTAAGTTTTAAAAATGATTAGTAACACAAATTTAAAAAGTCAAAAAAACTATGTCAAGCAATTAAAGGATGAAATAAGATTACCCTATTATATAAGTTGCTTATTGTAAGGATGTTACATAATTATACAAATATATAAATTAAGGTCTCTTATGGCTTGGGAATAGCCATTATTTCAGCATCAAACCGATCCTTGGAGACAAGACTCTTGTTTTTTATATTTGCTTTATACACATATACGGTATTGACAGAAAGATTCAAATATTCGGCCACTTCAGATGCTTTGTCTATACCTATCCTCATCATTGCAAATATTCTGACCTCCATCGGCAAAGAATCATTTTTTTCAAGCTGTATCCATTCACTTTCAGGGAACAGAGCATTGAAAGCATCTATAAAATTAGGGAAAAGTGACAAAAAAGCGGTGTCGAATGATGTATATAGGCGTTCTCTCTCCGTTTTTATCCCCATATTATAGAGTAATGTCTTAGCATCATCATACTGTTTCGTCCTGATTTTGACCAAAAGCGATTTCGTATGCTTTTCTATTTCGTTGACAAAATAAGAGTTCCCATGCAAAGATTGAATGATATACCTGTCTTTGATTTCACTTGTTTCTTTAAGTTTATCGTTCAAAGAGGTCAAAGAAGAATTTGTTTCTCGCAGAACATCCGCATTTGAAAGGAGTTTAAGCTGGATATTGTACAACGCCTTGTTCTTTTTACGCAGCTGTCTCGAAAGGACGAAAGTAATAATCAGCAATATCAGCACAAGGCTTCCGAAGCCGAGGAACAACAACCTTTGACGGTTCAGCCAGTTATAGCGACTGTTTTCAATATTTGAAAGGGTAAGATTAATTTCCACCATTCTAAGACGGGAGTTGTAAAATTGGGCATCATACAACGCTTGATAAATGTAGTTATGGGCTCTTGACAGTTCATTTCTCTCATACATATACTCAGCCAATACCTTGGCGGAAGTGGTCTCGTGGGTACAGGAACGAATATCGCTCAGAACGGATAGCGCCCTATAATAAATCGCCTCGTCTCTGCAATTTCGAGCATCAAGAGCAGACGATAAAATAGAATATTGCACAGCCATTTCGTGCTCTTCGAGCTTGTATTGAACTATTAAACTCTTCCGCTCTTCTATGGCCAGCTCATCTGAGTAATGCTTGATAAGAGCTATCTCCAATGCTATCGAAGTGTAATAAAATGAGTACTCCGGAGCATACTTCAGAGCCAATTCATAATAATGTATTTTTAACTTATCATATTCTGCCGAAAGATCCAAAGTACCATTAACATAAGAGCTCAGATTCTGATAAGTATGGGCACAAAGAAGATAAAAATTCATCAGCAATTCATCCGGAAGCCCGGAGGGATCAAAGTTTGAAATTATATCTGTAGCCTCTTTAAAAAACCCCACCGACTTATAGCAAAACAGCAAAGCCGACTGAGCAATAGCCTTTTCGATATTTTTCCCCGATTTCAAAGCTACTGCTTCGAGCCTCCTTGCATACATATAAGAAGAATCGTTCTGATAATATTTATATTCGTCGAAAAGTTGATTATAGATATTGAACTCATTTGACTCGTTCAATTCCATTTTTAAATCTGCTATTCTCTTCTCTTTCACCACCTGATATGAATCCCTCTCCTTAATCTCCTCATTGACTGCATTTAAAACGCGATTCAAATCATACTCTTTTCCCAATGCATAAAACTGAGACAGAAATAGTACAAATACGATACATATTATTTTCATATTGCAAATATAAAAATAAATGCAGTCAATCAAATCATAATCATTATCTCAGACACTCTATAATGGACAACAAAAAAACTTTTTAATAATTGCCGAAATAATTCAGCAACTTATTATGAAAGACTTTTAGAAAAATGCAAAGCAA
>CAZSXE010000014.1:0-52950 GCA_964611185.1 uncultured Muribaculaceae bacterium | reverse complement strand
GGGGTGTTTTTGTGCCCCGAATGTCATCATTTCTGAGATGGGCATTGCAAGCCACACTATATTAATGATGTCTTGTTTATTCTTAGTGCTATTCTTGTCGTTTCTAACTTAGCTGCTGGCGAGATAACCGCGGACATTTTTAAAGGAGGGTTTGTGGAGATCTTCGATTGGGATTAGGAAGTAGAGCATACCCCAGTCCATAAAATTGAGGGTTACTCCGTCACTGAGGTCGCAGGAATCGACTTGAAGGAGGAGTGCATATTCTAAGGGGTCGATTTCGTCGGCAATATATGATGGATGGCCGAGGAGTTGATGGCCGTCGTTGAATGAGTCTTGGCAGCAATCATCAGATGTCGTTTTGTCTTGATTATCTGAATCAAAGCATAACTGAGAATTATGTTCGAAAATTCTGTCATTGGATGAATTATTGTGTGAATCGTTGTTTAATTCAGCATTGTCATCAGATTTGATGCATTGTGAATGGGTAATGGATTCAGCATTATGATTGAAGTTGTCTTTGTCTGAATGGCAGGGGGTGTCGATTTGTTTATTGCCGTAGGCGCCGTTTTGGGAAAGTGGCTCACAGAAATTATTAACGATGCTCTGAAATTCGATTTTTTGTTCGCGTATTGCGATTTCTTCATCGTCGTCATCAAGGAGAATGAGCTGTTCGAAGTTTTCCCAATCTTCGCGAGGGTAGTAGAGGACTTTTACCCCGTTGGAAGGCCACCATCCTGAGGGCATCGGCTCACAGAAGAAAATATCTCCGAGGTAATACCCTATTTGAGCGAAAAAATAGAGCATTCCTTTATGAGGAAGAGTATTATCTTTGTCGTAATGAGCTATATCAGAGCATCTTATCTGACAGACAAAGTCGTAATGCGACTCTTCGCCTTCCTCATCTTTGTATGTGGGGAATGAAAATGATTTAGGCAAATCGGGATTGCCCCAGAATTTGGATACGCACATCGGAAGCTCTGTGTCGGAGTAGCAGCATTTGATTTTAATGGGAGTCATAAGTTTATTATCGTTTTACGACAAAGTTATGATAATATTGTATATCTTTATAAATTATTTTAAACTGATTTTTATTATGTACGAATGGGCTAAAGAGTTGAATTGTGCCATCACTGTTTGTGATACAAAAGGGACTATTATTTATATGAACGATAAGTCGAAAGCTACTTTTTCGCTCAAAGGTGATCTTATCGGGAAGAATCTGATTGATTGTCATAAGGCTTCTTCATGGAATATGATTCAAAAGATGCTTAAAGAGGGGTGCTCAAATTCTTATACAATCCATAAAAATGGTATTAAAAAGATGATTTATCAAACTCCATGGTATGAAAATGGGGTGATTGGAGGACTTGTGGAACTGTCGATGGTGATTCCTGAGGAGATGCCTCTTTACGAAAGATAAGATTTAGCTCTTTTTTCTTATAAATTATAATGGGAAAGTCGTAATGATTGACTATTTTTGCGGTATAATTGTAAATCTGATAATAAACTAAATATGGTAGTAAAAGTATGTGTTGGCAGTTCATGTCACTTAAAAGGTTCTTATGATGTTATCGAACAGATGAAGACTATCCTGAAAAAGTATGATGTGGAAGATTTAATAGATCTTCAAGCGAGTTTTTGTTTAGGTTTTTGTGCAGAAGGTGTGACTGTTAAAGGTGAGTCTGAGGTGAATCCCGAAGAAAATTTCATTTTTGTTCATGGAGTTAATAAAGATAATGTCGAAGAAAAATTTCGTAATGAGATATATCCTCTCTTAAAGTTGAAATAGTTAAAGGATATGATGACAGATTATCTTGATTTTAAAAAGGCAAGTTGCAGAGATTGTTACAAATGCTTGCGGGAATGTCCCGTTAAAGCGATAGAAGTAAAGGATCATCAAGCCAAAATTATTAAAGAGCGTTGTATCCTTTGCGGAAGATGTACTATGGTATGTCCTCAAAATGCAAAAAGAGTACATAGCGAAAAAGAGGATGTTCAGGCCATATTGAGCGGAAATACCCCTGTCTTTGCAAGTGTTGCTCCATCTTTTATATCCAGCTTCGGACTTCAGGACTTCAATGTTTTCAGAATAGCTCTTGGTAAGCTGGGCTTCGCCAATGCCGAAGAGACTGCTGTGGGTGCCAATGCCGTAACGAAGCAGTACAAAGCTCTCCTTAAAAGCGGAGAGTTCAATAACTTTATCACCTCTGCTTGTCCCTCTTTATGTCGCCTGATTCAGGAATATTATCCGAAGGCACTTAAATATTTGGCACCGGTTGACTCACCGATGATCGCTCATGCGAAAATTATTAAAGAACAATATCCGGATTGTAAAATAATTTTTGTGGGTCCCTGTATTGCCAAAAAGCGAGAAGCAAAGGAGAGCGGACTTATCGACGGAGTGCTCACTTTTGAAGATTTGGCCGAGATGTTCAGTGAGAAGAATATTGTAATAAGCGAGATTCAGAGCCTCAAGATGAGTGATAAAAAGGAGTATGCAAATCTTGCAAAAGCATACCCCATAAGTCATGGTATTATAAAGTCTTTCGACGAATTGCCGCAGGAGTATGAATTTATGGCTGTGGACGGGGCAGAAAGATGCCTCTCGGTGCTTGAAAATATCGATACCCTCTCCGGAGTTTTTCTTGAGATGAATATGTGCCAGGATGCCTGTGTGAATGGTCCGTGCAGTCTTGTGCCCAAGGGACACAGTATCAGAGCTACAATGGATATTCATAAATATGTAACAAAAGAGATCGCTACACATCCCAAGGAGCCTTCAAATTATGGTACTCGTGTGAATGTTTCCGGAAGCTATCCTCGTCTGAGGTCGAACAGTATCCCCGCTACCGAGGATCAAATCACCGAAATCCTTCATAAGACAGGAAAATTTAAACCCGAAGATGAGTTGAATTGCGGTGCTTGCGGATATTCCTCTTGCCGAGAAAAGGCGTGGGCTGTAATAAATGGATATGCCGATATAGATATGTGTCTTCCATATATGAGAGAGAGAGCCGAGTCTATGTCTTATGAAATTATTCAGAACAGTCCTCAAGGGCTTGTGGTGCTTGATGCCGAAATGAAAATTATCGAAATAAACAACAAGGCTAAGGAGCTTCTCGGGGTTACCGCCGCGAATGTGAAAGGGATGCCGGCAGTTGATTATTTTAATCCCTCCGATTTCCTCATTGCGCAGAGCGAAAATCGCAATACGGAGCAGAAGCGTCTCTATATTCAAGAAACTCACAAATATGTTGATCTGACTATTACCCTGTTAAAGGCCAATAATGCAGTGTTCGGTATATTGAAAGATGTTACAGACGAGGTGAATTACGACGAGAAATTATCAAGCGTTAAGATGGAAACTCTCGCTACTACAGATAATGTTATTCAGAAACAGATGCGTGTTGCGCAGGAGATTGCTTCTCTTTTAGGCGAGACTACGGCCGAAACGAAGGTTGCTTTACTCAAACTTAAAAAGACATTGCAGGAAGGAGATGCACAGAAGTAATGGATGATTTATGTATTGAATTTGGATATACTTCCCTCAACAAGTTTGGCGAAGAGCTATGCGGTGATAAGGTAGAAAGCTGTATTTCAAATGGTTATACTACCATCGTGCTTGCTGATGGTCTGGGAAGTGGAGTAAAAGCAAATATCCTTTCCACTTTATCTTCAAAAATTCTATGTACCATGGTTTCCAACAACATCCCCATGGAGGAGTGTATGGAAACTATGATTCAGACCCTCCCCGTGTGTAAGGTGAGAGGTGTTGCTTATTCTACTTTTTCTGTTATTCACATAGGAAATGATGGGAAAGGTTACTTGTTCGAGTTTGACAATCCTCAGGCGATCTATTATCACGATGGGAAAAGTTGTAATTTCGAGAGGAATGAACATATAATATCGGGTAAAAAGGTTTATGAATCGAAGTTGGAACTTCAGGAGAACGATATTGTCCTCGTTATGTCCGATGGGACAATTCATGCCGGTGTCGGAATGATTCTAAATTTCGGGTGGCAGCGCCCTGAAATAATGGAGCACCTAAACACCAATGTAAAACCCGATATGTCTGCCCGAAGTGTCGCCTGTATGCTTGCTTCTGCCTGCAATGACCTTTATCTCGACAAGCCCGGTGACGATACCACGGTGGCTGCTATAAAGATGCGGAAAGGGGAGAAAGTAAATATTATGGTGGGACCTCCGGTCAATAAAGATAAGGATGCTGAGTATGTATCGCGGTTTTTGGCCGGTGATACGAAGAAAGTGGTTTGCGGAGGGACGAGTTCCCAAATCGTGGCTCGCTACCTGGGGAAGCCTCTTCGCACAAGTTTCGATTTTCCGGACAGAGAGGTGCCTCCGATCGGATTTATCGAAGGTATAGATCTCGTCACGGAAGGGGTTATTACCCTTAGAAGATTAATAGATCTTTGTGAGAAATATATTTATCCGGGGGATCTTACCCCTAAAACTTTCACAAAGCAGGATGGTGCTTCGCTTCTTGCAAAAATTCTCCTTGAGGAGTCTTCGGAGGTGACTTTTTTCGTGGGGCAGAGCGTAAATATTGCCCATCAGGGCTTACCCATAGATACCACTATGAAGCTGAAGCTCGTGGAGCGGCTTGCAAATAATTTGAAAACAATAGGTAAAAAAGTAATAATATATTATAATTAGTTATGAGAGTATTTGATACCAATGTACAGGAGTTGAAGTACAAGGTTTTAAAAGAGGTAATCAGAAGGGCTTATGAGGGGGGACTTGAAAATTCTTATGTCGAAATCCCAAAATTGATCAGCCCGGGTCCCAAGTCTGAAATTCGCTGCTGTGTCTATAAAGAACGGGCAATAGTCCAAGAAAGGATAAAAATGGCGATGGGGGGAGATAAAAGTAATCCCAATGTGGTGGAAGTCATAGATATAGCTTGTGACGAGTGCCCCATTGACGGAATATATGTAACGCCGGCATGTCGCGGATGCATAGTGCATAGTTGTAAGGAAGTTTGCCCTCGCGGAGCCATTTCCATCATAGACAAGAAGGCAGTGGTCGATAAGACGAAGTGCATCGAATGTGGAAAATGCGCTCAGGTATGCCCTTACAGTGCAATAATCCTTCAGCATCGTCCCTGTATCCAGAGTTGCAAGGTCAAGGCTATCTCCATGAATGAACAGAAAAAAGCGAAAATCGACAACGATAAATGTATCTCTTGCGGAGCTTGCATATATAAGTGTCCTTTCGGAGCAATAACTGATAAATCAATGGTTCTCGACATAATAGATATTCTTAGGAAGTCCGAGGACAATACCAAGTACAAGGTCTATGCGATAATTGCCCCTGCAATCGTGAGCCAGTGCGCTTATGGCAGAGTATCACAAGTAGTAACGGCGATTAAAAAACTTGGTTTCCATCAAGTGGTGGAGGCTGCTTTGGGTGCTGACATTACCCTTTACCACGAGGCGCAGGAGTGGAGTGAAAGAAAAATAATGACAACATCTTGCTGCCCTTCTTTTGTTATGTACATTGAGAAAGCATTTCCGGAACTTGTAAAATATATTTCGAGTTCCCCCTCTCCCATGATAGAGACAGCACTTTTAATCAAACACTCTGATCCAAATTCCAAAATTATCTTTATAGGTCCGTGCAGCTCTAAAAAAATGGAATACAAGATGGCTAAAACTAAAGGTGTGATAGACAGCGTGATGTCTTTCGAGGAGCTTCAGGCTTTTGTAGATGCAAGGGGAATTGATACCACTAAAATGGAGGATTCTGAACTTGACAACGCCTCTTATTATGGTCGTATTTTTGCCAAATCAGGCGGTGTGACCAAGGGAATTGTCGAAATGGGCGCCCAGATGGGTGTTACGGGGATTAAGCCGGCCGTCATGAACGGAATTGAGGAGTGTAAAAAGTCACTTCTTATGCTCAAAATGGGTAAAGCCACTGAAAATTTCTTTGAGGGAATGGCCTGTGTAGGGGGGTGTGTCAACGGTGCACTATGTATTACCCATAGCCCCAAGAATGTTTTTGATGTGGACAAATACGGTAATGAAGCGAAAGAAAAGACAATAGATAACTCAGTAAAACTATATAAATTAACACAGAAATAAAATTGTATTATATTTGCCTTTTATAGCATTATGGAAATTTTGGTTATTCTACTTCTTATTTTATTGAACGGTCTCTTCTCAATGAGTGAGATTTCGCTTATAAGTTCGAGAAAATCAAGTATTGCCGCTGAGGCTAAAAAGGGCAGTAAGACATCTAAAACTGTTTTAAAACTAATAAGTGAGCCCAACAAGTTTCTCTCCACAGTACAGGTGGGTATTACCCTTATCGGAATACTTACCGGTCTTTATTCAGGAGCAGCCCTTTCTGATGATCTCTCCTCGATATTTCGTGGATGGGGCATAAGAAGTTCTGTGGCTTATCCTTTAGCTCAAGGTCTTTTAGTGGTAGTAGTTACATTTCTCTCCATTATATTCGGGGAATTAGTCCCTAAAAGAATAGGGATGAGCTCTCCGGAAAAGATAGCCAAAGTAGTATCGGGGCCGATGCTTTTTCTCTCGTGGATTACGATGCCTGTGGTATGGCTACTCTCTAAATGTACCGAAGGAATCGTGAAATTTTTCAGAATCAGTGAGGATGACCAAAAGGTTACCGAAGAGGAGATAAAGTCGATGATTGCCGAAGGTGCAGAAGATGGAGAGGTTCAGGAGGTGGAGCAGGATATTGTGGGGAGGGTATTTTCGCTTGGCGATCGAAAAGTGGAGTCGATTATGACCAACAGAAGCGAAATAATATGGCTCGATAAGTCGATGAATAACTCTATAATAAACAAAATAGTTCAAGAAAATCTTTACGAGGTGTATCCTGTCGGGAACGGAAGTCTTGATGATATTATCGGGGTTGTTTTTCTGAAAGATTTGTTTGGAAAGCTCGACAATGACACTTTTAATATTTCCGATATTCTATCCCCTGCACAATATTTTCATGAATATATGGATGTTTATAAGGTTCTTGAACAGATGAAAAAGAATCAGGTGGGATACGGACTGATTTGTGATGAGTTTGGTATTTTTCAAGGGATAGTGACACATAAAGATATATTGGAAGGGCTTGTGGGAAATATTTCCGATCAGGAGGATGAACCCGATATAATCGAGCGTAAATCAGGGGGGTGGCTTGTCGATGGACAATGTCCTTTCTACGATTTTCTTGCCCATTTTGAGATGGAAGATATAGCTTCGCAATATGATTTTAATACCGTAGGGGGGCTTATTCTCGAAAATCTTGATCATATTCCCAAATCGGGCGAGTCTCTTATATGGAATGAATTCAATTTTGAAATCATGGATATGGACGGAGCGAGAATTGATAAAATATTAGTTACTAAAATAACACACGAAACAGCATGAGAAAGTTATTACTGATTTTTATAACTATTTCACTCTCAGTCTATTCTGCTTTCGCCCAAGAACATTTTTATAGTGTTATTGAGGGTGAAACCCAATATTATACCTGCTTCGATGAGAATAATGTGCCGGTCGCTTATTATTCGCTCAAGAGCGAGGAGATGGTGGGGATACCGGGGGATTGCAGCGTGAATTATCTCTATATATTTACCGATTCCGATAAGAAACCTCTCTTTTCTGACGAGGGGCGTATGAATATGCAAATCGTCCTCACTCCGACTAAAACTTCTTCTTATATGTTCGAAATCAAGAAAGCGACTGCTATCCAGGATTTAATCACACTCGGAGATATTAGCAGCTTGCCCACGAGTATGAATGTCGGAGATGATATTCCCCAGGGTGTAATCAATGTACATATTAAGAAGATTAATGCCACTTTTACAATATCAGACAGGAAAGTAGTTGCTGTTGAGGATGTTACAACTGATGCGGGAACTTTCAGCTGCTATAAATTAAATGAAAAACAAACTACAAAAGTGCTTATTTCAAGTAAAGATTATTATTTTACTTCTTGGTATGCAAAAGGTGTGGGATGTGTCAAACAAGTGATATATGATAAAAAAGGGAATATAGCCCGAAGTATTGAATTGACAAAAATCGATTAATTATGAAAATGTTTATGAAAAATATACCTGTAAAATTATTACTTATCTCTTTTTTTCTATCTGTCTCTTTTTCTAATTTGGCAAGTGGATCATCGGTATCGGAAAAACAAGTCTATGGTAAGGTGAGCGAAAGTGCCAAGAAAAAAAATAAGCCCACTTTCATAGTTATATCCAAGCAGGAATTCAGGCTATGGGTATTCGATACCAACTCGGGAGAAGAGCTCGCTACTTATGAAGTTTCTTGCGGAACAGGCTACGGTGATAAAACTGTTGTTGGAGACAAGTGCACTCCGGAGGGTGTATTCCATGTGTATGCAGTGGAAAATCCACAAAAATGGACTTTTGATTTTAAAGATGGAAAAGGTCCTGTTACAGGTGCTTACGGCCCTGTTTTTATCCGTCTCGATACCAAGGAATTCGGCAGCATAGGGATACATGGTTCGTATTTTCCTTTTGATCTTCGTGGGAGAAACTCAAGCGGATGTATCAGAATGAGAAATGAAGATGTTCTCGAACTCTCGAAAATGGTTCAGCACGGTACGGTGGTGGTGATTACTCCGTCATCATTGGATGTCTATAATAACTTATTTAAATAGACGGGGGAGCTCTCTATAATTTTAAATATTAATTTTCCCCCTCTTCTTTCATCAATTTATTGAAACAGTGACGGCAGAGCGGCTCGTATTTATCTTTTTCGCCGAGCTCGACGAGCTTTTCACTTTTCGAGAGGCGATGTGAATGCTGTGCGGGATCTCCGCATCTGACACATATAGCGTGGACTTTGTCAACATGCTCTGCGACTGCCATGAGAGCGGGCATGGGGCCGAAAGGCTTCCCGAGATAATCCATATCAAGCCCTGCTACAATTACCCTGATGCCATGGTCAGCAAGGTGCTGGCAGACACCTACTATCCCATCATCGAAAAACTGTGCTTCATCTATACCTACCACATCTACATCACCTGTAAGAAGCAATATGCTTGCTGATGATTCGACAGGTGTCGAATTAATTGATTTTGCATCGTGAGAAACTACCTCTACATTAGAGTATCTTATATCTATCATCGGCTTGAAGATTTCAACTCTCAGATTTGCAAATTCTGCCCTTCGCAGGCGTCTTATGAGCTCTTCTGTCTTGCCGGAGAACATCGATCCGCAGACTACTTCTATCCAACCCGATTTTTTTGCGTTTTCTAAAAACATTTAAGTATTTTTGTATGCAGGTTTAACTTTACAAAAATACAAAAAAAGAGTGATGAACGATAGAATTTCCGATATTAAATCTACTGTTGAGAAATTATTTTCTCTTTTAGAAGATGAGATTCTCTCTCAAAGGATGGAAATTAATAATCTGAAGAGGGAAATTTCCGCATTGAAAGAACTCCCTTCGGGGAATTCGGATTCTCGAAATACTCGGAATGAGGGTAGTACTCGGCATTATTCGCTGCCGGATGTTCCTGTTCCGAAAGCAGAAACTCTCCAGCCATCTCTCCCAAAGAGAGAAATAGTCGAAAAAGGAGATTCTATTGCCGATAAGGCTTTGAAAAAAGTCCCTGCGTGGATGATTGATATACCGGGAGAAAAGGTCTCCTCCATACTTAGTATTATCCCACTTAATGATAAACTCACTTTCATCAATAATCTTTTCGATTCCGATGAAGATCAGTTTTATCTTACATTGGAGAGAATCGAGGAGATGTCTTCTTTCGATGAGGTTTTAAATGATATGAGGGCTGCATTTCCGGAATGGAATGACTCCTCTGATGATGTTTACAGGTTTTATATGTTTGTAAGAAGAAAATTCAGAAGTTGATTTATGGGAAAATTATTTATTGTCCCTACCCCTGTCGGGAATCTTGAGGATATTACCCTCAGGGCTATACGAGTGCTGAAGGAGGTAGATGTTATTTTTGCAGAGGATACTCGGACGAGTGCCTTTCTTTTGAAAAAGTATGAGATAGCTACTCACATGGAGTCGCATCATAAGTTTAATGAGCATAAAAATTCTTGTGCCATTGTGGATAAAATTATTTCAGGGATGAATGTTGCTCTCATTTCCGATGCCGGAACGCCAGGTATCTCTGACCCCGGATTTTTTCTTGTAAGGAGCTGCGTGGAGAGAGGTGTAGAGGTGGAGACCCTTCCTGGGGCGACTGCCTTTGTCCCTGCTTTGGTCGATTCGGGATTTCCTTGTGACAGATTTGTCTTTGAGGGGTTTTTGCCGGTAAAAAAAGGGAGACAGACGAAGTTTTCTTCACTCGAATCAGAGGGGAGGACGATGATTTTTTACGAATCTCCATATCGTCTTGTCAAAACGCTCTCTTCGATGATAGAACATCTCTCCGGGGAGAGGCGTGCATCTGTTTCGAGAGAGATCAGTAAAATTCATGAAGAGACTCGGCGCGGCACTTTAGCTGAGCTTCATAGTTGGTTTTCAACCAATGAACCTAAGGGAGAAATAGTATTAGTAGTAGAGGGGGCGGATTATGTCGGAAAAGGAGAAAATATCTAAATCATTGTCAATAGGGGTTTTATCTCTTGTTTTTATCCTCCTTGCCATTCAGTTTGTATTTTTTGCAGTTAAGGTGGTGAGGATTTACAATGGGGGTGGAGATGATTTGTCAGAGGTGTCGCAGGATAGTTCTTCATTGGCTCGGACGGATGTACCCTCTTCGTCGAAGGTCGCCTCAGTAAAAGGAGGGGAGAAGTCAGGTAAAAAATCTACCGAGATAAAGAAATCTAAGCACATTTCAGATTCTTCCGAGGGGGGAAAAAAAGTATTTTCCTTGTCCAAACTCCCTCCCAAGCCTGTATATAAACCCAAGCCGAAGATTGATTTAAATTCAGCAGACAGCTCTTCACTCGTTACCCTTTATGGCGTAGGTCCATATTTTGCCCGCAAAATCATAGAGTTCAGAACAAGACTTGGCGGTTCCTTTGTTAGTGTTGAGCAGTTAATGGACATCGACGGGATAGATTCGGCAAAGTTTGTCGGTTTTGAAAAAAGGATATGTATAGATACTTTGCTTATAAGAAAAATAGATTTTTATGTGTATCCACTCGACTCGATGTCTATCCATCCGTATATAGGTAAATATGCCGCTTACGGAATCGAACGCTTCCGTAAGATGGTAAGTCGGGAGTGGTTCTCCATAGATGCTTTGGTGGAAAACAATATTATCTCCGAGCCTTATGCTCAGAGGCTTCGCCTGTATCAGTGATGGTATCGGTTATTTATATAAAAAGCGTTTGATACTCCTTTTAGGGGTTTTTTCAAATGCCTCTTTGATCAGTTCTATTTTTGCAATCTTACTGTAGTTGGGGAGAAGAAGATTCATCTTTATTCTGTTATCTTCCATGACCTTGGCTAGATTCATATCGTCAAGAGACTCTTGGGATACTCTGTCCATATCAGGGAATACGAGGGCCACTATTTTCTTGTCTCTCTCTACCACTACGGATTCTATCACATAAGGCTGACTGTTTAGCTTATCTTCAATCTCTTCAGGGTATATGTTCTGACCGTTGGAGCTGAGAATGAGGTTTTTACTGCGCCCTTTGATGAATATATTTCCTTTTGAATCGACCAGTCCGAGGTCTCCGGTGCGCATCCATCCGTCGGGGGTGAAAGCAGCTTTGGTAGCCTCTTCGTTTTTGTAGTACCCCTTCATCACATTGTCACCTTTCACCTGTATTTCACCCACTACTTTCCGAGGGTCTTCGGAGTCTATGCGTACTTCCATTCTGTGAACAGCCTTTCCGCAGGACCCTTTTCTGAATTTTTTCCAATCTTCGTAACCGAGAATAGGGGCACATTCTGTCATTCCGTAACCCACTGTATATGGTAGTTTTATATCTTTCATAAGATCTTCTACCTCTTTGTTTATTGCGGCTCCGCCGATGATTATTACGCGAATTGCCCCTCCGAATGCATCGATGATTTTACTGCGTACCCTCTTTCTGATAATATCCTGCATAAAGGGAATTTTCATTGCAAATTTTATAGTAGGCTTTTGCAAGGTGGGTATAACAGTGTTTCGGAATATTTTTTCAATTACCAGCGGTACGGTGACCATCATATAAGGCTTAACTTGTGCAAATGCATTCAGGAGAATCTTCGGAGATGGAATTTTTCCGAGGAAGAAAACATGGCATCCACCTGCAAGCTGGTATAGGAACTCAAAGGCAAGTCCGTACATGTGTGCCAGGGGGAGCATTGAAACGATAGTTTCTCCGGGGTAATTCGGAATACCCCACTGCCCGAATTCTATATTGGAACTGATATTGCCGTAGGTGAGCATAACCCCTTTAGGAGCACTTGTGGTCCCTGAGGTGTAATTTATAAGGGCAAGATCCTCAAAATTGTTTGTAGGATAATTTACATCGGTAATGGTAAATCCATCCGGATACTTCTCCTGAAACAGTGTTTCAATATTTTCATGAGCCTCATTAAGCCCTTCAATCTTGGAAAATAGTGTGCGATCGCTCTGAAGGTCTATCGCAGTATGGAGAAATGTGAATTTAGATGAATCTAATTTTTTCCATATTTCTTCATCGGTAAATAGCAGAACGCTTTCGGAGTGTTCTGTAAGATTTTGAATACTGTCGGGAAGAAAATCATTTAATAATGGAACCACTGTGCACTGATATGATGTGGCTGCAAGGAAAGCAATCCCCCATTCGGAACTGTTCTTGGCACACAATGCGACTTTTTCTCCTTTTCTTAATCCCATTTTTTCAAAAAGAATATGAAATTTGGCCACTTGTGTAGCTATCTGACCATAAGAGTAGGTCTTACCTCCGAAATTGGTCAAAGCGGGTGTGTCCCATCCATTTCTCATCGACCTTTGAAGATAAAATAAATAGTGATTAATCATTTGAGTATTTTATAGAATAAATTATTATATATTTGCGATTTAAAATACAAAAGTAATGAATGTTGTCGAATGTAGAAACATTGTTAAGAAATTTGGTGATTTTTCCGCTCTAAGTTCTGTTTCTATCGAAGTCCCTCAAGGGACGATTTTTGGTCTGTTAGGCCCCAATGGTGCCGGAAAGACCACCCTTATAAGAATAATGAATCAGATCACTATCCCCGATTCCGGTGAGGTGTTTTTTAATGGGAAACCACTCTGTTCTAACGATATTTATAAAATCGGATATCTTCCCGAGGAGAGAGGTCTTTATAAAAAAATGAAAGTGGGTGAGCAGGCTCTCTATTTGGCTAAGCTTAAAGGATTGAGTACTCAAGATGCTACGCGCGAATTGAAGAAATGGTTTGTCAAATTCGGTATTCAGGCGTGGTGGAATAAAAAAGTCGAAGAGCTTTCTAAGGGAATGGCCCAAAAAGTGCAGTTCATCACCACTATTCTTCACAACCCATCTTTATTGATTCTTGATGAGCCTTTCTCCGGATTCGACCCTGTAAATGTTCAGCTTATCAGAAATGAAATTTTGGCGATGCGCGATAAAGGCGCTTCCATTATCCTTTCTACCCATAATATGGAATCAGTGGAGGAATTGTGCGACAGGATAGCCCTTATTAATAAATCAAAACTTGTGGTTACGGGAGAAGTGGATCAGATAAGAAGAGATCATGGAAAAAACGAAGTAGAAGTCATATACAGAGGCGTTTCTTCCGATAATCTTTCTTCATCGGATCTTTTTAAAATTGTTTCAGATCAGGAGTATAAAGGGGCGAGGAGGGTAGTTCTCGGGGTAGAGAATGGTGTAGAATCGAAGAAAATTCTTAATGAATTGATTAATTATTCTATGGATATTGTCTCTTACAAAGAACTTATTCCGAGTATGAATGATATTTTTATTTCACTTGTTAAAGGGGAGGACAAATAATATGGATTTAAAAAAGATAAATATTGTAGCAGGAAGAGAGTACAGCATAAGGGTTAAGAAAAAATCTTTTATTCTGACCACCATTCTCACACCTATTCTTTTTGCCGCATTGATGATAATACCCTCTATTATTATGATGAATGATGAGGGGGAAAAGGATCTGAAGGTGGTGGTGCTTGATCAGTCTCAAATAGTGGCACCGTCCCTTAAAAGTGATGAAAGAATCAATTATGTAATCTCTCCCGACAGTGATGTGGAGGAGGTTAAAAAGAATTTTGCAGATACCGATGCTTATGCCCTTGTAGTGGTCTCTCCGTTGGACGAGAATAATAATGTTTCTGTCACTGCATATTCTACCAAGGAGATGAATATCGATATAAAGGCTTCTATCAAAAAGAGTGCTAATAGTGCCGTAGAGGCTTATAAATTAAGTAAATATGATATAAAGGACCTCGATAAGATTCTAAATGATGTGAAGTCTGATGTAAAAATCGACACATATCTTTTCGGTGAAGACGGACAGGAAAAGAGAAGTATGGTCGAAATAAGTATGGTGCTCTCATATATCATGAGTTTCTTCATTTATATGTTTGTTTTTATGTTCGGAAATATGGTTATGAGGAGTGTTATCGATGAGAAGCAGACGAGGATAGTGGAAGTGATAGTCTCTTCTGTAAAACCGTTCGACCTGATGCTCGGTAAGATAGTAGGGGTAGCCGGAGTAGCTATTACTCAGTTCTTGATATGGGTAGTGCTCACTCTTGTTTTAGTGTTCGGATTCAATATTGTGGCAGGTAAAGATTTGATTCAGAATCAGCTAAGCTCCGGTACGGAACAAGTCTCTATGATAGCCGGAGATGAAGCTCAAAATGCCATTGAGGCCATCGCCTCCGGCAATTCAGAGCTTGGTGGGATCCTTTCTGCCGTATCGCAGATCGACTTCCCATATATTCTCGGTTGTTTCTTCATATATTTTATTCTCGGTTATTTGCTGTACGCAGCAATGTTTGCGGCAGTGGGCTCCGCAGTGGACAATGAGGCTGATACTCAGCAGCTTACCCTTCCTATTACCGTCCCTCTTATTTTGGGGCTGCTCATAATGATTCACACTTTTCAGCACCCTGACAGTGCGCTATCTTTCTGGGCTTCTATTATTCCATTTACCTCACCGATGGTGATGTTGGCGAGAATCCCTTTTGAGGGTGGGGTTCCCCTTTGGGAATTGCTTCTTTCGATTGGTTTGTTGTTCCTGACATTTTTGTTTACAGTTTATCTTTCGGGGAAAATCTATCGTGTGGGGATATTGATGTATGGTAAGAAAGCGACTTGGAAGGATCTTCTGACTTGGATTAAACTTAAATAGTACTCTTTTTCATGAAAAGGATATTTACTTTCGCCGCACTATTGGCGGTAGCCGTAATCTCCCTCTCTGCGCAGTCTTTCTCTTATAAATGGCAGAGGGTGGCGATGGATACATTGTATGAAACTAACAATATTTCCCAAATCGATAAGATTATAGCCAAGTACTCTCCCGGTATTGAGCCTCTTATGGAGATTGTGGGGTATTCGTCTGAGGAGATGATGAAGAAAAATCCTGAAAGCGGATTATCGAATTTTACTGCTGATGTATTAATATACTCTGCCGCGCCCTATTTGAAAGAGGGTGATAAAGTGTTAGCTCTTTCCAATTTCGGAGGTATCCGATCTGCTTTGCCTAAGGGACCGATTAGAAAATATGACATCTATTCTGTCTATCCTTTTGATAATATGATGGTTATTGTTGACATTAAAGGTAGTTCGTTAAGAAAAATTTTTAATAAATTTGCTAAGTCAGGCTCTTTTCAGGCCCTTGGTGGGGTGGAGATTGTCGTTGAAGATAATGAGATGACCCGATGCAATGTGGCGGGGGAGCCTCTCGACGATTCGACCATATACAGGCTTGTAACTCTTGATTTTCTTATCGATGGAGGTGATTCGATGAATATTGGAAGCGATGCCATTAAGATTGAGAGGACTGACCTTTTTGTCAGAGATGGGGTTATTAATTATATAAAAGATAAAACCGCTCATAATTATATCTTTGATAATAAGGGCGACGGAAGAGTTAAAATTATTAAATAGGTGTGGATATGAAAATATATAGAGTTTTATGTTTGGTTTGTGTTGTTTTGTCTTTGTCATCTTGCGGAAAAATTCAGGATTTGGTGATTCTTCATACCAACGATACTCATTCTCAGATTGAGCCGATTCGTGTGGGTAAAGGTAAGGGATTGGGGGGAGTAAGCAGAAGAGGAGAATATTTTGATAAAGTAAAAAGTGAGAATAAAAATGTTTTGATTTTCGATGCCGGTGATTATAATCAAGGGACTCCTTATTTTACGGTTTTTCGCGGTGCTCTCGAAGTGGAAATTATGAATCAGCTCGGTTATACGGCTGTGGCGTTGGGCAATCACGAGTTTGATAATGGAGTGGAAGAGCTCTCCGGCAGACTTAAAAAAGCAAAATTTCCGACTGTATGTGCCAATGTAGATTTTTCAAATACACCACTTGAGGGTGTGGTAAAGCCCTACATCATAATCAGAAAAGGGGGGAGAAAAATCGGAGTTTTCGGTCTTATCCTCAATTTGGATAATCTTGTTTCTAAAAAATGCAGAGAAGGAATAGTGGTGAAGGATGGGTTTGAAACAGCAAATAAAGTGGCTAAGATGCTCAAGGAGGAGAAGAAATGCGACTTGGTTATCGCCCTTACACATATTGGCTATTCTTCAAGGAATCCAAAGGTGTTGTCCGATTTTCGTCTTGCCGAACATTCTAAAAATATTGATATAATAATCGGAGGTCATTCTCATACTTTTCTCGTTACTGAGAAAATCTTCAAAAATCTTGATAATAAGGATGTTATTGTCCTTCAGGACGGTGCCTCAGGAGAATATGTGGGACGACTTGACATTCATTTTGAAGAATAATCGCCATTTTTCTAATCGAGATCTTTGCCAAGCGCAAATCTTTCGGGGTGCTTACCTACGACACCTTTGTCTTTATAGTATTGGCGGATTCTCTTCAGGTCAGCTTTTGCATCGTCTGTCAAATCGAACTTTATACCTCTCCCAATGGTCTTTGTCTTCCAGTCAAAATATCCAAGATATACAGGAACATTTGCAGCAGTAGCGATTTTATGAAATCCTGCTTTCCATTTTTCTACCGGTTTTCGTGTCCCCTCAGGTGCAATGGAGAGATGAAGTGTCTCTCTCGAGTTGAATTCTTCTATCGTATGCATTATAAGTTCTGCCCCTGCTGCGCGTGAGCGATCGACAGGAATCCCACCCAAGGATATGAGCAGCTTTTTGACAGGCCACCTGAAAAACTCCTTTTTTATCATGATATTTGTCTTGCCTCCTACAGATGTATAGTAGAGGTATGACACTACAAAATCCCAAAATGAGGTGTGAGGAACGCCGAGAATCACACATTTAGGCTCGGGGACAGGGGGCTCTATCGCTTTCCATCCCATCAGAGTGAGAAAAAAATGTGCTGTTTGTGGTTTCATACTATTTCAAGTAATAGGTCGGAGCGTAAATTATCTCTGATGAAATTTTGTCTTTCAAATGTGTTCTTTCCCATGTAAAATTTCAGCAGGGTAGATATATCGTCATCTTTTGAAAGTCTGACCTGATCAAGACGGATATTTTCACCGATAAACACTCTAAATTCGTCCGGAGATATTTCACCGAGACCTTTAAATCGTGTTATTTCGGGGTTTGCGCCGAGATCTTTTATTGCTTTGTACTTCTCTTCATCATTATAACAATATGTAGTGGTCTTTTTGTTTCGTACCCTGAATAGTGGAGTTTGAAGGATGAAAAGATGATTTTGTCTGATCAAATCGGGATAGAATTTAAGGAAAAATGATATAAGAAGGAGTCTGATGTGCATTCCGTCCACATCGGCATCGGTCGCTATCACTATTTTATTATATCTGAGATTTTCGAGATCTTCATCTACATTCAGTGCTGCTTTTAGGAGAATAAGCTCTTCGTTTCCGTATATCTCCTTATTGTTCTTCTGAATGCAGTTAAGAGGCTTGCCACGCAGGCTGAACACTGCCTGAGAGGATGCATCTCTGCTTTTGGTTATGGAGCCGCTCGCTGAGTCCCCCTCTGTGATAAAAAGTGTCGATTTGTCGGCAAGAGGATTTCGCGTATCGCAATAATGTACTCGACAGTCGCGTAGTTTCTTGTTGCAGAGACTTGCTTTTTTTACTTTGTCGCGTGTCGATTTCTGAATGCTCGATATGGCTTTTCTCTCTTTCTCCGATTCTTGGATTTTCTTTTGAAGAAGAGTGGCGGTTTCTATGTTTTTATGGAGATAATTGTCGAGTTCTTCTTGTATGAAATCACCTATAAAATTTCTTACCGTGATGTCGTTGTTGACAAATTTGGAGTTCAGCTTGGTTTTGGTCTGATTACCGAAAATCGGGTTAACAACCCTTATGCTTATCGCCCCCACCATTGACTGTCTCACATCAGAAGGGTCGTAGTCTTTTTTAAAATATTCTTTTATGGTTCTTGCTACTGCTTCTCTGAATGCAGAGAGGTGTGTCCCCCCTTGAGTGGTATTTTGTCCATTTACAAACGAAGAGACATCTTCCCCGGTACTTTCTCCGTGAGTAATTACAAGCTCAATATCGTGACCGGTCAGGTGGATTGGGGGATAGAGAGGCTCAGAGCCAAGGTTGTCATTGACCAGGTCGAGAAGTCCGTTTTTGGATTTATACTCTGTTCCGTTGAATTTCAGAAGAAGACCGGTGTTCAGGTAGGAGTAGTTCTTCACCATCGTTTCGATAAACTCTGTGTTGTATCTGTATGATGGAAATATAGAATCGTCTGCTGTGAATTTTACGATAGTGCCGTTTTTTTCACCGGTATTGTTCCTATCTCCGCTCTCTTTTAGGTATCCTTCCGAAAATTCAGCCCATTTTGATGCTCCGTCCCTAAATGATTCGATATAGAAGTAGCTTGAGGTCGCATTCACGGCTTTTAAACCTACTCCGTTAAGACCGACTGATTTTTGAAACACTTCGCTGTCAAACTTTCCTCCGGTGTTGGGCTTGCTCGCTACATCGATAAGACTGTTCAGAGGTATTCCTCTGCCGAAGTCCCTTATTACTACATCTTTATTCTCTACTGTAATGTCGATTTCATTTCCGTATCCGGATGAGTATTCATCGACAGAGTTATCAAGAACTTCCTTTATGAGAATATAGATGCCATCATCAGGAAGGGAGCCGTCACCGGTATTTCCAATGTACATTCCGGGTCTCTGTCTTATGTGGACATTCCATTCGAGGGTCTGAATGGAGTCATCGTTATAATCTTTCTTTATTATACTCATATCTTGTTCAAATATCCTTATCGGGTTTTGCAAAAGTAGTGAGTTTTTTCCAAGAAAAATATGATTTATCAAAAATTTTATATATTTGCAACTTGTGTGTACTAATAATTTAGAGAGAAAAATATTAACTCAATGAAATTTAAATATTTGATTCTCAGTCTATTAACCGTCTTTACTTTTGGTTCTTGTACCAAAAGTCCTGAGATAATTTACCAGGAGGGACAAGGTGGAGCAGTATTCTCTGTTTCGTCGATTTTGACTGATACAAAAGCTGATGCGCATGATGCAAACATCAATATCGATGATTTTAAAATCGAGTTGATTAATTCGTCAGGCGTTATTTTTAAAAGATGGAAGACTCTTTCAGAATATAATGCACTTGAGGACAAGACTGTTCTTTTGAACGCTGGTGTCCCTTATACCGTGAGGGCTACTTACGGTGATTCGACTGCCACGGGGTTTGATGCGTTTTACTTCAAAGGGGAGACTACTTTCACTGTAGAGCCTCAGACATCTATCGAAGTGGGAGTAGTCTGCAAACAGGCAAATGTGGAGGTAGCGGTGGCCTACGGGGCCAATATGGCTGCAGAATATAAAGATTATCATGCTACGATTAAGCATCTAAGAACGAGGGATTCTCTCGTGTATGAAAAAAATAGCACCGAATCGGGCTACTTTCGTCCGGGTGATCTGAAACTCTATCTTTATGTTACTGATTTGGATGGTGTCCATCATCGTTACGGTACGAAAGTTCCTTATTACGGGATGGCGGGTGATTCCGTTACATTTACTGTAGATACCAAACTTACCCCCACCATGGAGCTTGGCTTTAACATTACCATTAATTCTTCTACCAATGATGTAGAAATCAATGTCCCGATAGATGCTTATATGCTATCCAAAGATGCTCCGAAATTCGTAACAGAGGGTTTTGATATTAATACAGGTGTCCTTTCTTTCGTGGAGGGTGTGGAGCAGAGCAGTGCTGCTGTCAATATTAATGCCGCTTCCGGTATAAAATCGGCAGTTATGACGGTTAATTCTCCATATCTTCAGGCCATAGGATGGCCCTCCCAGATTGATTTCTTAAATATTCCGAGTGATGTGAAGAGTATCCTTTCGAGAGACGGTCTGATTTGGACTTCTGATATGACGGGACTTACACTTGCCAATATCGACTTTAAGAATGTGGCTTCCATCCTTAAATATTCGGCTTCCGAATCAGCTGACAATACCTTTACTATAAAGGTGACAGATAATTCTTCATCTTCAAAGACTGTTTCCGCCACTTTTGTCCTTTCGGTATTGAAAGCGGAAATATCTACTGAAGAGATAGCGAATGTAGATGTGTGGTCGCAGTCATTTCCTCTTATTCTCTCCACAAACGGAAATCCGACAAAACTTTATCCTCAGATTAAAGCAGCAGGAGGATCGTGGATTACCCCAGCATACACATCTTCGGTGTCCGGTTCCCAAAATACCATCACCGTATCAGGGCTTAATCCCGGTACTCAATATGTGGTCAGAGGGGCTTACAACGATCAGAGGGGGGAGGAAAAAAATATCACCACCGAAGTGGCATTGCAGATGGGAAATGCCGGTTTTGAAAATTTTTACAGGACGATAACCGACTATTCTTTTAAATGGTTATTGATTACTTATACGAATCAAAAAGTTCTTTTCTATCCTTACAGCGAAGGGGAAACTGATATTTGGTGGAGCACGAACAACTCTGCCACTACGGCTAATGCCACTACTCCCGCCTATCCTTATGCAAAATGTTTCCCTACTGTTAATTATACGGAGACTGCAGTTCATGGCGGAAGCAAGGCCGCTCAGGTCAGAAGTGTTTCAGTTCATAGTCAAAACGATGCCGTTACTACATGGGGCGGAAAGACTCAGGGTAAATTATTCTGCGATAATCATTCTTTCGCATCTCGCCCCACAAAGGTCGAATTTTATTACAAATACGATTCTTATAACAACGATACATTTCAGGCATCTATTGAGCTTAAGAGTGAGGGTGTCGTTATTGCCACCGGCTCTTTCACCAACAGCCCCTCTGTTTCTGAGTGGACACTGGCTTCAGTCAATCTCTCTTATTCGGATTTAAAGAAAAAAGCAACCTCGATAACTGTTACATTCCTCTCCTCTACCAAGAGCGAGCCTGATGTTAAAATTCAGACTCTGACTATTTTGGGAGCTGAATATACTAAAACACATACAGGAAGTTGTATCACACTTGATGATATTAAACTTGTTT
Source organism: uncultured Muribaculaceae bacterium (assembly GCA_964611185.1). Taxonomy (GTDB): domain Bacteria; phylum Bacteroidota; class Bacteroidia; order Bacteroidales; family UBA932; genus CAAGNP01. The sequence goes on along the minus strand of CAZSXE010000014.1, from coordinate 31,369 downwards.
ATAATAAATAACTCGATTAAAATAAAAAATTATAGATATGAAAAAGATTCTTTTGGTTTTTTCTCTTTTTGCAATTTTCCTTACGGGATGTAAAAAGGATGTAATAACCACCACCACGGGAGATTTGTCGATAAATCTCTCTTCTGAGGGTGAATTTACAGCTGTTTCAAAGGCTGAAACTAATCCCGATGCCGTAGATATTAATGAATTTTCAATCAATATATCTAACTCATCTACAGGAGCCTCTGTGAAATCATGGGGTAAACTTTCCGATGTTCCGCAAGTTATTGCCATGGAGCCCAATTCTTATAAGATAGAGGCTACTTCCCCTGGAAAAAAAGATGTAGCGTGGAATCAGCCTATCTATTATGGTACTCAGAATTTTACAGTATCTGCCGGAAAGGTGGTTAATATCAATCTTGTGTGTAAGTTGAAAAATATGAAAGTGACTGTAAAGTGCACCGACAATTTTATTGAGGAGCTTAATTCAGATTTCACGGTAAAGGTTTCAAGTGAATATGGTTATCTCGAATTTACAAAGGAGATTATCGATAAAGGGACTTCCATGGCGGGTTATTTTACCGTTTCTCCCCTGACTGTTGATATTAAAGGGACGAGAAAGCTTGATAACAGTACTGTAAGTCATTATTTTAAGATAGCTTCCGTTGCAGAGAAAGATCATCATGTAATCACTGTGGATGCCAATGAAACAGGCGAAGTGGGAATAGGTTCAGGTGTGAGCGTTGATTACACTGTTAATAATAAAGATGTAGATATTCAAGTGGGAGACCTTGAAGAAAATCCGGTTGAGGATGATTTAACAGGAACACCTATATTTCAGAGTTCTTCGGTAAATTCAGGTGATGTAGTGGCTAAGACCGTGGGTTCTATCACCCTTAACTACTCTCTTCCTGTGGCATTGGCCCAGAATCATGGGATTGCCCTCGGGGCTGAAACCATTACTGCCTCTGCAAGTGGAAAAGTGGTTACTGTCTCTTTCGGAGAGCTTGCAGAGGGTACTTCATACACTCTGAATATCCCTGCCGGCGCCATTGTTAACTCTACCGATAATTCTCAGGCTGCTGCCCAATCGATCACTTTTTCGACGCAGGCTGCCCAGCAGGAAGTTCCCATCACATTTGCAGCTACCGGTGGAATAAATGCTCCTGCGGTATATCCTTACGGAACATTCAGCGAGACATTTACCATTGATATCACAGCCGACAAGGGGATTGATAAGTTTCCCGTAGAGATTAAATCGGCTGCTTTTAAATCGATGATCCTCGAGCTTGATAACGGGTGTACCGAGAAAGTCGATTTAGCTAATATGTCTGCAGCCGAAGAGGAGTTTTGGGGCGGTTTATTCGGTAAAACTTCAGCTCAGATTAAAAATGCTACTTCCATTCAGTTTTCAATCGGGTCATTTATAGGGATGATGCCTGTCGGCACCCATCCTATCGAGATGACTGTCAATGATAAAGAGGGCAATACAAAAACTGTTACCATAACATTTCAGATAAACGGATAATTTACTATAATGAAAATCAATAATTTCAAATATATTTTGTTATTGGTTCTATCCCTTATGCTTTTTTCCTGCAATAAGGGGGATGATAGTGAATTACGTGTTAAAGGGGAAGGGCTGCTTAATATCTCTCTCGGGTATGATCTTGATGCAGTACAAGCTACAAAAGCCGATAATCCCGTTTTTAAAATTGACATAAAGGATTTCACGACGGGTGTAATTGTTAAAACCGTTGAAAACTCCTCTTCACTAACTGAATCCCCACTAAAGTTAAGGGCGGGCAAGTACATAGTAGTGGCCTCGAATGGAACTGATATAGATGCCGCATTTAATTCCCCTTTTTATCAGGGGAAAGATACTGTGGTCATTGTAGCGGGTGAGAGTGCCGCTTCTACGATTGAGTGTACTCTCGCTAATGTTAAAGTTTCGATTCTCATGTCGGAATCTATTACTACCAATTTTTCAAAATATGATGTAACCGTCACCAATCAGGAAAACGGTTCTTTGTTATTTGACAAGGAACATCTTGACAGCGCAGGTTATTTCAAATGCACAGGAACTCTTAAATGGAGTGTTAACCTCACTAATACCGATGGTCAGGAGTTTGTTGTTTCCAATATTATTTCCAATGTAAAGCCTCGTGAGCACTATAAAATCTCATTCGATGTAAATGGAAATAGTGAAGACTCACAGGGGGGAGCCTCGATTTCAGTCTCTTATGATACTGAAATGACCGTTAAAGAGTATAGTATAGATATTTCTTTAAATAAGAAAGCAATGCCTGTTATTTCCGATGCTTCAGGGGCAGATGTCTATTCTCTTCTGAGAGCTCCTCAGGGGGCCGGAGTACTGGGACTGCTGAATATTAATGCTGCTGCAGGTATCACAGATGTCGTGGTTTCTCATTCAAACAGCGTTTTGACCGAGCTTGGTGTTCCCAAATCGTTTTCTCTTCTCTCTGCCGATGCTGCGGCTCTCTCTCTTTGCGGTATTTCTTGGAGTACCATTGAGACGGGAGTCTCTACAAGTGCCTCTTTGGATCTCCGTACTCTATTATCGCAGAAACTTGCATTGGGAGAGTATTCCATAACGATTGATGTTTTTGATGCTCAATCTCAGCATTTAGAACTCCCTTTAAAGATTAAAGTTATCCCTGATGTGGAGGTTTCCATTATTTCTGTGGATATGTGGGGTAAGTTCGGATATGTTTATTTCCAATATAATACTGAAGCAGTTCCGGATGGGATGGCTGTAAGATATAAGAAGTCATCGGAGTCGTCATGGAGCACTTTTGCAGGTACTTATTCTATTAACGGAGTTAAATATTCTGCAAAAATTACGGGACTTGAACCTAATACTCCTTATGATTTCCAAGTGGTCTCGACCAAGGATGTTAAAGATGATAATATTCTTTCAGGCACTACAAGCGGAATAAGTCAGCTTCCTTTCTCTTCGTTTGATTCGTGGATTGAAGACGGAGGCGCTTATTATCCTACCGATAATCTTTCCAATCTGTATTGGGATTCCGCTAATAAAGCGACAGGCTCTATGGGCACCAACCCTACCACCCAATCTACATCATTTGTGGTTTCAGGTAGTTCTGCAAAGCTTAAATCTGAGTCAATGCTTGGCGTTTTAGCTGCCGGTAACCTTTATACAGGGTATTTTGTGGAGAGAAGCGGTACCAATGCCAAGGTCAGCTTCGGCCGTCCGTTCACTGACAGGCCTTTGAGATTAAAAGGGTATTATAATTATGCACCGGTAGCGATAGATAAGGCTAAGGATCCCTATACTTCTTTAAAAGGACAGATGGATTATTGTCAGATATATATTATGTTGACAACATGGACCGAGCCTTATGTCGTGGATAGCGGTGCTAAGAATTTCATTAATCCTTCTGCGGACTATGTGGTGGCCTACGGCCAATTATCGGATAATGCTGCCACAGGTGCTTCGTTTAAGGAGTTTTCTATTGAGTTGAATTACCTCAGCAATAAGACTCCTACTCACATCGTGGTGGTGGGCTGCGCAAGCAAGTATGGTGATTATTTTACCGGAGGTGTGGGAAGTGTCCTCTATCTTGATGAATTTTCACTTGAATACGAATAATGAGGTTTTTCCTTAAAATATTATTTTTGAGCCTTTTTGTGATGGTTTCAACCATTACTAAGGCTCAAAAATTTGATAGGGGGTTAAGTCTTTCTGATGGTCCTGTATTTATGCCTAAAGGGCAATTGATGTTCGGTGGGACGATTTCTTATCAGGATTATAAATTTTATGATTTTGATTTTCTCATCCTCAATCAGATAAATATCAATGCATATACCCTGAAAGTAACTCCTAATATCTATTACTCCTTTGCTAAGAATATGGCTGTGGGTGTGAGATTTACTTATCAAAGAACTCTCGGAAGGATAGATGAAGTGGATCTGAGCCTCTCCGAAGATTTGAACTTCAGTATCTCTGACTTTTACTCTTTACAGCATACTTACAATGGTTCTCTTTCTTACAGATACTATATGCCCCTGGGCCAAAGTACTCGGTTCGGGCTATTTAGTGATATTATGCTCAATTTCGGTATGGGACAGGGAAAGATACTCTCCGGTAAGGGGGATGAGGTCTCCGGTGTTTTTCAGGAGATTCTTCAGCTCGGAATAGATGTGGTCCCGGGAGTTGTGGTTTTTATGACAAATGAGGTCTCTGTAGAGGCTTCGGTGGGTATTTTGGGACTGACATACAAGAAAATCAAGCAGACGAAGAATCAGATTTACGAGGGTTCATACGAGTCAAGTGCCGCCAAGTTTAAAATCAATTTATTAACTATCGGCATTGGTGTCAATTTCGTAATTCCTATTATAAAGTAATGAAAAAAACAGTCTCATATTTCATATTATCACTTTTCTTTGCAGGGTTTATCGCCTCTTGTATCAAAAACGATATTCCCTATCCAAAGAGTGTGGGAGAGATATTGTCGTTTCAGGTGCAGGGACAAATAGGGGATGCGGTTATTGATAAAGAGAAATTGAGTGTTACTGTGGAGGTTGCGGATACTGTCAATCTAACAAAGGTTAAACTTATTAAAATGGTGGTTTCCGATAATGCTACTTTTACCCCTGAATTGAGCGAATTTATAGATCTTACCACTACTCTTTCTTACATATTATCGACTTACCCCGGGCAGAGTTACGAGTGGAAAATAGTGGCGGTACAGAATATTAACAGATATATTAAGGCCGATAATCAGGTCTCAGAGGCGGAGTTTAATGTGGATGAGAAAACTGCCGTTTTTTATGTTTCAAGTCCGCTTGACAAGGTAAAGATTAATGATATTCAGCTCGGTCCTTCAAATTCTGTAATCACTCCTGATCCGCGTACTATTTCGGATTTTTCTGCTCGTGTTTCGGTAACTGTCTCATATAGAGATGTTTCGGAGAATTGGACTATTAATGCTTATATCAGGGAGGCACAGGTGACCACAGGCACTGCTGACGCTTTTGCCAATCATGTCTATCTCAAGGGGACATTCGTGAGCGGCTCGTCTAACCCTACTTTTTTGTATCGCAAATCTTCCGATTCCAAATGGAGTTCAGTCCCTTCGGAAATGCTTTCTATAGAGGGTACCACTATCTCAGCACACCTTACAGGCCTTGCCCCCAATACAGAATATCTCTTCAAGACTGCGGTCGGAGAGAGTTTCGGTGAAGAGGTATCTTTCACCACTGAAAAGGATCTTCAAATGCCTAACATGGGTTTTGATAATTGGGTTTCTACCCTGGTCAATAATAAAAATACATGGTTCCCAAATCTTGATATGAGTGATAATTATTGGTGGGATTCTGGTAATCAAGGTGCAAATACTCTCGGCGAAGCCAATCCTACATCACCCGAATCGACTTTTGTGGTAAAGGGTAAGGCTTCGAGAATGGAGACTGTATCCGTGGTGGGACAGATGGCGGGAGGCAATGTCTTTTCAGGAAAATTCGTTAAAACAATAATTGGAATAAAAATGGGGGCGATGGTTGATTTCGGCCGTCCTTTTACTTCGAGACCATCAAAAATTCATGGCTATTACAGTTATGAACCGGCGATTATTAATAAAGTGAAAGATCCTTATAAGGGACTTTTGGGGCGTTCTGACAGATTCCATATTTTTATGATGCTATTCGATCAGGATAAGCCTTACTCCGTAAATACCGCCGAGGGTACATATCTCCCCCCTTTTTCGGATAATTGCGTAATCGGATATGCCGAGCTTGTGGATAGTGTGAGTACCGGCGGAAAATATAAAGAATTTACAATAGATGTAACATATAAAGATAGTAGAAAGCCGGGGTATTGTGCCCTGGTAGCTGTGGGAAGCTATTACGCTGATTACTTTACCGGTGGGGTAGGGACACTTCTTTATGCTGATGAATTTAGCTTTATTTATGATGCTGATGTAAAGTGGGAATAGTTATGTAAAAAAATGTTATCTTTGCAAGATATATTTTATACATATCATTTTAAAAATCATAAATATGGCAGAAAAATTATTTACCGAATTTCCTCCGGTTTCTACCGATAAATGGGAAGAGGTAATCCTTAAAGACCTTAAAGGTGCCGACTACGAGAAAAAACTCGTTTGGAGAACACAGGAAGGTTTCAATGTTCGCCCATACTATCGTGCAGAGGATTTAAAGAATCTGAAGTACCTTGCATCCGATCCGGGAACATTTCCTTTTGTAAGAGGCACTAAAAATGACAATGACTGGCTTATCCATCAGGGTGTGTGCTGCTGCGACGGTGATTTCGCTAAAGCAAACTGTGAAGCTAAAGTCCTCCTCGATAAAGGGGTGGAATCTCTCGGCTTTTATATTGACGACACCAAGGTCCAGAGTGTGGAGAATTTCTCAGTGTTGCTTCACGGAATCGATCTTGAAAAAGTTCCTGTTTCGTTTTGCGGTTGCTGTCTGAGAACTTCGGAGAGCTTAAAAAACTTTATTAAGTACGCTGATTCTTTGAAAATCAACAAAGATGAAGTCCGTGTCTCTTTCGATTATAATCCTCTTATGGTCCTTACGACCAAGGGACATTTCTGTGAAGATAAAGCGTTTAATATCCTTGCCGACTGTGTAAAGGCGGTTGCGGATTATAAGAAGATGAGAGTTATTGCTGTCGATGCTTTTACATTCAACAGCTGCGGCGCCAGCTCTACTCAGGAGCTCGCTTTTGCCCTCGCTCAGGGGAGCGAATATCTTTCTCGTCTTACAGAGCTTGGTGTTTCTGTGAAGGAGGTTGCCAAGAGGATGGTTTTCTCATTTGCCGTAGGCAGTGTCTATTTTATGGAAATTGCCAAATTCAGGGCAGCGCGCCTTCTATGGGCCAATGTTGTGGATGATTATGGTACCGATTCCAATTGCGCTAAGAAAATGTATATTCATGCCACTACCAGTGAATGGAATCAGAGTGTGTATGATCCTTATGTAAATATGCTTCGCGGCACTTCTGAGGCTATGAGTGCTGCTATCGGAGGGGTGGATGCTCTTGAAGTAGTCCCTTTCGATTTCGCTTTCAGAGTTCCCACCGATTTTTCAAATCGCATTGCACGTAATGTGCAGAATATTCTTAAAGAGGAGTCTCATTTCGATAAGGTAGTAGATCCGGGTGCCGGTTCTTATTATATTGAAAATCTTACAAATTCTCTCGCCGATGCCGCTTGGAAGCTTTTCCGCGCTGTGGAAGAGGGAGGCGGATTTGTGGCTAAATTCAAAGATGGTTTCATTCAAAGTGAGATTAAGGCTGTTTCAGATAAGAAAGATAAAAATATTGCGACTCGTCGCCAGACTCTTCTCGGTACTAACCAGTACCCTAATTTCCTTGAGAAAGCCGACGATTGCATAACTTCCGATATTGTTTCGAGAGAAATTCCTACACTTATGGGGATGAAAATGGAAAGCACTTCTTGTGAAAAGTGTAGTTTGATGGGTGAACCGTTGAAGCCTTATCGTGGAGCTGAAGAGTTTGAAGCGATGCGTCTTGCTACCGATCGTAGCGGAAAAGAACCTAAGGCATTTATGCTCACTTTCGGTAATTTGGCTATGTGCCGCGCCAGAGCGCAATTTTCTTCTAATTTCTTCGCCGTAGCAGGTATCAAGGTAATCGACAATAACCGTTTTGATACTATTGAAGAGGGGGTTAAGGCCGCTGTTGCCGCTAATGCGGAGATTGTAGTAGCCTGCTCTTCTGACGATGAATATGCAGAGGCAGTGCCGCAGATTGCCGAACTTCTTGGAAATAAAGCTATTTTGGTGGTTGCAGGTGCCCCTGCCTGTCAGAGCGAGCTTGAAGAGAAGGGTATTAAAAATTTCATCAGTGTTAAAAGTAATGTTCTTGAGACATTGAAGGATTACCAGTCCAAACTCGGTATCAAATCTATTTAATAACCTCTTAAAAAAGAATTAATATGCGTCCTAATTTTAAAGATATAAAATATACGGGTAACGGTGCAGCTTGTTCTGCCGCTCCCGTCAAGGATATTTGGAAGACCTCTGAACAAATCGATGTTAAGGGTGTCTATGTAGCTGATGATCTGAATGGAATGGAGCATCTGAATTATGCAGCAGGTGTGGCTCCGTTTCTTCGTGGTCCTTACAGTACAATGTATGTTATGAGGCCGTGGACTATCCGTCAATATGCCGGATTCTCTACTGCTGAAGAATCTAATGCTTTTTACCGCAGAAATTTGGCCGCCGGCCAAAAAGGCTTGTCTGTGGCTTTTGACCTCGCTACTCATAGAGGTTATGATGCCGACCATCCGCGTGTGGTGGGGGATGTGGGAAAAGCCGGCGTTAGTATTTGCAGTGTGGAGGATATGAAAGTGCTTTTCGATCAGATTCCTCTAAGCAAAATGTCTGTTTCTATGACAATGAACGGTGCGGTACTCCCCATTCTTGCTTTCTATATTGTGGCAGGTCTCGAACAGGGTGCCAAGCTTGAAGAGATGCAGGGTACTATCCAGAACGACATCCTTAAGGAGTTCATGGTTCGTAATACCTATATTTATCCCCCTGAGTTTTCAATGAGAATTATCGGAGATATTTTCGCTTACACTTCCCAATATATGCCTAAGTTCAATTCTATCTCCATCTCCGGTTATCACATGCAGGAGGCAGGAGCTACCAATGATATTGAAATGGCTTATACATTGGCCGACGGCCTCGAATACCTTCGTACCGGTGTTAAGGCGGGGATCGATGTAGATGCTTTCGCACCTCGTCTCTCTTTCTTCTGGGGTATCGGTATGAACCATTTTATGGAAATTGCCAAAATGCGTGCAGCCCGTATGATTTGGGCGAAGCTCGTTAAGCAGTTTAATCCTAAAAGTTCCAAGTCGCTCTCACTGAGAACTCACTGTCAGACTTCAGGATGGTCTTTGACCGAGCAGGATCCTTTCAACAATGTCGCTCGTACTTGTATTGAAGCAATGGGAGCAGCTCTTGGTCATACTCAGTCTTTGCATACAAATGCATTGGACGAGGCTATTGCCCTTCCGACCGATTTTTCTGCACGTATTGCTCGTAATACTCAGATTTATATTCAGGAAGAGACAGAGGTTTGTCGCAGCATTGATCCTTGGGCAGGCTCATATTATGTAGAGAATCTTACTAAGGAGCTTGCAGATAAGGCTTGGAAGCACATTCAGGAAGTGGAGGAACTTGGCGGTATGGCAAAGGCTATCGAGACAGGTATCCCTAAACTTCGTATCGAAGAAGCTGCAGCTCGCAAGCAGGCTCGTATCGATTCTGGAGAAGAGAAGATTGTAGGTCTTAACGAATATAGACTTGAGAAAGAAGATCCTATCGAAATTCTTGCCGTTGACAATACGAAAGTACGCGAATCTCAAGTCAGCAGACTTAAGGAATTGCGTGCCAATAGAGATAATGCAAAAGTTAAAGAATGCCTTGCGGCTATCACTAAGGCGGTGGAAACTAAGAGTGGAAATCTTTTGGAACTTGCTGTGGAAGCAGCCAAAAATCGTGCTACTCTTGGTGAAATTTCCGATGCTTGTGAAGCTGTCGTAGGTAGATATAAAGCTGTTATACGTATGAATACAGGAGTTTACTCTTCAGAAGTTAAAAATGATTCCAATTTTGACAAGGCTAAAGAGATGGTTGCTGATTTTGCAAAGAAAGAGGGTCGCCAGCCTCGTATTATGATTGCCAAACTTGGTCAAGATGGTCATGATCGCGGAGCCAAAGTAGTGGCTACTGGTTATGCCGACTGCGGTTTTGATGTCGATATGGGTCCTCTTTTCCAAACACCGGAAGAAGCTGCCAAACAGGCTGTCGAAAACGATGTCCATGTTATCGGTGTCTCTTCTTTGGCTGCCGGTCACCTCACTTTGGTCCCTCAGGTATTGGCAGAATTAAAGAAACTTGGTCGTGAAGACATCCTTGTGATTGTGGGAGGAGTTATCCCCGCACAGGATTATGATGCTCTTTACAAAGCAGGGGCAGCTGCTATTTTCGGCCCCGGAACTCAAGTGGCCGTAGCTGCAATTAAGATTATCGAACTTCTCGAACAGAAATTTTAGATTCTGCTTCTTAAGACATTCTGCTTCTTAAGACATTTTATAGCAGCCGCCCGAACTTTTATCGGACGGCTGCTTTTTTATCGAATCACCCTTGGCGGCTAATATGCTCATCCTAAGGCGTTTCCCATACGCATCCTACGGCGTTTTTACCGTAGGATGATGTAAGGATTACGCTGAGAGATAGGAAGATAGCCGCCAAGCAGATTGGACATGGTGAAGATATGCAATTCGGCCGTCCCATGGGAGGAACGGCCGATGTGTCATGATTTAATATGTGAAAAACGGTTTATTTGCCGAATCGTTTCTGCTTGGCTTTGATTAGCATGTCTTTGAGAAGATCTGAACTGTCAATGATGGCATCTTCGAAAGTGGCCGCGCTGCGCTCTGTGATAATATCATCGCCGGGAATCGCTAATCGTACCTTAACGGTCTTACGATGATCCGGCTCCACGGAGAGTGCTACTTCGGCTTTAATGATGTTGTCAAAGAATTTGGTCAATTTACCCAGTTTCTTGTCGATAAAATCGAGAAGTTTTTGATCTGCGTCAAACTTGATTGATTGGACTCTGATTTCCATTTTTACCTCCGTTTTTTTGCTCTTGGATGAGCGGTTAAATATATTTTTTTAAGCTGCTCAAAGGAGTTATGGGTATAAACTTGTGTGGCTGCGAGTGAAGAGTGTCCCAATATCTCCTTTATGCTGTTAAGATCGGCTCCGTTGTTTAATAAGTGTGTAGCTAATGAATGTCTTAGTATGTGAGGCGATTTCTGTCCTGAAAATCCTGCCTCGCCACTGAGCTCTTTCTTAACCACATTGTTAACAAACTGAGGATAAATAGGCTTTCCTTTATCTGTAACGAAGAAATTTCCATTTTCCTCATTCGGAAACTCTCTCTTAATTCTTTCCAAATATAATAATAATTCTTTACATACGGAAGAGGGAATGGGAATTTCTCTAATTTTATCCCCTTTTCCGGTAATTCTGAATATTTTTCTTGTAAAATCGAACTCTTTTGCCTGTAATTTTACTATTTCGGAGCGTCTCATTCCGGAAGAATATAAGAGAAGAAGCATTATTCTATTGCGATAGAGGGGGAATTCAGATTCCTCTTCTTTTATGATGGAGGGGGTTTCTTCTAAATATTCCGAGAGTGCCTCTTCAGAATAGAAAGCAGGCAGTTTTTTAGCTTCTTTCGGGCGCGTAACTTTCTTTACCGGATTCGATTCGATTATTGAATATTTTATGAGATAATTGCAGTAACTGCTCAGAGCCGAGAGGTAAAGATTCAGTGTGCGTGGGTTAAGACCGCTATTTAGAGAGTAAGCCACAAATCCTCTGATGGAACTTCTGTTTAAAACTTCGGTCAATTCATTCTCAGAAGCGGGGATTGTCTCCTTATAATAATAGGTATAGTATCTCTGTATCGCATCTCTGTAAAGCTCGACGGTGCGTGAAGAGTATCGTTTCTGTACCCTTATGTAATCGATAAAATCTGTTATAATGCTCATTATCTGTAAGCAAATTTATAAAAAATTAAACTAATTCTTGTCTTTTCCAGATTAATTTCTACCTTTGCACCCTCGTTAACAAAAGGAGGTGATTTTATAATGATTATAGTACCGGTAAAAGATGGCGAAAATATTGAAAAGGCCCTTAAAAAATTTAAGCGTAAATTTGAAAAAACAGGAATTGTAAGGGAACTTCGCAATCGTAAAACTTTTGAAAAACCTTCTGTTCTCCACAGAACAGAGATTAAGAAAGCTATTTATGTTCAGAAACTTCAGATTAATGAAGAATAATCACTTTTAGTGTTTTAATATAAAAGGGATACGGACTTGTTTCGATCCCTTTTTTTTGTGAATGTTTGAATTTCCAAGTAAATGTCTATATTTGTTGTTCTGTAAATATTATTATTATGAATGATTTTCAAAAAGCCATTTTAACGGGTATCCCTGATGAACTTCCAAAAATCAAGGAATACGATAAAAATATAAATCATGCCCCTAAAAGAAAGGATATATTATCTTCTGAGGAAAAAATTCTCGCATTAAAAAATGCATTGAGGTATTTTCCTGCCAAATTTCATAAAACTCTTTTACCCGAATTTCGCAATGAATTGGAGACTTACGGTCGTATTTATATGTACCGTTTTCGTCCCGATTATAAAATTTACGCCCGTTCGATAGAGGATTTTCCTCATAAAAGTCGTCAAGCGGCAGCTATTATGCTGATGTTATCAAATAATCTTGATACTGCTGTGGCGCAGCACCCTCACGAATTGATTATTTACGGAGGTAACGGGGCTGCTTTTCAGAATTGGGCACAATATCTTCTTACGATGCAATATCTCGCTCAGATGACTGATGAGCAGACACTTGTACTCTATTCCGGTCATCCTCTCGGGCTTTTTCCCTCTCACAAAGGAGCTCCGAGGCTTATCATTACCAACGGAATGGTCATCCCCAATTATTCTTCTAAGGATTACTGGGAGAAATTTAATGCCCTCGGTGTATCTCAATACGGGCAGATGACTGCCGGTTCATTTATGTATATCGGGCCTCAGGGCATTGTACATGGTACTACTATCACTGTGCTGAATGCGGCAAGAATGCATTGTGCGAAAGCATCAAATGGAAAAGTAAATGATTCCGATATCCGTGGAAAGATATTTGTCTCCTCCGGTCTGGGAGGAATGTCAGGGGCACAGCCCAAGGCTGCGGTAATTGCAGGTGTAGTGGGGATTATCGCGGAAGTTAATCCTAAAGCGGTGGAAAAAAGATTTTCTCAGGGATGGGTGGATGAAGTATATACAGACCTTGATAAGTTGATTGACAGAGCATTGAAGGCTCGCGCCAATAAGGAGGCAGTTTCGCTTGCGTATCAAGGAAATATCGTAGATCTGTGGGAAAAACTTGCCAAGGAGAATATTAAGATTGATCTCGGCTCCGATCAGACTTCTCTTCATAATCCGTGGGCAGGAGGTTATTATCCTGTAGGGATTTCATTTGAAGAATCGAACAGAATGATGGCACAAGAGCCTGATAAGTTTAAAGAGGCAGTTCAAGCTACTCTTCGCAGACATGCTGCCGCAATTAATAAACTTACTGCTTTGGGGATGTATTTCTTCGATTATGGTAACGCATTTTTGCTTGAGGCTTCCCGTGCCGGAGCGGACATACTTAGGAAAGACGGCTCATTTAAGTACCCCTCTTATGTGCAGGATATTATGGGCCCTTTATTTTTCGATTACGGTTTCGGACCCTATCGCTGGGTATGTACATCTTCCAAGCCTGAAGATCTGGAGCAAACAGATATTATCGCTGCATCCGTTCTTGAAAATATATATAAATCTGCACCGCAGGAGATTAAATCGCAGCTTGCGGATAATATTCACTGGATCAGGGAGGCCGGCAAAAATCATCTTGTGGTAGGCTCTCAAGCACGTATTCTCTATGCAGATGCTCAGGGAAGGACAGAGATTGCTCTCGAAATGAACAAAGCTATAAGGGATGGACGCATTTCTGCACCTATTGTCCTGGGACGAGATCATCATGATGTTTCCGGTACCGATTCTCCTTACAGGGAGACTTCAAATATTTACGACGGTTCGAGTTTTACTGCCGATATGGCTGTACAGAATGTTATAGGCGATTCTTTCCGCGGAGCGACATGGGTTTCTATCCACAACGGCGGTGGTGTCGGTTGGGGGGAAGTGGTCAACGGAGGATTCGGTATGGTTATTGATGGAAGTAAGGAGTGTGACGAACGAATTAAAGAGATGCTTCACTGGGATGTTAATAATGGCATTGCCCGCAGAAGCTGGGCGAGAAATAAAGGTGCTATTTTTGCTATTAAACGCGAGATGGAGAGGACACCCTCATTAAAGGTCACTCTTCCAAATATTGTAGATGATTCTATTTTTTAAGATATTAATTACTATTTTATGAATAAAAATTTTTTACTTTTTTCTATTTGTTTCGGGATTTTGATTATTTCAAGTTGTCAGCCAAGGAACAAATATCCGGCCGGTCATCAATTCGATAAGTTTACCTCATCCATTGTGATTAATGGAAATGGAGCAGGTAAAAAATCTTTTGTTACCGACGATAAAATATCGGTTTTCGCTGTAAATACCGGTAATAAATGCTTTAAATTCAGTGGAGAATCTGAATCGCTATATAATTTTGATTATGAGTCAGGCTCTTCGTCAAACGATGCAATAACAGGTAATTTTGCTATCTATCCTTATTCCGAAAGTAATTCCATATCTCCTGAAGGGGCGTTTTCATACACTTTCCCGAGGGAGCAGGAAGCGTTGTTCAGTCAGCCGGGGCCGCTTGTGGGTTTTGCTGCCGATAGAAATAATGCACTTGTTTTTAAAAATGCATTCGGATTTATTTCCATGAAGGTAATGGGTAGCGGTGTTGTCAATGCTATCAAAATTATAGCAAACAGCAAGGAGAAAATCTCTGGGATAGCGAAAATTGATGCTTCATCTTTCGATACCTTGAAAGTATCGATGACAGGAGATTCTTACAGCGATTTGATTATGAATTATGAAAAAGGGGTCAGTATCATCGGTGTAGGAATAACCTTTATCATACCGATTCCCCCGATACGATTCTCCTCCGGTGTCACGATCGAAATATATGACAATACTGGTAAATATATGCAGAAAAATCTCTCTTCAACTTTCTCAGTCAATATAGATGGTGTTAAGCAGACAGAGGCTTTTACATATTCTGCTGACAAGGGGAGCGAGTGCCCTGTTATGGATGAAACTATTTTGGGCGTTTATAGCTCTACCGGAGCTCCTCTTTATCAATATTCCGATAATGTGGATCAGATTTCAAAAACCATCTCTTCAAGTAGCTTTACATTCAAGCTTCTTAATACAGTGTATGATAAATTTGTGACCATAGAAGATCTCCCTTTGAATATGGTAATAGGAGATACTTTTACAGCCAAGGTGGTAAGGTACGGCGTGAATGAAGATATTCCGAAAGATGCATTATCTTTTAGGGTAGTTAAAAAATCGGGAAATACCTACTGGCTTATGGAGACCGAGAGTTCTTGTTATTTTATAATTGAAAAATAGTGATATGAAAAAATTTATATTTGTTATCTCGATTTTATTTTTGTTCTTGGTATCAGGGCAGAGAGTATATGCAGTGGGGGCCTACCCTTACCCTTTTAAAGTTGTTCAGCCTGACGGTTCTGTAATAACTGTTATGCTTCATGGAGATGAATTTTTAAACTGGACCACTTCCGGTGGAAAGTTGGTGACAAAGGGAGATGATGGTTTTTATTATAATGCTTCTTTCGACCTTTTAACGGGTAAAGTGGTTAAATCAGATAGAAAAGTGGCTTCAGGGTCTGTTTCATCGTTTGCCTCTTCGCGAAATATTTCTGTTCCCAAGATTGCAGTGGATACGGCCAATGAAATGAGAAAAGCGATGCTTTCAACCGATAATTCCTTTGCCGGCCCAGCTAAATCCTCTTCGGCTGCTAATAATTCTTCTATTGCAAAAGGTAAAAAGCGTTTCTTGGTACTATTAGTGGAATTTTCTGATTTGAAATTTACCTTGGATGCACCTGTTACTGCTTTTACCAATCTTTTAAATGAAAGAGGTTATAGTGCAAATAATGCGACCGGTTCTGTATATGATTATTATTATGAAAATTCCAAAGGAGATTTTGATCCAATCTTTGATGTGGTGGGACCTGTGACCCTTTCTTCATCTTATTCTTATTATGGTGAAAATAAAAAAGATGAGCGATATATCGAATTTGTTATTGATGCTTGTAATGCTGCCGATGCTACAGTTAATTTTGCCGATTATGACACTAATAATGATGGTGATATCGATAATGTCTTTTTATATTTTGCCGGATATAATGAAGCGGAAGGAGGCCCTCAAAATTCTATTTGGCCCCATAAATGGAATGTTTCCTATTTTAAGACTGTAATGCTCGACGGTAAGCGATTGTCGGGATATGCGTGCACATCTGAGTATAAAGGGAGGTCCGGAGGGGTAATGTGTGGAATAGGAACTTTTTGTCATGAATTCGGTCATGTTTTAGGTCTTCCGGATTTTTATGATATAGATTATGAAGAGAATGGGAGTGCCAATGCTCTTGGTGGGTATTGCCTTATGTCCAGTGGAAACTATAATAATGAAGGTAGAACTCCTCCTTATTTAACATCTATGGAGAGGCTGATTTTAAGCTGGAGGGGCGAATTTCAAGAGCTTGTAAAACCGGGTAAAGTGACATTAGAGAGTGTTGATAATAATAAAGCATTCTTTACATCCACACCTAACGAAAATGAATATTTCTTGTATGAATGTAGGAAAAAACATGGTTGGGATAATTATATAGAGCCGGGACTTCTTATTTATCATGTCGATATGTCAAAGAATGTAGTGGCCGGCTACACTGCTGCTCAAAGATGGGAATCCGGATCTATTAACAGTGTGTCGTCTCACCAATGTTTCGATTTGGTAGAATCGGTTTATCCTGAGTACTCAGGAATGTCTATGAACGAACAAGTATTTCCGGGCAAGAATAATAATACCTCGTTCACCTCCACCTCTGTTCCGAGTAATAGGGCATGGAGTGGATTAAGTACAGGTTTTGATATTAATAATATTGCTTATTCCGCTGATGTGGTGACTTTTGACTTATCTATTACGGCTGCATTATCCGGTACCGTGACTAATTCCGGCGGTTCACTTATAACTAATGCCGATATCAAGCTTACACGCAAAAGCGATGGTGTAGCCAAAACGACTAAAACGGATTCAAAAGGAATTTATTCTTTTGAAGGCCTTTCGTCAGGTGAAATGTATGATATTGAGGTTTCACATTCGGGATATGTAACATATTCTGAGACATTTATTTTATCAAAAGCTTCTTATGTGCTATCTGTTACCCTGAACACCCCTCTTGAAGCAGTAGGGGAGCAGTATCAAAAATACTATAACGGTAAATTATACAATTATGCGGGTACAGGGAAAAAACCTTCTACTGTTTATGGGGCATTCTCCATATCTGCTGATGAAACTGCAAAAAGTGGCATAGAGGGCTGGGTGATAAATAACATTGTGGTTCACCCCAATTGCAAGTCACTTGAGAAGCTTGAAGTTGTGGTTTTTGCAGATGGAAATGAGTTGCTGCGAAAGGATGTTAATACGGCTGATATTGTTTTTAATACCGATAATTCGATAGATGTAAGTGATGAAAGGATAACTATTCCTTCGGGAAAAACCGTATATATAGGATACGGTGTGGTAAATGCTGATAATGAATATCCTCTTACAGCAGATGACGGTCCGAAAATTAATGGCGGATTCTTTATTTCCACAGATAATTGTGCTTCTTGGGAAGTAGTTGATTCTTATAATCTTATTTCGTCTGTTTTTATATCTTCTCCCGGAGAGCCATTTAAAGTAGCTGAGTATAACTTGATTAACAGTTCTAAAAAAGATTATTCAGCCGGTGATAAACTGCTCCTTTCCCTTATCCAATATGGACAGAAACCCTCATCTTCTACTTGGTACTATGATGATGCTGAGAAAAAGGAGGGAGAGACCATTAGCCTCACTCAAGGAAATCATACTCTTAAAGCTGTTCTTAAATATTCTGATGGAAAGGAAGAAACTATAAGTAAAGTTATTAATGTAAAATAATATCTGTTAAAGAGTCGATATCTATCCCGCTGATATATCTATTCAGCGGGAGGGTATCGAGTACCGAATATATGTCATCGTAACGATGTTGGAGACCGATTAGCGAATTTTCAAGTTCTTCTGTGGGGAGTGTAAAAAAATAATCCCCTTTTATATGACACTCTGAAATAATCCCTTTTTCTACATTTAAATACACTTCGATTAGTCCGCAAGGTAGTTTTGATGTGTTGGAAAATGTGTAGGCAGGAGATTTACCGTAATTCCATTCTGAAGTGCGGTATTTTTCTTTTGCCAATGTATTTATGGCTGCTATCTCCTCTTCTCTGTAGGATGATACCTTATAATCAGTGGAAAGACTCATAATAAATCCGTGGAGATAATCCATAAATCCTTCGGGAGTCATAGCGTTTTTAAGGCTATCTGCAAGGTGCTCAGAGATATTTGTAACTCTCGATGTATTGGATTTGACACTTTTTCCTTCAAATTTTTCGGGTCTAGTATTGAGTGCCATCGAGAGGTTTTGCATCGATGAAGAAAATAGAAGAGTGCCGTGCTGAAGTACCCTTGAATTTTGAATGCATAGAGCATTTCCGGAAATTTTTTTACCGTCAATGAGTAGGTCATTCCTCCCTTTTAGATATGCTTCTATTCCTATTCTGTGCAGTGCTTCTATTATGGGAGCTGTAAATCGGGCGAACATCTGATTGGTGTCTTCACCTTCGATTTTATGATCTATAAATGTGAAATTTATATTTCCCAAGTCGTGAAACACAGCCCCTCCTCCGCTAAGTCTCCGCACCACAGGGATGTTATTTTGCGAAATGTAGTCACTGTTGATCTCAGCAGCGGTATTTTGGTATCGTCCCACTATGATGGACGGAGAGTTCCTCCATAGCCTGAATATGGGTTCATCGTATTGTGTTAACAGATATTCTTCTGCAGCTAAGTTAAAGTATGGATCGGTAGTCTTATCTATGAAACAGAGCATTTTTTGAGGTATTTTGCGTTAATTCTATTGATGGAAAATTTCCATAAATAATAGATACATATTGCAAGTATGATACCAAGAATAGCTCCGCTTATTACATCAAGAGGGTAGTGTTTGGCTAAATATACTCTGCTGTAACTGATTACAGCGGCCCAAAGTGTGATAAATATCGTATATCCGCCTCTTTTGAAAATAAGCGAGGTCAGAACGGCGAGGCCGAAAGTATTGGCAGCGTGGCTTGAAACATAACCGTATGATACTCTATTACCCTCCCAAAAGCGTACAATACCTTCGAGTGATGGTTCCACGCAGGGGCGCGGTCTCTCTACTATATTTTTAATAATTACCGATATTTGATCGCATAACCCGAAGCAGATACCTATTGCTGCAGTAGAAAGTATTCCTATAAGCCATATAGGAATTTTTATGGTATTATTTTTAATAAATGAATGGCCGCCGTACCATTTAGGTATGAAAAAAAGTGCAACAATTATTACATAAAGGGGAATCCATACCGGTATGGCGGAGAAAAACGACATTACTTTATCAAAGAAAGCAGAATTACATCCATTGATCGCAAGTAAAATCTCTCTGTCTATCTCTAATAACCTTTCCATAAGCAGTTCCAAAGCATATCTTTTAGAGCAGGTATCCCTTCACCTGTTACAGAGGAGAAAAATATGGTGGGAATCTTCCTCGGAAGGTGTTTTTTTATCTCTTTTTTAAGCTCGTCATCAAGTAGATCGGATTTTGAAATGGCGAGAACTCTCTCTTTGTCAAGAAGTTCCGGATTATATTCTTTAAGCTCGCCAAGGAGTATT
Organism: uncultured Muribaculaceae bacterium; assembly: GCA_964611185.1. GTDB lineage: Bacteria > Bacteroidota > Bacteroidia > Bacteroidales > UBA932 > CAAGNP01. The sequence goes on along the minus strand of CAZSXE010000014.1, from coordinate 11,771 downwards.
TTGTATTCTTTCATAATATCGTCCGAATCGGCAGGGACTAAAAACAGAAGCATCGAGTTTCTCTCAATGTGTTTTAAAAATCTAATGCCGAGCCCCTTACCTTCGTGTGCCCCCTCTATTATTCCGGGGATATCTGCCATAACAAACGATTTATTGTCGTAGTAGCTAACGATTCCGAGGTTAGGTTCAAGTGTGGTGAATGGATAATTGGCTATTTTGGGCTTGGCTGCCGATACTACCGACAGTAGTGTGGATTTTCCTGCATTGGGAAATCCGACAAGTCCTACATCGGCGAGAAGTTTGAGTTCAAGGATATACCATCCTTCTACGCGAGGCTCACCCGGCTGAGAGAAGCGAGGAGTGCGGTTGGTGGCAGATTTGAAGTTGGCATTTCCAAGTCCGCCGCGACCACCTTTACAGAGTATCTTTTCCTCTCCGTCTTCGAGTATTTCAAGAAGTATCTCACCCGTCTCGGCATTTTTAACTACTGTTCCGAGCGGAACATCGAGGATAATGTCTTTACCATTGGCACCGCTGCAAAGATTTCCGCTTCCGGACTCCCCCGGATCGGCTTTTATGTGTTTGCGATATTTAAGATGTATGAGGGTCCAATATTGATGGTTGCCTCGGAGAATGATGTGTCCTCCTCGTCCTCCGTCTCCTCCGTCAGGCCCCCCTTTCGGAACGAATTTTTCTCTATGCAGATGTGTGGAACCAGGCCCTCCGTCTCCGGAGGCGCAGAATATTTTTACATAGTCTATAAAATTTGAACCGCTCATATTCTTGTTATAAAAGTTCCTTTATTTTATCAAAAACATCATCGATGGAGCCTGCGCCGTCGATTTCAAAGTATTTATTTTGCTTTTTATAGTAATCGACAAGAGGTTCTGTCTTTTGGTGGTATGTATCGATACGGTGCTGAATGGTATCTCTGTCTGTGTCGTCTTTTCTCCCCTCGATCTGTGCCCTGCGTAGGATGCGGTCAAAAATAAGGGAGTCGTCAAGATGTATCGAGAGAATTTTGGTTACCGTACCGTTAATTTCATTAAGCATTTTATCAAGTGCGGATGCTTGCGCAAGTGTGCGAGGAAATCCGTCTAAAAGAAATCCTTTCACGGTGGGATTTGATTCGATATTGTTTTTAATCATCCCCTCTACCACTTCATCGGGTACTAAATCCCCTCTCTCAATAAGAGCAGCAGCTTTCTTACCAAGCTCTGTCCCTTTTTTCATTTCGCTGCGGAGCAAATCTCCTGTGGAGAGATGCAGAAAATTGAACTTTTTTACTAAAAGAGCCGCCTGAGTTCCTTTACCGGCACCCGGAGGCCCAAAAAGAATGTAATACTTCATTATTATTCGTTTGTGTCTAATATGTAAATGTCACGATATTGTCTGCCGAGCTGATCGTAGTCGAGTCCGAATCCTACGATGAAGTCGTTCGGTATCTCCATAGCAGGGTAATCTATTTTAAGACTTTTATTGTATGAGGCGGGCTTGAGAAGGAGTGTGCATATCTTTATATCGGCTGCACCAGCTTCTTTGAGCAGCTTATGCAGCTCCACTATGGTAACGCCTGTATCGACGATATCTTCGATGATAATGATATTACGCCCTTCTACACTTTTGTTCAGACCTATAACCTGTTTTACTTCTCCTGTAGTCTTCGTGCCGCAATATGAAGAGAGCTTAACAAATGATATTTCAGCCTGAATATTAAGCTGTTTCATAAGTGATGCAGCAAACATAAAAGATCCGTTGAGAACACTTAAGAACAGAGGTGTTTCTTTATCTTTATAATCTGAATTAATTCTATCTGCAACGACCTTTATGGCCTTTTCAATCTTTTCGTTGGAGATAAAAGTTTTGAAGTATTTATCGTGAAGTTTAATACGTTCCATTTTATTGAGATTTATTTTTGATGGTGCGAAAATAATCATTAATTTTGTTTATTACGAATTTTTATAACAATGAAACCTTTGGTATCAATTATTATGGGGAGCACATCTGATATGCCTGTGCTCAAACAAGCAGCTGAATTTCTCGATTCTATGGAGATTCCTTTTGAAATTAACGCCCTTTCAGCTCACAGAGTTCCTGAAATGGTTATGGATTTTGCAAAAAATGCTTGTAGCCGCGGCATAAAGGTAATCATTGCCGGTGCCGGCGGAGCAGCCCACCTCCCCGGGGTGATAGCTGCTTATACCCCTGTTCCCGTTATTGGGGTACCCATTAAATCTTCAAATTCTATTGACGGCTGGGACTCCATTCTTTCGATTCTTCAGATGCCTTCAGGTATTCCGGTGGCTACAGTGGCTTTGGATGGGGCTAAAAACGCTGCTATTCTCGCTCTTCAAATCCTTGCTGTCGGAGATGAAACCCTTATGAATAAGATGATTGGATTTAAAAAGGATCTTGCTTCCAAGATAACAAAAGCTAATAACGAACTTAAAGAGATAAAATATAACTATAAGACAAACTAATTTATTTTTGATATGTGGTGGAGATTTGAGGCGATGGAGAAAAATATGAATGTCGCACTCCTGTCAGTGGCGACATTCTTTTTTTTATTCTTATCGCAGAATAGTATTTGCGGACAAAGTCTGCCTGAGGGTATATTCCGGATTATTGAACTTCAAGTTCAAAACGGAGGGGGTAATATCGAGTCAGTAGTGGCATACTATGAAAATTTGATGGAGTCTCCTCTCGATATAAACAGTGCTTCGGAGAGGGATTTGGAAAGGATAGGTTTCCTTTCAGATTTTCAAATTGCAAGTATTATTGATTATCGGACCGAATATGGTGATATTATTTCTCCTTCCGAACTCTCTGTCATAGATGGTTTTAATGCTAATAAAGTGGCTGATTTACTGCCGTTTATATGTTTTGGAACCCAAGTCGATCATAATGTGAAGTCACACCCCTCCATTAATCAGAAACTTATTTTGAGGTCTAAACGAAAATATGCTGAAAATACCTCTTCCGGTATTCCCTATTATCTGTATTCCAAGTATCGTTTACGCTACGGCAATATGATACAGGGTGGTTTTACCCTTGAAAACGATCCTTGCGAGAGTAAATGGCCCGATTTTGTTTCAGCGCACATTTATTTCAAGGATATTCCCATTTTGAAAAATAAGGGGTTTATCATCGAGAGCGGTGTATTGGGAGACTATTCTCTCCGAATGGGGCAGGGGCTTGCCTTATGGAATTCATTTTCTCTTTCGGGATTGGGAGATCCTGCTTCAGCCTATAAGAAAGAAACCGGCATTGTACCCTATACATCGTCTGATGAGCAGAAATTTTTTAGAGGAATCGGATGTACACTCAGATACGGTTCCAAGTGGAGAGGTTCATTTTTCGCCTCCGGCAATTTAATAGATGCCAAGGTGGATGGAGAAAACTACTTCTCATTGCCCGAAGGGGGGATACATGTTACTGAAAATGAGCTTGCTGCGAGAAATAAAATGACGGAGCACCTCTTCGGATGGAATCTTTCTTACAGAATGAAAAGGGTGAAAATCGGTACTACCGGTGCGTTGTTTTCATTTAATAAGTCAAATAGGAGGAGAGTTTCATCGTATAATAAGTACAGTATGTATGATGGATGGTGGGGAAATTTTTCGGTGGATGCATATATTGTTTTTCGAAAATTAAGGCTTTTTTCCGAGGTGGCTGTCGATTACGGTGGTGCTATGGCCCTGATTGCAGGTTGTGTGGCCTCCATAGCCCACTCGGGGGAGGTCTCAGCACTTATCAGACATTATCCGATAGATTATATTGCTCCTCATTCGGGGGCTTACTCTTCTTCTTCGGCTTGTGCCAACGAAACAGGCTTCCTTTTAAGCGGTAAGTGGCTTGCCGGTAGAAAATGGGAGTTAGTTTCATCTGTCGATTTTGTAAATCATCCAGGGGAGCGTTTCGGTATTGATACCCCTTCAAGGGTGTTAAAATGGAGAAATCAGATCGATTATTTCGTTAATTCACAACATTCTCTTTCGTGGAGATTTAATTACGGTTATTGTGATTATGAGGATAGGAGTAAAATAAATGGAAGAATATCCTACTCTTATCGCGATTCTTCCGGATTCACGGCGGGATGCAGGGCTGAAATTTCATGGAATGACAAATCTCGTGGAGTATTCCCCCTCGGGGCAATGCTCCTCATTGAGTGCGGATATCGCTCTTTGACAGGAAAATGGGAGGCATCTCTTCGGGGGACTATTTTCCATATTGATGATTGGGAAAACAGGATATATTCCTACGAGAGAGATCTGCCTCAGACATTTTCTGTTCCGGCTCTTTATGGAAGGGGAGCCTCTTTTTATTGTCTGTTAAGATATAAACCTCTTAAATGGCTCGACTTAATTCTAAAAGTGTCGGAAAAAATCGCAAAAATGCAGGTTAATTTGACTTTTTGATTTTGATTTTGGTCCCAGGGAAGATTTTTGATTTGGAGGTGAACCCGTTAAGCTCCATAATATCATTCATACTTACTCCTGAGAATTTCTTGGCAATATCCCAAAGATTGTCTCCGTTTTTAACAGTGTATATTACATACCCTCCGGAGGTGGAGGTCTTGGTGGTTGAATTGCCGTTGGATGAGGAAGCAGTGGGGCCTCCGTTGGTGTATATCACTATTTTTTGACCTATCCTAATATTGGTTTTTATTCCGTTCCACCTTTGAATATCCGATACTTTTACCCTGTATTTCAATGCGATATGGCTTAGAGTTTCTCCGTTTTTTACCTTGTGAACTATCCTCGTGGAGGAGGTAGAGCCGGTCTCTTTGATTTTTTTGAGAACAGAAGGGTTGAAATAAACGGTGTCTTTGTATGAGTAGAGATTTTTTTCATTCTCTACGAATTTTGTGGTGTAATTGTATGGTAATCTTAAAATGTATTCTTTCTCTATACCTGGGACGATGTCGTGTAGGTATTGGGGATTGAGATCTCTGAGCTCTTGTAAGGGAATACCTGTGTAGTGGGTGACTTGCTCGAAATGAAGCATTTTGTTAATTTTAAGTGTGTCGGTATGTACAGGCATCTCCACTTTTTTGGGTGTAAGCTGGTGCTCTTTATAGTAATTTGTAACATATAGAGCGGCTATGAAAGAGGGGATGTACCCTCGCGTTTCCCTCGGGAGAAATTGATATATTTCCCAAAAATCCTTGGAGCCTCCCGATCGTCTGATGGCTTTGTTTACATTTCCTACTCCGCAGTTGTATGAAGCAATCGCTAATACCCAGTCTCCGAAAATGAGATATGAATCTCTCAGGTATTGAGCTGCGGCATAACCTGATTTTATGGGATCGAATCTTTCATCTACATAAGAGTTAATGGTGAGATTGTATCTTCTTGCCGTGCTGTACATAAACTGCCACATTCCTTTTGCGCTGACGCGAGAAACAGCCCTCGGATTGAGTGCAGACTCTATTATTGCCATGGATTTTAATTCTAAAGGGAGGTCATAGCTGTCAAATATCTCTTCAAACAGAGGCATATAATAATTTGATAATCCGAGAATTACTTCTGTTTTATTGGGGATGCGCTGAGTATATGATATTATGTAGTTTTTGATAATTTTGTTGTAGGGCAGGGAGATGAATGAGTTCATTTTTCTTATCCTTTCTATATAAACCGAATCAGGTATGTCTGACACGAGGGAGGCACTGTCAAGATCGATATCGGTGTCGGCGTTTTCGACCAACGAAAGATTCCTCTGATGGTACCATATACTCATTAGAGAATCTGTGTCTTGAGGGAAATCTGTCCCCATAAATTCGCTTTCTGCCACATCAAGACTTCCGGGGACTATAGTGTCATCTGTGGATAAGGTGTCCGAAAGGGCAATTTGTTCTTGTTCAAATATGCTTATTTCGTTTTTTAGTGAATCAATGATTTTCAATAGTGATTCTTTCTCTAAAAGAAGATCTTTTCTTGTTTCTCTTTTGGGGAAACCGAGAGTGTTTGTTTTTTTCTTTGTGATAACACTGTCTTGAGCTTCATTTGCATTGATTGAAATCGATGTGGATAAAATGAAGAATGTGAAAATGGGGATAAGAAAACGATTCATTTTGTTTAAAACTTAATGTTTAGCTGGAGCCCGTAAGAGTTACCGGCTCCTATTGATGTATAATTATAATTTCCGTATGCCGGGGTAATGGGGGAGATAATGGCAGGAGCTATATCGACTGTCAGATCATCTGAAACATCGAAATCGTGCATTGTCGCAAATACATAAGCATCAATGACTTGAAGAAGATATATGCCAGCTGTCGCAAGTATGGAGTAGTCTCTGAATCTACGGTTGGTATTGCGATAGTAAAGTAAATTGTCTGTGGAAATATTGCCTTCGTAGCCACCCCCCTCGGTGGTCGCCTGATTGTATAACTTTTTGTATCTCTTGTATTGCTTGTCATAGTAGCTCCAGCAGTAGCCTGATACTCCGAGTGCGGCATACCATACCGGTATATGCCAATAGTCGCCGTTGTAGGCCTGTCCGAGTCCGGGGAAAATAATGGAATAGACGGTAGCTTTTCCGGGGTGGTATCTCAGCTTGGTGGGGTATCCCATTACTCCGTCAAGGAGTGATGCCCAATATACGACTGCGGCCCCTATGAAAAAGTAAGTACTGTTGTTTTTGAAATTTTCGTTCTCTGTTTTTATGTATCTCGAGTTGTTTATTATCCCCCCTGCCACTAATCCTCCGACTGAGCAGTATAGAACGGGAAGTTTCCAGTAATCCTTGTTGTAAATCTGGGCTGTTCCGGGGAGTATCAGCGATCCGCCGAAGGACCACGATATTTTCATTGTGTCTTTATGAGCGAGTGCGTTGAAATATTGTTTGAAAGAGAATTGCTTTGTGACTGAGGCTGTGTCGTTTTCGTTGGTGTTTGTCTCCTGTCCGAATGATGAAGATGATGAGCCAAACCCCGAGGTAGAGAATTGCGCTTTGCCGCAAAATGTGGCAACTAATATAAAAATAACTGCTATTATTAATCTCCGCACTTAGTCTAAAGCTATTTTAAGTCTTCAATTGCTTTCAAAAAGGCTTCGATTTCGGAATCGCTTGCAAACTGAATGGTTATGCTGCCTTTCCCTTTCTCAGAGCGTTTGAGGCTTATGTTGTTATTAAAATATCTGCCCATAATCTCGAGTACTCGATAGTACGGGTCAGGAAGTTCCATAGTCTCTGATTCTTTTTTAGGCTCTGTCGTTTTAGATATTTTTTGCACCTTCTGCTCCGACTGTCTTACGGATAAGTCGTTGGATATTATAAGGTTACATAATTTAATTTGCTTGTCTTTGTCTTCGATGGAAAGAATGGCCTTGGCGTGTCCCATAGAAATTTTACCTTCGCGTACCGCCACTTGGATCTCTGCTGGAAGTTTAAGAAGACGAAGGTAGTTGGTTATTGTCGCACGCTTTTTCCCCACTCTGTCTGCCATTGCCTCTTGAGTGAGATTACATTCTTCGATGAGTCTTTGGAAACTCAGTGCTACTTCTATGGAGTTAAGGTCTTCTCTCTGGATGTTTTCAACTATTGCCATCTCAAGCATCCCCTGATCATCGGCTTTTCGTATATATGCAGGGATGTATTGGACTCCGGCCAATTTAGCAGCTCTGAATCGCCTTTCTCCGCTGATTATCTGATATTTGGAACCGATACTTCTGACTGTTATGGGCTGTATTAAACCGAGCTGTCTGATGGAGTCGGCAAGAGCGTTGAGGGCTTCCTCGTCGAATGTGGTTCTCGGCTGGTATGGATTGGTTACAATTTTGTCAACAGGAATTTCAGTAATCGAAGCGGGATTCGGTGAAGTGTCTTTATGGCTATCCGATGATGAACCTGTTTCCTTGCTTTCATATTCAGGGAAACGATTTACTCTGCGGATGTCATCTGCATCTGAGATAAGTGCGCTTAGTCCTTTTCCTAATGCTGATTTCTTTGACATTTTATGAATTCTTTTTAATTATTTCTTTCGCAAGGTTCAAATAGTTGTTTGAACCGGCTGATATGGCATCATAAAGGATAGCCGGCTTTCCGTGTGATGGGGCTTCGCTAAGTCTTACATTCCTCTGTATGAGGGTGTTAAATACCATGTCGCCAAAATGATGACGAACTTCTTCTACTACTTGATTGGCAAGGCGCAGTCTTCCATCGAACATCGTAAGAAGGAATCCTTCTATCTGAAGTGATGGATTAAGTCTGTTCTGTACGAGCTTGATGGTATTAAGCAGCTTGCCAAGTCCCTCAAGTGCAAAAAATTCACATTGGACAGGAATTATTACAGAATTTGCAGCTGTAAGAGAATTAATGGTAATAAGTCCGAGCGATGGAGAACAGTCGATGATTATGTAGTCGTAATTATCTCTCACCTGGGCCAATGCATCTTTTAGAACCATTTCCCTGTTTTCGAGGGTAAGCATCTCTATCTCTGCTCCGACAAGATTAATATGGGAGGGGACCAGTTTGAGATCTATAATCTCCGTATCGAGGATGACTTCGTCAAATGTATGCTGCCCGATTAAAACCTCATATAATGTCTTCATCGAATCTGAATCGGGGTCGAAATCGAGGCCTGATGTGGTATTTGCTTGTGGATCGGCATCTATAAGAAGGGTCTTTTTCTCCATTACAGCGAGTGATGCTGCAAGGTTAATTGCTGTGGTAGTTTTACCTACTCCTCCTTTCTGATTCGCTATTGCTATTACTTTTCCCATATTTTATATATCTCGGATATTAAAAACTCCAAAAGGCAAATTTACAAAATCTTTTTATCTCTGCGATAATTATGTTACTTTTGTGAACAAAATCTAAAAATGTATTTTTATTAGCTGTACAATATGGTAAAAACAGAATGGATGGTAATTGCCAATCCTAAAGCAGGAAGTAACAGGGTTCTTGACGAATGGCCGATTATATCAGAGCAGTTGTCTAATTTTGGTATAGAGTACGAAGTTATTTTCTCTAAACATAAATATCATTCTGTGGAGCTTGCTGTTAAAGCGATAAGAGAGGGGTATAGAAAATTGATTGCCGTAGGCGGAGATGGTACTATTCACGAGGTGGTGAATGGTATTTTTTTTCAAAAGGAGGTTGATACTTCTGAAATTACTTTGGCCGTAATTCCGGCGGGTTCTGGAAACGACTGGATGAAGATGTATGATGTTACTACCGATTATAAGCAGTCTGTGGGTGCTATTGCCGGAGGTAAAACCATATTTCAGGATATTTGCAAGGTGGATGTTGTCGAATCGATGGTTCCTCAGACGAGATATATGATAAATGTGGCGGGGGTGGGATATGATGCGATGATTTGCCATTATTGTAATAAGATGAAAGAGGATGGAAAGACGGGGGCTATTCTTTATGTTAAGAGTGCTGTCAAGTCATTTTTTAAGATTCGTGCTAAGGTTTTTAAGGTCATCGTGGATGGTAAGGAATTTTTTAAGGGGAGGGTTTTTTCTACTGCATTTGGAATAGGGAGGTATAGCGGAGGTGGGATGAGCCAAGTCCCGGATGCTGTTGTGAATGATGGGCTTGTTAATCTCACTATTATTGAAAAAATACCCAAATTGAGTATTATCTTGAATTTTGGTAAGTTGTTTAAGGGGAGTATTTATACGATTAAAGGGGTGTATCATACTGTGGGAAAGCGTATTAGTATTTTTTCTGAAATGGATGACAGTGTAGAAGTGGATGGGGAGGTGATAGGTACTACGCCGTTAGAGCTGTCTGTATTGCCACAGGCTTTAAGAGTGGTGGTGGGGGAGAATTTCAGCTTGAATCCCCCTTTGTTGTGATTCTTGGTTGTAATCTATTCTATAGTGGATCTACATCGATGGTGATATCTCCCTTGATGTTGTTGTAAATTTCTTTCTTTATCTTTTCAGAATTTTTATCTCTTTTCAGCTTTATTCTGAAGAAAAGAGTGTGTCTTTTTTCGTCTTTTTCAAAAGGGGGAGGGGTAGGACCGGAGATGTTTGTTACCCCGGCTTTTGTTATCTGTCTTCTAATTGTCTCTGCATTTCTTTCAAGACGATCTTTGAATATGTCTTTTATGGATATCTGGATCATTCTTGTATATGGTGGCAGATCAAATTCTTTTCGCTCTTCTAAAAGCGATTTTATTATTTCAGATGAGTCTTTTTTAAACAGGGGGTGTGTGGGGATGGTCGTTTGTATGATGAGTATCCCTTTTTCTTTCCCTTTTTTCAATACACTGTATATTCTGTTAAGGTATTGAAATGCTTTTTCGTCTGCTCTGAAATCTTGGGAGTTAAAGAGGGATTCTGCTTGAAGAAGGGCAATAATAGTTGGCTTTACGCGGAGAGATTCGAGTGCGGAGATATCGCTGTAAATGTCGATTGCAAAATCGTGAAATGTCTCTCCTATCTCTATTGCAAGTTCTTCGTCGGAGATGAATGAGCGTTTTGGGAGGAAAACGGCAATTTGTTTATTTTCTTTTATCCCTTTTTCGATTATTTTTATGAGGCTTATCGAAAAAGATCCTTTCATTGCATTTTTGCGAACTTCTCTTTTGGTGTCAATGATTTTTATTTCAGATTCTGTGTCTTCTATGGGTGGAGTGTCGAGGTGAACTTCGCTGAATTTTCCCATTTGTACATTGTACAATGACTCAAGTGATGGGGTGGAGGATGTCAATATTATATTTGCTCCGGTGACTTTTGCAAGCATGATGGCTGTGTCTCTGCCGTTGTATCTCGGAGCAGGATCGGATTGCTTGTATGATGAGTCGTGCTCGTGAAATATGGTTATCAGTCCCAGATTTTCGATAGGAAGGAAGATGGAGGAGCGAAGTCCGAGAATGACGATTCCGCCGTCAGAATGGGAGCGTATCGTCTCAACGGCGTTACGCCTTTTGGCTTCGGTGAGTTTTGAGTGATATGTTATTAACTTCAGTCCTGATATTTTATTAAGTCGCTTTTCAAGGAGCTTGCAGGAGGATAAGTCAGGTGTGAGTATGAGGACATTTTTACTTTCTTCAGTGTATTCTTTTATCAGATGTAGTATTATCTCTGTTTTACCGGAACATGATGCGCCGCTTAAAAGTATCGTTTTTTTCTCTTTATGAAGATAATTTATCTCGTCAAGTGCGTTTTGGTGGATAGTGGTGAGTGGTTTAAGTTCCTGTGCTTTGGAGGAAGAAGACGGGTCTGAGTCATCGTTTTTTTCTTTTTTTGTCCTTTTAAGCGGTTCAATCATATATGCCGATGCGGCCTTAAGTACTTCTCCCATGCTGCAAAGGTAGTAGTCGGATACCGATTTCCATAGAGCTATCTGGCTTATTGCCACCGGCGGAAAGTCGTCAATGCCGTCAATATCTTTGATTCTGCGTATGTCGTATTGAGGATTGAAGGTGATGTTTTCGACTATTCCTTTATATTTTTTGTTGGCAAGCTTAACTTCGACTCTGCTTCCAATGGCTATTTTATCGTTCAATTCATCCGGGACGGAGTAAGTTACTGTGTCCCGGAATTTAATCGGTAAAATAACCTCGACATATTTTTTAGCATATTTTTCCACCCCGCGAAGATACAATATTTCAATTAAATTTTGCCGATAAAAAAATTAAACATATTTTTGCAGTCCCAAATCAAATGGTGCCATAGCTCAGTTGGTAGAGCAAAGGACTGAAAATCCTTGTGTCCCTGGTTCAATTCCCGGTGGCACCACATAAAAAGAGAGGCTTGTTTCAAGCCTCTCTTTTTATGTGGTGCCTGAGGGCACCTTTATTTACTTCGCTT
>CAZSXE010000013.1:30623-53466 GCA_964611185.1 uncultured Muribaculaceae bacterium | reverse complement strand
ATGCCTATCGAAGATATTTCAAATATTACCGGTCTTACTGCTGAGGAAATAGAAATACTTTAAATAGTCTGTTTCTCCACAGAATGTATCCTCCACAGGAACTCCGTTCGGCTTTGCCTCACTTCGGCCCTCCCATTGTCTTCTTCGTCCTCGCTGCGCGAGAACTCGTATCCAACGGGCCCCTCCCGCTACTCGTATCCGCGGGTGGATATGTCCTGTGGAGGATACATTTGGAGGAAAAAATCCAAAACCGGCAAAATTATCTCATAATATGCCCGTGAGAATTGAATATTTGAGAACATCTATGTATATATGTACATCTGATAAATTGTAGGTATGTCAAATGTAAGTACTTTTTTAGTGGCCTTATTTTGCCCGAGGATGTTTACAGGAAGGAGGTGATTTACAAAGATTTAGCCGCCAAGAAAAATTTAATTATAAAAATGATGCAGTATTTTAGGGGTTGTTGCATTTATTATGAGAACCACGACATTTTATCAGAGCTACGATTTTTATTATTAAAACCACAACGATTTTATGAAAAAACGAATTAATTATTTCTTAAAGAAATTTAAATGGACAGTTATGGCTGTTTTGGGAGTGTTAGGTATTACTAATTGTTCATTCTGGGGCGCTTGCGAATATGGAACTCCTTATGCCGAGTATAAGGTCAGCGGAAAAGTTCTTACCGAAGACAATATTCCGATTGAAGGGATTAAAACCACTATTTCCAGCGGATTTAGTAATAATAACAATATCTCTTGGGGAGGGTTTAAAGACTCTTTTTCTGATAAAAAAGGTAATTTTATTCAAGAAACAGAAGCATTTTCTTCTCCGAATGATGATACTTTTATAAAAATAGTTTACGAGGATATTGATGGTCAAGAGGGAGGGGGGCTGTTTTCCAAAGATTCTTTAATTATTAAAAGTACTGATTTCACCCAGACCGAAAAGCCTTCGGGGAACTGGTATCAAGGAAAATATTCTGTCTCTAAAGATTTTAAATTAAAGAAATCTGAACAGTAATCTATGAGCAAAGAGCTCTCTTTAGGAAAAACCATTTCCCTCGAAATAGCGAGAAAACAGACAGATCGCCTCATCAGGGAGCATCCCCTTACACAGCTTTTTTGGGAATGTACTCTCAGGTGCAATGCTGCTTGTCGCCATTGCGGCAGCGATTGTAAGAAAACAGCTGGTATAAAAGATATGCCGTTGGCCGATTTTTTAAAAGTGCTCGATAATATATCCCCGCATCTTAATCCTCATAAGACATCTATTATTGTCACAGGAGGGGAGCCGCTTGTGCGCAATGACCTTGAAAAGGGGGGATTGGAGTTTTACAAAAGGGGATTTCCATGGGGAATGGTGACAAACGGCATTCTGCTTGATAGTAAGAGACTTGATTCTCTTTTGAAGTCGGGTCTTCGTTCTGTCACTGTGAGTCTCGACGGATTTCAAAAAGAGCATGAGTGGATGAGAGGTGTTCCGGGATGTTACGATAAAGCCCTCGGGGCAATAAAAAACATAGTGAAGGTAGGAGAGGATATCACCTACGATGTAGTAACTTGTGCCAATCAGAAAAATTTCGATAAACTGCCGGAGTTTCGTGACTTTTTAATCTCGATAGGGGTAAAGGCATGGCGCATTTTTACTGTATTCCCTGTGGGGAGGGCTGCTCAGGTTCCTGAACTTCAGCTTGACGATTTCTTTTTCACTAAGCTGATGCAATTTATTAAAGAGACCCGTCTTGACGGCAAAATCAATCTTTCTTATGGCTGTGAGGGCTTTCTCGGCGGCTATGAGCTTGAAGTGAGAGACCATACGTTTCATTGCGCCGCCGGAGTGAGTGTGGCATCAGTTCTCTCAGACGGTTCTATTTCCGCATGTCCGAGCATAAGAGCTGACTATTCTCAGGGTAATATATACAAAGATGATTTTTGGGAAGTATGGGAGACAAGGTACGAGAAGTATCGCGATAGAAGCTGGATGAAAACGGGCGAATGTGCCGCTTGTAAATTTTTCAAATTTTGTCGCGGTAACGGAATGCATCTCAGAGATAGTAACGGGAATCTTCTTTTCTGCCACTACAAGAGACTTGCTTATTGAAAAAGTTTTCTGCAAAGGGCCGGTATATCCGGAACTTCGATTACCTCTATGTTCCTTTTCTGTTTCTTAGGTCTTGAGTCGGAAAAATTATAAGAAGATATATATATTGTATCATAGCCGAGTCTTTCGGCTTCGCTGATTCTTCGTTCCACCTGCCCGACCGGCCTGAGTTCTCCGCTGAGACCTACTTCTGCCGCAAAACAGGTTTTGGAAGAGATAATCAAGTCGAAGTTTGATGAAAGGATGGAGCATACCACCGCCAAATCGCAAGCCGGATCGGTAACTTTCATCCCTCCGGCAATATTAAGAAATACATCCTTTGCCGAGAGTTTAAATCCTGCCCTTTTTTCGAGAACTGCTAAGAGCATATTCATCCTTTTGGCATCAAATCCCGTAGCGGAGCGTTGAGGCATTCCATAAGCGGCTGATGAGACAAGTGCCTGGATCTCAATGAGCAGAGGTCTCGTTCCGTCAAGCATTGCGCTCACCGCAATACCGCTGAGGTTTTCTTTGTGCATCGGAGCGAGAATTTCGGAAGGGTTGCTAACTTCGCGAAGACCATTGGAGAGCATCTCGAAAATGGCGATTTCGGCGGTAGAGCCGAATCTGTTCTTTATGCTGCGCAATATGCGGTAGGAGTGACGCGTGTCCCCTTCAAACTGCAGTACGACATCAACAATGTGCTCAAGAATCTTCGGACCGGCGATGGAACCATCTTTCGTTATATGCCCGATGAGGATTACGGGGGTGCCGCTTTCTTTCGCGTACCTAAGAAGAGCTGCCGCACATTCGCGTACCTGACTCACTGAGCCGGGGGAGGATTCGAACAGATCACTGTATATGGTCTGAATGGAGTCTATGACAATGAGCTGCGGGGATGTCTCCTTAGCACGCTGAAGGATGTTTTCAAGGAGGGTTTCGCCGAGGATTATGCAATTCTCTCCGAGCTGCTTCTCTTCGGAGAGCCTGATGGCCCTTAATTTTATCTGCCTCGGAGACTCCTCTCCGGAAACATACAGAGTTTTTAAAGAGGGGCAGTTAAGGGGTATTTGGAGGGATAATGTAGATTTGCCTATTCCCGGTTCACCTCCGATGAGAATAATGGAACCTTCTACAATGCCTCCACCGAGAATCCTCTCTATCTCGCTGCTGCCGAGACTGATACGGCTCTCCTGAGAGATACTTATTTCGCTAAGGGGAATAGGCTTGGGATTCTGAATAGATAGGAGAGATCTTCCATTGCGCGAAGCGCTCGATGAAGAGGATTCTCTGTGAACAGGCTCTTCAATCATAGTATTCCATTCGCCACAGGCGGGGCATCTGCCAAGCCATTTCGAACTCTCATTTCCGCAGGAGGAGCAAAACCAAGCTGTTTTATTCTTAGCCATATTGATATTGGATTAATCTTTACAAAAGTACTAAAAGTATATCAATTATTGTTGTAAATTTGTGAGCACATATTTACAATTAATTATTATTCAGATGAAAAAGTTTCTTTTCTCTTTTTCCCTCTTCATTTTTTTAGGAGCAGGAATTTTGTATTCGCAGAACCATGCGATTATTAACGCTATCGATGATTACATTCTTCAGGTACAGGAAGGATGGAAAATTCCCGGATTGTCTGTTTCTATTGTCAAAGACGGAAATCTGCTTTGGGCGAAAGGATATGGTGTAAGAGAGATTGGAAAGGATACCCCTGTGGATGAGAATACAGTATATCAAATAGGTTCTATTTCGAAATCTTTTACAGCTACGGTGATGGCTTCGATCGTGGATGAGGGGCTGGTTTCCTGGGAAGATACAGTTAAAAAAATTCTTCCTGATTTTAAATGGTACGACAAATGGGTAGAGGAAAATATGCAGGTGAAAGATCTTATGACACATAAAACCGGCTTATTAGGGCAGCAGGGGACCTATATTCCGAATGCCGGTTATGGCAGAGATGATATTTATAAAATGTTTGAAAGGATGAAACCAAAGTATAGTTTCAGGAGTGTCTATGCCTATAATAATATGACATTTATCATAGCTGCTAAAATTATAGAACAAAAGACCGGAAAGAGCTGGGAGGAGAATGTACAGGAACGGATATTTGATAAATTAGGGATGACATCATCTTCTCTGAACGGAGAAGGTTTCCTCGAAGCTGGTGACAAAGCCTCTATCGCCCACGAATTTTATTATAGAGGTGATTCGATGTATATCCTACCGCTTTATGGAGATGACAGAGCTCTCTTTTGGGAGACGGTGGTGGGACCGGCCGGTAGTGTAAATTCTACGGTGGTCGATATGGCCAAATATGCCCAATTTCATCTTAATATGGGTAAAGTGGGAGAGAAAGAGGTACTGTCGGAAAAAAGCATGAAGTATCTACACAAGGGACAGACAATCGTCTCACAGACAGATGATTATATCAGACTTTACGGAAACTGCTGGTTTGTGGAGCAAAACAATAGATACAGACTTTATTTCCATACCGGTACTACATGGGGTTTCACAGCTATATGCGCATTCGTCCCTGAAATAGATCTCGGACTTGTAGTTTTAGTTAACTCTGAAACTCCTGCATCTCCGCGCTATGCAATCATGCGTAAGACGATAGACCTATTTATGGGTGATACTCTCCAAAAAGATTACAATCGGGAATATTTGGATGAATGGTGGAGTGATCACAGAGAGGAAAGTAAATGCGAAGAAAAAGTAAAAGAGATACTTCCGGAACTTGAAAAGAGTTATTTGGCGGGCCATTATATTAAAGATCAGCTCTTCGGGGATGCAGATGTTACTCTTGAAGAGGACACACTTTTTATTAGAGTGGGAAAGCAAGGCTGGAAGAGAGAATTAAAGCATGTTTCGGGTACAGAATACACCTTCCGTAGTGACGGACACACATTTCCGGTAGTTTTCAATTTAAACAAAAAAGGGAACAAAGCGATCTCCTTCGATTTGGATTTCGGGGAGGAAGAAAACTTCGGTCCGTGGATCAGAAAATAACAATTTAGGACAATGAGATATTTTACTTTCATTGCAGCATTGCTGCTTGTTTCTCTTTCTACTACTGCTCAGCCGATTATCGGTATTTCTGCAAGTGATTCGGAATCTTCGGTGTCAGCTCCGATGACTTATATCAGATCTGTGAGAAATGCCGGAGGAGTGCCTCTTATCATTCCGTGGACTACGGACGAGGTCCAATTGAAAAAGATTCTTGAAACTATAGATGCTTTAGTGATGACCGGAGGGGAAGATGTGGATCCTCTTGCTTATTACGGGGAAGAACCTCATCCGAAAATGGGGGAGATTGTCCCTCTCAGAGATGCGTTTGATGCAATGATTCTAAAAATGGCTGTTGAGAAAGATATTCCTGTTCTCGGAATATGCAGAGGGATACAGATGATTAATGTACTCTTCGGGGGGAGTCTTTATCAGGATATCCCCTCTCAGGTAAAGGATTCTTTTGTCGATCATTATCAGAATGCTCCGAGAAACTATGGAACGCACACCATCACTATTGATAAGAAATCGTTGCTTTACTCATTGCTTGGAAGCGAATCAGTAGTTGTAAACTCTTATCATCATCAGTCGGTAAAAAAAGTGGCACCGGGTTTTAAAATAGTGGCAGTATCGAAAGATGGCATAATCGAAGCAATAGAAAAAATAGACTCGGGAAGGGTTCTCGGGGTACAATTCCATCCCGAAGGATTTGCCTGCGAGGGTGATAGTAAATTTTCCTCTATTTTCAGATGGCTTGTCGAAGAAGCGGCTAAATAAAATCATTAATAAATTTTTCCGTATATGAAATTTTTTGATAATTATAAATTACTATTTCTATCGCTAAGTGCCTTAGGAACAGCAAGTTGCGAACAAGAAAAAGATTATACAAACTTTATCGTCATCAATATAGACGATATGGGATACGGCGATCTCGGCTGTACTGGTGCGATAGGCTACCAGACGCCTAATATCGACAAGATGGCGAGCGAAGGGGTTAGATTTACCCACTTTTATTCGGCGCAAGCCGTCAGCGGAGCTTCTCGAATGGGGCTTCTGACGGGATGTTATCCCAATCGGCTCCATTTTTCAGGTGCCCCCGACCATACTTCGAAGGTAGGGATAAATGCCGGCGAGGAAACCATGGCAGAAGTTTTAAAAAAGGGTGGTTACAGCTGTGCCGCCTACGGCAAATGGCATTTGGGACATCTGCCTGAGTTCCTCCCCACCAACAATGGTTTTGATGAATACTACGGTATCCCCTATTCCAACGATATGTGGCCCAATCACCCCATCAGTAAGAATTATTACCCCGAATTACCACTATACGAAGGGACAGAAGTGGTCGAGCTAAATCCCGATCAGAGTCAATTTACGACAAATTTTACCAGTAGAACGATACAATTCATAGATAAAAACAAGAACACTCCGTTTTTTATTTATCTCGCCCATCCGATGTGTCATGTCCCTCTATTTGTGTCTGATAAATTTAAAGGAAAAAGTGAGCAGGGCCTTTTCGGAGATGTCATAATGGAGATTGACTGGAGCGTAGGAGAGATACTTAAAAAATTGAAAGAAACGGGTCTTGATGATAATACACTTGTAATTTTCACCTCAGACAACGGTCCTTGGTTTAACTATGGAAATCACGCCGGTTCACCGGGGGGATTAAGAGAAGCCAAAGGGGCAAGTTTTGAGGGGGGACAGAGGGTTCCGATGATTGCTTGGTGGAAAGATATTCCGCACCCGGGACAAATATGTAACAGACTCGCTTCTAATATCGATTTATTACCCACTTTTGCCGAAATTGCGGGAGTGGAACTACCGAAAAATAAAATAGACGGCGTAAGTATCCTCCCTCTGATTAAGCAGGAAAAAGGTGCGAATCCGAGGAAAGATTTTTACTATTATTATCGAAATAATAGTCTTGAAGCTGTCTCCAACGGGTATTGGAAAATGATATTTCCCCATAAACATCGTACTCATATAGGTTTTATTCCGGGAAAAGACGGAATGCCGGGGAACTCTAATGAATTTTTCGAGCTTAAAGACACCCTCCTAATTAATCTAAGAAATGATCCGGGGGAAAGATACAATGTGATGGGAGAATATCCGAATGTACAAAAAGAACTGTTAAATATTGCTGCAAAAGCTAAATATGAGCTTGGTGACGATCTTAGCTCGGTAGAGGGGTGCGAAAGACGACCCATTGGCAGAGCATTATAAAAAATCCCATTCTCAAAATATGTGTTATCTGACATATTTAAGAATGGGAATAGAATAATAACTGCCGGATATTAATTGGCTTGAGCCCAGGGTCTTGTACTTCCGTCGAATTTAATCAAATTGCAACCGAGTGTAAGTGTGGTTTTATTACTTGTGATGATGGAAAGAACATCGGTAGCAATAGCTTTATATGCAGTAAACATATTTTCGGTTATTTCGGAATCGGGGGCAATCTTCTTGAAATCGGCATAAGTAAATGTCGGTAACTTGGCATTTAACAGCAGAATAGCGGGAGACAATGTAGTCTTGTTGATTTCAAGATTCATAATGCCGTCTGTAATCGTGTAAGGGATTGCAAACGAAATATTTATCGAAAATGTAAATCCGTACTTTGCGAGAAGGGTGGTTAAAATCTCATTGGATGAATTTCTCAGGAAAAAATTAATATTCCCCTCTGAAACATAATATTCAAGACGATTATTGATTAATGAGAGTTTTGCCATCGTCTCGGCATCGGGAGAATCAAGATTGAAAAATCCGGAGGTGGTAAATTCGTAAAAATCAATAGGGGCTTTTGCTGCAGCGTTCATAAGAGTCTGGTTGGCTAATGCTACAACAGTCTTGATTGGTAATTTCTCACCGAAAATGGTAATTGTTTCAACATCAGTGTTAAGAGTGAAATATACATCGGGAAGTTTGGACCCGTTTAAATCAGCTGCATTAAACATCCATTTCCCCACAACATCATCTTTCTTAATGTAATTAATGCTGAGGGTAAGTTTTGAATTTTCAATCACACCGGAGATTCCTACTGCAATTTTGTCATCCTCATTTGTGCCTGAAACGGAGTATGAACCGTCAGCTTTTGTGGTAGCTGCTTCAGCTGTAAGAGCATAACTGTCATATCCCGGGATGATATTTATAAGATTTACCTCCACGAGATTATCTCCTTTTGCAGAAATGGAGGCGCTTGCTTTCGGGTAGTCGTTAGCTTTTGTAGGAACGCTATTGATAGAGAGAGCGTCATCGGTAAAAGTGTAATTACCTTTTACTTTATTGTCAATGCCGTTTTTGTTACAAGAGGTAAAAACAACCGCCAAGAGCAATAAAGGAAGAAATTTTAAAATCTTTTTCATAATATTTTATAATTTTTTAAAAAATGATGACAAAAAACGGGCCAAAATGCACATAGTGTTTTCAGCGGCTTCCGTGTTTTCTATTTGGACTCATTGATAACTTTTACTAAATAGTCGTTAAAATTTTTATTATTTAGTAAATCTTCAAGAGCTATATTCAATCTGTATCTCCAGTAATGTTTCGGATTTGAAGGGATGTTTATTCTCTGAGAATCAGGAGTTTCCGTTCTCATTTCATCATAAATGGAAAACCAGTCCTGAATGGGGAGAATAGTGAGCATGGAGGAGCTGTGAATATGCTGTCTGATTATTTTTTCGCATATCCACGCCTCGCAGCTCTCGGGGGCCTTTCCACTCTCGTGAAGTACTGCATTATAATACTCCTGAGACATTTTTTTATCCTCTTCCCACCATCCGCGAATAGTGCTTGTATCATGGGTTCCGGTGGTGCAAACGCTCAAATAAGGGTAATGTGCAGGGTCTGCAAATCTGACAGAGGGGTCTTTGGGCATCCTTTGGATTTCAAGGGTGCAAATCCTTAAAATTTTGAGGACTTCCGGAACACATTCTGGAATCATTCCCAAATCCTCGGCGCAGCACAGCATGTTTGTGGCTGAAATAAGTTCCGGGAGTTTCGTCATTGCTTTAGCTTTCCAGAAATCGTTGTGCCTTTTATAAAAAAAGTGATTATAGAGGGCGTTGTATGCTATTTTGTCAGACTCGGATAGAGCCTTATAAGAGTAGGTAAACTGAGCCGAAATGCGAGGATGAAACTCTCCCCTTTGGACAGGGTCTTCGACAAACAGTACCTCCGAAACAAGTGCTTCGAGTCCATCTTTCAGATTGTCGTCATCCTTATCTTCAAAATATTTTTCAATTTTTTTCTGAGTATCAAATTCGGGTTTCAATGTGAACACTTCATATTCCTTACTCTCAAGGAATGTATCCATAACATATTTTTCCTTTCCGGGGAACATCTCTTTTAGCATATAATAGCGGATAAATGGCTTTACATCTCGGTGATAATCGAATTTGTATCCCCATCGGAGAAGTTCGTCATATTTGAAAGGAAGTGCGGGGCTAAAATGTCCCATAAGCCCTTTTACCTGATCGTCAGGTATTTCCCATATACGGAAAAACCCGAGAACATGGTCGATTCTGTAGGCATCAAAGTATTCAGACATTTTTTCAAGACGCTTTTTCCACCACGAATAGTTATCTTTTGCCATCTCCTCCCAGTTGTATGTGGGGAATCCCCAATTTTGTCCGTTGGCTGAAAAGCTATCAGGTGGTGCACCGGCCTGAGAATTCATATTAAACAGCTGAGGTTCAGACCACGCTTCTACGCTATTGGGAGTAATCCCGATAGGAATATCTCCTTTAATGGCAATTCCCCTCGAATGGGCGTAAGCCACCGATTCGCTGAGCTGCTTGTGCAGATGATACTGCATGAAAAGGTAGTAGGACATCGAAAAATAGGTAGCAGTGCCTTTCTTGTTTATTTTTTCTATTATGGATGGAGAAAAAGTGGAATATTCTCCCCATAATGTGAAATCTGCTGTTTTGAATCTATCTCTCAATGTGCAGAATGCGCCGTAAGGGAGGAGCCAGCTTTTATTTTTTTTATAAAATGAATAAAAATCAGGCTCTGCAAATGTATCTTTAGAGTAAAGTTCAAAAAGAATCTTAGTGTATTTCTTTTTAAAACTCAATACTTTTTCATAATCGATGCTTTTAAGGGCGTTTATGGATTTCCTCTCTTTGTTGTACTGGGCAGAGATGGCTTTGTCTTTGAACGGCCCCACTGCTTTGATATTGATATAAATGGGATGAAGAGCCATTACCGATATTCCTCCGTAGGGATAAGAATCTCTCCAGGTAAAAGTAGAGGTAGTGTCATTTATGGGCAAAAGTTGAATGATATTCTGCCCTGTCGTGGCTGCCCAGTCTGCAAGGAGTTTAATATCTATAAAATCCCCTATGCCGCAGTCGTTCTTAGTGCGAAGAGAGAATACGGGGAGAGCAGTACCGGTAAATTTCGGATTGGAAATATTAAAGGCAGCAAAGGAGTGCTCGATGGAAAATGTTTCATGAGTACCTATTTTGGGGATGGTAAGTGAGTGATTTTCACTATATTCCCAGACAGGATTTCGGCCGTCACTGTACTTTTTTATGAACTTATAGAGAATAGTACCTTCGATTTTGTTGGCAGAGAGGTGGATTATCCATCTTGATCCGAAAGAGGGAGTTAGAGGGAGTGCTTTTTCGGGATCCCATCCTCCAAGTTCGGGATGATCGCCGCATAGATATAAATCTGCCTCTTTTTCAATATTGGGAGCAGTTACGCGTAAGATTATCTCTTTTGTGAAAAGATGTGTCTGAGTAGGGACACTTTTTCCGTGTGTGAAAAAGACATTTGAAAACGGATCTGAAAGAAATGGAGCATCGGGGGTGTTGCCTTGCCACTGATCGTTGAAAATGAGCCTCTTGGAATTATTGTTGAGGCCGATAATTCTCTCCTTGCCCACTTCAAAAAAAGTATTTCCTTCATTGTCCCTTACAAAATATCTGTATGATATTATTCGATCCTGAAGATTGGAAATTTTAATTTCCGCTCTCCATATATCATCGGTGTCGTACTCCATGGGGAACGCTTTGGAAGTGTCGTTTCCTCCCATTTCGGGAAGAGTGCCACAGACATATAATCTCTGATGAAATAAAGTGTGAAAATTTATTGATAACTGTAGAATCATCTCGTTATTGTTTATGTATAATTTGCAAAAGTAATATAAAAATGGATAAATTTTTTTAAGTTTGTGCATCAATAAGGAGTAATAACAATTAATCTATATGAAAAAACATCTATTTATCCCCTTAGTTTTGCTTTTTTTTAATGTGTTTTTTTGCTACTCTCAGTCCGACGAAAATAGTATCAAAAATATAAGCAATACAGTTTTTTATCCGGGTAGTGAGTTGAGAATAACCGTAGGTATCGCCCCTTTGGATATGAATTTCGGCGGACAGGGATGCCATAATTCTGACTATTACATTGCGCGTAATTATTCTTCTATTTCCATAGGAGAATCTCTGACAAATCCCTCCATTTATTTCGGAAATTACAAAAATACCGGTGCATATACCATCTCTTATACATATCGCTTTAAAAAATGGTTTGAATTAACGGGTAATCTTACCTATTCCGGAGTCTTGAGATCTACCTATTATTCTTACAACAATGAGGCTGCTTTCAGTGTCAGTTCTCATATTATAACCCTTTCTCCCACCGCCCGTTTCGTGTGGTTGAGAAAAAAATATGTAACTCTCTATTCTTCCGTCTCACTCGGATTGGGGATGATTGTCCAGCAGGGGAAGTATAGTAGTAACGGATTGGCCGCAGTCATTAATATTAACCCTTTCGGTATTACGGTAGGGAGAAAAGTATATGGATTTTTTGATATATCTCTCGGCAGTGTGGGACTTTTTTCGGCCGGAGTAGGATATAGGTTTAACTATTAAAATATTAGAAGGAAATGAAAACGATTAAATATATTATTGTGACAGTGGTAGCTTCCTTTATGTTCTGCTCTTGTTATTATCCTTGTCCGAGCGGCTACCAGACACAGGATGCTATTCCGGTATATGATGCCACTGTTAATTATGTAATCCGTGATTATATTATGTTGACGGATAAGGCTTTATTGATTAATGAATATATGAATTTGCAGGAAGAAGAGAAAGATAATTTTGAAGATAAATATTTTCCTGATTATAAAATACGTTTCAAAGGAGACACCTGCCTTTTGGTAAGCGACGGGATTGTTAAAACTATGTTCGTGGGTATCGACGAAGATCTTATGACTTCATCCACTACATGGAATATAGTGGGCAATGTATCTTTTGACATTGTTTCATCGGGTGAGGGTGTTTTTTCTATAAATGTGGTTAATAGTATTCCTTTCTCTGATTATCATAAAAGCCTTACTCTCGAAGAGATGAATATTTCTGTCAAATTGACTAAAAAAGAGGTATCCCTTGGGGTATATGAGAACAATTATTTTATATACGGAGATGGTAATTATATCGAAAGGGTAAATGATAACGGCGTTTCGGTTAAATCTGTCAATGTGGATTTTGCCATACCGGAAAATGTGGGGTTGAATATGTATATTAAATTGAATAACGATCCTTTCCCTCTGAGACTATATGGAGGAGCGTTAAATATGAAGGTTTCCGATATTATCGGATATGAAGACATTAATGAAACAATCGGTTTCTCTTTCAGTATGGATTATGATAATCCTTATGTTACCATTGTATTCAGAGGGGTAACCCAGGAGATAGCGTTTAATAATTTAATTATCAATTAGGAAGTTTTTCTTTGTTAGCGATTTTTTGTTATCTTCGTGCATAAATGAAAACTTATGCTTAAATGTTTCAAAAAAACCGATAACAGCATCTCCAATTTTAAAAAAGCAAATTTTATTGTTTTTTTATTTGTCATAGCGCATGCTGTAAGTTGTTACTTCTCTCATAATACCGATTTTGGAGATAGTCTCATTCTGACCATCCTTACCATAGCGATGGTCTATTCTCTTATAAGATTTTATGGTATTCCTTTCGACATCTTTTTAGGTATTGCATTTCTCTCCTGTTTTGCCGGTTTTTATCTCGGCACTCAGGGGGCCAAGCTCCTAACGGTATGGGCTCCTGAGCTTGGCGTATGGATTAATGTGATAATGACCTCTGTCGTAACAGAAGTATTGGGATTGATTATTATATTTCTTGTCAGAAAGGGGTGGAGGTCGGATAAATCTCAATAGAAATGGCGGAAAACCCTAAGAAGACGAGAAAAAGCCTTAAGACTGTGCTCGATATTGCCATTCTTGCCGCAATAGTGATAGTGGTAAGGATGTTTCTTGAGAAATTGATGCCGATGTTTTATGAAAGATTCGGTCTGTATTTCAGCGATTTTTTATTTCAGACATTGTCAAATTATCCCCTGACGATAGCGATGGTGGTGGGTGATATGGCCGTAATTTCATTTTTAAACAAGAGGGTTCAATACGGTACTAATTCGATGATGCGCACCTCTATCGAATTGTTGAGCATATTTGCTATCTCTTTTATTTCTTCTTTTTTGCTCAGGTTGTATCAAAATGGTGCTGTTGAGTGCGATGTACAGTATTTTGATAAAATTTTCTTCTTCACTTTTGTCACATATATTATCTTCAACGGGGTGGTGTTGATGATTTTAGATGTCATCAATTACTATCGATGGTCACATAAGAAAGCTTTGGCCCAAGAGGTGGAAAAGCGTAGTGCTGCCAATTATCAGTATCAGCTACTGAAAAGTCAGCTTAATCCTCATTTTCTTTTTAACAGCCTTAATGTTCTCGATTTTCTTATCCAGACCGATCAGGAAAAAGCAAGTGATTATGTGAAGAGGCTCGCTTCGATATATCGTTATCTCCTTAAAATAGAATCTCATCCTATCGTGATGGTGGAGGAGGAGCTCGCCTTTGTAAAGCAGTACATTAATCTTCTTCACGAAAGATTTTCAGCAGCCATCAGCTTCGATATAGATGTCCCAGATGAGTATATGACTAAGAAAATTGTTCCGTGTGGGATGCAGATGATGATTGAAAATGCGGTGAAGCATAATGTGGCGAACTTAAGTAATGTGCTTAGAATCAGCGTTTATGCAGACAATGACTATATTGTGGTTAAAAACAATATTCAGCTCAAGCTGAAAACCGCCCCTACTACCGGATTGGGACTCAACAGCATTAAAAAACAATATACCATTCTCTTCGGAAAAGAGGTCGTTATTTCTGATGACGGTAGTTTTTTTGAAGCTAAAATCCCCTTAATAGATTAAACACCTATTTTTTCCCTTCAAGCCATTCGAGAAATCCTTTTACCCTCTCTCTTGAAATGAGAACCGGATCGCATTTGGAGGGTTTAAGAGTTATTTTAAGTCTTGAATTAAAATATTTAGATATGCTCGAAATCGACCCGGGACTGACAATACATCCTCTTGATATTTTAAAAAATTCGACAGGGTCGAGTTCCTCTTTAATAGTATCAAGACTTAGGTCTGTCATATATGAATTTCCGTCTTTAGCTACTATGAAATTCGACTTGTCCTCCGAATAAAAATATGCGATTTCGCTGACATTCAATATCTCAATCTGGTTTCCGATCTGAAGGGTGTATCTCTGTCTGTAGCATTTTGGATTATTGACCTGTTCATTATAATCTTGAGACGACCTTTTGTTGTAAAAATTAAGACATCTCTCCACCGATTCTTTAAAAACCGAGTCTTCGACGGGCTTTAACAGGTAATCAATACATTTTGATTTAAAAGCATCGAGAGCATACTGTTCGTAAGCGGTAGTTATTATTACAGGAGATTTGATATCGACATGTTTAAATATTTCAAAGCATGAGCCGTCAGAAAGCTCCACATCCATAAAGATAATATCGGGAGTATTACTCCTGATCCACCCGATGGCTGATGTGATGGAGTCAAGTATCGCCACAATATTAAAATCGGGATAATATTTTGAAATCAGTCTTATTAAAAGTTTTTGGGCGGGAATTTCGTCTTCCACAATTAATATGTTCATTTTCTTAACGATTTTCAAAAAACGGCTCTATTTTTTACAAAGATATGTAAAATTGGGTTTAAAAAATGTTAAGTTCGTCTGTTTTTTCTTTCAATTCGTCTGTTTTGATTTTTTATAAGATAAATTAATGACTAATTTTAAAAACTAAAACTGTAGATATTTTATGAAAAAAATCAGGATGAGCTTTTGGCAAATCTTCAATATGAGTTTCGGATTTCTCGGAATTCAATGCGGATTGGCCCTCCAAAATGCCAATGTCAGCAGAATTCTCCAATCATTCGGTGCCGATGTGAGCACTCTTTCTCTATTTTGGCTTGCCGCTCCGATTACTGGAATGATTGTTCAGCCCATAATAGGACATTATAGCGATCGTACATGGAACAAAATAGGGCGCAGAAAACCATATTTCCTCGTTGGAGCAGTTTTAGCTGCCGCAATGCTATTTCTGATGCCTAATTCTCCCGCTCTCGCACCATTTTTATCACCCCTTCTCATCGGAGCCGGAATACTTATGATAATGGATGCTTCTATAAATGTGGCGATGGAGCCTTTCAGAGCGCTTGTAGCTGACAAATTGCCTTCACAGCAGAGAACCCTCGGTTTTTCCGTACAGACTACTTTAATCGGGGTGGGAGCTGTTGTAGGGGCAGTACTCCCTTTCATCCTTACCAACTGGTTCGGGATGTCGAACACCCCTGAGATTGCCGGAGGAGTAGCTCCGAATGTGAAACTTGCTTTTTATATAGGAGGTGCGGTTTTGTTGCTATGTGTCCTTTGGACAATATTTACCACCAAGGAATATCCTCCGGAGCAAGATGAGCTTGCAGCAATGAAGAACGATGCAGGTTTTTTCGAGATTTTCAAGGATTTCGGGAAAATGCCTAAGACAATGGTACAGCTTGGAGTTGTGCAGTTCTTTTCGTGGTTTGCATTGTTTTCTATGTGGGTCTATATGACCCCTGCTGTGGCCGAGCATTGTTATGACACTGTGGATACCGCTTCGAAAGCTTATGGTCAGGCAGGAGACTGGGTGGGAGTTCTTCAAGGTATATATAATGGTGTGGCTGCCCTCTTTGCTTTTCTCCTTCCGTGGATAGCCGGAAAAATAAGCAGAAAGGCAACCCATTCGTTTTCATTGCTCTGTGGAGCATTGGGCTTCGCCTCATTCTTTATTTTCAAAGATCCCAAGATGCTTGTGTTTTCGATGATAGGTATCGGAATAGCGTGGGGAAGTATCCTTGCTATGCCTTATGCAATGCTTGCAGGATCTCTTCCAAGGGGGAAAACAGGTGTCTATATGGGAATTTTTAATTTCTTCATCACCATACCGCAGGTCTGCAACGGCCTTATAGGGGGTGTGATGGTTAAACATTTATACGATGGACATACTATTTACGCTATGGTATTTTCAGGATTGTGTCTTCTTATCGCTTGCGTAGCGGTGCTTTTTGTAAAAGATAACGACGATCCTGTACAATTGAAATTTTTTAACAAAAAATAATATTTATTAATCCTTAATTTTAATTACCAATCAATTAAACACAGTTAACGTATGAAAAAATTGATTACTATGCTAATCTCACTGACTGTACTTTCACTATCCTGCGTGTTTGCGCAGAATATCCTTGTGAAAGGGCAGGTCATGGATGCCAATGGTCCGGCAGTGGGAATTGCAGTCCTTCAAGAAGGGACAACAAATGGTACTGAAACTGATTTTGACGGAAGATTTGAAATAGTCGTTCCCTCATCAAACACAGTACTGGTATTTAGCTTTATCGGATACAAAACTCTTTCGATTCCCGCTTCTGAGGCCTCTTCCGTTTTTATGGAAGTAGATCAGCAAGTGCTCGAAGAGGTAGTTGTAATCGGTTATGGTGTAGTCAAAAAGAATGACATGACCGGATCGGTATCCGCAGTGAAAGCAGATCAGGTAAACAGAGGTGTTATTACTTCGCCATCAGACTTGCTGGCAGGTAAATCAGCCGGTGTTGTGGTCACTACAGGTGATGGTCAGCCCGGTAGCGCATCTACAATTCGTGTTCGCGGCGGTTCTTCACTCTCTGCCTCCAACGATCCTCTTATCGTCATAGACGGTCTTCCCATAAGTAACGAAGGAGTCAGTGGTATGAGTGATCAGCTTTCAAGTATAAACCCGAGCGATATTGAGTCATTTACGGTTTTGAAAGATGCCTCTGCCACAGCTATTTATGGTTCACGTGCATCAAACGGCGTAATTATCATCACTACTAAAAAAGGGTCCAAGTATGATTCTGCCATCCCGAAGATCAATGTTGATTTTACTGCCTCTTTAAGTCAGAATACCAGGTATATGGATGTTCTGACAGGGGATGAGATGCGTGATGCTATGAAGCAGTATGCCATTAATTATCAAGGCTATACGGAAGAAGACTATCAGTCTTATGCCGGTTATGCTGCCCTCGGAGAGGCCAATACAGACTGGCAGAGAGCTGTATATCAGATGGCTCAAAGCTATGACGCTAATATCGGACTTCAGGGCAATGTCAAATTCGGCAATGCCGGAAATATGCCTTATCGCGTATCGGGAGGTTATCTTAACCAGCAAGGTACTTTGAAGACATCAAAGATGGAGAGGGGAACTCTCGCTTTGAATCTTGCACCCACATTACTCGACGATCATTTGAAAATCAATTTGAATGCAAAAGGGATGATTGCCAATAATCGTTTTGCAAATCAAGGCGCTATCGGGGCTTCAGCCGAATATGACCCTACTCAGGAGATATATGATAGTTCTTCCAACGGACTTGACGGATATAGAATTTGGGGTACTAACGGAATTCCCAATACTCAGTCCACAAGTAATCCCGTGGCTTCTCTTGAGCAGAGAAAAGATGTATCGAATGTTAAGCGTTTCATCGGAAATGCCCAGATCGATTATAAAATTCATGGAGTGGAAGATTTGAGATTAAATGTAAATCTGGGTCTTGACCTTTCAAAATCCAAAGGTACTATCGACACCCCTATCGGATGTGAACAGTCCTGGCATTCTCAGTTACAGTCAGGATCGGGATACCACGAAGATTATTCAAGTGTTAAAAGAGATGAAACCCTCGAGGCTTATATAGATTATAATCCCACTTTCGGAAAACATATTCTTGATATTATGGGAGGTTATTCATGGCAGCATTTTTATCAAGGAAGTGATAATAAGGGTGTCAGAGCCGATAACGGGGCGCAGATTTCAGGTGCAGAATACAAGTCTGAATATTATCTCGTATCATTCTTCGGGCGTCTCAATTATTCTTTTGACGATCGTTATATGCTTACCGCTACCGTTCGTTATGACGGAACATCTCGTTTTGCCAACAACAAATGGGGACTTTTCCCCTCTGTGGCGTTGGGATGGAATATCAAAAATGAAAGTTTCCTAAAGAGCTCTCGTGCTGTTTCAAAATTGAAACTCAGACTCAGCTGGGGAGAGACCGGACAACAAGATCTGAATGCTGGTAACTATCCTACCCTTCCCGGATACAAATATAATCTTACAGGAAGTTATTATCAATTCGGTGATAGAGTTATCGTTCCTATTACCCCTCTTGGGTATAATGCAGATTTGAAATGGGAAACTACCACCACTTATAATGTGGGTATCGATTTCGGATTCATAGAAAACAGATTGACAGGTAGCATAGATGGTTATTATCGTGACACCAAAGATCTATTGAACTATACCCCCGTAGCAGCAGGTGCAAACCTTAAAAACTACATAAGTGCCAATATCGGAAGTCTTGTTAATTATGGTGTGGAGGTAGAACTCAACGCTGTTCCCATCGAGACAAGAAACTGGCATTGGGACATCGGCTTGAACGCTGCCTGGAATAAGAATGAAATTACAAAATTGACCACTAACGACGGGCCCAATTATAAAGGTGTTGCCACAGGAGGTATCTCGGGTGGAGTTGGAAACTATATTCAGAGATTTATGGTGGGTTATCCAGTTAATTCATTCTATGTCTATGAGCAGATTTATGATACTGACGGCTCTCCTATTATGGGTGCTTATGTGGACAGAAATGAAGATGGAAAGATTGATTCCAACGATATGTATTGTTATAAGAAATCGGCTCCTGATTACACTTTCGGCTTTAACACTCTTCTTACATACAAGAACTGGACTTTTGCTGCTTCGGCTCACGCCAATATCGGAAATTATGTCTATGACAATAATTCCTCACGCTTTGAGCTCCTTTCAGACCTTTGGACGAACAACTTCGTGGCAAATCGTATGTCCACAGCTCTTTACTCAGGTTTTTCACAAGCACAATATCTGAGCGACTACTATGTTAAAGATGCTTCTTTCTTGAAGATTGATAATATCACTCTTGGCTATCTATTCCATATAGGTAAAATAATGTCATTGAATCTGTTCGCTACGGTTCAAAACGCATTTGTATTTACCAATTACACAGGCATCGATCCTGAAATTTACAGCGGTATAGATAACACTATGTATCCTCGTCCAAGAACTTATTTACTTGGATTGAAATTTAATTTCTAATAATCATTAAAATAGAATAGATATGAAAAAATATAGAATTTTATTGATTACAATGGTTCTCGCCGCTGTTACAGGACTAAGCTCCTGTGTTG
This sequence comes from uncultured Muribaculaceae bacterium, assembly GCA_964611185.1. Taxonomy (GTDB): domain Bacteria; phylum Bacteroidota; class Bacteroidia; order Bacteroidales; family UBA932; genus CAAGNP01. Next base: position 33,752 of record CAZSXE010000013.1, on the reverse strand, counting down.
GCGATTTGAATGTTACTCCTATCGACCCGAACTTGGTTCTTCCCGAAGATGTTTTGAAGGATGAAGCTGCTTTTGAGCAGGTTTTGGCCAAATGTTACGGCGGTCTTGCAGTAAGTTCTTCGACTGGTCCCGATTCAAGCCCCGATATCGATGGTATAGACGGTGGATACGGACAGTATATGAGAGCGTTGTTTTATCTAAATGAGCTTCCTACCGATGAAGCAAGTATTTGCTGGAATGACCAGACTATCGCCGATCTTCACAGGATCAAATGGACTACCTCAGATGTTTTTGTTACATCTATGTTTTCAAGAATGTATTATCAAATCGGTCTATGTAACGAGCTGATCCGCAGAGCCAAAGCCTCTGATATAAAGAGCGACAATATGAATCTTTATATAGCAGAAGCAAGAGCTCTTAGGGCGCTTAGCTACTATCACGCTATTGATATGTATGGAAATGTTCCTTTTGCCACAGAAAATAATTCAGTAGGATCCACCGGCCCCGATCAGATAAAAAGGGCAGATCTATATAAGTGGCTTGTGGATGAAATCATAGATTTTACCCCTTCACTAAAAGGTGTCGGAGCTAACGAATATGGCCGTGTAGATCAGGGATTTGCCAAGATACTTCTTGCCAAAATATATCTCAATGCTGAAGTTTATACCGATGGTCAGGTGAGTGCATGGAGCGAATGTGCTACACTCTGTAAAGAGATTATGAGCGCGTATCCAGCTCTTCATAATAAATATACCGATCTTTTCCTTGCCGACAATAACCTTCGTACCAACGAGATTATCTTCGCAGTAGAAAGTGATGCGGTAAATACTCAGACTTATGGAGCTACTACCTTTGTTATAAAAGCTTCAATCGTCAGCGGTAATGCTCAGTGGCAGGCATTTTTAGGTGTTAACGACGGATGGGGAGGAGTAGTGGTTACCCCGAACTTCCTCTCACTTTTTGATAAAACAATGACTGATGCTGCCGCTAATATCAATAAAGATACCCGTTATATGTTCTTTGAGGGGCTAAATGTAGATGATGAGACGAGACACCAAAAGGATATAGATGACGATAAGGTATTTACCAACGGCTGGGTAACTCACAAGTTCAAAAATCTTAAGAGCGACGGTACCGCAGCTCAGGCTCAGAACTTCCCCGATACGGATTATCCTATTTTCCGTACTGCCGATGCTTATTTGATGCTTGCTGAGTGTGCAAAGAAAGGTGGAGCTACTGAGAAAGAGGGACTTGATGCATTAAACGCTGTTCGCACAAGGGCAGGCATTGATGCAGTAAGTTCTTATTCACTCGATGACCTTCTTGATGAAAGAGGGCGTGAGTTTTATTGGGAAAACTTCCGCCGTTCGGATTTGATCCGTTTCGGAAAATATACAGGCGATTCTTATGTTTGGCAGTGGAAAGGTGGCGTGCGCGATGGCCAGGCAGTCGATTCTAAGTATGTATTGTTCCCTATCCCTACCAATGAGATAAATTCAAACGAGAAACTTACTCAAAACGCAGGTTATTAGGAATTGTTACATTTTAAAGAATAATGATTATGAAAAAAATATTTAATATTCTAACATTGATGTTGCTGAGTATCTTTTTTGCGACATCTTGTATGCAGGATGAAAGAGGCCCTGTTTATAATCCTGATAATGCGGTGACTCCTGTTTTGCAGGTTATTGGCGAAAGCTATGTCCTTGAAGACGGAGGGGCATTTGACACATTCAGGTTTGCAAATGCAAGTTTTGGAATACCTGTTTCGATCAAATACACAGTCTATGTGGATTTGGCCGGAAACGAGTTTGCCAATGCGAAAACTCTCGAATCTGCCACATCTCCTCAGGATACTATTGTGGTTAAGGCTACGAAACTTAATACTGCTCTTATCGCTTTGGGCTGTATTGCCGGCACTCCGGCCAATGTGGAATTTATGGTGAAAGCTCAGTGGATGGGGGAATCAAGCAGCGTAGGTTATGAGTTGGCATCCAATATTATTGCCACAGCGGTTACTCCGTTTAATGCTGAAAGGGAATACCCTAAAGTTTGGGTTTTGGGTGCATTCAACGGATGGAAGCACGAAGAGGCTGAATTCCTTTACAGTTATGCTGAAGATGAAATCAATTACGAAGGTGTAATTGATTTTGGAGAAAATGCCACTGATCCAGAATCTGATCACTATAAAAACGGTTTCAAGATTACAGGTCAGGCTGACTGGAATGATCCCAATATGAACTGGGGTACAGTTAAAGATGATCCAGCTGCTCAAGATGCTCCTGTTCTTAACCTTATTAAAGGTAATGACGGGCAGAATATCACCAAATACAGAAGTCACAGATATTACAAATTTGCTATCAATACCTCTTCTTTAGAGTTGAAGATGAAGTTCGGTTTCGATAAAATGGGATTGATCGGTCTTAACGGAAACTGGAATGACGATGTGGTAATGACTTTCAATCAGTACAAGAGCAGGTTCTGGGCTGATGTCGATCTTGCATCTGCTACCGAATTTAAGATCAGACTTGACGGAGCATGGGACAATGAATGGGGTGGAGCCAGTGGAGCTCTTGTTCCGAAAGGAGGTAATATTCCTATCGAAGCAGGTCAGTACCGTATCTATGCTTACATCAATAACTCAAATGAACTTAAATATACCATAGATCCTACTATGTACGGCAAGGAAGAGCCCGGAAAGGATGTTCCGCCCGAGCCGGAAGTTAAGTACTGGTCTATTATAGGCGAATTAGGTGATGATGATACCAAGTATTGGAGTACTGATGTAAATATGAGCGAATCAGGAGGTGTCTGGACAGGTGTCGCCACTATTGCCGGTCAGTTCAAATTGCGCTATGGCGCAGATTGGGGGGTAAATCGTGGAGCAGAAGGGGAAGTGGAGCCTGTGGAGATTGTTCTTGATACTCCTACTAATGTGGTGAGCGGAGGGAAAAATTTCAAGGTTTCTGAAAAAGCACTATATCAGGTAGCATTTGATACCACTGCAAACACAATTGTTGTTTCCAACATGGGTAATAAATGGTCTTTGATTGGAAAAATCGAAGGTAGTGAGTGGAACAAAGATTTCTTTATGACCAAGGATGGAGATGTTTGGACAAGCGATCCTGT
>CAZSXE010000013.1:0-30523 GCA_964611185.1 uncultured Muribaculaceae bacterium | reverse complement strand
ATAGGACAGATTGACGGCACTTCTTGGAATTCGGATTTTTATATGACTAATTATTCTTATGGAATTTGGAGAAGTACTCCGGTATCTATCGAGGGAGGCTTTAAACTTCGTTACAATAATAGCTGGGCAGATGAAAATACCCGTGGAGCTGAAAGTGAAAATTTCACATTCACTTCCGGAACTTCCTTTGGTGTTACAAGCCCCGGTCAAAATATTTCGGCTCCATCCACAGATAAATTTGTCTTCACCTACAATCCTTTCATTAACAAGGTAGTAGCCGTTCCAAGTCAGAACAACTGGTCTGTTACCGGTGATGTTGAAGGGACAGGCTGGGGAACAGATTTTTATATGGCCGAAACTTCTTCGGGTGTATGGGAAAGCAGTTATTTATTGGTAGAAAAGGATAAGTCATTTAAGATTCGTTTCAACAACGATTGGGCTGCCGGAGATATGGGTAATAGTGTAGATGATCCCATTAAGGTGGGTTCCGAATTTACTGCCACCGCCGGAGGAAAAAATATCAAAGTTCCTGAAACTGCCGTTTATAAGACCAAATATGATAAGAATGCAGGGAAACTCGTAGTTACAAGTGCATGGGCTCTTATCGGCAAGATAAATGGAGATGAGTGGACCAAAGATATTTGGATGTATGAAACTTCGGAGAATGTTTGGGAAAGCCCTGTGGTAAATATTGAAGGAGGTTTCAAGATTCGTTATCGCGGTAGCTGGGGTGATGAAGATGTTCGTGGTGCTTCATCAGAGGGATTTGTATTTACCAGCGGTACTGCTTTTGATGCTTCGGCTCCGGGGAAAGATATTTCTGCCCCCGCTGCAGGAAAATATAAAGTGGTTTTCGACAGTAAAGCCAACAAACTGACCATTACAGCTCAATAATAGCTGTTTACTTTAGATTAGTGCGCCTTGACCGGCGCACTAATTACAAATTAAATTATTAATATGTTTGCGACTGAGCCATTATGATGATGGCAGGGGAAGTTATAATATTTTGTATATTGGCATCATGAAAAAAATGTTTATTGCTATTTTGCTTTTACCTCTATTGTTTTTTGCGTGTTCTTGTGAAAAGCCTGTGGGGCCTGTAAATCCGGGGGAAAATGACACTTCTTTGGTAGTCACAGAGGACTTCAGAGTCGTAAAACCTACACCTAAGGAGTGGGACGAGGTCAAACGCGGAGCCATTTCTTATCAGATGCTTATGTACTCTTTCGCCGATAAAAACGGAGATGGATGGGGAGATATTCAGGGGTTGACAGATAAGCTTGATTATATAGATAATCTTGGAATTTCAGCGATATGGATCTCTCCGATTCATCCCTGTATGTCATATCACGGGTATGATGTTACGGACTATTCTGCTTTAAATCCTCGGTTCGGAACTATGTCCGATTTTAACAATCTGATTCAGCAGGCACATCAGAGGGGTATTAAAATCTATTTGGATTATGTGATAAATCATACGGGGAAGGATCATCCCTGGTTTAAAGAGGCATATTCTTCTGCCGATAATTTATTCAGGGATTATTTTATTTTTTCCGAAAATCCACAAAATGATATTACAGCAGGCAAAATTCCGATGATTGCGACCGAAGGCTCTTCAGGATACGATGCAGGGCAGTGGTTTTCTATCTCTTCTACCACAAAAACAAAATACCTCTTTACCCTCGACTGGACTCAGCCTTCTGCTCCCACTATTACTGTAACATCTTCAAATACAGTAGATTCCGATAATGCGGATCAATCTACTAAAGATGCCAAATACCTTTATTTCGGCGATCCGGGTGTGGCGAAGAAGTTTTATAACAAAGGGAACGGCATTTATACCCTGAATGTGGATTTCAGCTCTCCATGGGGATTCCTTGTGAGAACTGTTAATGGAAACGAATGGCCTGCAAATACTAAATATGGTGGAAAAGGGGCAGCAAATGTGATTCAGCTTGGAGTTCCGTTCAGACTCTATAACTCTTCCAACAACAACGATGTCTTGGATGTTCAGATGCCCGGAAGTGTAAAATATCACTCCCATTTTTGGACCAATTGGTTTGCAGATTTGAATTATGGAGCTGTGGATACTTGCGAAAAATCCAATGCATTCAAAGCCATTACCGATGCTGCCAAAATATGGATTGATGCGGGAATAGACGGCCTCAGACTTGATGCCGTAAAACATATTTATCATAACGAGCGTTCCTCCGAAAATCCTCTTTTCCTTAAGAAGTTTTACAATGAATTAAACACCTATTTTCGTAAAACTCATTCTGAAGATATTTATATGGTAGGAGAAGTGTTTTCAGATGCAAGCGCAGTGGCGCAATATTATCAGGGCCTCCCTGCACTCTTTGAATTTTCATTTTGGTGGAAATTAAAAGATGCAATAAACGGTGGAAAAGGATCTTCTTTTGCCAATGAAATAATCTCATATCAGGCTATGTACCAGACCCACCGCTCAGATTATATAGAAGCTACCAAGCTTTCAAATCACGATGAGGTGCGAGTCGGTTCCGATTTCGGAAAGATGGCAGCCAAGGAGAAACTTGCAGGTGCCGTCCTCCTTACTTCGGGCGGGGAACCATATATTTATTACGGAGAGGAGCTCGGCTATTATGGTGAAAAGACCAACGGAGACGAATATGTCAGGGCTCCCATGTATTGGGGCGATAGCTACACCACGACATATACAGATAAGATAGATGCATCGATGAAGAGCGCTATAAAGGATGTTCCTTCTCAAATAGCAGATACTGCATCTGTTTATAGTGTCTATAATTCATTTGCCAAGGCGAGAAATATTTATCCTGCCTTGAGCCATGGAAAAATGATTAAACACCCTTCAATCAACGAAAATTCTGCAGGAGCACTGACATCGGTGGCTGCGTGGTATAGAGTATTTGAAAGTGAAAGGGCTCTTGTTTTCCACAATATGAGTTCCTCGGCTGTTACTTTCAACATAGAAGACCCTTTGAGGAGTGTCATTGCCCGGCAGGGAGGAGTATATATCAGATCCAATTCGGCAGGAGTCTATCAGTTGAGAATGGATGGATATTCTTCAGTAGTGTTTGAATTATATAAATAACGATTATATGCGTAAGATTATATTTATATTTATAATTTTTACCCTTTGTTCTTGTTCTGAAAGGGTAAAGCAATCTCCTTTTTTCGATTCGGCACCACTCTCTACCCCTTACCAGGCTGAATCGGATACATCTATCTTAGTAATAAGAGATTACTATCCGTTGATAAAAGATATTAAATATATAAAATCTGCCGATAATATGGTCATTCCTCTCTCTTTGAATGGAAATTATGATACTGTGGCTATTGTCTCTTCTTCTGCCTCTCCCATGCTGTCATTTCTCGAAATAGGTATAGGCAGCGGAGAAAAAGGGGTGATAGTATATGAACGCAATTTGGATAAAATATTTTTAGAGAACCTCCCTTTTATATCCTCGGTGGGAATTAACTTCCCAGGGAATAAGGTGTTTTTTAAAACGCAGAACACACCGGCCAATTACTTGATTTTGTGGCAGAACACGGTGTTAGACAGCAGATTTGTCGAATATAGTGATAAGGGTACTTTTTCTGTTTCTGTGCCTGAAAACGCTGAGGCTCTCGAACGCTCATATCTCAGAGTTTTTGTTTCAAATGAAAACGGAGTGGGAAATGATCTCCTCATCCCTGTCCAATATGGTAGAGTGATAACTGACCCTTCTACTTTAAAAGAGACCGATGTGGATAGTTCAGATAGCCTTTTGGCCTCTTTAGCTGACGGTACTCTCTCTAAAAGGGAGATGATTTCTATATTAGGAGATTATTATATATTATATCTTTCAAATGATTTATTATCTGATATTTCGATATATATGGGTGATTATGTGATAGTTACTAAAAATAATTCTTCGGAAAAAAAGAAATTATCTCTAAATCTTCCTTTGGGGCTGAAATACAAGGGAAAAAACACCATCTCTTTGGAAATCAATCCACATTCTGAACTTGTAATTGACAATATTAAATAACATAAAGCTATGAATAGATTTTTACTTTTTATTATTTCTTTTTTATCGATTGCTCTCTTTCTTTCTTCATGCAGCCATGCTCCTCGGACTCATGTTGTCCATCCGTCGTGGACTCAAGATGCTGTTATTTATGAAGTAAATCTGCGCCAATTTACACAAGAGGGGACATTAGCCGCTTTTGACAATCATTTGGATCGTCTTGCCGGGCTCGGAGTCGATATTTTGTGGTTTATGCCTCTCCATCCTATCGGGGTAGTGGAACGAAAAGGTGAACTTGGAAGTTATTATTCCGTAATGGATTACAAGGGTATCAATCCCGAATTCGGGACATTGGAGGATTTTAAAAAGACAGTCAAATCGGCTCATGACAGGGGTATGAAAGTAATTCTCGACTGGGTAGCTAATCACACATCGAGAGATCATTCTTGGATAACGGAGCATCCGGAGTGGTATGTAAAAGATAGTCTCGGAGCCATTCTCGCCCCGTTTGACTGGTCAGATGTCGCTCAGCTGGACTTAGATAATAAAGAGATGCGTAGCGCAATGCTTGATGCTATGAAATTCTGGGTGCAGGAGTGCGGGGTGGATGGATATAGATGTGATGTAGCATGGAATGTCCCCGTTGATATGTGGAATTACCTCTTTTCAGAGTTGAGAAAGGTAAGGTCGGATCTCTTTTTCTTAGCTGAAGCTGAGAAGGAAGAGCTAAATGTAGAGGCTTTCGATGCTTATTACGGCTGGGAAATGCACCATATTATGAACAAACTTGCCAAGGGTGAGGCCTCCGCTGAGGATTTGGTTTCATACATTCATTCCCATTCCCGAAAATTCTCTCCTAAAAGCATTCAGCTGAATTTTACCTCCAATCATGATGAAAATTCGTGGGCCGGTTCCGAATACGAAAGGATGGGAGATGCGGTTAAGCAGTTTGCAGCTCTCACCTTTGCTTTTCCGGGAATGCCTCTTATCTATTCCGGACAGGAAACAGGGCTTTCTCGGCGACTTGAATTTTTCAAGAGAGATCCTATCGAGTGGAACGATTCTTTAAATATGACTCAGTTTTACAGTGAGCTTATTCAGATGAGGGATGCCCACAAAGCCATGTATGCCCCGACTTCAGGCGGAGATCTGAATATCCTGAAAACAGATAAACCTAAAGAGATTTTCGCATTTGAAAGGAAAAAAGATGAGGATCATTTCGTAGCTTTGTTTAACTTTTCAGATAAAGATATTACTTTTAAATATAGAGAAGGAGAAGATTCTCTCCCTGCACACGGATATAAATTTATTTTTTAACTGACGATTATGAAACGATTAATTCCGATTATTGCCTCTTTGTTCCTTTTTACAAGTGCTTTATTTGCATTTTCTCAGGGAGGTGAGCGCATTTCGCGCATTGAGCCCCCTTTCTGGTGGACAGAGATGAAAACTCCTTTGACTTTGATGATTTACGGCTCCGATTTGGCTGGTTCTTCTGTCGCCTCCGGCAATGAAAATATCTCGATAGAAGGGGTTAGGGATGCCGAAAGTCCCAACTATCTTTTTATTGATATAAAATTGGGGGAAAATCTTCTCCCGGGAGAGTATCCTTTCACTATTTCGACTAAAAATGGTGAAAAAATTGCATTTAATTACAAATTTTTCCCTCGTCGCGACCATTCTGCTCAAAGGGTGAGTTTCGGCCCCTCGGATGTATTATATCTTTTGGTTCCGGATAGATTTTCCAATGGCGATCCTTCCAATGACTCATCTCCTCTTACCATCGAAAAGGGTGATAGGAAAAACTTGGGAGGGCGACACGGAGGAGACTTGAAAGGGATAGAAAACAGCCTTGATTATCTTGCCGATCTGGGAGTTACCTGTATTTGGCCCATACCTGTTTTGCTTGATGATGAAAAGAGTTATTCCTATCATGGATATGCTTGTGCCGATTACTATATGGTGGACCCTCGTTACGGAAATAATGAGCTATATAAAGCTCTTGTGGAAAACGCGCATAAGAAAGGGTTGAAATTCATACAGGATATTGTGCTAAATCATTGCGGTACAGCTCATTGGTGGATGAGAGATTTACCGTTTTCTGACTGGGTGAATCAGTTTGACGAATATACGGTATCGAATTTTGCGATGTCCACCCATTCCGACCCTCACTCGAGTAGATATGATTTGGATATTTGTACCAAAGGGTGGTTTGACAGAACTATGCCCGATATGAATTTAACCAATCCGTTTGTCTTACAGTACTTCATTCAAAATGTCGTATGGTGGATTGAATATGCCGATCTTGATGGTTTAAGGGTAGATACTTTCCCTTATAGTGAGAAAAATGCCATTTCAAAATGGACTTCTTCCATACTAAAAGAGTATCCGAATCTTACAATTGTGGGAGAGTGCTGGTTTCATGAAGTTTCCGAAATTGCATATTGGGAGGGGGGAAAGAAATCGTTATGTGGATTTGCGTACTCTGACAAGGAGCCTTTTGAGGCCGATTGGGAAGTAAGAAATCGTGACGGCTACACTTCTCATCTCCCTATGGTGATGGATTTTCATCTTCAAGATCAGATTTCCGCTTTTAATCAGAATAAGCCTGTGGAGGATTGGGGGCAGGGGATTAGAAAGGTCTATGATTCTTTTTCATTGGACGAAGTCTATACTCAGCCCGGTAATTTGCTCGTTTTTATGTCCAATCACGATACACCTCGCCCCGGGTATGTTCTCGAAAGGAATTTTAACAGGATGAAAAATGCATATACTCTTATCTTGACTACACGCGGCACTCCTCAGATTTATTATGGAGATGAAATAATGCTGACAAGTGCAGATGGTACCTCCGGACATTCTCAGGAAAGGAGAGATTTTCCGGGGGGATGGAAAGGTGATAAAGTGAATGCATTTACAGGAAAAGGATTGACTGCGGATGAGAAATCTCTTCAAGATCATGTAAAGACACTGCTCAACTTCAGAAAAACGGCAGTAGCAGTGACTCAAGGTAAGATGAAACATTTCTTCCCCGCTTCCGGCTCTAATCTTTATGTATATTTCAGGTATTTCAGCTGTTGTAAAAGCTGCACTAAGCAGATAATGGTTATGATTAACAACTCCTCTGAGGCGGTGGAGATAAAGTGGGATACTTATCAGGAGATGTTTAACGGCAAAACTCCTACTATGAAAGATGTTCTTACAGGTAAAACATTTAAAGTCGGTGAACCTTTAAAAGTGCCTGCAATGAGTTCGATAGTAGCACAAGAGGCAAAATAAAGCTTAGGAATCTCTAAAAAAGACCGAAAAGCTGTGCGTCTATTCTGTCTATTATCTGATTCAAATCATCTGGATGGTCTTCAAACTTTAATTCATCCACATCGATGATTAGTTTGGGACCATCTTTATAATTTTCAATCCATTTTTCGTATCTTTCATTAAGACCTTTAAGATAATCGATACGGATACCGTTCTCATATTCGCGGCCCCTTTTCTGAATCTGAGCTACAAGATTAGGGATACTTGATTTAAGATATACTATCAAGTCTGGAGATTTTACAAGTGACATCATAAGATTAAAAAGAGAGGTGTAGTTCTCAAAATCTCTTGAGTCCATCAGCCCCATGGAGTGGAGGTTGGGAGCGAATATGCAGGCATCTTCGTATATTGTCCTATCCTGAATCACATTCGCATTACCCTTTCTGAAACTTACGATATCTTCAAATCTTCTGTTTAGGAAATAGACTTGAATATTAAATGACCAGCGCTGCATATCGTTATAAAAGTCAGACAGGTAAGGGTTGTAATCAACAGCTTCGTATTTTGGTTCCCATCCGTAGTGGGCAGATAATAATTTCGTAAGGGTGGTTTTTCCACTTCCAATGTTTCCGGCGACAGCAATATGCATGGTAAAAAGTCTTTTTATTTATTATTTGATAGCAAATATACCAACTCTTTTTGTATTTTTGCCATATATGATAAAGACTTTTTATTTTAATGACCTGCGCACTTGCTGCTATGTGCTATGGGATGATACCAAGGAGTGTGTAATTGTCGATGCCGGATGTTACTCCGACAGCGAGCACGACAGACTTGTTAAATTTGTAGAAGAGAACGGATTTAAGCCTGTAAAACTTCTAAATACACATGGTCATTTCGATCATGTTATGGGGAATGCTTTTGTCCTCTCAAAATGGAATATTCCAAGCTATCTAAACAAAGGAGATTTACCTCAGATAGCTCGATCCAAGTCCTACGGAGGATATTTTGGATATGAATTTGCCGATCCGGGGGATAATTTTCTCGATCTCAATGATGAAGATGTCATCACTTACGGGGATTCTTCTCTAAAAGTATATTATACACCCGGACATTCTCGCGGAGGTGTAATCTTTTATAATAAAAAAGAGAGCTTTGTCCTATCGGGAGATTCTCTATTTGCAGGCAGTATCGGGCGTACAGACCTCCCCGGAGGAGATTATGACGATTTGATAAAAAGCATCAAGACGAAACTTCTGGTTCTTCCCCCCGAGACACAAGTCTATCCCGGGCATGGTCCATCGACCACTATCGGGGAAGAGATAGCCGGAAATCCTTTTCTTGTCTGAATCGAAGCTGAATGTTTTGCGTTACAGCTGGACTGAAAGTCCCGCATTTACCAAGCCGCGGAAACCGAAGCCGAGTTCGGCAAATACGCCGAAAGTCTCGCCCCATCTGAATTTGCAAGCTGTCAGGTGATATGAGAATTTGAACTGGTCGCTGGCGTGAGGAATATTTATGGTATTTTTATCAGTATATGCTGTGATGTCTTCATCCCAATATGCCATTCCTAAATATATGCCGGAAGAGAGCTGAATAGACCCTTCGTTATAGAAGATCCAAGAGGCGGAAAGCTGCCCTACATAACTCATAACACCTTTCCCATAGAGCTTATAGGAGGATGAACTCTCTTCGTTAATGTAATAAATGTCGGCTTTAGCGTAGCTCGCTCCGCCATAGACACCTATCATAAATCTATCTCTCAGGAGAAAATTATATCCCAATCCGGCAACTCCTGTAAAAATATGATTTCTGCTCTCTCCGGAGAGCTGTTTGGGCGATTTTAATGTGGTGACGAGTTCAAGAACGGTAGGGGTACCGTATTGGATGTATATCTCATTTCTCGGAAAATAATCTGCATCTCTTTCTCTGTTTTTCTGTCCGAAAGCTGTGGTGGTAGATAACAATAGTGCCAATAATGAAAATGTTATGAGACTACGCATAATTAATGAATTTTAAAATTAGTGATAATCAAAAATATTTGTAAAAATAACTAATTTTTCCTTTTAGCAATGAATTTTTTTGACAGAGATATGCTTAAAAGCGATATTGCGCCGCAAATAATCATCGTAAGAGCCTGGCTTTCGTGTGAAATAGTAGCAAAAATGACCCCTGAAGTTTGAGGTATTCCATATATGGATGCTATGGCGAGGCTGACTATGAAGTGATAAGCTCCTATCCCCCCCTGAACAGGTACTATCCATCCAAGTCCTGCCACTACCATCAGAAACAAAGCATCTACTCCGTTAAGGTCCTGTACCTGAGGGAATGCGTAAATAGTCGCTCTACTCATAAACCAGTAACATACCCACACCATAACAGTAAGTATTATAAATTTCCATTTATCCTTCATCTTGAAGCCGGAAATAAGTCCGTCTATGAGTCCGCGGCAGATTTTATAAAATTTATTGAAAAATTTATATTTTTTTAGATATGTCCGATAGCGATACAGAAGTACGCAGACCAAGACAATGATAGCCAATATTCCTACTGCAAGCCATGCGGCACTGAAAGGGAGACGGGATATGAGAGGGTTCCATATCTCTTTAGTCATAAAATCTCCGAATTGGTTCCAACGAATCAGCAGAATGGACAGGAGAATGAGAATATAGCATACCATATCCCAGCTTCGCTCAAGCACTACTGTGCCGAGAACAGCCTCGAAAGAGGCTTTGCCGGTAGCGGCAATAACACCGCAGCGGGCAAATTCACCTGCGCGCGGCAGGGCGAAATTAGTAAGATACGCGACAGTGACACCATCATAAGCCTCTCTTCTTTTTATGGAGGGGTTTAACGGAAGCATAATAAGTCTCCAGCGAATCCCTCTGAAGAGGAATGCGAGGATGCTTGCAGCCATAGAGGCGCATATCCACCAATAGTTGCAGCTTTTAAGCCCTTCGGCGAAGTCGCTCCATTTTACCCCTCTGAAAGCGAAATAAAGAAGGAACGCGGATAAGGCGAGCATAATCAGCCATTTCCACCAAGTCCCTTTTTTCTTTTTGAGAGGTATCTCTTCCATTGTTGTAATAGGGTAGAGTTATATTATTTTATTGGATGCTGTGTCCGGGAACACAAGTGAAGGTTTGAAATTCTTGGCTTCTTCAGGTGTCATCACAGCATAAGCCATTATTATAGCCAAATCCCCGACACCGAACTGGTGTGCCGCCGCTCCGTTCAGACCTATTTTTCCGCTCCCTCTTTCTCCGGGAATAACATAAGTCTCTATCCTGTTACCGTTGGTAATATTTACAACTTCCACTTTTTCTCCTTCATAGAGGTTCGCAGCTTCCATCAAGGCAGAATCGATCGTTATGCTGCCGATATAGTTTAAATTCGCCTCTGTAACGGTAACTCTGTGAATTTTGGATTTAAGAATCTGTAAAAACATCCTATTTTAATTTAATATTGTCGATTAGTCTCACGGGGCGGGCATATACAGCACACGAGAGCTGGATGTGTTCAGCCTGTTTCCACTCTGTTATGGGCTGCAAAGTTAATGCATTTATTATTTCCACATATTCCACCTCTAAAAGTTTGTTACTGTTAATTTCATCTGTCACAGCTTTTATGGTCTCTTCCACACTATGGTTTTTCATCAAATCTCTCGCCTTAAGGATGGATTTGTAAATATGTGGAGCTGCAGCCCTCTGAGAGGGAGTCAGAAGGTTATTGCGCGAACTAAGCGCTAACCCGTCTTCGCCTCTATCAATAGGGCAGCGTACTATTTTCAGAGGAAGATTTAGATTTTTGGTAAAATACTCTATTATTGCAAGCTGTTGAAAATCTTTTTCTCCGAAAAATGCCATTGAGGGCTTAACTATATCGAATAGACGGGTCACTACCTGAGCCATTCCATTGAAATGCCCCGGGCGGCGCGGTCCTTCGCCGTATTTGTCGAGACCTCCGAGGTCAATGGTGCGATCCACTGCCACTTCGCCCCCTTTTTCGGAAATAGAAGGGTATATGTCGATTACCCTCGGAGCAAAAACAATATCCACTCCGGCAGCTTCTACCAAGGCGCAGTCTGATTCGAGTGTCCTGGGGTAGGTGCTGAAATCGTTTGAGTTGTTGAACTGTGTGGGATTAACGAAAATAGAGATTATCGTATAATCGCAATCTTTGACAGATCGCTTTATTAAAGAGAGATGCCCCTGGTGAAGAGCCCCCATAGTAGGCACGAAACCTATTGTTTTATTGCACGCAAGTGCATTTCTTGCAGAAACAAATTCTGCTAAAGTCTTAGCTACAATCATCTTTGTACGAAATACGGGGCAAATGTAGCACCTAACTAAAACATATCCAAACTAAAATCTTTATCTTTGCGCTGAAAAATAAATAAGAATGAAATCAATATTAGGCATAGGTAACGCTCTCACAGATATTTTGGTAGTTTTACAAAATGACGATTTTTTAAAACAGTTTCATCTTCCTAAAGGGAGTATGCAGCATGTAGATCAGGCTACAAGCAATAAAATATGGGAGACACTCAAACCGATGGGTGTGCAGTATGTGGCGGGAGGGTCGTCTGGGAACACCATCACAGGGACTGCTGTGTTCGGAATGCCTTCAGGTTTTATCGGGAAAGTGGGAGATGATGAGCTCGGTGCCTTGTATAAATCGGATCAGGAAAGAAACGGGATAAAATCGATTCTTTTTAAAGGAAATACCTCTTCAGGTAGAGCGATGGTTTTCATTACCGCTCCGAATGCCGAGAGGACTTTCGCTACATACCTCGGCTCGGCTCTTGAGATGGTGCGGGAAGATTTAAAGCCTGAGTATTTTAAAGGATATGATTATTTTCATATTGAGGGTTACCTCGTCCAAAATCAAGATTTGCTGAGAAGGGCTGTGGAGCTCGCCAAACAAGAGGGGATGACTATTTCCATAGATATGGCATCATATAATGTGGTGGAATCAAATGATGCGTTCCTTCACGATATTGTAGAAAATTATGTAGATATTGTTTTCGCGAACGAAACTGAAGCTGAATCATTTACCAGACACTCTCCTAAAGAGGCACTCGATATTATTGCACAGATGTGCAAAGTGGCTGTGGTCAAGCTCGGAAAAGACGGTTCGATGATTAGAAGTGGGGATGAATATCACTATATAGATGCCTGGCCGGCCAATACCATCGATGCCACCGGTGCGGGAGATATTTATGCGGCAGGTTTTCTTTACGCTCACGCAATGGGGATGCCTCTAAAGGTTTGTGGCGAGGTGGGTTCTATCATTGCTGCAAAAGTAGTGGAAGTAATAGGCCCCAAAATCGACATTCCGCGATGGAAATTGGCGAAGCAGGAAATTCGTGAATTAATGGCGAAATACCAGTAGTCATTAACTCTCTTGAAGATGGACGACTCAAAATATATAACCATCCGTAACGCGAAGGTTCACAATCTGAAAGGGGTATCGCTGAAGATTCCTCGCGGTAAACTTGTGGTGGTAACAGGGCTAAGCGGAAGCGGAAAATCTTCTCTTGCCTTTGATACCATTTTTGCTGAGGCACAGAGAAGATATATGGATACCCTCTCTCCTTATGCAAAACATTTTATCGGAGTGATGGAAAGGCCTGATGTTGAGAGTATTGAGGGGTTAAGTCCGACTATTTCCATAGAGCAGAAAAGCACTAACAGGAATCCCCGTTCCACAGTCGGTACTATAACTGAAATATCCGATTTCTTAAGGCTGCTGTACGCAAGAGCCTCTACGGCCTATTCTCCCGCTACGGGAAAGGCGATGATAAAATATACTGATGCTCAGATTGTTTCTCTAATTCTAAAAAACTATCGTGGGCGCAAATGCATTCTCCTTTCTCCTTTGGTAAAAGGAAGAAAAGGAAATTATAAAGAATTGTTCGCTTCCATGTTGAGGAGAGGTTATTCTCAGGTGAGAATTGACGGAAGTCTGAGACCACTTTCTGAATTACAAGGGGGTGTCGATAGATATAAGGTCCATTTCGTGGAACTTGTCGTGGACAAACTTGTTCCTAAGGAGGAGGATGAAAAAAGGATTCGCGACTCTGTGCAGACGGCGCTCAATTACGGAAAGGGCTCTCTTTCGGTATTGGATGTCGATTCTGATAAAATCAGCCATTTCAGCAAGCATTTTATATGCCCTGAAAGTGGAATATCTTTTCCTGAGCCTGCTCCTCATACATTCTCTTTTAATTCTCCGCAGGGTGCCTGCCCTCACTGCAAGGGGCTGGGAATGATTGAAAGTGCCGACATTTCTAAAATTATACCCGATGATTCCCTTTCTATTGCCGAAGGGGGGATAGAACCGATAGGAGATAAAAAGAACAACGCTCTGTTTACAGTGCTTGAGAGTATTGCTAAAAAATATAAATTTTCGCTTTCTACCCCTATCAAGGAGATACCCGAGGAGGTGATGGATCTCATCTTATATGGGTCGGATGAATTATTCAGGGTAGATATTTATGGTGGAGTATCGGAGATGGTATCGTTCCCGGGGGTTATTGCGAAGATTTCGCATAAAGAAGAAGATAGTGATGAGATGTTCGACAAGAAGGATCAATTTACGCAGGAGGTGGAATGTCCGGTGTGTCATGGTACGAGATTGAAAGAAGATTCTTTATGTTTTAAGATTGACGGAAAAAATATTGCTGAAGTATCCGATATGGATGTGAGCGAGCTGTATGCGTGGATTTGCACATTAAATGACAAGCTTGATTCGAAGCAGAGGACAATAGCTTCCGATATCCTTAAAGAATTGAGAGACAGAGTGGGCTTTCTGCTTAATGTGGGGCTTTCATACCTTTCGCTGAGTCGTGCCACGCGCTCTTTAAGCGGAGGAGAAAGTCAGAGAATAAGACTTGCTACACAGATAGGCTCCAAACTTGTGAATGTCCTCTACATCCTTGATGAGCCGAGTATAGGGCTGCATCAGTCCGATAATATTAAGTTGATTGCTTCTTTAAAAAAATTGCGGGACGAAGGGAATTCTGTGATGGTGGTAGAGCATGATGAGGAGATGATGCGTAGTGCCGATTGGCTCATCGACATAGGCCCGGGGGCGGGAGAAAAGGGGGGAGAGGTTCTATATTGCGGCGAGCCGTCAGGGATTAAAAATGTGGAGGGGAGTTATACTGCCGATTATTTGACGAGGCGCAGAAAAATTGAAGTCCCTGCTATTCGAAGAGTGGGAAATGGAAAGGTTTTGGAACTTAAAGGTGCCTCAGGCAATAATTTGAAAAAGGTAGATATTTCTATCCCTTTAGGGTGTTTGGTGGGTGTCAGCGGATTGAGCGGGAGTGGAAAATCTTCACTTATCAATGAGACATTGATGCCGATTCTGAGCAATCAGTTTTATCATTCCCGTTACAAGCCTCTGCCTTACAGAGAATTGACGGGGATTGAGAATATAGATAAACTGATAGAAATAGATCAATCGCCTATCGGTCGTTCTCCAAGAAGTAATCCTGCTACATATACAGGAGTCTTTACCGATATTAGAAAACTGTTTGCTGAGACTCCTGATGCTAAGATTCGCGGTTTTAAGTCCGGCATTTTCTCTTTCAATGTAAAGGGGGGGAGATGTGAGGTATGTAAGGGGGCTGGGATGGAGCTGATAGAAATGAATTTTTTGCCCTCAGTCCAGGTTACCTGCAAGGAGTGTCATGGAAAAAGATATAAGTCTGATATACTTGCAGTTAAGTATAAGGGGAAGAATATCAACGATGTGCTTGAAATGACAATCTCACAAGCAGTCAAGTTTTTTGAACCCATTCCATCTATTTATCGCAGAATTAAATCTCTTGATGATGTGGGGCTGGGGTATATTAAACTCGGACAATCCTCCCTTTCTCTCTCAGGAGGGGAAAATCAAAGGGTCAAACTTGCTGCCGAACTCTCTAAATCTAATACAGGCAATACCCTTTTTATTCTCGACGAGCCTACCACAGGATTACATTCTGAAGATATCAAAGTCCTTCTCAGTGTACTTCAAAAGCTTGTTGATCAGGGCAATACAGTCATTATCATAGAGCACAATCTCGATGTCCTTAAAAGTGTAGATTATCTTTTCGACATGGGACCCGAAGGGGGGCGTAATGGCGGATATATCATATCCAAAGGTACACCCGAGCAAGTGGCTGCAGATCCCAAAAGTTCTATGGAATCTCTGTTAGATGTGCTTCACTAAAATCGAATCGATTGGCGGCCAACATCCTCATTATCAGACGATAACATACAACATCCTCCGGCTTTTTTGCCGGAGGATAGTTACAGGAAGGCGGTGATTAAAATATAATTAGTCGCCAAGGCGTTTTAAATGTAGGTTTTCAGGGCTTCTACATATTCGTGAAAGGCTGTGATTCCGCTTTTTGTTATTTTGCAAGTGGTACATGGTATCTTGCCTTTGAATCCTTTTTTGATAGTTATATATCCGGCGGTTGATAGTTTTTCTATCTGAACACTTAGGTTTCCGGCAGAGGCCGATGTCTCCTTTTTAATGTATGTAAAATCGGCACTCTCCACACCCATGAGAATAGACATAATAGCAAGCCGTAGTTCGGAGTGCAGAAGGGGATTTAACTCTTTAAACATTACTTTTGGATTTATGGTTGAGTATATGCCCTGGTATAATCATCATTAAAATAAAGGCAACAGCAAATATTATTAACATATATTTATTAAAAAACATGGATGCAAATCCTGCCGCTATTCCTATGAATCCGCCTATGGCGCAAGCGTTAAATTTAATGATAAGTCCTGTAATTGCTGTTCCGGAGCCCATCAAAATAAGAATTATAAAGGGGATATTGGTGTTGATTACAGAGAATATGCAGAGGGCACCTACCAAAAAACCTACTGTTCCGAGGACTAACCATACCATTCCTATCGTCCTATCGACAAATGTAGTCACCCCTTTATCTTGTTTTTTGTTCAAAATCAACTGTATCGGGAGACCGAAGATAGGGATAGCGAACCAAAGAAAATTGAAATAAGGGTTTTGGGTAAGGGCCAAAGCGATGTAAACTGCGATGGTGGTGATGACAGTGGCATATCCCCATATCAGGAAAGGTGAGCCTTCGTCTCCGGTGAGTTTGTTTTGTGTGTTTTGAATCATTCGAGAGATAAGTTCTATGCTTTCTTTCTCGTTGAGTTGTTTTTCTTCCATTGTTAATAGATATTAAATAAGTTTATAAATTAATTATGGCACAAAGATAAAGTAGTTTATTTAATAAACCAAATTTATTTGATAAAATTATTTGATTTGTTATCTTTGTTAAATCAAATAATGTAAGATTTTATGAGTATGAAAAAAATAGTTTTTTACTGTGAGAATACTTCCGAATATTATGAATGTGAGCCAGGAACAGAGTTATACGATATTGTAGAGCAGGTGAACCATAAATGTAAGTATAAAGTTTTAGGCGCTTTTGTGGATAATCAGCTTAAAGAGCTTAGCTTTAAAGTTTATCTCCCACATTCTATTAAATTTATCGATTTCACTTATAACGATGGCAGGAGGATGTATATTCGTTCTCTATGCTTTGTATTACAGAAAAGTGTCGTGGATCTTTTTCCGGAATATTCTTTATTTCTCGATTATACTCTTCCTAACGGAATATACGGAGAGTTGAGAAAAAAGGGAGCAGATGAAGATGGCACTCCCAAAGAGGTAAAGCTACTAAATGCAGATATTCAGAGAATAAAGAATAGAATGAATTATTATATCTCCAATGATTATCATTTTATAAAAAACAAGATGTCGCGGGATGATGCTTCTATGCTTTTTAGAAAAAATGGAAGGGAGGCGAAAGCAGAACTAATCGGATTAACAGGTAGATTTTTCGTAAGTGTTTATTTTCTTGACGGTTATGCCGATACTTATTATGGACCGCTGCTTTATTCCACGAGGTATTTGGATCTGTTTGATTTGATCTCTTATAATGGTGGTTTTTGTCTTCAATCCCCATCTTCTTCAGAACCATGGAAAGTGGCTGATTATAGATATCAGGATAAGCTCAGTAGCGTTTTTCATGAGAATTCAGACTGGAATTTCATACTTGGTGTAAATGGAATAGCTACTATCAATAAAGCCATCTCCGACGGACATTCTGTACCCATTATTCAGGTTGCGGAGGCCCTTCACGAAAGAAAATATGCCGATATTGCTGATCAGATTAAATCGCATGGTAAAAAAATCAAAATTGTTCTTATCGCCGGTCCATCAAGCAGCGGCAAGACCACTACCTCCAAGCGGATAGCCATTCAGTGTAAAACCATAGGATTGAATCCTGTGGTGATAGCTATGGATAACTATTTTGTTAACAGAGAGTTTACCCCTGTCGATTCTGATGGAGAATATGATTTCGAAGCCCTCAATGCGGTAGATCTACCCTTTTTAAACAAGCAGTTAAACGCACTTTTTGAAGGACAAGAGGTGGAAATTCCAAAATTCGATTTTATTAAAGGGGAAAGATTTTTCGATGGAACCAAAATAAAAATGGGAGAAAAAGACATCTTGATTATGGAAGGAATTCACGCTCTTAACAAGGAAGTTACGAGAGAAATTGACCCTGAAAAAGTGTTTAGAATCTATGCCTCGGCTCTTACTTCATTGTCGATAGACGAAAATAATCTAATTTCCACCACCGACAGCAGACTTTTAAGAAGAATGGTGCGTGATTTCAATAATCGCGGTATTTCTCCTGAGGATACCATTCTTCGGTGGGCAAGTGTCAGAAGGGGAGAAGAGAGGAACATTTTCCCTTTTCAGGAGAATGCTGACGCAATGTTTAACTCTACGATGATTTTTGAATTACCCCTTTTGAAATACTATGCCGAGCCTCTGCTCAGACGCATTTCTCCTTCATCGGAGGCTTTTACAGAGAGTATCAGACTGCTGAAATTTCTTTCTTATGTGGTGGCTCTTGCCCCTACGGAGATTCAAACCATTCCCCCTACATCTGTGATGAGAGAATTTATCGGAGGAAGTTCGTTTGAGTATTAGTGAAGACTGCTATTTTTCAACCAGTGTTCCGGATTTTGTTTGGTAGTCCCTTTCCATAGCTGAAAATGGAGAATGGCATTACCGTCGTCCGCATCATCGATTACTCCTATTGCTTGGGAAGTATAAAGATTTTGCCCGCTTTTAACATACACTTTTTTTAGTTTGCAGTAAAAGGTGAAATATTCCCCGTGCTGAACCAAAACGCACTGATTGTAACCGGGCATTACGAGTATTTGTTTCACAATGCCGTTAAAAACGCAATATGCCTCCGATTCCGCAGTAGTGGAAATATTTACTCCGTTATTGAACGGCAGTTTAACAGCTCTGAATACAGGGTGGTAGCTTTGTCCGAATTTTTCTACTACTACTCCGTTTTTTGTCGGCCAAGGAAGTTTCCCCTTATTGTCGCTGAATTGGGCTGAAAGCTCATAGTCGATTTCGATCTTTCCACCCGCTTTTTTCTGCTTGCGCACGGCTTCCGCCAATATTTTCTCGATTTCTTTATTGAGACTCTCTACCTGCTTTTTCTTTTTTGCAAGGTCCGAGCGGAATTTCTTTTCCTGTTTTTTTAATGAATTGATGGAATTCATCACCTGTACTTCTTCTTCTGTGAGACTTTTGTATTCGCTTTCACGCCTCTTTTGAGAGGCAATGGAAGAGGTCAAAAGATTTTGTAAATCATTTTTTTCAAGTGCAATTTCCACTTTTGCAGCTTTAATCTCTTCTGCCTGTGATTTGACGGAAAAAGAGATATTTTGCAAATATGACCATCGCCTTAGCCCCTGGCTAATATCTTTACTTGCCATAATGTACATAAACCAAATTTTCGAGTCGCGATTTTTGTAGGCATTATATACAAGTTTTCCGTGATAGTGTTCAAGGGTGTCAAGTCGTCTTTCGAGGCGATTGATTTCGATGGTCTTGGTGTTGATTTTATGGGAATAATCTGAAATTTCCTTATCCAATTGTGCTAACAGATTTTTTCTTGCCTCTATCTTTTTTTGAGTAAGGGCGAGGGTGTTTAAATTTTTTCTCTGTTCTTTTTTTGTGGAGGAAATCTGTTTGTCGATAAAAGATATTTCATCTTCAATTTTTTTCTTTTGGGCGTTCTGCTTCGATATATCCTGTGAAAAGGAGATGTTACAAAGCAAACACAAAAAAAATATGAATGATATTCTTTTCATCTTTTTATTTTTTTATCTCAGCTTTTCTGTTTTTGATTTTTTCAGATATTCCGAGTGTAGAATCCATTTTATCTGCCTGTTCCCAATAAATAAATGCGAGATCATACTCTTTAAGGGAAAAAAGGACATCGGCATAATGGTCAAGAATGGCAGCACTTTCTTTCCCTCCGTAGAGCATGGCGTGTTTAAGATACCCCTTGGCATCATCTTTCTCCCCCATAAGATAGAGAATCCATGCATAGGTGTCAAGGTATGTAGGGTTATCAGGCTCGCTTTTTATGGTTTTCTTGCTCATCTGAGCCGCTTTTTTAAGTTTTTTCCCTTCAAGACTCAGGTAGTATGCATAGTTGTTTAATACCGGATTGTAATCGGGGTTGATTTTTAGTGCTTTCTCGTAGTAAGAGTATGATTTCTGAGACAATTTCATCTCGTGATAAAGATCTCCTATGGCGGCGTAGTAGCCTGCACGCAGAGGATCGTCTTTATCAGAGGCATCTATCATACTCTGATAAATGGAGATTGCTTCATCGTAATTTTTGTTTTGCCACAGTGCGACACCAAGTATCTCTTTAAGAGAAATATCCTCCGGAAATGTATTTATTGAGAGTTTTGCCTGGTCGATAAGGGTGTTCCACTCTTTAAGATAGTAAAGCAGTGAAATGTATTCTATATTTGCCCTCATATCTTCAGGGTAGTGGTGGAGACATTCGAGGTACATAGCTTTCCCCTCTTCCTGCCTAAGAGTCTGTATATAGTACGAACCTGCCATAAATAGTGCCACACTGTCTCCGGGATGGGCATTGACGATACAGGTGACCATGGTGTCAACTTGGGGTGTAAAAGTCTGGACAAACTGGGGGTTAAGTACTATCTCTTTCATATATTTAACTTTATATGAAATATTCATCATATCGCTTGAGAAGAACTTATATATATTTTTAAAAAAAAGAGGCAGCTGCCTTCCCATCCTGTATGTCTCGGCAAGCCCGAAATAGGCGGGGGAGTAGGAGGGATCCATAGAGAGGGCTTTTTCGTAGAAACTTATGGCGGTAGAATCCATATATTTGGATTTGTATATGTCACCGAGTATGTAGGCTGCGCGTGGAGAGGGGTATATTTTATAGAAATCTTCAAGATATTTGGCAGCTTCGTCATCTTTTTTCTGCATGCTAAGTAACTCATATCTCGCATAGCAGGTAGCTTCATTTTTACCGCGCAAAGATTCTATCTTGTCGAGGGTCTCCATCGCTTTATCTATCTGATTATTACTTGTATATAGATCGATTATCTGATAATAGAGAGAGCTTTTAGACGGATAATCACAGATAAGAGCTTCATAGAGAGGGAGGGCGACCTCAAGTCTGTTTGTGTCTGAATAAAGCTGGGCAAGTCTGATTCTGTACCAAAAATTGTTGGGGTCAATATCGTTGGCCATCTTGAGATACATTTCAGCCTTATCCACATTTCGAAGGCCGTAATATGTCAGGGCTAAATAGTAACAGGCGGCATCATTATCGGAGTTTTTTTCAAGTGCTTTAATAAATAGAGTCTCTGCTTTCTCAAACTCTTCAATATTGTAATATCGAATCCCTTCAATAAAATAATCGCTTTCAGATAAAACCTTCTGCGCCTTTATGGAAAAAGGGAAAAAGAGAGAGATTGAAAATGATATAAAAAGTGCAGCAGCTGCAGCAGATATGTGTCTAATATTCTTCATTTTTAATAATTGAAACAGTACAAAATTAATCATTTTATCCCCCGTACAAACATTACCCATATTAATTTTTAGTAAAATGCAACAAAAAGGCTTATTTTTGCATCTATACAAATGTAAAGGATGTCACAAGATAAACCTTGCCAGCGTTCGGAAATTGAGCTTATCGCTGCCTGCAAAAAGCAGGAAAGAAAAGCACAGAGAGAGATATACGAGAAATTTTCTCCCCGTATGTTTTCTGTGTGCGTAAGGTATGTCGGTGACAGAGAAAAGGCTAAAGATATTTTGCAAGATGGTTTTATAACCGTTTTTTCAAAAATCGACAGCTATAACGGAGATGGTTCTTTTGAAGGTTGGATGAGGAAGGTTTTTGTAAACACGGCTTTGATGGATTTAAGAAAAAGAGATGTTTTGAAAGAGACTAAAGATATTGCCGATCTTAAAATAGATACACCATTTATCGACAATGTCGCACAAGGGCTTGAGGGAAAGGATATTATATCATTAATAGAGAAGATGCCCCCTGGATTCAGAACAGTGTTTAACTTGAGTGTAATAGACGGTTATACTCATTTGGAAATAGCGAAGCATCTTAATATTACGGAGGGTGCATCAAGATCGCAGTTGAGCAGGGCGAGAATTTGGCTTCAAGAGAGAATATTAAAAATGGAAAATAAGAGATGAACAATACAGAATTCGATAAAATAATTAAAAGAATGGCAGATTCACATTCCGAGCCTGTTTCGGAGAGTGTTTGGGATGGGATTGAAAAAGGACTGAGCAGGAGACGGAGAGTCGTTATTCTAAAATGGACGGGAATGATAGCTGCTGCCGCCTCCCTATCCATCGGTTTAATATTGTTTACCCCTTATAATAATAATGAAACCCCCGATGTAGAAGTTTCAAAACTTGCCGTGGTACAGATTCCTGTTCCTGAGATTGACACACCTGCCATTGATAAATTAAGAAGAATTTCCTCTGTTGAAAGAAAAACAGCTTCGAGCGATTCTCGCAATATTGCACTTGTGCAGTCAAAGAGCGAAGAAGCCGAGGAGGAAGTCGCAGTATCTGAGCAAGTCTCCGCAGGGGCTGATCGACAGGCTAATTCTGCCACGGAGGTATTGCCCGAAGGGGATAAACCTCAGGGAAACAGCTATTTTGGACCTATTGAAGAATTTGAAGAAGAGGAGATATCGGCAGGGAGGAGGATTCCTGTTTCGATAGGAATAGCTTCCAATATTATGGCTGCCAATCCTGCTTCCACAGATTTTTCCGTACCTCAATACGCCCCCGGACACTCATCCGTTTCAAATTACGGCATTACCCCCATTAACGAGCCTCATTTCTTTTTCCCTATGACTTTCGGACTTCAGCTTCAATTTTCATTTACCGACAGGCTTTCATTGGGAATCGGAGCTAATTATACATTGCTTCATAGCGAATATCAGGCTCTTATCGATAACAGTTATCAGGGGTTAGTGGAACAGAATATTCATTATGTAGGTGTTCCGCTTTCGCTTTATTTTAATGTTCTTCATACCGAAGTGCTTAAATTCTATGTTGCGGCAGGGGGGATGTTTGAAAAGGGGATTCAATCCAAATGTAGCATAAAAGGGCTTAATGATGCAGTTTCATATAGAACTGAGTCTATTAACGGCAGTCAGTGGTCTGCAAATCTCGGAGTGGGACTTGAGTATAGGTTTATTAAATTGCTTGGTATTTATCTCGATCCGAGCGTCGCATATTTCTTTGACTGTGATCAGCCTTTCAGCATCAGAACATCTCAGCCTCTTCAGTTTAAGCTCGAACTCGGCTTCAGATTTCATCTGTAATTAGTGATGATAGAGTAGGAGAACTTCAATGCTTGCTAAAAAGTGTTTTTAACAATGAATGAGATAGTACTATACAAAAGCGAAGACGGTAATGTCAAGGTGGATGTCCTATTTGAGAATGAGACAGTTTGGCTTTCTATCGAACAGATGTCGCAGTTATTTGGAAAATCAAGAGCTACCATCAATGAACATATTCTGAATATTTTCGAAGAAAAAGAGCTGTCCCAAGCTGTTTCTATGCGTAAAATCGGAAATTCCGATTTTACTAAGCCCACGAATTTCTATAATCTCGATGTTATAATATCAGTAGGCTACCGCGTAAAGTCCTATCAAGGCACTCAATTTAGACAGTGGGCGACAAAACGATTAAGCGAGTATATTATAAAGGGTTATTCTTTGAATGACGAAAGGTTTACCAGTGGTTCATCTATGAACTATTTCAAAGAATTGGTTGAGCGTATCAGATCAATCCGCTTATCCGAAAGAGTATTTTACCAGCAAATCAAGGATATTTATGCCACAAGCATAGATTACGATCCCAGCTCTCAGATGACAATAGAGTTCTTCAAGAAAGTACAAAACAAGCTTCTTTGGGCAGTAAGCGGCAAAACAGCAGCTGAGTTAGTCTATTATAGAGTCAACGCCGCACTTCCACAAATGGGACTTACTTCCACTTCTGTTCCGAAAAAGGTACGAAAGACTGATATTGAAGTGGCAAAGAATTATCTCAATGAAAATGAAATATCTGCGCTGAAACTTTTGGTTGAGCAATTTCTTGCATACGCTGAATCTCAAGCCATAGCTCACAAGGTTATGTATCAAAAAGACTGGGTGGCAAGATTGGATGGAATTCTATTGATGAATGAAAAGAATGTCCTGACAAATGCAGGGAAAATTTCTCACGAATTAGCGATTGAGAAGGCAGAAACGGAATATGATAAATACATATATACGCAAAAAGAAATAGAACATTACGAGAGTATCAAAGAATTGGATGAAGACATTAAGAAACTAAATCAATAGAAGATGGATAGAAAAATTGAAGCAGAAATCATTTATTTTTTGAAAATGAGAGATTTTAGCCGTTTAGCCATATTTGATGCAAAAACAAAATCATTTAATTCACTACATTCAGTGTGAAGAATTTCCTCTTTAGAACCGCACCATTTTATATGACCTTTGTAAATAAACGCCACTTTGTCCCCAATTTCCATTACGGAATTCATATCATGGGTATTGATGATGGTGGTAATGTTGTATTCTTGAGTAATATCTCTGATCAATCTGTCGATCAGTATCGAAGTGTTGGGGTCAAGACCGGAATTGGGCTCGTCGCAGAATAGGTATTTTGGGTTCAATGCGATGGCTCGAGCAATGCCCACCCTTTTTTGCATCCCTCCGGAAAGCTCTGAGGGATATTTATTGTTAACATTGACAAGCCCCACTTTTTTAAGACATAAATTAGCCTTTTCGATTTTTTCGGATTTTGTCCATGATGTGAAGAAATTCATAGGAAACATTACATTTTCCTGGGCTGTCGCGAAATCAAACAGTGCACTACCCTGAAATAACATTCCTATCTTGGTGTGGATGAGTTTTTTTTCGGCAGAGGATAAGCTGTTGTAGAGAATATCGTCAAACCATATATTCCCTTTTTCGGGTTCAAGCAGTCCTACGATGGATTTTAAAAGAACGGTTTTGCCTGAGCCGCTTGCTCCGATAATAAGAGAACACTCTCCGTCTTTATAATCGAGAGATATGTCGTGGAGTACCTCTTCATCATCAAATTCTTTATATAAATGTTCTACTTTTATCATTAGAGAATCAGCTTTGTGAGCATAAGATTAAAAATTAAAATAAGAGCCGAGCTTACGACAATGGCTTTTGTACTGGAACGCCCCACACCGAGTGAGCCGTTGGAGGCATTATATCCGTAAAAACAAGAAATAGAGGTTATAATAAAACTGAATACAGCTGTTTTGATGATACTGTAAATGACATATAAATCGAGAAACCAAAACCTTATCCCGGTGACAAATGTGTCAGGACTGATAATCCCGGTAATGGCAACAATCAAATAACCACCTAATAAGCCGAGCATAAAACTCATAAGCATAAGAAGGGGATTAAGAAGCGTGGTGACAGTTAATTTGGGGAGTATGAGGTAGTTTGCTGAATTGACACCCATCATATCCATAGCATCTATCTGCTCGGTAATTCTCATACTCCCTATCTCGGAGGAGATATTGGAACCGATTTTACCGGCAAGTATCAGGCAGATCATAGTGGAACTGAATTCAAGAATAAGACTTTCCCTCGTCATATATCCTATGTACATCTTTGGAATTAAAGGATTTTCAAGATTATTGGCTGTCTGAATGACGAGTACTGCTCCGATAAAAACGGAAATTAATGCTACAAGAGGGATAGAGTTTATTACAAGTTTGTCTGCTTCTGAAATGCATTGTCTGAAAAAGATACCCCATTTTTCAGGCTTTTTGAAAGTCCTTTTCATAAGGAGGAAGTATTGGCCTGTCAGTGTGAGTAATCTATTCATTTATAACTTTTTTATAGATATAAAATGTTCTTTTTATTTAATAAAAGTTTACAAAGATAGTGATTAATCTTTTTTATTCTTACTTTCGCACCTTAATTTGATAGAGATTGACAATATTATACCAAATAGGAATTTTTCTTTATTTTTTGGGAGCGGCGATAATTTCCCCTTTCAACAAGAAGGCCTCCCTTTTCATAAAGGGGAGATATAGACTCCTTGATCGAATAAAAGATGAGGTGATAAGCGATAAGCCTGTTGTTTGGTTTCATTGTGCTTCAATCGGTGAATTTGAACAAGCTCGTCCATTGATTGAAAAATGCAAAAAAAGCGGTAAAGATGAAAAAATACTTGTAACTTTTTTCTCCCCTTCGGGGTACGAGTTAAGAAAAAATTACAAATATGCAGATTGGGTTTACTATTTACCTGTCGATTCATTCCGTAATGCTCGAAAATTTATAAATGCAGTTAATCCTAAGGCAGTTTTTTTTATTAAATATGAGTACTGGTACTTTTTTCTGTCTGTTCTTCATTCACAATCGATTCCATGCTATTTAGTCTCTTCGATATTCAGACCGAAGCAGCTGTTTTTTAAGTGGTATGGTTCTTTTTTCCGTAGAATCCTCTCTTTTTATGAGTTGATTTTTGTACAGGATGAGATTTCTAAAAATCTTTTGAATAAAATAGGGGTCGAAAATGTGGTAGTCAGCGGGGATACTCGCTTTGACAGAGTAAAAAAAGTTGCTGATGAAAACGCCGTTAAAGACAATGAGACAGTGAAAAGGTTTTCACAGGATTTCATAACGCTCATTGCCGGAAGCACTTGGGAAAAAGATGAGCTGCTCCTCTGTAAAACCCTCAAATCTTTTCCTCGGTTAAAGATGGTTTTGGTCCCTCATGAGGTTAATAAAGAGCGTATTGGTTCGATTCTCAGATGTTTCTCCGATTATAAAATTGTTTTATTCTCTCAATGCGGCGATTTTCGCCTTTTGCGTGAGGCTCAAATATTGGTAATAGATTGTATGGGACTTCTCTCTTCTCTCTATAAATATGGCAAATATGCCTATATCGGAGGTGGGTTTGGAGTGGGCATACACAATATCCTCGAAGCGGCAGCTTATGGCTCTCCTGTTTTCTTCGGACCCAATTATCACCAGTTTAAGGAGGCCTGTGATTTAATTGATCTCGGAGGAGCCTTTTCCGTATCTTCATCAAAAGGACTTACTTCGCTTTTAACAAATCTTATATCATCCGATACCGCCGAAGAGGTGTATAGTAAGATATCTGAGATTTCAAAGGATTATGTAGAGAGTCATATAGGGGCGACAGATATGATACTTGGCTATCTTATAGCCGTATAAAGGTATCTTTTAATGCTTTTTTTCGGTGTTTTTTCAAATTCACTGTCGCGGAGCTCAATTTCTGTTATTTTTTCGTAAACAGCTACGCAGGAGTTCAATTTCTTGAGATTGTTGTTCATTATCTCTTTAACTTCCTGCTGTGAAAGGGAGCGTTGTTTAATCTCTTCAATATTCGGATATACCAGGGCGATTAATCTGTTTTCTTTGAGAATAACGAGACTTTCAGAGATGAGCTCTAAGTTATTAAGCTTAAATTCAATCTGTTCCGGGTAAATATTCTGACCGTTGGAGAGAAGTATCATCGTTTTGCAACGCCCTTTGATATAGATAGTCTGATCTTTATCAATAATTCCGAGGTCGCCAGTGCGCATCCATCCGTCCTCGCTTAGAACAGCCTTGGTGGCCTCTTCGTTTTTATAGTATCCGAGCATTACATTTTCTCCTCTTACACATATTTCACCTGGGATATTATATGGATCAGTGGAATCGATTTTTACTTCCATCCCCGGAATTATCGCCCCACAGGAGCCTGCTTTGTATTTTGAATGGGTGGTATAACTTATCAAGGGGCCACATTCCGTCATTCCGTAACCTACGGTAAATGGAAATTTCATCTTCATAAGGAGAGCTTCAACTTGAGGATCTACTGCTGCTCCACCCATATTCATCTCCCAAAGTCCATCTCCGCCAAACACCCCTTTTATCTTTTTGTTAATGGTTTTATAGATAAATTTATTGACTAAGGGGATCTTTATAAGTGTTTTTACAGGGTTCTTTTCAAGAAGAGGGAATACTTTCGCTTTACATATTTTTTCAATAAGAAGTGGAACAGAGAGAAAAGAGTATGGACGAACTTCGTTCAATGCCTGTATCATCACGCTTGCGGCAGGAAGTTTGCCGAACAGGTATATGTGCGAGCCTATGGTAAGGGGTGCGAGCACATCGAATACTCCTCCGTAGGCGTGTGCTAAGGGAAGATAAGAGAGTTCATTGCCTCCCGGAATCCACATCTTTGCTATTTTTGTAGCATATAATATGTTGGAAACGAGGCTGTTGGCTGTAATCATTACCCCTTTGCTGTTTCCGGTAGTTCCGGAAGTGTAACTTAGCCAGATCATCTGACTGTTGGGAACATCTGCAAATACTATATCTTCTTTTTTATATGTAGATGGATATTTTTCCTTAAATAATTGTTCGATATTTGCGGAGAAAGATGTGACATGGTTTCCGAGCCGTTCATAGATACATTTGAAATCGGTAAGAGACAATGTTATGGAGAGGTCTGAGTTTATTTCGGTGTCGATTACTGATGAATGAGCGTCATCGACGAACAATAATTTGGATTCAGAGTGATGAATGATGTTGTTTATATCTTCCGCATGAAAATCTTGAAGTATCGGAACTATGACTGCACCATAAGTAATGACAGATAGCTCTGCAATAACCCAGCGAGCCGTGTTTTTACCAATCAATGCTATTTTATCACCTTGTTCTATGCCGGCTTCTTTGAAAATCCAGTGGAGCTTCTGGATGATGGCGGCAGTTTCAAGATATGTAAATGTCTCTTTAGTGGGATAGTCCGTAAGAGCGGCTCTGTCAGAGTTGGCATTGAAGCTCTCTCTGTATAAATCAATAAGATTCTGTTTTATCATTGTGTCGTTTTTTAATCGCGCAAACATAATTCAATATTAATTTTTCATCTAAAAAATGGGGCGTGATTCAAATGGGGGTGGTGAAAACAAAAAAATGTGGTGAATTATTGAAATTTTGTGGCGATTTTTTTTAAAAAACAGTTTTTTTGCTATCGAAAAATATAAAAACGAATAAACTTAAACTCTCCTTATTGTAGATTATTGTCAAATCTTCTACTTTTGAATCTGATGTTTTTATTAAATAATCAATATTATGTTGTGTAGAGCATATTGTGCCTCCTGTGTAGGACTTGAGGTAATTCCCGTTACGGCAGAGGTGTCTGTCCAGGTGGGGGTAGGTATATTCTTAATAGGATTGCCGGATAGTGCCGTTAAAGAATCTCTCCTTAGAGTTACCACCGCTTTAAAAAGTTATAATTACAGAGTGCCTGGTAGAAAAACAGTAATTAACTTGGCTCCCGCCAATATTAGAAAGGAGGGATCTGCGTTTGATGCCGCTATTGCTGTGGGCCTTCTTGCTGCCTCTGAACAAATTTCTTTTATACAGGCGAGTGATTTTATGGTAATGGGTGAGCTTTCTCTTGATGGAAGAATGCGACCTGTGCCGGGTGCGCTCCCTATTGCCATAAAGGCGGCGGAGCTCGGATATAAGGGGTGTATTTTTCCTGTGGAGTCTGCCGTGGAAGCGGCTGATGTGGATGGAATAAGGATATACGGAGCAAATAATCTTGCCGAGCTTATTGATATTATTAATGGTGAATCTTATGCTGATAATTTACTGGTCGTCAGGAGAGAGTATGAAGAAGAACCGAGTAGGAGAATCAAAGACGATTTTGCGGATGTTATAGGTCAGGGGTTTGCCAAGAGGGGGATGGAGATAGCTGCCTCAGGAGGTCATAATGTCATATTAACGGGGCCTCCGGGAGCAGGAAAAAGTTTTATGTCGCGATGTTTATCTTCCATTCTTCCTCAGATGGGGAGGAAAGAGTCTTTAGAAACAAGTGCAATTTATTCTGTAGCAGGGCTTTCTCTCGGGAAGCATGGTCTTATCAAGGAGCGTCCTTTTCGTTCGCCCCATCATACAGGAAGCATAGTTTCTTTAGTGGGGGGAGGACAAAATGCCTCTCCCGGAGAAATATCTCTTGCCCATAACGGAGTACTATATCTTGATGAGATTACTCAATACAGTACTAATGCCCTGAATGTTCTTCGTCAGCCCCTTGAAGAGAGGGAAATTTGTATTTCAAGGGTAAAATATAAGGTAAAATATCCTGCTTCTTTTATGCTTGTCGGGTCCATGAATCCGTGTCCGTGCGGATATTTTGGTGATGATAATCACAAATGTTCTTGTTCTTCTCAGATGAT
This sequence comes from uncultured Muribaculaceae bacterium, assembly GCA_964611185.1. GTDB lineage: Bacteria > Bacteroidota > Bacteroidia > Bacteroidales > UBA932 > CAAGNP01. The sequence continues at coordinate 553 of CAZSXE010000013.1, read as the reverse complement.
AGAAAGATACCTCTCTAAGCTATCAGGGCCATTAATGGATAGAATAGATTTAAATATTCATGTTAAGGCAGTGGAGGGAAGTTCTCTCTTAAATGGAGTGAGAGAGGAGAGCAGTTCTGTGATTGCCGAAAGAGTGGAGGCGGCAAGAAAAATACAGGAAAATCGATTTTTAAATGAGAACAATACTTACACCAATTCACAGATGAATGCAGAGCAGTTAAAGAGGTTTTGTCCATTGGGAGAGAGGGAAAAAAGCTTTATGGATCGAGTAATGAAAAAATTATTTCTTTCGGCAAGAGGGTACGGAAGGGTGTTGAAAATTTCAAGAACTATCGCAGACATGGATGGTTCAGAAAACATCTCTGTAACCCACATCTCAGAAGCTGTTCAATATAGATTTCAGGATGTAAAATAGAAAATTATTATAATTACTTCCCTCCCCCCATAATGTATGGCTTAGGGAGAGTGTTCCATTCTCCCATCCTGCGTCATTGCTTCGCAATAACTTGTCTGGTGCGGCTGAGACTCTCCCTAAGCCACACATTATGGGGGG
>CAZSXE010000012.1:4890-56264 GCA_964611185.1 uncultured Muribaculaceae bacterium | reverse complement strand
GTAGTGCTACCATTACACCATAAGTCAGTATTTATCGGGCGGCAAAGATATAAATTTTTTTTTAAAAAACAATCATTACCCCACCAGCCACACCATTACATGGTCGTCAATGAGTTCATATTCAAGGTCAAACTCATCCTCTTCGCCGTCTTTATGAGTAAAGATGGCTTCGAGTTCACCGTCTTGACGGGGGTTAAAACGCTCAAGCTCTATCTGTTCTGCAAAATCGACACCATTTTGAGACATTCTTTTATAGATAGCCTCTTTGGCACACCAGTAGATGGCGAGTTGAAGATTGTGATTTTTGTCGCTGAGATCTTCTATCTCATCTTCTGAGAGTGCCCTTTTCTCCACAGCAGAGAAATCACGATTATAGCACTCTATGTCTATCCCCACATCTTCTTCAGGATGGGTGATGATGCAAGCAAAGCGAGAAGTGTGAGAAATGCTAATCTCGTCGGCGTAGTTTTGGATATAGGGCTTTCCATTGTCGTGGTGACCTAAATATACTTTTTCAGGAAAGAGCTCGTTTAAAAGAGCCCTTACCGCAAGTTTCTCTTTCCTCCTTGCAGGGCTTTTAAGAATTTCAAGTTCTTCGAGTTCATCATTAGGGATAGGAGAACAGATATTACGGAGTTCTTCTTCGCTTTCAGTTATCTCCCATACATAGATTCTTGCTTTGTCTTCTAACTTTTTCTTGAGATATAGTCCCATTTCTATTATTAATACAAAATGCAAATATAACTATTTTTTAACAGCACAAAACTTCTCTTCCATAAATACTGGATGATATGATAGTTTTGCTGTCCTAAGTCCCTCGTCGCCTGCATCATCTTCACGATTAATATATTTGTAATCCATAGCTTCATTGAGGATAAATGACTGATTTATCATCGGATATGCGCCGACTATATCGGAAAAGGCTTTTTCGATATGAATAATAAAAGTGTCGCTGTTAATAGGCTCTCCGAGCGTGTATGCCACCACTTTTCCATCTACTCGAAGAATCCCTCCGTGAAGATTGAGAACTTTAAAATGGGTGAGAGCCTTATAGGTGGCGCAGCTTTCTGTGTGCATTGAGGCACTTTGAGTGCAGCCATTCTGACGACACCATTCGGCGGTCATCGCCTTACACTCATCTATTTGGCGCGAGCAGTGAGTATCATCCTCTCAGTCGAAGCGTTCATATTCCCACTCCGGCAACCTTTTAAATCTGGAGATAAAATTTCTTTTAGACTGATATTTTTTACCGGAAAGGGTAGAGAGCTGCTCTCTGTCATATATATAATCGTATGTGTTGCGATGAGAGGAAAATTCAAACTCTCCGGGGAATAGGTTCTCGATTACATCCACTTGCGAAGGGGGAATTGCCGTAAGGAGAAATTTCAGTTCATTCTCCTTTGCGTCCTCTATCATTGCCCGCAGGGCTTCTTTGAGATCTCCCCTACCGGCAGGGAACACATATTGAGCAGTTCCTTTAAAGATAGATCTCACTATCAGCCAGTCATTCAGCCTCCCTATCTCACTGTTGTAAATGTCGCTCCAGATAAACAGTGAAGTAAAACAGTATTCGGTAGCTCTGTAATCGGAGTAATGTAAAAGAGAATCGATCCATTCCTTATCGGATGGATTGTGGGCATCGCCCAGTTGTATCTTTCTAAATAGTATCATATTAGTTATATAGCCACTCTCTGATGATGGATATTATCTCCTTCTTGGTCTGTGGAGGGAAAGTATTAATTCGTGCGCGGTGACTCCCATTCGGATCAATAAAAATTTTGATATTTTCTTTACCCGGATCTTCGACCATCACTGCTGACCATGGGTCGTACTGTCCATAAATAAACACCATTTTAGCATCGGTGGTCTTTAAGAATTTACTGATTTTTTTATAAAGAGCCGGATCAAATTTAAACTCTTTATCCTGAGGCAAAAAGAGCTTTCCAAGATAACCTTTGGTGCTTTTGATTCCAAGCCATTTTTTGAAAGGCTTTGTATCGTAGCCGTAATATCCGAGTTCTTTGGCTGCCTGGACAAAAAAAGAAGAGGTGGGTCCCCAGCTTTGGAAATAATCTGGTCCTGCAATTTTCACAAGATAGTTGAACATTTCACTATCCGGAGCATCAAGAGAGGGGATAGAGGAAACAGGGGTACCCCATTGCCACAAGGCAAAAGGAAATTCGAGAACACAGTAATCGAAAATATCGCAATTAGGGAGATTAAAGGTCAGATTCTGCGCTTTGGCGAGGGAGTCGAAAAGCGGCATCACCGACTTTTTGCGCTTTAGCACCTCTATTTGAAAATCCTTTATAATCTTTCTTTCCTGCGGTGTACCGCAATAATTTGCTATAAAAGGTTCGTGGCGACCGTCTTCGGCACTTCTGCATAAAGGGGCTACATAAGGGATACTGATGTCAATATCTTCGGGGAAAAATGTGCGATAAAGGGTAACGGTCTGACCCCCCTTGCTAATACCTGTGGCGATCCATTTCTTAGGGTAGATTGCTTTCAGAGCGGTCACTACTTCGTGCAGATCGTTTGCCGAATTTTCTGCAGTGAGATAATCCCAGTTGAGGTCTTTAGGGGTGGAATCGAGAAAATATCGATGCTCCACCACTACCAAATTGGTATTGAAAAGAGCAGAAACCTCCTCCCTGTACCCTGCTCTGGCTGCGTATTGTGCCCCGTAACCCTCTGTAACCACTACTGTGGCGCTGTCGTAGTCAACATGATTTACAAACACCCTTTGAGTAAATGTACCGGCTGCATGATCTTTGTAGTCAATATAATGTTCAAATAGGATTAAATATTTTTCTGAAAATTCCGTACTTTCCATTATTTTGACATCGGTCACACCCGGAATAGCCATAAGTCTATCCATAAGTGTTTTATCCTGTCCTGAAACGGAGAATGATATAAAAGTGAATACGGATAACGAAATAATGAGTCGAAGAAAAAATCTTTTCATAAAAAAGTCTTATTAAATTAATGTAGCTACGAAAGTAGTAAAAATTAGTTACTTTTGCGAATATTAATCGTATCTATCAAATAATTATATAAAAATGAAGAATTTTGTTAAAGAATTAGAATGGAGAGGAATGGTTCACAGCATGATGCCAGGAACCGAAGAAGAACTGCTAAAAGGTCCTGCAGTAGCATACGTGGGGATAGACCCCACGGCTGATTCTCTTCACATAGGTCATTTAGTAAGTATTATGATTTTAAAACATTTTCAAAACTGCGGACATAAGCCTATCGCTGTTCTTGGAGGTGCGACAGGGATGATAGGGGATCCGTCGATGAAGTCGCAGGAGAGAAATCTGTTGGATGAAAAGACACTCAGACACAACCAAGATTCTATTAAAAGACAGCTATCCCGCTTTCTCGATTTTGACAGTAAAGAAGCGAATTCGGCGATGTTACTCAATAACTATGACTGGATGAAAGATTATACCTTTTTGAATTTTACTCGTGATATAGGTAAGCACATAACCGTAAACTATATGATGAGCAAAGATTCTGTTAAAAAGAGACTCTCCGGTGAAGAGCGCGAAGGGATGTCTTTCACAGAATTTACATATCAGCTCCTTCAGGGATATGATTATCTATACCTCTACGAGCATTACGGCTGTACTCTTCAGATGGGAGGAAGTGACCAATGGGGAAATATTACCACAGGTGCCGAATTGATACGAAGAAAACTCTCCAAAGAGGCATACGCTCTGGTTTGCCCTCTAATTACAAAAGCCGACGGAGGCAAGTTTGGCAAAACAGAGAAAGGAAATATATGGCTTTCACCGGAATATACCACCCCTTATACATTTTACCAGTTTTGGCTCAATGTAAGTGATGATGATGCCAAGAAATATATCAAAATATTTACTATGCTCTCTCGTGAGGAGATAGAAACAGCTATTGCTGAACATGAGCAGGCTCCCCATCTGCGAACTCTTCAAAAACTTCTTGCCAAAGAGGTTACTGTAATGGTACACGGACAAGAGGAGTTTGACAAGGCAGTAAGTGCATCTCAGATACTTTTTGGTAATTCCACTTCAGCTGCTTTGCGTGAGTTGGACGAAAAGACATTTCTTTCTGTATTTGAGGGAGTTCCACAGTTTGACTTAAAGAAAGAGATTCTCTCCAAAAATATTATCGAGTTGTTGGCATTAGACACAGATGTCTTCCCCTCTAAGGGTGAATGTCGCAAGATGATTCAAGGGGGAGGAGTCTCTATCAATAAAGATAAATGTGCCGATATTGAAAGGATGATTACTCAGGAGGATTTGATGGATAGCAAATATGTTCTTGTTCAAAAAGGTAAAAAGAACTATTATATTTTAAAATTTGAATAATCATGGAAGGGGAAAGCACAAGACAGTTAAAAGTAAGTAAAGAACTACAGCGTCACTTAGCCGAGATTATTCGAGCGAGAGGGATGGCTGCTTTCGGAGGGGCTATGATTACGGTAAGTGGTGTAAAAATAAGTCCTGATTTGGCTGTAGCCAAAATTTATATAAGCATTTTCCCCTCTTCGAGATCGTCCGATGTAATGAAGATGGTTCAGGATTCCTCCAAGTCAATACGAGGAGAACTCGGAAGAGTTGTCGCCAAGCAATTGAGAATCGTCCCGGAGCTAATTTTCTGTCTTGATGATTCTCTTGACTATGTGGAGCATATCGAGGAGCTTCTAAAATAAGAGAGTGATGCATCTTCCGTACTTCATAGCGAAGCGATATCTTTTCGCGAAGAAATCACACAATGTGATTAATATCATTTCGCTTATAAGTGCGATAGGAATAGCCATAGGAACTACGGCTCTTGTCGTAGTGATGTCTGTTTACAATGGTTTTGAAGGGCTTGTAAAAGATATTTACAGCTCTTCAGAATCAGATTTAGTAGTTTTACCCGAAACAAGTAAATTTTTTTCTCCCGATACGGCTCCTTTTTATACGATGAAAAACGATAACAGGATTCAATCCGTATCTGAAGTGGTTGAAGAAAATGTATTTATCATTTATGACAAACACCAGGGGGTGGCGATCATTAAAGGGGTTGATTCTCTATATGCCCAAAACACGAGTATAGAGGCCTCGTTAATAGAAGGTGATTTTGAATTAATGCATGGTCAGATAGCACAGGCAGTGGTAGGGAGAAGTTTGGCAGGAGAAATGCAGATAAGACCTCGTTTTCTTGATCCTCTTGAAATATATTATCCTTCTCGCAAAGAGGCAGTTTCCATCATCAATCCGATTTCATCCCTTCGAAAAGAAGTTCTTTTTCCTGTAGGTATTTTTTCTCTCGAACAAAACTTTGATAAAAATTATATATTTATTCCGATAAAAACAGCGAGGAATCTTCTTGATTATACTGACGAAGTCAGCTCCTTAGAAATTAAAGTAGTTCAAGGGAGCGATATTAATTCTATCCAAAAGGAGTATAGAGCTTTACTTGGAAAAGAGTTCAAAATATTAAATCGGTATCAGCAGAACGAGACTGTATATAAGATGATGACATACGAAAAGGTAGCGATATACACAATTCTTCTTTTCATCATTATTGTAGTGTCCTGTAATGTTTTCGGTTCTTTGACTATGTTGATAATAGAAAAGAAAGATGACATACAGACACTCAAAAGCATAGGAGCTCCCAATCCTTTAGTAAAGCGTATTTTTATTTTGGAAGGATGGATGATAACCCTTTCGGGAGCAGTGGTTGGACTTGCGCTCGGAGTAATTCTCTGCTTGATTCAGATATATTTCGGAGTAATAAAAATGCCCGGGAATTTTATTGTCTCTTCATATCCTGTGGTAATAAAAGCGAGTGATGTGATGATAACATTTGTAAGTGTTGCATTGATAGGATTTTTAATTACCGCACTCCCTGCATGGAAGATTTTACCCAAACTTACCGAAAATATTGCGAAAGAGGATTGAAGAAGATACATAAAAAAAGAGGTACCCCTCTGCTACAACAGGCACCCCTTCTTGTGTACTAAAACCTAAACCTACTACATAGATGCAAAACGATACGGTTTCGTTGCATTGATTTTATAAATATTTTAAAAAAGAGAAAAATATTTATAATTATTTAATATCTCCGCCACCAAAAGTGCATTTTGCATCAATAATAAGTTTTTGTTTATTGTTGATATATGACGGTCTTGTATATCTTCTATCTGCAAAACCTCCCATAAATGAATTCTGATGAATTTCTACACTCCACTGCTCAGGAACGATGATAGTGACCCCTCCAAATGTTGTTTCTATCTTCAAATATACCGGTCCATCCTCAGGAAGAGAGCTCCTTCTTAAATCGAGAGTCATCCCTCCGAAAACAGTTTTAATAGAACCTCCTTTAAATACAGGTTCAGGAAATACCTGCTCTGTCCCCCCGAAGACGAAGCTGTAATTCACCGATCCATCTTTGTTCTCTGAGCTGTATCCGTCCACTTTTCCCCCTGTGGAGATGAACCAATTATGTTCTTTTCTCGATGAAGCAATAATCAATATCCCTGTCACCACAATCAACAGCGGCCAAAAATTTCTTGTAAACGAAGGACCGAATAAGATGAAATTTGGGAAAATACCGTTCAATCTCGGAATGATGAAAAACCCACCTATCAGTATTAAAACTATACCTGCGATTTTATTTTCTGAGGCGAGAGAAAATATTCCTAATAAAATTAAAAGCATCTGCCACGAAATCAACAAATGTTTTATTCCCCATGGGATAACACCGGCATTATAAAGAAAAATAATACATCCGAGTGCGACTAAGATAATGCCTACGGCAATAGCATTTCGACTACCGAAATTATTGCTTCGATTCTTTTTTGAGTTTTCTTCAGAGTAATTAATCATATTTTTTCAATTATTTTTTAAAAATACCATAAATGGATGAACCACTTCCGCTCATCAGAGCAAAGAGGGCCCCATCGGCATATAATTTCTCCTTTTCTTCATTTAATGCAGGAAATCTGGCAAATATGCTCGTTTCAAAGTCGTTATGTATATTATACTTCCACTCGTCGATAGGGGCACAAACGAGCTCTTTTAGGCTTTTTTGAGGATTTCCTGTTTTTACCCCTTTATAGGCTTCGGCGGTAGAAATCGAAATTGAAGAAGTTTTAAGCACGATTTTGTATTTGGCGTTATCGCCGAAAATATCATTTAGAGTCTTTGACTCAATAGGAGAAAGTATATCCCCTTTTCCCTCCCCCAACGCAGGTCTGTTATTGATGAAAAACGGACAATCGCTTCCAAGCTTTGAAGCATAATGTATCAGATGTTTTTCATCAAGGCCCAGTGAAAAAAGGGTATTTAAAGTTTTAAGGGTAAAAGCAGCATCGGAACTTCCCCCTCCGAGGCCCGCTCCTACCGGTATTTTTTTGTAAAGGTAGATTCCTACAGGTGGAATATCAAAATCTTTTTTTAATAAGTTATAAGCCTTGATGCATAGATCTTCAGTTGACGAATTTTCAGGCAGGGCATAAGAGATCCCATAGTGCTGAATTTTTAAAAAATCTTCTTCTACTATCTCAAGAATATCACAAAGATCTAACGGCGCAAAAACGGTTTCTATGTTATGAAAACCATCATCTCTCCGTCCTATGATTTGAAGACCGATATTGATTTTGGCGTTGGGATATGATACAATATTCATATTATTAAAATGCTACCCGCATTTACCGTGACCACAATCTTGACATATAAGACATCCTTCCTGATAGATAAGGTTATGAGAACCGCATTTTTCACATTTCTGCCCTGTTTCATCTTTAGTGCCGTTGGGTATATATTGCTTCAAAGCGCGTTCTACGCCGTTTTTCCATGTATTGATGCTTTCATCGTCAAGGTTTAGCCCTCTTACGAGATTAAGAATATCTACAATCGGCATTCCGTTTCGTATAACCCCTGAAATAAGCTTGGCATAATTCCAAAACTCTTTATTGAACATGTGGGAAATACCGCCTTGAACGCCAGGGTATCCGTATTTGTCTTTATAATGGAAATCATATCTTGATTTTCCGGTCTCTTCATCCTTCTCTTTCACAATCCATCCGCTGGTGATGGATGTCGGTATTGAACGGGTGTCATCCATTATACCGGTAAAAATTTCGTATGGTTTTCCCCCCATTTTGCCGACAAATGCGATCCATTGTTCTGTCCCGTTTTTAAATCGTATAACATCGGCATCAAGCGATTTCGGGCGTTTTTTGGGTCTCTGTAGTACCTCAGCACCTTTAGCAGACACAAGCACACCGGTACGAGAACCATCTCTATAGACGGTTATCCCTTTACAACCCGATTCCCATGCGGTTTTATATACTTCAGCCACCACATCTTCGCTGATGTCATTAGGGAGGTTTACCGTGACACTTATAGAATGATCCACCCACTTCTGCATTTTTCCCTGCATTTTTACTTTAGCCACCCAGTCTATATCGTTGGAAGTAGCTTTGTTATATGGGGATTTTTTAACAAGCTCGCCGAGCTCTTCTTCTGACATCTTCTTCACTTTTTCGACATCATATCCGTTTACTTCGCACCAGGTCAGAAAATGGTGATGGAAAACAAAATACTCCTCGAAACAATCTCCGTTTTCATCTTTAAAAGCCACGACTGCGTTTAAGTCATTGGGATTTACCTTTCTTCTTCTCTTGTAATAAGGGAGGAAAACAGGTTCTATTCCGGAAGTGGTCTGTGTCATAAGAGAAGTAGTACCGGTAGGGGCTATTGTGAGCATTGAAATATTGCGCCTGCCGTATCTAACCATCTCGTCATACAGCTCTTCATCTTCACGACGGATACGTGAAATCATCGGATTATTTGCTTCTCGATTAGAATCAAAAATAGGGAAAGAACCCCTCTCCTTTGCCATATTTACGGAAGAACGATATGCTTCCACGGCGAGAGTTTTTTGTATATCGGTAGCAAATTTAATGGATTTCTCAGAACCGTAAGTAAGTCCGAGGGCGGCAAGCATATCTCCTTCTCCGGTTATTCCGAGTCCGGTCCTTCTTCCTCCGAGAGATTTCTCACGAATTTTCTCCCAAAGTTCTATCTCAACTCGTTTAACATCTTCATCTTCAGGGTCTTTTTTAACTTTAGCTAATATCGCATCGATCTTCTCCATCTCAAGGTCGATAAGGTCATCCATAAGTCTCATAGCCTTTTTAACATGATCTTTAAACAGGTTTAAGTCAAATGATGCTTCAGGAGTGAAAGGCTTATCTACATAAGAATAGAGATTTATGGCTATTAGTCTGCATGAATCGTATGGACAGAGAGGGATCTCTCCGCAGGGATTGGTGCTTACAGTTCTGTACCCTAAATCGGCATAGCAGTCTGCTACGGATTCCCTAATGATAGTGTCCCAGAAAAGAATCCCCGGCTCTGCAGATTTCCATGCATTATGAATGATTTTTTTCCATAAAGCACTTGCATCGATCTCTTTCTTTACTTTCGGATTGACAGAATCTACGGGATATTTCTGAGCATATAATTTATTATTTAGAGCGCATCTCATAAAATCATCATCAATCTTCACAGAAACATTGGCTCCGGTCACCTTTCCCTTTTCCATTTTCGCATCTATGAAATTTTCAGAATCGGGATGCTTAATAGAAATTGAGAGCATAAGAGCTCCTCTTCTGCCGTCTTGGGCCACTTCTCGTGTGGAATTTGAGTATCTTTCCATAAAAGGAACGACACCCGTAGATGTGAGGGCGCTATTAAGAACAGCACTTCCGGAGGGTCTAATGTGAGATAAATCGTGACCTACCCCTCCGCGGCGCTTCATAAGCTGTACCTGTTCCTCATCTATTTTCATAATTCCACCATAAGAATCGGCGGGATGGCTATGCCCTATTACAAAACAATTTGATAGGGAAGCTATCTGATGATTGTTTCCTATGCCGGACATGGGTCCTCCTTGAGGAATAATATATTTGAAATCCCTCAAGAGGTCAAATATTTCCTCAGAGGTTAAAGGATTTGGGTATTTTGATTCAATTCTTGCAAATTCGTTTGCTAAACGATTATGCATATCTTCCGGAGATTTCTCGTAAAGATTTCCGAAAGAATCTTTCATCGCATATTTGTTTATCCAAACAGAGGCAGCGAGCTCGTCTCCCTTGAAGTATTGTTTGCTTGCCTCAAGGGCTTCATCGTAGGTATAAGTTTCCATAAATACAAAAGGCCTGGTTAGTAAGGCGTGTAATTGAAGTGCAAGTTATTATGAAATGATACAGAAAAAAAGGGTAAATAAAGGAAGTTATCAACAATAATTCTAACAAAAAATCAGCAACAATTCTTACTGCAATTTTTGCAATCCGTAAATTCTCCGCGCAGCCTTTTCTCTACGAGGGATAACATTCTTTCGCGAAGCTCGGTATTCGATATTTTTTCGAGAACCGAATAAGCAAAAGCCATCTGTTGAAGAAGCTTTGCCTGATGAGCGGAAATGCCCCTTGATCTCATATAGAACAATTCATCTATATCAAGCCTGCCTATAGTGGCTCCGTGAGAGCATTTTACATCGTCAGCATAAATTTCCAGCTGAGGCTGAGTATAAATTTTTGCATCATTTGAGAGAAGCAAATTGTGATTTGCCTGAAAGGCTTCTGTCTTTTGTGCATCGGGTACGACTTTAATGATTCCGTTGAATCTGGCTACCGACTTATTGTCCAAAATGCCTTTAAAAAGCTGATTGCTAACGCAATTAGGCACTTTGTGAAAAAGAGTTAAGTTGTTTTCTACCAGCTGCTCCCCATCGACAAGATAAAGACCGCTCAGATCGATTTTGGAATGTTCTCCATTTAGATTTACGATGATATTGTTTTTAATTGTCCCTCCGTGCAGAGTGATAAATGACATCTTCAGAGTAGCAGACGCAGCCATATCTATGTTTAGCAATGTGCTGTGAGTAGCTAAGTTGTGCTCATTTTGCATTAACACAATATCGCCCTCCGCACCCTCTTTTAATGAAATATTAATAGTTTCATCAGTGACGAATCTATCGTGAGAAAATGTGTGAGAACAGAGCAGTATTTTCGCGCTCGAATCCTCTTCAAGGACAATATTGTTTTCAAATTTAATGTGCAGAGGAGAATCTTCTGTCCGTATGCTGATAACTTGAAGAAACTCATCCATAATCTTTCCCCTTCCGGCAATGAATGAAAAAGGGTTTTTGGTCCCCTGCACACCCCCATCGACAATAAAAATCTGTCTGGTACCTTTCATGGGAACTCTGCATCTGAATTGATGGGCAACAGAAGGGGTGGGGGCATATATATAATTCTCTCCCGACATATTTATCCGTTAATTAGCCAGTCATAACCTCTCTTTTCCACTTCAAGAGCAAGCTCTTTCCCGGCAGTTTTAATAATTCTTCCCTTATATAAAATGTGTACGATATCTGGAACAATATAGTCTAAAAGTCTTTGGTAGTGGGTGATAACAATAAAAGCATTGTTCTCCCTTTTTAGCTTGTTCACCCCTGTGGCTACTACCCTCAGAGCATCTACATCCAGTCCACTATCGGTCTCATCCAATATCGCGAGGCGAGGTTCGAGCATGGCCATTTGAAATATCTCGTTCCTTTTCTTTTCTCCTCCGGAAAATCCCACATTCACACCGCGTGAGGAAAATGAACTATCCATCTCCACTACCGCCATTTTCTGACGCATAAGTTTAAGAAACTCAGCAGCATTTAGAGGGGGGAGATTCTTATGCTCACGGTGCTCGTTTATGGCGCTTTTCATAAAATTAACATTGGAAACCCCGGGTATTTCGATAGGATACTGAAAACTTAAAAAGAGGCCCGCCCAAGAACGCTCTTCGGGAGACATTTCGAGCATATTCTTACCATCGAAAAGAACCTCTCCGGAGGTGACGGTAAAAGTTTCTTTGCCGGCAAGTACGGCAGAAAGTGTGGATTTTCCCGAGCCGTTGGGGCCCATAATAGCATGGATTTCCCCATCATTAACCTCCAAATTAATTCCTTTCAAAATTTCTTTATCGCCTACGCTTGCGTGCAGGTCTTTAATTGATAGCATCATTTTGTGCCCTCCATTGTTTTTTCCACGAAGCAAATCCGAAAAATGCCAAAAGCAGATACACTCCACTTACAATAGGCATAAAGATAAGACCCGCGGATAAATATAAAATGATATTTGTTGTATTGACTATCAGCCACACGGCCCAGCAGTCAAGTTTCTTTTGTGCAGAAAGATATTGAGCTACAAGCATCAGCCCCAGCACTAAAGCATCTAAAAAAGGCCTTGTAGCACTCGGGAACAGATCCGGAAACATCTTGCCGGACCAAGTCACAAAAAATCCCCACAGAACGGTAAAAGCGACAATAATAGCTATAAATGAGACTCTTTCCCTGCTTTTCATTATGGATATTTTTAACTCTTTCTTCTCATTGGCTTCGTTGAGTCTCGGATGAGTCCATCTGTAATGCCCAAAAATAGCTATAGTCAGCGATATGGGCTGAAGGAGCATACTCGAATAAAGATGTTTTTGCATAAAAAGGAAAAACAACAATAAAGCATAGAGATACCCAAACCAATAATTAATCGATTTCCCTCTTCCCGCTAAAAAAACATTTGTAAGACCTATTATGACAGAAAGAAGCTCAAGAAGGCTCACACCGATACCCCCAAGTGAAAACAAAATATAATCTGTACTGAAAATATTCATAAAATAAACTATCCCACACTTCCCTCAAGAGAGATTTGCAGTAATTTTTGTGCCTCCACGGCAAATTCCATGGGAAGCTGATTAATAACTTCTTTTGTATAACCACTAATAATAAGGCTCACGGCATTTTCTTCGGAAATACCTCTTTGAGTACAATAAAAAAGCTGATCCTCACTTATCTTTGAAGTAGTAGCTTCATGCTCGGTAACCGCCGATTCGTTATGATTTTCTATGACCGGAAATGTATGAGCGCCACACTTATCTCCCAAAAGTAAAGAGTCGCACTGAGAAAAATTCTTAGCCCCGTCAGCGCCCTGAAGAACTTTAACAAGACCTCTATAACTATTTTGACTATGACCGGCAGAGATACCTTTACTCACAATCCTGCTGCGAGTATTTTTACCGATATGAATCATTTTAGTCCCCGTATCGGCCTGCTGATAATTATTAGTAACTGCCACAGAATAAAACTCAGATATTGAATCATCTCCCTTCAGAATAGTACTTGGATATTTCCATGTAATGGCAGAACCGGTTTCCACCTGAGTCCAAAATAATTTGCTTCCTCGTCCCTCGCAAAGTCCTCTTTTTGTGACGAAATTAAAAATACCACCTTTTCCGTTAGCATCCCCGGGATACCAGTTTTGAACGGTAGAATACTTAACATGAGCCTCCTCAAGCACCACGATCTCGACCACAGCCGCATGAAGCTGATTCTCGTCTCTCATAGGAGCGGTGCACCCTTCAAGATAGCTGACATAAGACCCCTCGTCTGCGACAATGAGAGTTCTCTCAAACTGGCCTGTACCGCGAGCATTAATTCTGAAATAACTTGAGAGCTCCATCGGGCATCTGACCCCTTTGGGAATATAACAGAAAGAACCATCGGAGAAGACGGCAGAATTAAGGGCAGAGAAAAAATTATCACCGATTGGGACTACAGAAGCAAGATACTTACGCACTAAATCGGGATAATCATGAACAGCTTCAGAAAAAGAGCAGAAAATAATCCCCTTTTCCGCAAGTGACTCCCTGAAAGTAGTTTTTACCGAAACAGAATCGAAAACAGCATCTACAGCCATCCCCGAAAGAGCTTTTCTCTCATCGAGAGGAATCCCCAGCTTATCGAAAGTAGCCATAAGTTCAGGATCTATCTCATCATCGTGAGACTTCTTTTTCTTGGGAGCGGAAAAATAAATAATATCCTGAAAATCAATCTCAGGAATATTCAAATGTCCCCAAGTCGGCATCTTCATCGTCTGCCATTTTCTAAATGCTTTCAAACGAAACTCCAAAAGCCACTCCGGCTCCTGCTTCAACGACGAGATTTTGCGAACAATATCCTCATTCAGTCCTTTTGGAATAAAGTCCTGATTTATATTGGTTTCGAACCCGTGTTGATACTCGTTTTCGGTAATATCTTTAATTATGTCCCTTTTTTCTTCCATTGTGATGCAAAGTTAAATCATTTTAGGTATTTTTGTGAAAATAATATAAATATGAGAACAGAAATTTCTTCCATCGGCAAAGCCAACGCACTATATAGATTATTCGAGGGTAGCGATTTTATCAATGCACCACTTATCAAACTCACACAAAAGGGAGAATACTGCTCTTCTCACAAGATTTTCCTCGAAGGATGCGACTTTGATCTGACATATACCCCCTTAAAACATCTCGGTTACAAAGCCGCACTCAGTGCAATGGGGGAGATATACGCCGGTTTCTACGCCCCGGTATCACTATCTGTGAATCTCGGCATCTCCGGAAGATTCTGCTTCGAAGACATCGAAGAACTCTGGAAGGGGATAATTGCGGCAGCTAAAGATCACTCCGTAAAACATTTATCACTTGATCTGAACCCTTCGGTAAACGGCCTGTGTATCAGCATTGCCTCCTCCGGAGTTCAGAAAAGGGGAGTTCTTGAAAACCTGCCCCATTCGAAAAATATGGATTTAATATGCCTTTCAGGCAATTTGGGGGCAGCCTATATGGGTCTTCATGTCCTCGAAAGAGAAAAAGCGGCATTTAACAAATATTCGGACAAACAGCCCGATTTGACAAAATACAAATACATTCTCGAATCCTACCTCAGCCCCTCAATAGACAGTGAGATATTAAGTAGATTTATTGAGGCGGGCATATATCCCTCCCAAGGATATTTTCTTACCAAGGGACTTGCCTCTTCCATAATCAAGCTCACCCGCGAGACAGATATGGGAGCGAAAGTATATATAGAAAAAGTACCCATCTCTTCTCAGACTTTTGCCATGTCCGAAGAGATAAAAATCGATGCCATAACAGCCGCTATGAATGGAGGAGATGACTACAAATTCATCTTTACCATCCCCATAGAAAAGCACGAAACATTTCGTAAAGAGTTTCAGGACTACGATGTCATAGGCCATTTGGCCAAGCCTGAAGTAGGAGCGGTAATGGTGACCCCCGACGGAGCAGAAATTAACATTAAATCACAAGAATATGAAACACAGTAAACAATTGACAGTATTTTTATTATTAGTTGTTTTCACAATGAATTCAGCTACGCTCTCATCGCAGTCGCACTATTGCCCTACACCTGAAAACATAGCTTCGAGAAGTGAGTTTCAGGATAACAAATTCGGAATTTTCATCCATTGGGGTGTTTACGCCATGCTCGGACAGGGAGAATGGGTAATGACGAATCAAAATATTAATTATCAAGAGTATGCAAAGCTCCCATCGGCATTTTATCCTATCCGATTCGATGCACAAAAATGGGTTTCTGCCATTAAAGCCTCAGGGGCCAAGTACATCTGTATCACATCGAGACATCATGACGGATTTTCCATGTTCGGCACCAAACAATCGCCCTATAATATCGTAGATGCTACACCTTTCGGGAGAGATCCTCTTAAAGAACTCGCCATCGAATGTGAAAAACAAGGCATCAAACTTCACTTCTACTACTCACTTCTCGACTGGTATAGAGATGATTATCAGCCTGTCGGGCGCACAGGGAACGGCACGGGGCGACCGGGCAAAGGGGAGTGGAAAGACTACTATGCCTTTATGAAAGGTCAGATTACCGAACTTCTTACCAATTATGGAGAAATAGGATGTATTTGGTTTGACGGTCACTGGGACCAGGATCAAAATTCAGATTTTGACTGGGGATACGAAGAGATTTATTCCCTCATTCATAACCTCCAGCCTAAGTGTCTTATCGGAAACAATCACCACATAGACATTATCGAGGGTGAGGATATTCAGATATTTGAACGCGATGTGCCGGGGCAGAACACAGCCGGATGGCATAGCGGTGGAGTAAGTGCTCTTCCGCTTGAGACCTGCCAGACGATGAATGATTCTTGGGGGTATCGTGTTAACGACGACCGCTACAAGAGCATTCCAAAGCTCATCAAGTACCTTGCAAGTACCGCAGGGCGCAATGCTAACCTCCTTCTGAACATAGGGCCTCAGCCCAATGGCGAATTGCCGGAGGCTGCCATCGAAAGATTAAAAGGTATGGGAGAGTGGCTGTCGCAATACGGAAGCTCCATATATGGAACGCGCAGCTCCCTTATTCCTCCTCAAAGCTGGGGGGTAGCTACCGAAAAGGATAAAACACTCTATCTTCATATTTTCCCCGACGATCTCGCTTCGGCCCAGATAAAGGATATGATATGTGTTCCTTTAAAAAATGCTGCCAAAATTAAATCTGTAACCACTTTCGGGACACAAGAAAAGCTCACATTCAAGCAGTACAAGGAGGGCATTTTTGTCACCCTCCCGCAGATTCCGAAAGAGTGTCCTGACTATGTAGTAGAGGTAAAATGGTAAATTGTTAGAGCCGCGCCGCTCTAAACAGTCACTTTTTTAATCACTTTGTATGAGAGAGAGTTTTCTTCGAGAAAACGGATAAAATCATCGTTGGGCGAGATTTTATATTTACGCGAAAAAAATTCGGCAGACAATTTCAGATTACGATTCAGAACACGGAGCGTAAGCATGGACTTTCCCTTATTGGATTTTATCGCGTGCACAAGATTTTTTCTGAAAGATGGGGTGATAATATCAGATGGGATACAGATGATAAACTCTGAGACAAAACTCTCTTTAGCATTTGAAAGGAGAGTCATTCCCTTAATCTTTAAATCACATCCGGTAGGGGCTATTTTATCTCGTACATAGCCTCCGCCCAGTTTTTGTTTCTCCTCGTCTGTAAGGTAAGGATAGCGCAATGAGGGTTCAAGACGGATAAGCAATGCCGTATGTTCTTTCATAAACGCTAAATAATTTTCATAATCTTTCCCGAAAAGAGAAAAAGTAGTACTTCCTGTGTAATCCTCCACTGTCACGCTGCACCACGGGCGGTTAGTCTTTTTAGACTGCTTCACAGAGACACCGGTTATCAATCCGGCAATGATATAATCCTCTTTTTGAGGGGAAAAACCATTGGATTTTGGCGACCTCGCCGCTTCAAGAGTATCATCAAGTATGGTTTGGAGATCGCAAATATGGATATTTGCAAACTGATCCACCTCAAAACGGTACCTGTCGAGAGGATGTGCAGAGATGTACATCCCTACCAGCTCCTTCTCTTTTTTCAAAACCTCCAACTGATTAAGTTCCGGAGGGATAGGAAGTGCAGGGAGAGCAGTCTCGATGGCATCACTTCCGCCGAAAATGCTATTTGAAAGCGAATCGGCATCTTTCTGAAATCGGCTGCCATAGCGAAGGAGAACATCCATAAAAGTCTCACCTTTTCCCACATCAATACTAAAAGAACCTCTGTTTATCCCCTCAAAAGTATCAAATGCACCCGATCCGGCAAGAGACTCCATCCCCTTTTTATTAATAACATTCGCATTTACCCTCTCCACAAAGTCGAAAATATCCTTAAAAGGCCCCCCTTCATTGCGCGAGGAGATAATAAAATCTACCGCATTGGAACCTATCCCCTTTATTCCACCCATTCCGAAGCGAAGAGCCCCTTTTTTATTCACTGTAAACTTCGTATAACTCTCATTTACATCGGGTCCTAAGATATTAAGATTATGCCTGCGGCAATCATCCATAAACTTCGTTATTTCATCGATGTTGTTCAAATTATTGCTCAGAACTGCAGCTAAATACTCGGCAGGGTAGTGGGCTTTTAAATAGCCCGTCTGATAACCTATCCACGCATAGCAGGTAGCGTGCGATTTATTGAAAGCATATTGGGCGAAAGCCTTCCAGTCGTTCCATATCTTATTAAGAGTAACTTCGGGATGTCCTTTTTTCAACCCTCCCTCGAAGAATTTCTCGCGCAGCCCCTCCAAAACCGAGATCTGCTTTTTACCCATAGCCTTTCGGAGCTTATCGGCCTCCCCCTTGGTAAAACCGGCGAGTTTTTGAGAAAGAAGCATCACCTGTTCCTGATACACGGTAATACCATAAGTATCCTCAAGATACTCCTGCATATCGGGAAGATCATATTCTATCTTTTTCTTTCCATGTTTGCGATCGACAAAATCAGGGATATAATCCATTGGCCCCGGCCTGTAAAGAGCATTCATAGCGATAAGATCGGCAAAACGGGACGGGTGCAGCTTCTTCAGCCAGCTCTGCATACCATCCGACTCAAACTGAAACACCCCTACGGTATCCCCACGGCTGAAAAGCTCATAAGTCTCGCTGTCATCGATAGGGATCGAATTAATATCGAGATCAATACCCTTGGAAAGCTTAATATTATCGACACAGTCTCGTAAAATAGAAAGAGTTTTCAATCCGAGAAAATCCATCTTCAACATCCCTGCCGACTCGATAAGAGTCCCCTCAAACTGCGAAACCAAAATATCCTTCCCCGTATCTTTATCTTTAGCGGTGCAAAGAGGGATGTAATCTGTAAGATTTCCGCGGCCTATAATCGTAGCACAGGCATGGACACCGGTATTTCGGACCGTCCCTTCAAGTCTCTCAGCAAAAGAGAGAGTCTCTTTCAGGAGTTCATTATTGGAATTCATAGCCTCCTTAAACTCCTGAACTTTCTCAATACATAAAGAGATACTCGGTTCCACATCCTTAGACTCTTTCTTCTTTATTTTTTTAGAAGGATCCTTGGGATCATCCACCTCTGTCTCCTTCTGGACGGTAATAGTTTTAGGGACAAGCTTAGCCAGTCTGTCGGTCTCCTGAAGAGGGAGCTTCTCAATGCGCCCAATATCCCTTATGACACTTTTCGTACCCATTGTACCGAAAGTGACCACATGAGAGACATGATCCTTTCCATACTTATCCTCCACATACTTAAATACCCTGTAACGCCCTTCATCGTCAAAATCAATATCAATATCTGGCATTGAAATACGGTCGGGATTCAAAAATCTTTCAAACAGCAAGTCGTATTTGACAGGGTCGATGTTGGTAATCGTAAGACAATATGCCACCACGCTTCCGGCAGCAGAACCCCTCCCCGGACCTACCCATACCCCCATATTGCGCGCAGCGTTAATAAAATCCTGAACTATGAGGAAATAATCGGGGAATCCCATTTTCTTAATAGTGTCCAGCTCGAAATCTATTCTCTCAATAGTCCCTGCGGCAATATTCTCTCCGTAGCGTTTTTTCGCCCCTTCGAGGGTAATGTGCCTGAGATAGTCATTAGAATCGGAGAACCCTTCGGGCAATGGAAATACGGGCAGAATGGCATCGTGGTTTAAATCTATAAGCTCCACTTTATCAGCTATTTCCAGCGTATTGGATATAACTTCCGGATGATCGGAAAAAATCTTCGACATCTGCTCGCAAGATTTAAGATATTCCTGCTGAGTGTATCTGAGACGATTGGGATCATCTATATCGGAATTGGTATTAAGACAGACAAGTCTGTCATGGGCAGGACCATCTTCCTTCTCCACGAAATGGACATCATTGGTAGCTATAACCTTAACACCATATTTCGCAGCTAAATCAAAAATAACCTTATTTACCTCCTGCTGCTTGGGAAAAGTCGAAGTCTCAGCCCCGGGAACATCAGTCTCGTGCCGCTGAACCTCAAGATAATAATCATCCGAGAAGAGAGAACGATACCATAAAATTATCTCCTCAGCCTCTTTAATATCGCCATTCATTATAGCCTGAGGAACTTCTCCCCCTAAACAGGCAGAAGAACAGATAATCCCCTCGTGATATTTTTCAAGAAGCTCGTGATCGATTCTCGGCTTATAGTGAAATCCGTCAATATAACCGTAAGAGACCATTTTTATCAAGTTGTGATACCCCTGCATATTCTTAGCTAAGAGAATAAGGTGATATGAACTCTGATCTTCGCGACCCTTCCGCTCTTTTCTCGATCCCCTCGCCACATACACTTCGCACCCCACAATGGGCTTCACAGATGAATTCATCTTCTTGGCAGTATCCAAAAGCTCCTTGGCACCGAACATATTGCCGTGGTCAGTAATCGCAATAGCCGGCTGACCGTCCTTTTCGGCAGCTTTTAAAAGGTTTTTGATTTTAGAAGCTCCGTCAAGAACAGAATATTCGGTATGGACATGAAGATGGACAAACGGCATAAAAAAAGTATCTTTAGAAAGTTCCAAAGATACTTCATTTACCTAAGTGCGGCAAAATAAATTATAAATAGAATATTAATTATTATTTAGGCCACGAATAAGATCCGATTTCGCGATTGGATTCATCTCCGGAGGGAAGACCTGTAACAAAATAAGTAAAAGATGTTCCGGAGTCGAGTCCCAATGAACCGAAATCGATGGTTGCGATAGCTTTGTTATAGCGTTCTTTCATCACGGCATCGTTGGCTGCCACGCTTTTACCCTTGGATATTATTACGGAGCCGAAAGGACATCCTTTCTCTTTAAGATGGTTTTCAATCAGACCTAAATCTGAAATTTTCGAAGCTTTGAAATTTGAAACACCGCAAGAGTACATGGAATCAATTGAAGTAGTTGTCTCACAGCTTGAAACTACGACACTCAAAAGCAGACAACCTAAAATAGCTAATAAAAATTTTTTCATATAAATATATTTAAACGATTATTCGACAATGGTAGCCTTAAGATTAATCCTTATGTGTAAGGCTTTACACTCCGGTGTCATCAAAAATGAAGGATAAACCATAGTAAGAACAGCAGCATAGAAATTATCAGGATCGTAATATACTGTTCCGGGAGTATGTTTGGTGTATGATGTAACTTGAAGAGTGACATTCCCTTCTTTATCGATAGAAAACTTAGTAATAAAACCGGGTATAGAACAGTTTACATTATTTAATATGCCCAATCTTCTTAAAGCCATTAAATCTTCTTTAAGGTATCCACATTCTTTAAGATGATCGGTTAGATCGAACAAAGTAGTGGTCCCGGAAGCAGCTTTGAAATCAAATGAATATACCGTCGTGTTCTTAGCGAAATAAGTAAAATAGAGAGTATCCGAAACACTATGTAAATACTTATCGGAAACAGTAACCACGAATGGAACTATCATGCAGCTGTCGCCGGATTCTTTCAATTCGGTCCATTTTTTATGTTGAGGATTTGGAACAAATTCGATATAAGAGTTTTCCTCCTGAGCCATGACTGTTTTAATGGAAAATACACCCTCATATTCCTGGGTCAGCACCGCATTTATTGATTCGATGTTATCTGTAATTGAGTATAATTTAACTTCACCGTCATCACCTGTCCCTCTTTTTTTGAATTTGTTGGCATCAAAAGAGATGTATGCATTAGGAGTAATAGTATCAGTCAAAATTCTTTGAGAGTAGCAAGACTTCTTCCAGACATACAGACCTTCCGATATGGTAGGAAGTATATTCATACTCATAATATCAGATGAAATCATCTGCTCCACACCCTGATTATCTACATATTTGAGAATAAGGGAGACGATGGCTTCTTCGTAATATTTTACAGCCTCATCACCATTTGTAGCTATTTTTGCCACCCATTGACCGGCAAGAGTATCTCCGGCCTCATTTTTAGCAGGAGAAACGGAAGCGAGCTTAAAATTAACAGCATCTTTATTATAAGGAACAGATGATTTTACATCATCGTCTTTCTTTTCGCTTTCTTTGTAATAATCATATATATTCTCAGAGACAGCGTCTAAATAAAGATTCTCGGCAGTTACCTTAAAATTTGAAGGATTGGTTCTAAAATTAATTGTTGCGGTATCACCTTTAACAATGTTTGCGGAGTGTTGTAATATTACAATTCCGGAGGGATGTGATGTTTTAAGAGAATCCACCTCTTTTTTGATTTTTTCCCATTCATCTGTTTTGTTACAAGAAACAGATGAAAAAAGCACTAAGACCATCCCCGCAAGGACATAAACAAATTTTTTCATCATATATTGTATTAATTATACCTTTTAAACAAATAAAAGGACGAATTGTTCAATATAATGATAAAAATGTGCCTGATTTTTAAATTAAAGATTTTCCTGTCATTTCGACAGGCTGAGCAATACCCATTAATTTCAAAATCGTAGGGGCAATATCGGCAAGACGACCGTCGCGGACATTTTTAATATCGTCATCCACCACTATAAACTGTACCGGATTAAGAGAATGTGCAGTATTAGGGGTACCATCCTCATTTACAGCGAAATCCGCATTTCCATGATCGGCTGTAATCAATACGGTATATCCGTTTTGTCTTGCTGCTTTCACTACTTTTTCGACACAGCCGTCAATAGTTTTCACAGCTTGACAAATAGCCTCGTAAACGCCCGTATGTCCCACCATATCGCCGTTTGCAAAATTCAAGATAATCATATCGTTAACGCCGGTTCTTATATTTTCAATAAGGGCATCCGTAACCTGCGGAGCAGACATTTCGGGTTTCAAATCATAAGTAGCGACTTTGGGTGAATTGATCAAGATTCGGGATTCCCCCTCAAAAGCAGCCTCGCGACCGCCTGAAAAGAAGAAAGTAACATGAGCATATTTTTCTGTCTCAGCGATTCTGAGCTGATGTGCTCCTGCTGCAGATACCACTTCTCCGAGGGTTTTCTGGACATTCTCCTTGTCAAAAAGGATATGAAGACCTGTAAATTTGTCATCATAAGGGGTGAGACAGCAATAATAAAGAGGAATAGTCATCATCCCGAACTCAGGCATATCTTTTTGTGTAAGGGCGTATGTTATTTCACGTGCGCGGTCATTGCGGAAATTGTAAAAAATAACAGCATCCCCCTCTTGAATAGTCGTTAAAGGCTTTCCATTAGCATCGACAGCTATATGTGGTTTTACAAATTCATCAGTGATACCTTCGCTATATGACTTCTCCATAGCATCCACTCCGCATTTAAAAGGCTCGCCGACACCTTTTACAATAAGGTCATACCCCTCTTTCACCCTTTCCCATCTTTTATCACGATCCATAGTGTAATAACGACCGATAATAGATGCTATTTTAGCACCGGTGACATCACATTTTTTCTGTAACTCTTCAATAAAACCCTTACCGCTCTTGGGATCACAGTCGCGGCCGTCCATCAGACAATGAACGAACACCTTTTTCAATCCGTAAGAAGAAGCCACATCCATAAACTCGTATAGATGATTAAGAGAACTATGCACTCCCCCGTGAGAAGTAAGCCCTATAAAATGGAGCTGTTTCCCACTACTTCGCACATAATCGTATGCAGCTTTAATCTCGGGATTATCGAGAAACTTGTGCTCCGTACATGCCATATTAATTTTCACCAAATCCTGATATACAATACGACCGGCACCGATATTCAAATGCCCTACTTCGGAATTACCCATCTGCCCCTGAGGTAGTCCCACATCCTGGCCGCAAGCCATTAAGTGCGAAAACGGATACTTTGCACGAAGTGAATCAATAAAGGGAGCTCCCTGAGTAAAAATAGCATTGGAATGATCACGACGACCTTCTCCCCAGCCATCCAAAATCATCAAAAGTACTTTCTTTTGTGTCATATTCATATTTATTATTTATTTTTGTTAATTCAATTAAAAGACAAAAATAGTCAAAATTATGAGTAATAGAACAAACGCTAAAAGAACCTCAAACTCATCCCGCAAAGCTAAAAAATTTTCAGCTCAGAAAAACAGAGAATCGAGGGGTCACAAAACACCTTTCCAAAGGGAAGAATTTACGGGAAAAGTCAGCATGACTCGCGAAGGTTATGCATTTATAGAGGTTCCCGGGCAGGATAATGACATTTTTGTCACTGCTTCACGCCTTAGAGGAGCATTGAACTCAGATACCGTAAAAGTATTATCTACAAAAGCAAAAGGGATAGGAAAAGATGGCAAACCTCGCAGAATAGAAGGGCAGGTAATAGCTATCATGGAACGCTCCAAAAAACCCCACATAGGCATCTTGCAAAGAACTCAGAAAGAGGCATGGGTGATAATGGAGAGCAGAGTAATGCCATACGACATAAGAATACCCGTTGAGGATATCGACCCTTCGTTGACCTCCGGGACGAAAGTAGCAGTATTGGTCACCGATTGGCCCAGAAGGGCCGCAGCCCCCATAGGAAAAATAATAGATGTATTGGGTGAGCCCGGGGCCAATGACACCGAGATGCACGCCATCCTCGCCGAGTACGGACTTCCATATCGTTTCGAGAAAGAGGTAGAAAATGCCGCTGACGCCATATCGGAGGTAATAACCCCCCAAGACATTGCCGGTAGGCGAGATTTCAGAAACATCACCACATTCACCATTGACCCCACAGATGCCAAAGACTTCGACGATGCTCTTTCATATAGAGTGCTGCCCGAGGGCAATGTGGAGATAGGTGTTCACATAGCAGATGTAACCTACTATGTGAAAAAAGGATCCTTGGTAGATAAGACTGCATACGAAAGGGGTACATCTGTCTATTTGGTTGACAGGACAGTCCCCATGCTTCCTGAAAAGCTCTCAAACAAGCTTTGCTCCCTCCGCCCGGGTGAAGAAAAGCTCTGTTTTGCAGCAGTATTTGAGCTAAATAAGAAAGCGGAAATATTAAATACATGGTTTGGAAGGACTATAATCAAATCTGATTACCGTTTTGATTATGATGAAGCACAGAAAGTAATAGAGACCTCCGAAGGTATCCTTTCCCAAGAGATAGCGAGTATATACAAATTAGCATCAATTCTGCGACAAAAGCGTTTCAAATCGGGGGCGATCGGCTTTGAACGACCCGAAATGAAGGTTCGAGTAGATGAAGACGGCAAGCCGATAGAAGTTTATGAAAAAATAAGCAAAGAAGCTAACTGGTTGATAGAAGAATTTATGCTGCTCGCCAATAAAAGCGTAGCAGAATTTGTAGGAAAAGTAAAAAAAGGAGAAAAAGCCAAGACATTTATATACAGAATACACGAAGACCCCAATGACGACAAAATCACAGCACTTCGTAAATTTGTAAATCTTTTCGGCTATACCCTCGGCGGGGGCAATACCACACCGGCAAAAGAAAAGAATAAACATTCCGACAAAAAGGAGCAGCCTCGTCAGGCCAACGGCCTTTCATCCTCCGGAAAAGACCTCTCCGGAGCACTTAATTCCCTTCTTTCTCAGGTAAAAAACAAGCCCGAAGAGGATGCTATCGAGATGATGGCGCTTCGCGCAATGGCAAGAGCACGCTACTCGACAGATAATTTCGGACACTACGGACTTGCATTTGATTACTATACTCATTTTACTTCTCCCATAAGGCGCTACCCCGATATGATGGTACACAGACTGCTCTCGATGTATCTCGATAATGCCCCTTCTCAAAACAAAGAGCAATACGAAGAAAACTGCAAATACGCATCGGAAAGGGAGCAGATAGCCACAGATGCAGAACGCGCCAGTGTGAAGTACAAATTAGTCGAATTTATGCAGGATAAAGTAGGTAAGATATTTTCAGGTTCCATATCAGGTATCACCGAGTGGGGAATGTATGTGGAGATCGAGCCTACCAAGATAGAGGGGATGGTTCCGCTACGCGAAATAAAAGATGATTATTTCGTATTTGACGAAGAAACATATACCCTGATCGGAAAAGGGACAGGGAAAAAATACACACTCGGAGACAAAGTACGCGTACGAGTGCTCAGAGCATCCCTCGAACAGAAAATAATAGACTACGAATTGGTATCAGAGACTCCCGAGAGAGTTTAGTTATATCTCAGAACTTAAATTCAAGTTTGACGAACAAGTATCTCCCCATAGTGAGCTGATCTTTGCTTACTAAATATTTGGTATTGATGAGGTTGGAACCTCCCACAGAAAGAGTAAGCATATTTCGGAAAGAATACCATATTTTGGCATCAAGTATGCCGTGGGCCTTAATAACATCCCCCTCTTCGGTACTGTTGTCATCACTCATAAACTGATCTGTCATATATCTGTAAGCGATATTGGCATTTATCCATCTGGAGCGATAAGTGGCCCCTACTGATGTCTGATGCTTGGGGATGTAAGTAAGATATTTCCCTGTCAGATCCGCATCGCTTTCCTGAGTCTTGTTATACTCCTTTATTCGCGAATAGTTAAAAGTGTAGTTGGCAAATAAGTCCAAACCCTTCACAAACACATTGTTATAAGCCAAGTCCATTTCTGCCCCCGCGATCTCCACTCGTGCTATATTACTTAATTTTAATTCATCTTTTTTCTTTGAACCATCCATAAAAGTGCGGCCTGTACTCACCTGATAGATATAATCTCTTCCGTCTGAATAATAAAGAGAAGCTGAAATATTAAAATCTCCCACCAGCAATACATCTCCTCCCAACTCGTAAGTATAAATCCTTTCGGCTTTAAGGTCGGGATTGGCCACAATAAACCCTTTTTTCATAACTCCGAACCAGCATCTGTCCTCAAGAGAGCCGGGTCTCCATCCGGAGGAGAAAGAGGCATAAATGCGCGAATTGTCTGTAAACTTGTACTGAAGGGCTATCTTTGGACTGAATGAACCCTGAATGGGTGCATCTTTGGCCAGATTTTCATTGACAAATTGCTGCATGGCAGAGGTAGCTTTAGAGGGATTCTCTATGGTATATGAACCATAGAAAAAATCACTCAAATCGTATCTCAAAGAGGGTAGGATGAAAAAGTGATTATCTAAAAAAGAAAACTCTCCCTGAATGTACGCTGAATATGTATTTGAGCCCCCTTTATTAGTAACCACATCCGAAGAGGAACGATAAATATCATTTCCATCGACCCTGCCCCCTTTATACTCCAAGCCGCCGCTCAATCTCACATTAGAACCTATTTTATGGGAATAATTGGCCCAAACACCCCAGTCGTCCCTGAAAGAGATTACATCGTAAAGGTTTTTGCTCTTATACTTGGTCTCAGACATCTTCTCCCCTATAAAAAATGCTGCTACTTCCCACGATGCATTTCCTCCATTTCCCTTATAATTAAGTCTGTACTCCTGATCTTGGTAACGCCCTTTAGCATCAATAATCTCCTGCTCGCCGGTGTCTTTATTATTGTAAAAAATCCTATCACCGGTTCCCCGTTTTCCGTCATAATAGCCCCCGTTAAAGCGGATAGTATTGTTATCATCTATATTCCAGCCGATGAATCCTCCTCCCCTATATTCAAGAAGAGGGGCTGCAATAGTAGTAGAGTCCTGCATCTCTTGCGGGTAAGCATTAAAACCATCGCCTTTTCTGAAAAAACCGTCAGCACCGCCGAATATTGAGGATTTCTTAAAATTTATACCCAAATTTGCTCCGATAGTGTTATAGGAGCCGTAATCCACTCCTGCATATCCGTGAACACCATCTTCGGGAGTTTTAGAAATAATGTTAATCATTCCACCCATGGCATTGCCTCCATAGATCGAAGAACCCGGTCCCTTTACTACCTCTACTCTATTTATCATCTGAGGATTAATCATGTTCCAGTTTACACTGCCGGTGGATAATTTATTAAGAGGAATACCATCATAAAGAATTAGCGTTCTTCCCTGCTCATGCCCCATTCCCCTTAGAGAAACATCAGATTTTTTATCATAAACACCGTCATGCCTGCTCACCGTAACTCCCGATATATGTGTAAGTGCATCATCAAGGGTAAATACATTATTGGATTTTATAGAATAAATAGGGATAGTGGATACTCTGACAGGGACATCAAGTGTTTTAATCTCTGATTTGGTAGCAGTTATTACGATGCTTTCGAGGTTGTTTACAGTAGTATCTTCGATAGATTTATTCTGTGACCAAAGAAGACAACTAAGCGTTGAAGCTACACATAGTAAAATAATTTTTTTCATTTATAGTATTGTTATTAGTTTAATTTATTGAGGAAGCCATGCCCAAAAAGTACTACCCTCGCCCTCTTGAGATTCTACCCCTATTTTCCCGCCGTTTGAAGTTACAAGAGCCTTACAAATAGACATACCTAACCCGTTGCCGTTAGAGAAATCATCACCTTTATAGAAACGATTGAAAATCAGATTTATTTTATCTTTCGCAATACCTTTTCCGGTATCCGAAACGAAAATGCAAATACCATTATCTTTCATTCTATACCCCACTTTCACCTCCCCTTCAGGGGTAAATTTGAAAGCATTGGTGATAAAATTTGTATAAATCTGAGAAAGTCTGTCGCGATCAAGATTCACCATTCGAGAATCTTCGTTAACATCAAGAATGAAATGTACATTCTCTTTTTTAGTCGGTAACGAAGAAAACGACTTATATAAATCTCTCAAGTATGGAACAATATCGAAGTGTTCTTCCTTAATGGTAATGGTCCCCGCTTCAATTTTTGACAAATCAAGAATATCATTAACAAGACCCAGCAGCTGGTGGCTGTTCATCTTAATAATGTTTTTATACTGCTCTTTTTCATCTTTATCGTCGGTTTCGGAAATTAACTCGGAGAAACCCACGATAGAGTTCAGAGGAGTGCGAATTTCGTGGCTCATATTGGCCAGAAAGGCCGACTTGAGAGTATCTGACTTTTTGGCCTCCTTAATAGCAATATTTAATTTTTTATTCAGAATATGTTCTCTGATGAAATAGAAGCATACTACAATTACGATAATGGAGAGTAAAATAGCGAAAGAGAGTATTGTATTGTTTTTTTGCTTGGCCATTGAAATTTCCAGGTTCTTTTTATCGAGTTCCAGCGCTTTAATATTGTTTATCACCGAATATTCATTCACGCGAATAAAAGACTCAGAAGTGTTTATTATCTTGACACTGTCGATATATAATCTATAATTATCGCAGGCTTTTTTATAAAGGCCGATTTTTTTGTATAAATCAGCATTGAAAAGGATGAAGCGCATTTTCTCTCTTTTAAGCCCCATATCGTCATAGAACCTTATTATTTTATTGTTGATTTCGATCGCCTCTTTAAAACGGCCGGAAGCATCGAAAAATACAGCTTCAGCCTCCAGCATATAGTCAGTCTGAAAATCCCTTTGAGAATATAATTTTCTTGCTTTATTAAGACAAATTTCTGCGTTAGAGAGATCGCCGAGCTTGGAATAAGCCATGGAACGCGAGCACATAGCCACTAAATTATAAGAGATATTGGCAGGATTGTGATCATATTTTTCATTAATGACGGTGCAAGAGTCGATTTTGTCGCTAATAGGAAATATATCATTATATCTTTCAGAGAGTAAATACACTATACAGACAGAAAAATAGAGGTTACACAAATCCCCGAGTAATAGTGGATCATTATCCTTTTTATAGGTTTCTTCAGCCAATTTATAACTATTTAACGCTTCGTCATACAGTTCCATATAAGCATAAGTGTCACCGATTATCATGGCACTCGATCCAATACCGAAATTGGAATCTGCCTTGATAGCCTCCTCCTGCATCTCCTTGGCGTTATTAAGAGCTTTAATATTCTGACCTATAAGGACATAATGATTAGTTAGGTATGACCACGAATCAAAATAATCATACATACTATCGTGCTTCTTCGAGATATCTTTCGCAATATTTGTATATTTTTCTAAAGAATCGGTATTTCCGTGAAGATAATAGTAAAACATTTTAGCCTTATTAATTTTCACTATACCTTTCGCATAGTTATTATCCTCCATCGTCTTTTTCACCCTCTTTTCAATCGACATAAAATCAGGAGAGTCTATGCTGTCCACACACTCATCTATCATCTGCATCATTTCTGCCTCAGAAAGTTTATTGTTCTGAGAAAAAACAGGAGATAAGCCGAGAGAAGTTATCAGTAGTATAATAAATATTTTTTTCATAAGCTATGTAATACTTTTTAATTCTTCCACAAAATGTCTGTCATTACTCAGACGCGGTACTTTATTTTGTCCGCCGACCCTGCCTCTGTTCTCCATCCACTTATAAAAAGTCCCGGGCCTAACACAAGTTAATAACAACCTGTCCATCGTCTGACTCTCTGTTCTTTTAGCCTCATAGTCAGAATTACATTTACACAACTGCTCATCAAGAACATCTGCAAAGTGCTCAAAATCAGCATCTTTAATAGCGGTGGCCGGTTCTATTACCCATTCGTGAGCACCTCGCTTTCCCTCTTTCATAAAAACAGGGCCCACAGTATAATCTGAAATCGCAATATTACAAATTTTGGAAGCGGCAGAAAGAGCCTTTTCAGCATTCTCTATCATCAGTTCCTCACCAAAGGCATTAATATATAGCTGTGTCCTGCCATAGATGCTTATTTTATAGGGGGAAACCGAGGAAAAGACTACACAGTCTCCGATCAGATATCTCCACAGACCACTATTGGTAGAGATGATAATAGCGTATGGAATACCGGGAAGAACCCCTTCGAGAGGGACAACAGAATCATTGATAATAGAAAAATCCTCAGAATTATCATTTTTACGGGCAGCTTCAAAAACATCCATCGGGACAAATTCATAAAAAACACCATTGGAAAGGGTAAGGAGCATCCCTTTTTCTTTCTGGTTATCTTGAAAAGCGAAATAACCCTCTGATGCATTATAGTTTTCGAGATAACTCATATTCTCCTTGGGAATGAGTTTTTTATATTGATCTCTATAAGGATCAAAACTAATCCCTCCATGCATAAATAATTCAAGATTTGGCCATATATCTGTTAGATATTCCACATTGTTGTACTGAAGAAGTTTGCGAATCATAATCAGATTCCACGAGGGGACACCTGAAAAATTGGTCACATTCTGTTTTGAACACTCTTTGCAGATAAGAGCGAGTTTCTTCTCAAATGAAGAGATAAGTGCTGTCTCCTTCTTTGGCACACGAGTAAATTCCACTATACGAGGAGAATTTTCAAGCAAGATAGCAGACAAATCGCCACTGAAGATATTGTTTTCCCTCTCCCCCTCAGTCTGAATACTTCCGCCGAGGGTCAATGCCTTACCGCTAAAAATATTACTTTTTCGATGTTGACTGACATAAGAAGAAAGCATCGTCTGAAACCCTCTGTAATGGCATATTTTAAGATTATCGGGGGTCACGGGGATGTATTTACTCCTATCTGAGCTTGTGCCGCTTGATTTGGCAAACCATTTAACTTTTTGATTCCAAAGGAGATAATTTTCCCCACTTCTAAGTCTGTCTATGTATTTTTGGATTTGGTTATAATTTCGAATCGGAACACTCCTGATAAAATCATCATAACCCTTTATCGCACCGAATTTATGTTCATGCCCGAAAAATGAATCGGAACCGTTTTTAAGCAAATAAGAAAAAGTTCTTTGCTGACAATCGGAGGGGACACGGTAGCTTTTCTCAATATCTTTAAGCAAGGGGCGGCAGTATGAAAGGACAATATTATTGATAATACTCATCTGAAGGGTTTTTTCTTTAAACTAACAAAATTAATAAAATAATCAACATATCATTCAAAAACGCTATGTAATATAGATAAAGACTTTAAATTAATACTTACTCCAAGATGAAACTCAAGATATTTTATCACAGCAGACACAAAATGTGTGCGCTGATTTCCGTTAAATCTCAAAGAGAGTGTCTCTTCAAGCGAGCCTCCGGCAATATGACACAAATTTTCTACCTCCCGTTCGGAAAAAGGATTGTATTCGAGAGAGAAACCCTCGGAAGGAAAAAACCCCATCAATGCCACATAATTAACAGTAAACCAAATATGAAAATTGGAAAAATTGCCCTCGCACCCATCAAGAGTAACCACAGAGTGCTCAATAAAATCATACAACACAGTATCTTGCTCGGGAGTGCGGAGAGTTTTATACAATAATTCGCTTATATACAGCACTATGGAATTTTTATAAATATTGCTTCTCAACGAGTGAAATACATATTTGGATGAATACTCTCTGATATATTTTAAAGAGGAATTACCCTCGTTTTTTGAACGAGGAGCCACCTCCACACTGAGAATATTCAGTGGATGAAGCACCCCCATTGCGACAGACTTACCCTTTTTCCCCACAGAGCGAAGGATAAAACTCTCTCTTCCTCCCTCGCGAGTATATCCGTGAAGAATAAGCGAAGAGTCGCCGTACTTGGTGGTATGGAGTAAAATCATCTCTTATTTATTAAGATATTCAGCGAGAAGCCTCATAGCTTTTCCTCTATGGGAAATGGCATTTTTCTCTTCAGGAGTAATCTCGGAAAAGCAATTATCGAATTCTTCGGGCTTGAAGATGGGGTCGTATCCGAATCCTCCATTTCCCTTTGGAAACGAAGTAATCTCTCCGTTGCAAACTCCCTCGAAGAGAGTGGCTTTACCGTCAACAATCAGAGCTATAACGCAGCGGAAACGGGCACTTCTCATCTTGACACCATCCAATTCTGAAAGTAGTTTTTTCATATTATCTGAAGAGTCCTTCCCCGGCCCCGCATATCTTGCGGAATATACACCCGGTGCTCCGTCAAGATAATCAACCTCCAGACCTGTATCATCTGCAAAACAAGGTTTATGCACTCTGTCCCAAACATACATTGCTTTTTGGACAGCATTCCCCTTAATAGTATCGGATGTTTCGGGAATATCCTCTGTGATTCCGTAATCGGCAGGGGTCTTGATAATGATCTTCTCTCCGAGTATTTGCCTACATTCTTGAAGTTTATGTAAATTGGCAGTTGCAAAAATAATTTCCATATTTTATTATCTAATAATAGCGCAAAGATAGAAAGAATATAAAAATGATTATTTTTGCAAGATAAAAAATGAACATGAATAAATTAAATACACATTTCTCCGTTCTAAGCATATTTCTCCTATCTGCCCTTACAGTATCTGCTCAGACACAAGATTTCAAGGATGGTAAAAGTCTCGAAACTCAGTATTCCATCTTCCGAATATTAAAATCAAATTATGTGGACACAGTCGATGTCGGAAAGCTCGTAAACACTGGAATTAACTCCATGTTGACCACACTTGACCCATATACTGTCTTCATTCCGGAAGAAAATGAAGAAGAGATAGATATGATGACTACCGGCAGCTACGGAGGAGTGGGATCTATCATAAAAAAACTTCCTGACGGATATATCCTCATCAGCGAACCTTACCAAAATTCTCCCTCGGCCAAGTCAGGACTTCTTCCGGGGGATGTTATAATGTCAGTTAACGATACTTCCACAAAAGATTTAACCGTCTCTCAATGCAGTGAAATGATGAGAGGAGAACCTGCCACCGAAGTCAAGCTCTCCATCAAGCATATCAGAACAGGGGAAATATCCGATGTCTTTCTTAAAAGAGAAAGAATACATGTATCGGATGTAGTCTATTACGGAATGATTCGGGATACTATTGGATATATCCAGATAGGAGGATTCACTCTCGACGGTTCCAAAGATGTGCGAAAAGCGATAGAAACGATGAAAAGTAGCGGAAAACTTCGACGATTGATTCTTGATTTGCGAAGCAATGGGGGAGGGCTTATGCCTGAGGCCATAGATATAGTTTCATTATTTGTCCCCTCGGGAACACTTGTCGTTTCTTCTCGCGGAAAGGGGGAGACTATGGAATACCATACAGATAAAGAACCCATTGACACGAAGATTCCTCTTATGGTCCTTGTAAATTCCGGTTCTGCATCCTCTTCTGAAATAGTGGCAGGAGCACTCCAAGATTTAGACAGAGCAGTGATAGCAGGAGTACGCACATTCGGTAAAGGCTTGGTTCAAAACATCTTTCCTTCCGGTTACGGCACCTCGCTCAAGGTGACCATTGCCAAATACTACACCCCCAGCGGAAGATGTGTACAGGCCATAGATTACAGCCATCGTAACGACGACGGAAGTGTGGGGAATGTTCCCGATTCTCTTAAGAAAGAATTTAAAACCATATCAGGTCGCTCTGTCTATGACGGAGGTGGTATTACACCCGACCTTGTCATAGAACCGAAATATTTCGGAAGACCCATCGTCTCTTTAATATACAGCGACATACCAAGTGACTGGGCTATAACATATTTTGAAAAGCACAATACTATCCCCTCCCCCTCGGCGTTTTCCCTCACCGACTCGGAATATGATGATTTTGTAAACTTTGCAGCAGAAAAGGAGTTTGACCAGCGAACTGAGTCGGAGATAACGATGGAAGAGGTTATAGAGGCTTCAAAAAGGGACGAGCTTTACGAAACATTTAAAAATGAAATCGATACGCTCTACGCAAAGCTGACATTGACTAAAAAAGAGTTCTTAGTCAGTGGTAAAGATGAGATAAAGCCTATCCTTGAAAGGGAGATATGCACTAAATACTATTATAGAAAAGGGGCGGCCGAAAACTCTCTCCGAAGTGACTCTCAGATAAGTAAAGCTATAGAATTGTGGGATACCGTAAAGCTTAAATGACATTCTGCCTCGGTTAGCTCATCCTTCTGTTATCTCAGAAATAAGATATATTTTGTCCGACCTGCGCAGCTTCCGATCTATGGGGATGGAGCAGCATGTGCCCTGAGGGCAAATCTGAACGGGTAACAGCTCTACCCTTATTTCAGGGATGTCAAGTTCGACCACTCCGGTAGTAGGACCAATTATCAAAATATGATCTCCTACCGAAATAGGAGCTGCCTCCACTAAAATCTCCGCTACACCGAGATTAGAAAAGTAGTTTGTAATTTTTCCGATATAAGTCTTTTTAGTGGTAGCTTTGCTGCCATAGACCTCACTCCATTCTCCCAACTTCGCACCTTGGTAATATCCATCCCAAAATCCGCGGTTGAACACCTTTCCAAGCTCTTTTTTCAGGCCTGCGGCAATATCCGGGGTATATTGCCCTCGGGCGAAACAGTCTATCGCAGAACGATATGCGGCGACTACTGTTTTAACATAATCGGCACTTCTGGCTCTCCCCTCGATTTTCAGAACAGAGACCCCTGCATCAGCCATTTTGTCAATAAACTCCACCGTACACAAATCTTTCGGAGACATAATATATTTATTATCCACTTCAAGCTCCCTCCCCGTTTCGAGGTCGGTCACCCGATACCCTCTCCGGCAAAGCTGGAAACAAGAACCTCTGTTCGCCGAGTGATTGTATTCGTGAAGACTCAGATAGCATTTTCCTGAAACGGCCATACATAGTGCTCCGTGGCAGAACATCTCGATACGGACAAGATTGCCCGAGGGGGCGGTAATGTTTTCATTTACGATAGCTTCCCATATTTTTTTCACTTGAGTAAGGTTCAGTTCTCTGGCGAGAACAATAACCTCTGCCCACTGCGAATAAAATCGCACTGCTTCTATATTTGAAATGCTCAGCTGAGTAGAAATATGAACTTCGAGATCGATGCTCCTTGCATACACAATCACAGCAATATCTGAAGCAATTACAGCTGTCACACCCGCCGCTTTTGCAGCATCAAGGGTGAGATGTGCTTTTTCAAGATCTTCATCGTACAGGACAATATTCAGTGTCAAATAAGTTTGGACATGGTGTTCGTTGCATATTTGGACGATTTTAGGGAGATCTTTCAACGAAAAATTATTGGCCGAGTGAGAACGCATATTAAGATTCTCCACCCCGAAATAGACAGAATCGGCCCCCCCTTGGACAGCGGCCATCAGACATTCAAAATTTCCGGCCGGCGCCATAATCTCTATATGATTGCTATTTTTTGTCATAGTTGAAAAATTCATCAATTTTCTTTAAAACCATCTCCGGTGTCACTCTTGAGAGGCAGGCGTAATCCATCCTCTCGCACTTCTTGTCGCCGAAAAGCGAACAAGGCCTGCATGGTAAATCGACAGAGACAACATTGTTCCAGTCCTGTCCCCACCCATAAAATCCCCCATGAGGATGGGTAGCACCCCAGATAGAAATCACAGGAGTATTGACCGAAGAGGCGAAATGCATATTTGCAGAATCCATAGTAACCATAAGATCAAGGCTTCTTATGAGCTCAAGCTCTTCTGAAAGGGTGTATTTTCCGGCGATAGACTCGCAATCATCATACTTGTCTTCCCATTTCTGAAGAATCTCTGCTTCGGCCCTTTGATTACCGAACAGATAAACTTTGGTGTTGGGGTCTTTACTCAGATGAGCCACTACCTCTTCCATATTCTTCACAGGCCATGACTTGCCCGGATGCTTGGCAAAAGGGGCTATTCCCACGCGATGAAATTCGTATTTGCTGTTGGTCTTGTTAAAAACAGGATGTTCATCAGAAAGATGGAGATTTTTCAACCCCGAAGCGGAAAAGGCATTCTCATATAATTGTAATAGAGAGGGGAGTGAGGAAAAATGGTTTTTGTTAAAAGAGGGTTTTTCGGCAGTAAAAACAGGAATGTTTTTGAAAGCGAAAAATGATTTCAGGAATGTAGTATATCGGCAGTTTTGCAAATCGATAATCTCAGTAGGGGAGAGAGCGCAAATACTTTTCGCAATTTTTAACAAATATCTCCACGATGGTTTTTCGGTAATGGAAACGGGAAAAAACGAAAGATTCGGAGTGCTTTTAAAAAGAGGTCTTAAAAATGGGTCCGAAACCATTGTAAATGAAATTTCAGGGTTTTCAAAGGCGTAGCTTCTTACCAAAGGAGCAGCGATGGCAACATCAGTAATAGCTGAAAACCGTAAAATTATAATGTGTTTCATTTCGTCCTTTTAGTAACCGATAAAGCAAAATCATTCAAAAGAGCCATCTTTTCGTAACTGAGATTCAAATTCTCAATAGAGTTTAAGGCAGATTTGAAATATTGGTCGATTTCCTCTTCGGTACTATTATTAATATTTAATTTTTCGTAAAGTCTTTTGACCCTGTCAATCTTTTCGCAAGCAGATTCTTCACCCATCATCATAGCCTCTCTAAGCTCCCTTTCATCGGCCCCTGTGGCTTCTTTCAGACTTTTTACCAGCAGCCAGCTTTTTTTATTATTGACAATATCTCCCCCCACATTCTTCCCAAAAGTAGATGGATCGGCATACACATCGAGGTAGTCATCTGTAATCTGGAAAGCTATACCTAAATTGTAACCATAATCGTACAAAGCTTGTGCCGTATTGTTATCGGCACCGCCGATAATGGCCCCTATCTTGGCAGAACAGGCGAGCAATACAGCCGTTTTTAACCCTATCATCTCCAAATAATCGTCAATGGTGATTATTTTTTCATTTTCAAAATTCATATCGTATTGCTGCCCTTCGCACACTTGTTTGGCAGTTTTAGTAAACACGCTCAGAACTTCTGAAATCTTATCTGCAGGGGAGTAAGAGAGGTATTCATAAGCTTTGATAGACATCACATCACCCGAGAGTATTGCTATGTTTTTGTTCCATTTCTTATGAATGGTCAGCTGCCCTCTTCTCATATCGGCATTATCCATAATATCGTCATGGATTAGGGTAAAGGCATGGAATATCTCAAGAGCCATGGCGGGATATATGATACGATTATCCATTTCGTTGGAAAAAAGGGAATAAGTCAGCAGACAAAGCGAAGGTCTTATCCTTTTCCCTCCGATGGAGATGATATATTCAATGGGCTGATAAAGCTCTTTCGGTTCCCCTTTTAAATCGATAGAAAGAACACTTTTACGGACGATGGACTCAATTTCCGATAAACTGTACATAATTTTGATGTTTTGCTAAATAGTGTGCAAAAATAATCAAAATTAATCAGATAAAGGAAG
The DNA here is from genome assembly GCA_964611185.1 of uncultured Muribaculaceae bacterium. Classification (GTDB taxonomy): domain Bacteria; phylum Bacteroidota; class Bacteroidia; order Bacteroidales; family UBA932; genus CAAGNP01. Next base: position 18,536 of record CAZSXE010000012.1, on the reverse strand, counting down.
CCAAATCCAAAAAGTGGATCCTTCTCCCTGTTTTGACTCCACTCCCACCTTTCCTCCTGCTTTTTCCACAAGAGCTTTTGTGATAGCAAGCCCAAGTCCGGCGCCGTTTTTAGTTGAGTTGAGCTTCTCGAAGCGATTAAATAATTTTTTTATACCATCTTCAGAGATGCCGCTACCCGTATCTGTAACATAACATTTTATTCCATCGTTTTCATGTCTGTAACCGAAGATTATCTCCCCTCTTTCTGTGTGTTTTATGGAGTTGGAGATAAAATTATTCATAATTTCAAGAAGTCGATTTTTGTCAAGCTTTACATTAAAAGATTCGTCAGGGATAATACATACGAGATTCACCCCTTTATTCATCTGAACTTTAAAAGCAGATTCGATTTTTCTAAATAAGTCAGAAATATCAAAATCGGCAGGATTTATATCGAAATAGCCCGATTCGATTTTTGAAATATCAAGTATGGAGTTTATAAGATGAAGCAGCTGATCGCTACAGTGTTTGATAATGGTCAAATATTCCTCTTTTTCTTTTTTATCTTCTGTCTCTGCGATGATCGAGGAGAAACCGACGATAGAATTTAAAGGAGTTCTGATTTCGTGGCTCATATTTGCAAGAAATGCGGATTTCAGCTTATCGGCATTTTCAGCTTTCTCTTTTGCACTTTTCAAATCCTTGTTAATTTCGTTCAGATATGTGACATCTACCGAAATGCAGATTAGCAGTTTTTTGCCATCTTTTAATTCGATGGGGAATTTGGTGGTATTCAGATATGATTTTTTCCCTTTCCAGTTAACCTCTTCGCGAAAAGTATAGAGCCCGTTCATCTCCACAGCTTTAATATCATCTTTTCTAAATCGTTCAGCCTCTTCCTTTTCTAAAATATTAAAATCTGTATAGCCCACTATGTTTTCAGTGTCTTTTCCCATATATTCACTTACGAGAATATTGGAAATCACATATCTGTAATCATCTGAAATATCCTTAACAAACAGCATACATGGGATATTGTTAATGATGGCATTTAGCGTTTGGTTATATGAAATAGCGTTGTTGGCGGATTCTTGAAGGAGCTTGTTCTGTTCGTGTTCTTCGGTAATGTCTTTTGTGAGAATAATATAATTACTAATATCTCCTTTCATATCTCTTATTAAGCGAAATTTACTTACAAAATACCTTTGACCGCTATGATTGGAAAAGTATCTTTTACTGATAGAAGGGTCGTCAAAATTTAAAGTAAAATCAAAATCAAACTCTATGTTCTGCCTCATTTTTCCTATAATTTCTTCATTAAAAAATGGAGCAAACATAGTCGTGCCGCTTTTCAAAAATTTATTTACATCTGTGATGCCGGCTAACTTAATATAAGAATTGTTAATAAATGTGAGTTTTCCCTGAACATCATAAATAGATAGAGCGGAGGGGATAGATTGAAATATCGTATTTCTTTCATTCAGAATGTGTTCGTACTTTCTGCTTTTCTCTATTTCTTCGGAAACATCGTTCGTGGTGACAAGAAAAAACGAAAAACACCCATTAGAATCGTACATCAACCTTATTTTACATATTGCAGAGATTTTACCGCCGCGAGTAGATTTAAATATGTTCTCTTTGTCAAAATCATATTCAAAATTAAAAATATGCTCTTTGTATTTCTCTGATTCTGTGTTTAAAATATCTTTTATGACAGGGTAAGAAAACAAGTTGAATTCTATCTTACTCTCATCACAAATACCCCACATATCCTTGGCTGTTTCATTATATTCGATTAGGTATCCCTCTTTGTTGAAGATTTGTAATCCTACATCTGCTTTTTTAAAAATATCTAAATAGCGATTATGGATAGTATTATTCTTATCGGATTTAGATTTTGTATGTTTATAATTTATGATTAAAAAGACAATGATTGTTATCAATAGTGTGATGACAATTATAAACAGATAAGGAAAATAATAAGTCATTGATAAAAAATTTATTAGCAAATGTAATAAAAGTTTATAAAAACTATTAACTTTCTTTATCTTCGCAGCCATAATTTACAAATAGTGTAATGGATGCCATTGTTGTAAAACATACCGGAAGTCATTATTTGCTTTCAAAGCTTCCTGAATGGGATTTGTTTCCTGCTGTGGTTCGTGGTAAGATGAGACTTAATGAGTCTTCCGCGACCAATCCTCTTGCGGTAGGTGACAGGGTGGATTATGACGACAGCACTTCGCCTGCCACTATTACAGCCATATATCCTCGTCGTAACTGCATAATCAGAAAATCGACCAACCTTTCTCGTCAGTCTCATATCGTAGCAGCCAATATTGATATGGCATATCTTGTCGTCACTCTCGACTTTCCCGAGACCAAGTGGGCATTTATTGATCGTTTTTTAGTTACTTGCGAGGCTTATAAGGTGCCGGTTAAAATAGTCTTAAATAAAATAGACTTATATGGCCCTACACATCGCCCTTTGATAGATTATTTTGAAAAAATATATAATGATGCCGGATATTCCGTGATTGAAACCTCTGCCGTCACACTTTCCGGGGTCGATATTCTGCGAAAAGAGTGTTCTCACGAGGGAATTACCCTTTTCAGCGGAGTTTCCGGTGTAGGTAAATCTTCCTTGATGCAGGCTCTTGATTCATCGATTACCCCCAAGATTGCCGAGATATCCAAGCATTACCTCCAGGGGAAGCATACCACTACTTTTTACGAAATGTACCCATTGTCCACCGGAGGATTTGTAATAGACACCCCGGGTATAAGAGGATTTGGACTTGTGGATTTTGAGGCAGAAGAACTCTCCACATTCTTTCCTGAAATGCTTCGCACAATGGACTCCTGCCGCTATAAGCCGTGTACTCACACTCACGAGCCGGGGTGTGCCGTAAAAGCAGCAGTCGATTCGGGGGAGATTTCCCCTGAGCGTTATTCTTCTTATTTAGGAATGCTTGAAGAAGAGACCAAATACAGATAAAATGAATCGAACCATCCTCAAACTCGCCCTCCCAAGCATCCTTGCTAATATTACTATCCCTCTTATCGGTATGGTAAATATTGCGGTAGCGGGGAGATTGGGAAGTGCTGCATCGATCGGGGCTATTGCCGTAGGCTCGATGTTGTTTGATTTGCTTTACTGGAACTTCGGATTTTTAAGGGTAGGAACTGCCGGATTGGCTGCTCAAGCCTACGGGAAAAACGATTTTGAGGGGGCGATGAAGATTTTTACGCAGGGTATTGCGACCGCCCTTGCTTTTTCTCTGCTGATATATGCTATTCAATATTTTTTCGTAGAGGCTTCATTTTATTTCATCGATTGTTCCCCTGAAGTAGAAAAGTTTTCGAGACAATATTTCTTTATCAGAATATGGGCTGCCCCTGCCACCCTCTCTATATTTGTCTTTAAAGGGTGGTTTATAGGGATGCAGAACACTGTCAGCCCCATGATAATAGACATAACCATTAATTTGGTCAATCTGGCGGCGAGTATTTGGCTCGGGCTATATACCCCGATGGGACTATCTGGAATAGCATTGGGGACGGTCATTGCCCAATGTTCAGGATTTGTCCTCTCTGTCATATTGATGATAGTTCAGTATCGCAAGTTTTTTCATTTTGTGCATATTAGGCGCGATATCCGGATTCGCGATATGAAATTCTTTTTCGTCCTTAACGGGAATCTTTTCATCCGCTCTCTCTGCTTTATGTTTATCTATTGCGGATTTACCTCCCTTGCAGCCAAATACGGAGATACGCAGCTTGCTGTCAGCTCTATAATGATGAAGTTGCTGATGTTCTTCTCTTACTTTATCGACGGCTTCGCCTACACAGGAGAAGCACTCTGCGGCAGATATATAGGGGCAAATGACGGTAAGTCGCTCAGAAAAGCGGTTAAGCTGTTGTTTATCTGGTCGATGTCGATAGGTGCTGTATGTACAGTTATATATGCTTTCTGGGGAGAATGGATGGTAGAAATAATGACCACTGAGACAGAGGTAATCGAGGCCTCGAAGCCATACCTTATTTGGCTCGTACTGATGCCCCTTATGAGCTGTGCGGCATTTATGTGGGATGGTATTTTTATTGGAGCGACAGCCTCCGTACCCATCCGGAACGGGATGATACTTGCTGCCATAACTTTTTATATAGTCTATTTCATCAGCGAATATTTCGCCGCCGGCGCCATAACATCGTCATACCCTCCTCTTAGCGAGACTATAGGCCAGACTTCGTTTACTTCCCATAACATCCAGCCGTTGTGGTACGCCTATTTTGCCCACCTCATTGTCCGCACCATCTATATGTCCATCGCCTCTAAAAAATATATATACACTAAATTTGAAAACACTGGCGGCCAGCACGATGATTCAATTGATTGACCATAAATCAGCCGCCACTATAAAACATAAAAAAACACCGGTGATCGGCCAGTGTTTCTTTTACAACTAAATGATTGAGGTTTGTTGTATATTGAAAATTCAACTCCCACAAGAAGAACTCTCAAAAATGAACTATTAGAATTAACTCGACACAAAAGTACGGCGAGGTGTAGCACTGTAATTGTAAAAATGCGAACAAAAATTGTAAAATAGCGTAAATGTTAAAATAATTGAAGAAAATCGATAAAAGAATGACGCTTTTGTCAGATCATCTTTAATAACAATTATTAATAAATGATTTTTGGATATTAATAAATTGTTACTATTTTTGTTCAAAACCTCAAAATTATTATGCAAAACACCATTAAATATTTAAAATTATTATCAAAAAGCTTTCCTACCATTCAGGCTGCAAGTACTGAGATAATAAATCTTGAAGCGATACTCAATCTGCCGAAAGGGACGGAACATTTCGTTACCGATTTACATGGAGAATATGAAGCATTTCAGCATGTTCTCAGAAATGCCTCAGGTGTGATAAAAAGAAAAGTAGAAGATGTTTTCGGCCCCACCCTTCGAGAAAATGAGAAAAAAGAGCTTTGTACTCTGATTTATTATCCGGAAAGGAAGCTTAAACTTATAAAAAGCAGAGAAGAAAACATAGATGACTGGTATAAAATCACTTTGGTACAGGTAATCAAAGTTTTAGAAGCAGTCTCATCGAAATATACCCGCTCCAAAGTTCGTAAAGCCCTTCCCCAAGAATATTCTTATATCATTCAAGAACTTCTTCACGAGTCTGTATCGCAGCCTGATAAGCAGAAATACATATTTGCCATTCTGAATTCTATTATCTACACAGGATGTGCCGACCATTTTATAATCGCCATTTCCAATGTAATCCAGCGCCTCACCATCGATTCCCTCCATATCATAGGAGATATCTACGACCGTGGTCCGGGGGCGCACCTTATAATGGATATGCTCGGCAATTATAATAACTGCGATATTCAGTGGGGTAATCACGACCTAATCTGGATGGGAGCTGCTGCCGGAAGTGCGGCCTGTATGGCCAATGTCCTGAGGATTAGTTTGCGCTACGCCAATCTGGAAACCCTCGAAGATGGCTATGGTATAAACCTCCTTCCCCTTGCCACTTTCGCCATGGAAGCGTACGGTGATGACGACTGTGTCCAATTCAGACCAAAGGTGGAAGAGAATGAGCCTTATACCGAGAAGCAGAAAAAGCTGATAGCACGGATGCACAAAGCTATTTCCATAATTCAATTTAAACTTGAAGGGGAAATAATCAACCGAAGATCGGAATTCGGCATGGCTGATCGCAATCTTTTGGAAAAAATAGACATTGAAAGGGGAGTAGTGGTGCTGGGGGAAAAAGAGTACCGTCTGAATGATGTAAAATTTGAAACTTTAGACCCAAAATCACCATATAAGCTAACTAACGAAGAATCAAATGTTGTAACAAAATTGTTGAATAACTTCACTAACAATGAAAAGCTCGCAAAACATATTAGTTACTTATACTCGAAAGGCTCGCTGTACTTAGTCAGGAACTCGAATCTCCTATATCACGGGTCAATGCCCCTGAATGAGGACGGCACTTTTAAGGAGCTTACCATAATGGGGGAAAAATATTCAGGAAAAGCCCTTTTCGACAAAATAGACAGTATAGTCAGAATCGCATATTTTGAAGAGAAAAATGCGGAATTGAAACAATATGCCCTTGATTTTATGTGGTACTTGTGGTGCGGCCCCTACGCCCCCCCTTTTGATAAAGATAAGATGGCTACTTTCGAGCGATATTTCATTTCGGACAAAACTACCCATAAGGAGAATAAAGGTGCCTATTTTCTCCTTAAAGAGAGAAAGGATATTTGTCAAAAAATTCTTGATGAATTCGAGGTCAAAGGGGAGCATACCCATATAATAAATGGACATATCCCTGTAAAGACTAAAAAAGGAGAATCCCCCATAAAAGCCGAAGGAAAACTTCTTGTCATAGACGGAGGTTACTCTAAGGCGTATCAGAGCGAGACAGGAATAGCCGGATATACCCTTATTTATAATTCTCATGGTATGAAAATAGTTCGTCACGAACCTTTTGAGTCAGCGGAAAAAGCGATTAACGAAGGAGTTGACATCATTTCATCCACATCCGTAGTGGAGTTTGTTTCAAGCAGAATGCTTGTTCGCGACACAGACAACGGGCGTTTCCTCCAGGGACAGATTGATGATTTAAAGGAATTACTTGAGGCATATCGTTCCGGACTTATTTTTTGCAATTAAAAACATTACAGATATATTTGCAGCTATATAAATTATTTCTTTATGAATTGGTTTGAGTCTTTGTTTTTCGGAGAGGGAATAGCACATTCCATCCTTATTCTCGCCCTCGTGATAGCGGTGGGAATAGCCTTTGGCAAGATTAAAGTTTTCGGGATTTCTCTCGGAGCTACATGGATTCTGTTTATAGGGATAGCGGCAAGTCATTTCGGGATGGTTTTAGATACCGAAATACTCCATTTTGTAAAAGAATTCGGCCTTATCCTTTTTATCTACTCTCTCGGCTTTCAAGTAGGGCCCGGCTTTTTCTCCTCCTTTAAAAAAGGGGGCATCTCACTCAATCTACTCGCCCTCTTTCTAATTTTCCTCTCAGCAGTGACAGCCATTGCCATTCATTTAATAACGGGGGAATCTCTCCTGACGATGGTGGGGGTAATGTCCGGAGCTGTTACCAATACACCGGGTCTCGGTGCTGCCCAGCAGACACTTTTAGATATTAAAGGGCTTGAAGATCCCTCTATTGCTATGGGATATGCCGTCTCTTACCCTCTCGGAGTGGTAGCGGTAATATTGATAATAATATCTATGAAAAAGATATTCAGAATCGATATAGAAAAGGAAAAAGCAGATATAGAAAAGAAAAATTCTACAAAGGATTTTGCTAAGCAAGTCGCTGTTGAGGTGCACAACAGTGCCCTTTTTGATAAAAGTATTTATGAAATCGACAAATTGATAGATAGGTCATTTGTGGTTTCACGACTATATCACAAAGATGGTAAAATGGAGATACCCACCTCTTCTTCCACAGTGGGAGAGGGAGACAAATTGCTTATTGTTACCTCGATGGGAAACGAAGCCTCCATAATCGCCTTTCTCGGAAAGAAAATAGATATGGACTTAAAAGAGTGGGAAAAGCTTGATACTCAGCTTGTGTTGAAAAAACTTCTTGTCACCAATTCTTCAGTAAACGGAAAGCATCTCGGGGAGCTTAACATAAGAGCCCAGTTTGGAATCAATATAACTCGTGTCAGTCGCGCCGGTGTCGATCTTATAGCCTCTCCGAGTCTTCAGCTACAGCTTGGAGACAGGGTCTCGGTAGTGGGAAGTGAAGAAGCCATAAAAAAAGTAGCAGACTTGCTGGGCAATTCAGTAAAAATGCTTCGTGAACCAAATCTCATACCTATTTTTATAGGGATTTTCTTAGGTGTTATTCTCGGTTCGATTCCTATTTTAATACCGGGGATTCCTCAGCCTGTCAAGCTCGGATTGGCCGGAGGCCCGCTGATAATAGCGATTCTCATCTCTCGTTTCGGTCCCAAGTACAAATTAGTCACATACACCACCACAAGTGCCAATATTATGCTTCGCGAAATAGGTATTTCGTTGTTTTTGGCTGCGGTGGGGCTGGGTGCCGGTGAAGGTTTCGTAGAGGCTATTGCCGCGGGGGGCTATATTTGGATTTTATACGGATTTATAATCACCGTAATACCTGTGATTATTGTAGCGATAATTGGTCGTTTCGCATTAAAGTTGGATTATTTTTCCCTTTCCGGAATGTTGTGCGGAGCTCAGACGAATCCGATAGCCTTATCATACACTAACAACGCATTTTCCGTACCTCAGACAGCTGTTGTATATGCGACGGTATATCCCCTTGCTATGTTTCTTAGAGTTTTGGTAGCTCAGATGATGGTGCTTTAGCTTTTTCTTATAATATTTACTATTTTTGCAAACATTTATTATAAAATCATATACTTATGAATATTTCTAAAAAAGCACAAGATTACATCGATCTTGAAAACAATTATGGGGCACATAATTATCATCCCCTTCCGGTAGTCCTTTCAAAGGGCCAGGGTATATATGTTTGGGATGTTGACGGGAAAAGATATTTCGATTTTCTGTCAGCTTATTCGGCAGTAAATCAGGGACATTGCCATCCTAAGATTGTTAAGGCTCTGTGTGATCAGGCTCAGGAATTGTGCCTCACCTCCCGTGCTTTTTACAACGATTGTCTCGGCCCGTACGAAGAGTTTGCCACCAAGTTTTTCGGTTATGACAAGCTGCTCCCCATGAACTCAGGTGCCGAAGCAGTGGAGACGGCTCTGAAACTTGCACGCCGCTGGGGATATATTCATAAGAATATTCCTGAAAATGAGGCTCTTATCATTACCTGCGATGGAAACTTCCACGGTCGGACGATAACTATCGTCTCCATCTCTACCGACCCTGAAAGTTACGGACAATACGGTCCATTTACCCCCGGGTTTGTAACTATTCCATATAATGACGCTTCCGCACTCGAAAAAGTCTTGAAAGAGAAAGGAGAAAGGGTGGCAGCTCTGATGCTTGAACCCATACAGGGAGAGGCAGGAGTCTTTGTTCCGGATGATGGTTATCTGAAAAAATGTTATGATTTGTGCAAGAAGCACAATGTCCTCTTCGTGGCAGATGAGGTGCAGACAGGCATTGCCCGTACAGGAAGGATGCTATGCTGCGATCACGAAGGTATCCGCCCCGATATTGTCATCATAGGAAAAGCCCTTTCAGGAGGAGTTCTTCCCGTATCTGCAGTCCTCTCGGACAATGAGATAATGCTTACAATCAAACCGGGTGAGCATGGTTCGACATTCGGAGGCTTCCCTCTTGCCGCCAAAGTGGCAGTGGCTGCCCTTCAGGTAGTAAAAGAGGAACATCTTACAGAAAATGCAGAAAGACTTGGTAAAATATTTCGTGAAGAAGTAGCCAAAATCAAATCCCCTCTTTATAAATATGTTCGCGGAAAAGGGCTGCTTAACGCCATAGTTACTGAGCCGCAAAATGGAATAGAGGCATGGGATATATGTCTGAAGATGGCAGAAATGGGATTATTGGCAAAGCCTACACATAAACATATCATCAGATTTGCCCCTCCTTTGGTTATTAACGAAAAAGAGTTGAGAGAGGCCATCGGAATCATAAAAGAAGCATTTGAAACTATTATTTAATATATGCAGACCACTTCCAAAGTTTTTATGGTAAAACCCGTCCAGTTCGGGTTCAATCCTCAGACTGCCGGCAACAATGTCTTTCAAAAAAGAGGAGTATGTGAAAAAAATGCTCAGGAAAATGCTCTCAGGGAGTTTTCTTCGTTCGTTTCCCTTTTGAGGGCCAATAATGTAGAGGTGGTGATGACGGACGATACTGAAAGTCCGTTCACCCCCGATTCGATTTTTCCCAACAATTGGTTTTCCACCCACGACGATGGTACCTTAGTACTATATCCTATGTATGCTTTTAACAGAAGGCAGGAGAGAAAAGAAGAATTTTTAGATGTCATAAAGAAAAACTTTAAAGTCTCTCGAATAGTGGATTTAACCCATTGGGAAGAGGAAAATCTCTTTCTTGAAGGGACGGGCAGTATGATTTTCGATAGATGTAACAAGATTGTTTATGCCTGTCTTTCCACCCGTACATCTGAAAAGGTGCTGGCAGACTTCTGTGAACAACTTTGTTTTACCCCCGTGATATTCAGTGCGTTCAGTAAAAATAGCGATACTTCCGAAGAGATACCTATCTATCATACTAATGTGATGATGAATATCGGTACTAAATATGCCGTAGTGTGCCTTGAGTCCATAAAAGATCCCAAAGAAAGGGAAAATGTAGTGACTTCTTTGGAAAAAAGCGGAAAAAGCATAGTGGAAATTTCCTTGGAGCAGATGAATTCTTTTGCAGGAAATATGCTTGAGCTTCACAGCAATCAGGGTAAAAAACTGTTAGTAATGTCTGCCACCGCGCGTAAGAGCCTTACTCAGGAACAAAACCGTCTTTTAAGCAAGGAGTGCAGACTTCTCTCCCCTTCACTTGATTTCATAGAGATCAACGGAGGAGGTTCAGCGCGTTGTATGATGGCAGAATTATTTTAGATAATTTGTCAGAGGCAGCTTATGAAAAGTCGTTACAAGTTTCCCAATACATATATTATAATCTTTTCAGTTATAATTATTTGCGCAGTAGCGACTTGGTTCGTACCTGATTCCCATCCTCAGACATGGCAGGTCTTTTCCGCCCTCTTTAAGGGATTTGCCAAGCAAGCGGAGATAATAGTCTTTATTCTTATTATCGGAGGCTCGTTTTGGATTGTTAATAAGACTCAAGCCATAGATGTGGGGATTATTTCATTTCTTGAAAAGACTAAGAAACTTGAGAATCACCCTTTTTTGAAAAAGATAGGGGTGAATAATATAGTTATGATTCTCATAATGATTATGTTTTCTCTTTTCGGGGGTGTGTTCGGGATGAGCGAAGAGACTCTTGCATTTGTGGTTATCCTCGTACCTCTTTCCATATCGATGGGGTATGACTCCATAGTGGGGCTTTGTCTTGTATATGTGGCGGCTCATGTGGGCTTTGCCGGTGCATTTTTAAACCCTTTTACAGTGGGTATAGCTCAGAGTATGGCCGAAATACCGATGTTCTCCGGAATGGGGTATCGTCTATTCTGCTGGTCCCTCCTGACACTGATACTTATTACATTTGTCCTTATTTATGCTTCGCGAATAAAGAAAAATCCCAGGCGTTCCATTATGTACGAGGCAGATTCCTACTGGAGAGATAGAACGGGCGAAAATGCACCGAAAATTGAATATTATCACAATGTCTCTTCCAAGGTAGCTTTTGTATTGGCCATGGCCGCAATAATTCTTTTTACTGTTTTTTATTGCACCGAGTGCAATATTAAAATAGGCGATTCTTCTATTAGAGCTGTATGGTTACTCCCTGTGACAGCGGTGCTATTTGCAGTTTCTTCATTTTTTTCATTGCGGAAATCGGTTCACTTTTTCATATTGAATCTTCTCGGATTTACGATAGTATATCTTATAATAGGTGTTCTTGCATACGGATGGTTCATCGGAGAGATTTCTGCATTATTCTTGGCTCTCGGCATCCTCAGCGGTATTGCCGTAGGCTTCAGTCCCAATTCGGTGGCGAGTGAGTTCCTCAATGGGGCTAAGGACATCCTCTCGGCAGCACTCATTGTGGGGCTTGCGGCAGGCATTATTATTGTTCTTCAGGACGGAAATGTGATAGACCCTCTCCTTCACTCCCTCGAAAAAGGGCTCGGATCTTCGGGAAAGCTATCTTCTCTCTCCCTGATGTACGGAGTGCAGACTCTTATAAACCTTGTAATCCCTTCCGCAACGGCTAAAGCCGCAATAACCATCCCCATTATGGCACCGTTTGCAGATATGATAGGGCTTTCAAGGCAAGCCACTGTCCTTGCTTTTCAGTTCGGTGACGGTTTCACCAATATGATTACCCCTACTTCAGGAGTTTTAATAGCCGCACTTGGACTTGCACGCATACCTTACGCAAAATGGGTGAGATGGGTGTGGAAATTCATACTTATTCTTATTATTGTAGGATTTTTATTACTTTTACCTACTATATATTTGAATCTATATGGTTATTAATAAAATAATAGCTTTTTTCCCCGCATTTATATGCCTTGCCTTTTTTGTCTTTTTTCTTTTAAAATTGAAAAAAAACGAGAGGGGAGCAGCTTCTTTGAGTGTTTTCTTTTTTGCCACACTTCTTCTCTATCTGTGTCACGGCTCTTTTTTTAACGGAATATATTCACCATTTTTAGATACTCTTTATATAGCCCTTCAGCTCTGTGTATATCCTTTGTTTTTAGTCTATCTACATAAATTGACAAAAATAGATGAGCTGTCACCCGGGGCAAAGCCGTTATGTGACCGCTTCAGATTGATTTTTATCATACCTTGTGTCGTTACCTTACTTAATATTATTTTATATCTCGCCATGACACCGGAGGAGGCATCGGAGTTTGTTAACAAATATCTATATGGGCTTGATTATAACTATGTTACTATATGGGGGAAGATGCAGATATACCTTCATTTTGCCTCTTCTGTTCTTTTTGCCGTTGAGGTGATGGTTGTCCTTATGGTAGGACTTAAAATGTTAGTGGCATACGAGAAGAAACTGCAGGATTATTATTCCGACACATCGGGAAGAACGCTCACATCCATTAAAACATTTCTGATTGTCTTTTTTGTCTTTTCATTTTTTTCCATAATAGCGAGCATTATCGGCAAGAATTTTTTTACAGATTCTGTTTTAATACTCTCCATCCCTTCCGTCATTTTCGGTACCCTATTGTTTTTCGTAGGTTATGTGGGGGCTACCATCACTTTCTCGGGTGAAGACATATTGAAGGAGATGCCTCTCGAAAAAGAGATGGGAATTCTTTCTGATAGGCAGTTTGAAGAGATAAAAGTTAGGATTGATGTCCTTCTTAATACCGATAAAGTTTTTTTAATTCCCGATTATAAGCTCTCCGATATGGCTAAGGATGCCTATACCAACAGAACATATCTATCCTATGTTATCAACAAAGGTTATAAATGCAATTTCTCGCAGCTGATTAATTTTCGCCGTATAGAATTGGCCAAATCTATGATTAATAAGGGAAGGGCCCTTAATGATAAAAATTTTATCTCTATAATATGGGAAGATGCCGGTTTCCCGAGTGAGAGCAGCTATTACAGAATTTTCAAATCTGTAACCGGCATGACACCATCCGAATATAAGCAGAAAAATGTATGATCTGAGAGTTAATTATTAGCTCTCATCCATATTTTTGTAGAAATTAATACTTCTCAATACTACAAAATCTGAAGTCCCCAAATCATTCACCATACACTCTTTTATATGATGCCCATCGTATCGATGTGCTAAATTTTAGTTTGGGGAACAAAAACAGGGGTGTTTTGTTTCCCAAACTCTTTTTTTTCGATGTTGGGAAACAAAAATGGGGGTGTTTTGTTTCCCAAACATCTGATTTCTATTTGGATTTGGGAAATAATGTGGCTATTGAGTTAAAATCGATTTTTAGAACTCTCTGTATTTGCTTGTTGGTGGCGTTATAATCGTTATGCATAATCTTCGCCATT
>CAZSXE010000012.1:0-4790 GCA_964611185.1 uncultured Muribaculaceae bacterium | reverse complement strand
TTCTTCTACAATTAATATCTCCCTCCCCACTATGGGAAAGACCCTGCAATAATAACAAATAAAAGATACAAATACAAATATTATTAAAATATTGGCAATCATTTTTGATAGCCAACCGATAATATTTTATCTTGAGTTTTATGGTTAAAAAAACTCTAAAATCGTAAACTTTTTTATGAGTTAATTGTTATATACATAAAATAATTAATTTTAAATATGCGTAAGTTATGAAAAGAATTCTATTGATTATCGCCATCATTATATGCGGCACATTGACAGTAAGTGCGCAGTATAATGAAAGTTATAACCCTAACGCCGGTAAGGAGCTCTCTTTAAGCATGGTGAGTCCGGGTTATTCATCAGGTATGGATTACTCTTCCAGTGCTAAATGGAAAACAGGTAATGGGTTAATGATAGCCGGCCTTTCTACATTGGGAGCCGGGGTATTGACTTTCGGGGGTTGCCTCATCTACATTGCTGCAGATGAAGAGTTGAGTTTTGAAGATTTTGTGAAAAACTCTCTATTCGCCACCTATTTTGTTGCAGTAACAGTACCGGTAGGGGTAGCCTTGAGCATTGTGGGTGGCTGCTTGCGAGCATCGGCAAAAAATGATTTTACATCCTATCGTTTCGATGTGGGTGATAGAGGGAGTTTTGCCCAGCTAGGTGTCACAGATTCCGGCAATTTTGGTTTCTCAATCACATTTTGATGAAAGCAGTTGAAATTTGTATGGGATATAGACCGGTGACTATTCGCCGGTTTTTTTGTCATATTGGAGGATTATTGTTGAATTCTTGTTGGTAAATTAGAAATAATTCCTATCTTTGCACCCCGTTTTATTTAAACGGTATTATATAAAGTTAAGATTAACAACTATTTATGCCAACAATTCAACAATTAGTTCGCAAAGGACGCGAGGTTATCGTCGAACAGAGTAAATCTCGTGCGTTGGATGCTTGCCCTCAGAAAAGAGGCGTGTGTGTAAGAGTTTACACAACCACCCCTAAGAAGCCTAACTCCGCTATGCGTAAAGTAGCGCGTGTCAGACTTACTAATCAGAAAGAGGTCAACGCATACATTCCCGGTGAAGGGCACAACTTGCAGGAGCACTCAATCGTATTGGTGCGCGGCGGTCGTGTTAAAGACCTTCCCGGAGTACGTTATCACATTCTTAGAGGAGCATTGGATACAGCAGGCGTAGAAGGAAGGACTCAGAGCCGTTCACTCTATGGAGCTAAAAGACCAAAAGCTGCTAAAACAGCTAAGAAGTAATTAATTATTATTTAAAAAAATCAAAATGAGAAAAACGAAGCCTAAAAAGAGGATTCTACTTCCTGATCCGAAATTTCACGAAGTGTCAGTGACACAATTTGTGAACAATCTTATGTTACAGGGGAAGAAGAGTATCGCGTATTCTATTTTTTACGACGCCATTGATTTGGTAGGCGAGAAGATGAAAGATTCTGACAAGGCTCCTCTCGACATTTGGAAAAAAGCGCTGGAGAACATCACCCCGCAAATTGAGGTTAAGAGCCGCAGGGTAGGTGGAGCGAACTTCCAAGTACCGACAGAAGTGCGTCCGGAAAGAAAAGTTTCATTAGCAATGAAGAATATGGTACTCTTTTCACGTAAACGTTCCGGCCACTCGATGGCAGAAAAGTTGGCTGCTGAAATTATGGCAGCATACAATAATGAAGGTGCAGCATTCAAGAGAAAAGAGGATATGCACCGTATGGCTGAAGCCAATAAAGCATTTGCACATTTCCGTTTTTAGCATCAAACATAAATGGCAAGGGATTTAAATTATACTAGAAACATTGGGATAATGGCCCATATCGATGCAGGTAAGACTACCACATCAGAGCGTATCCTTTATTATACGGGTAAAACCCATAAAATAGGGGAAGTTCACGATGGCGCTGCTACTATGGACTGGATGGCTCAGGAGCAGGAGAGGGGCATTACCATTACATCGGCGGCCACCACTGCTTTCTGGCATTATAGGGGAGAGACCTATCAGGTGAATCTTATTGATACTCCGGGTCACGTTGACTTTACTGTCGAAGTGGAAAGATCTCTTAGAGTACTTGACGGTACGGTTGCTACATTTTGTGCCGTAGGGCGCGTTCAGCCTCAGTCTGAGACTGTTTGGCGTCAGGCAGATAAATATGGCGTTCCGAAAATAGCTTATGTGAACAAAATGGATCGCGTAGGCGCAGACTTCCTGGCCGTTGTTGATGAAATTCATGAAAAATTAGGGGCTGTTTCTATTCCTATATGCCTTCCTATCGGCGCAGAAGACAAATTCGCCGGAATCATTGACTTAATTGCGATGAAAGCTCTATACTATGATCAAGATAGTACCGAGCTTGTTAATTATGTAGTCAAAGATATTCCCGCAGATATGAAAGCTGAAGCTCAAGAGTGGAGAGGTAAATTGGTAGAAGCAGTTGCTGAGTACAACGATACTATTCTTGAGAAGTTTTTTGATGACCCCTCTTCCATTACCGAAGATGAAATAATCGAGGCATTAAGAAAGGCAACCATTGACATGGCTGTAGTTCCGACTTGCTGCGGTTCTTCTTTTAAAAACAAAGGGGTTCAATTTCTTCTTGATGCTGTTATGAGATATCTCCCCTCACCTCTTGACAAAGGGGTAATAAGAGGTACAAATCCTAAAACAGAAAAGGAAGAAGATCGTCATTCTGTAGTATCTGAGCCTTTCTGCGGATTAGTCTTCAAAATAGCTACCGATCCTTATGTGGGTCGTCTCGCTTTTTTAAGAGCTTATTCCGGCAGATTAAATTCAGGTACTTATGTATTAAATACCCGTTCAGGGAAAAAAGAGCGTGTAGCGCGTTTATATCAGATGCACTCCAATAAACAAAATCCCATTGATTTTGTGGAGGCAGGAGATATATGTGCTGCTGTAGGATTTAAAGAGCTTCGCACGGGTGATACTGTTTGTGATGAAAATCATCCTATTGTCCTTGAATCTATCACTTTCCCCGATCCTGTAATTGGTCTCGCAATCGAACCGAAAACTCAAAAGGATCTTGATAAACTCGGCATTGGTCTTAATAAACTTTCCGAGGAAGATCCTACTTTTACAGTTCGTTCTGATCACGAAACAGGTCAGACTATCATCAGCGGTATGGGTGAGCTTCACCTTGATATCATTGTCGATAGACTTAAAAGGGAATTTGGTGTTGAAATCAATCAAGGCGCCCCTCAAGTTAATTACAGAGAGGCTATCCGCACCACTGTTCAGCATCGTGAGGTGTTTAAGAAACAATCGGGTGGTAGAGGTAAATTTGCCGATATTATCGTAGAAATAGGTCCTGCGGATGAGGGTTTTGTGGGTTTACAGTTTGTGGACGCAGTTAAGGGGGGGAATGTTCCTCGTGAATATATTCCTGCAGTGGAAAAGGGTTTCAAATCAGCCATGTCCAACGGAGTTTTGGCCGGTTATGAAGTCTCATCTATGAAAGTTACCCTTAAAGATGGTTCCTTCCACCCTGTCGATTCAGATTCATTGTCATTTGAAATATGCGCAAGACTTGCTTTCCGTCACGCTGTCCCTAAGGCTAATCCGGTACTTATGGAGCCTATTATGTCTTTGGAAGTTGTTACTCCTGAAGAATATATGGGCGATGTTATCGGTGACCTTAATAAGCGTCGTGGACAGATTACGAATATGGATTCCAAGGGTAATGCTCGTATTGTCAAAGCGAAAGTTCCCCTTTCAGAACAGTTTGGTTATGTTACCATTTTAAGAACACTCTCATCAGGAAGAGCTACAAGTACTATGGAGTTCTCTCACTATGCGGAAGTTCCGATGAATATAGCTAAAGAAGTTATTGAAAAGGCAGGAGGACATAAATACTCAGACGATGACGAGGCCTAAATAAAAGAAATGTATCAATTGAAATAAGAAAAAATTAAAAATATGAGCCAAAAAATCAGAATTAAATTAAAATCTTATGATCATGCTTTGGTGGATAAATCAGCCGACAAGATCGTAAAGACTGTTAAAGCAACAGGCGCTGTGGTGAATGGTCCTATCCCTCTCCCCACAGATAAGAAAATATTTACTGTTAACCGCTCCACATTCGTTAACAAGAAAGCTCGTGAACAGTTTGAACTTAATTCTTTTCGTCGTTTACTTGACATTTATAGCTCCACACCCAGTACAGTAGATGCACTGATGAAGTTAGAGTTGCCAAGTGGCGTAGAAGTAGAAATCAAAGTTTGATAAATTCGCACTTTATTCTATCTTTGCACTTTAAACGATCACGAGAAAATCAAGATTATTTTTCTTCAAAGATAGTGATTAGGACCCGTAGCTCAGTCGGTTAGTAGCACCTGACTCATAATCAGGGGGTCACTGGTTCAAGCCCAGTCGGGTCCACTTCTTATATCCCCCATTGTCGCTGGCGCGACATTTCCCCCGATGGGGGGAAAAGGATACACGGCCTTACGGCTTCCGTCTTTCTGACGAAAGACACGCCTTGCGGCCGACCGCTGATGCGGTGTCGCTAAACGCTCCGAGAAGAGGTAGCAGACTTTGTCTGCTTTTTTTATATCCCCCATTGTCGCTGGCGCGACATTTCCCCCGACTGGGGGAAAAGGATACACATCCTCCATGCTTGCCGTCTTTCTGACGAAAGACACGCATTCCGGATGCCGCCTGATGGCTGGTCGCTTGCTTCGCAAGCTCCGAAGATATTTTTCATTTTTGCTGGGGCGACATCTCCTTGGATTATTAAAAAGTCATTTGGGAAACAAA
>CAZSXE010000011.1:40189-60346 GCA_964611185.1 uncultured Muribaculaceae bacterium | reverse complement strand
CATCCTTTTCCCCCCATCGGGGGAAATGTCGCGCCAGCGACAATGGGGGATATAACAAGTACTCCCGTGGGGAATCGAACCCCAACCTAAAGAACCGGAATCTTCAATTCTATCCATTAAACTACGGGAGCGGTATAGGATTTGTTATCAACTGCAAATGTAAGAATAAAATCTTACCTTTGCAGTCGTACTAATTTCAAAACTTAATAAAATGAATGCATACATTTTTCCCGGTCAGGGGGCACAGTTTACAGGAATGGGCAAAGATCTTTATGAATCAAGCCCTAAGGTGAAAAAATTATTTGAGAATTCAAATGATATTCTTGGTTTTAGAATCACAGACATCATGTTTGAGGGAAGCAGCGAAGATTTGAAACAGACAAAGGTCACTCAGCCGGCAGTTTTTATTCATTCTGTGGCGATGGCAGCGACATTGGAAAACTTCAATCCGGACATGGTGGCAGGACATTCTTTAGGGGAATTTTCCGCACTTGTCTGTGCAGGAGCAATGAGTTTTGAAGAGGGGCTTAGACTTGTTTTTGCCAGGGCAATGGCGATGCAGAAAGCTTGCGAAGCACACCCTTCTACAATGGCTGCTGTTCTGGGAATTGAAGATTCCAAAGTAGAAGAAATCTGCTCAAAAATAAATGGAATAGTAGTTCCGGCCAATTACAATTGTCCAGGTCAGCTTGTAATATCGGGAACAATAGAGGCGGTAAATGAAGCCTGCACTGCTCTCAAAGAGGCAGGAGCCAAAAGAGCACTCGTATTGCCGGTAGGAGGAGCATTCCACTCCCCTCTTATGGAATCTGCTCGTAAAGAACTTGCAGAAGCAATTAAGAAAACATCTATCAAAAAGCCGGTTTGCCCCATTTATCAAAATGTAGATGCCCTACCCGAAAAAAATCCGGAAATCATAAAAGAAAAACTTCTGATGCAGCTTACCTCTCCGGTAAAATGGACTCAGACAATTCAAAATATGCACCGTGACGGAGCTACTCAATTCACCGAACTCGGGCCCGGGTCAGTGCTTCAAGGACTTATAAAAAAATGTCTTCCAGATTTTTAGTTTCTTTTTGAGATATTGCTCTCTTTTTTATCTATCTTTGTAAGATTGAACATTACTATAAATATTTAACTTTAATAATAAAAATTCATAATGGCAAAAGAAAAAACATTTATTACCTGCGATGGTAACTACGCAGCAGCTCATGTTGCGTATATGTTTAGCGAAAATGCTGCTATTTATCCTATTACGCCATCTTCAACGATGGCGGAATTGGTTGATGAGTGGTCGGCTTTCGGCAAAAAAAATCTATTTGGTGAGACCGTAAAGGTTACAGAAATGCAGAGCGAAGGGGGAGCAGCCGGTGCTGTTCACGGTTCACTTCAAGCCGGAGCGCTCACTACTACTTTCACTGCTTCCCAAGGATTACTTCTGATGATCCCCAACATGTACAAAATTGCCGGAGAGATGCTTCCTGCAGTATTTCATGTCTCTGCAAGGGCACTTGCGGCTCAGGCTCTTTCAATTTTCGGCGATCACTCCGATGTTATGGCCTGCAGACAGACAGGATTTGCGATGCTTGCATCTTCAAGTGTTCAGGAAGCAATGGATCTGGGTGCAGTTGCCCATCTTTCATCTATCAAATCAAGTATTCCTTTCGTTCACTTTTTCGATGGATTCCGTACTTCTCATGAAATTCAAAAAATAGAAGTTCTTGACAGTGATTCTCTAAAAGAGATGATTAGCGAAAAAGCATTGGCAAAATTCCGTTCAAGAGCTCTAAATCCGAATAAACCTGTGACCAGAGGTACAGCTCAAAATCCCGATGTTTATTTCCAAGCGAGAGAAGCCTCAAATCCATATTACGCTGCTGTTCCAGACATTGTAGCTCGTTACATGGGTGAAATCTCAGAACTTACCGGACGCCATTATCTCCCTTTTGACTATTATGGAGATCCTGATGCCAAAAACATCATCATCGCGATGGGTTCCGTATGTGAGACCATCACAGAAGTTGTGGACAATCTCATGGCTCAGGGAGAAAAAGTAGGTGTTATCACCGTCCATCTTTATAGACCTTTTTCAGCAAAATATTTCTTAAGAGCTCTTCCTAAGAGTGTTAAGAGAATTGCAGTTCTTGACAGGACAAAAGAGCCCGGTTCAGTAGGAGAGCCTCTCTATCTTGATATCAAATCCATCCTTGCCGACAGAGGAGAAGAAGCTCCTCTTATCATAGGTGGACGCTACGGATTATCATCCAAAGATACATCTCCTGCACAAATCTTTGCAGTATTTGAAAATCTAAAGGCAAAACAGCCCAAAAATGACTTCACCATAGGGATTGTAGATGATGTAACATTTAAGTCACTTCCTCTTGGAGAAGAGGTATCACTCGCCAAAAAAGGAACTTACGAGTGTAAATTCTACGGTCTCGGCTCAGACGGTACAGTCGGTGCTAACAAAAACACTATTAAAATAATAGGTGACAATACTCAGAAATACTGCCAAGGCTATTTTGATTACGACTCCAAGAAATCAGGTGGCTACACCTGCTCACATTTAAGATTCGGAGATCTCCCTATCACCTCCCCCTATCTTGTTTCCACCCCCGATTTCGTAGCTTGCCATGTCACTTCATACCTCAACAAATACGATGTCTTGAAAGGAATCAAGAAAAATGGCACATTCCTCCTTAACAGCCTTTGGTCAGTAGAGGAGACTCTCAAAAAAATTCCCGATTTTGTTAAGCAGCAAGTTGCTCAGAAAAATCTCAATTTCTATATCATTAATGCCACTAAAATAGCTGAAGAAATAGGGCTTGGAAACAGAACTAATACCATCCTTCAGTCTGCTTTCTTCAAAATTACCGGCATCATTCCCTACGAGCAGGCAGTGGCTCTTATGAAACACGCCATCGATAAATCCTACGGCAAAAAGGGAGAGAAAATAGTTAACATGAACTATGCAGCAGTTGATAGAGGTGCAGAGTACGAAAAAGTTGAAATTCCTACCGAATGGAAAAATGTTAGATCCAAATTCCGCAATGCAAACTTTGACCGTCTCGCACCCGAATGGGTTCGCAATGTGGCAGATGTTGTTAACGCCCAAAACGGTAATGATGTACCTGTAAGTGCCTTCACCGGAGATTTTGCAGACGGTACAATTCCCGCTGGCACAGCTGCTTACGAAAAGCGCGGCATTGCTGTAAGCGTTCCAGAGTGGAATGCAGACAATTGTATTCAATGTAATCAATGTGCATACGTCTGCCCTCACGCAGCTATTCGTCCTTTCCTTACCACTGATGAAGAGCTTAAAAAAGTTCCATCAGGAGTTAAAAGCGCGCAAGGAAAAGCCGTTTTCAAAGATTATCATTTCACAATGCAGATTTCTCCCCTTGATTGTACCGGTTGCGGAAACTGCGCCGATGTATGCCCTGCAAAAGAGAAAGCACTCGTTTTGAAACATCTTGACAGTCAGTTGGCTCAACAGCCAATATTTGATTATCTGCACTCAAATGTAGGATATAAAGACAATGTGGCTCCCAAAACTCAGAATCTGAAGAATTCTCAATTTGCCCAGCCATTGTTTGAATTTTCAGGTGCTTGCGCTGGTTGCGGAGAAACACCATATATAAAAGCCATTGCACAGCTATTCGGAGATAGAATGATGGTAGCCAATGCCACCGGATGTTCGTCCATTTATAGCGGTTCGTTCCCTGCATCTCCATACTGCACCGATAAAAACGGTCGCGGACCGGCATGGGCAAATTCCCTGTTTGAAGACAATGCGGAATTCGGTCTCGGAATGAAAATCGGTACCGAAAGGATAAGAATGTCCGTAGCTCGTCTTATGAAAGAAGGGCTTGAATGCACCTGCTGTACATCTGAAATGAAAGAGTTGTTCACTAAATGGCTCGAAAACAGCAAAGATGCTGCCATTACAAGAGAAGTAGCAGAAGCTCTTACCCCTCTGATGGAAAAATGCGGATGCGATATATGCAAACAACTTTTAGCAATAAAAGATTATATCCCTGCTCGCAGCCAATGGATTATCGGCGGAGACGGATGGTCCTACGATATTGGATATGGCGGACTTGATCATGTACTTGCATCAGGTGAAAATGTAAATGTATTGGTTCTCGACACTGAGGTTTATTCAAATACCGGCGGTCAATCGTCAAAATCAACCCCCGCTGGTGCTGTCGCTAAATTCGCCACTTCAGGAAAGAGAGTTCGCAAGAAAGATCTCGGAATGATGGCTATGAGCTATGGTTATGTATATGTAGCACAAGTAGCGATGGGAGCAAGTCCCGCACAATACTTCAATGTAATCAAAGAAGCTGAAGCCTACGATGGACCATCTCTTATCATAGCTTATGCTCCATGTATCAACCATGGTCTTAAAAATGGTATGGGAAAGAGCCAGCAAGAAGAAAAGATGGCAGTTGAATGTGGATACTGGCACCTTTACAGGTTTAATCCTGCCCTTGCAGACGAAGGTAAGAATCCATTTACCCTCGACAGCAAAGAACCTGACTGGAGCAAATTCCAAGATTTCATCAAAGGAGAAGTTCGTTACAGTTCTCTTCTGAAAACATTCCCTGCCGAAGCAGGAGAACTATTCGGAAAAACTGAAGAATTTGCAAAATTAAGATACGAATCATATAAGCGATTGGCTCAGTAGAGGATTGCTTTAGCTATTGTAAAAAAAAATCAAGTATTTTAAAAAAAATGCTTGATTTTTTTTAACTTTGATGTCGAAGAATTCATAAACATGATGAGTTCATATTAACCACTAATTCTGTTTTTACCTATGAAGAAATCAATTCTAATTGCGATAGCCGCAATCATAACCCTCACCGGCTACGCACAAAACACATTAAATGTGTCTGGAAAAGTTTCCGATTCCATTGACGGATCCCCTATCTCTTTTGCAAATGTTTTTGTAAAAGGGACCACTGTGGGGACATCTACCGATGATTTAGGAAAATTTATCCTTGAAAATGTCCCTTCCGATGCCACACTTGTTTTCAGTTTTCTCGGTTATCAAAACTTAGAGATTGCTGTAAACGGGCGTGCAAAAATCGATGTATCTTTAATTGCCAACGCAGAATCTCTTGACGAAGTCATAATGGTAGCTTATGGTACCGCCAAAAAGGGGACTTACACCGGAGCTGCCGCCGTAGTAAAGCAAGAAGCGATTAAAGATGTACCCTCTGTTTCATTTGAACAGGCACTCACCGGTAAAGTAGCTGGAATGCAAGTATCTACTCTGTCGGGGCAAGCAGGCTCCACCTCATCTATCCGCATCCGCGGTATCGGCTCAATGAACGCAGGGAATGAACCTTTGTATGTAATAGATGGTGTCCCCGCCATTTCGGGAGACCAAGGTCAAATGAGCGGCTACCTCTACACCTCCAACAATGCCATGAGTTCATTGAACCCCACCGACATTGAATCTATCACTGTACTAAAAGATGCAGCAGCCTCGGCTCTGTACGGATCTCGCGCTGCCAATGGTGTCATAATGATAACTACCAAAAAAGGAAAACAAGGGAAACCACAGATTAGTCTTAAAGCCCAAGTCGGTTTCACACCTACATTTGCAACAGATAACTATGAAGTATCCGATCCGCTTCAGCAGCTTGAGATGGAATACGATATTTTCTATGGACAATATCTCCCCGATCCCGATGGAAACATAGAAATGTCTCAGGAAGATGCCGCAACAGCTGGTATTAAACAGTTAAACAAGCGTTTTAATAAACACGGATATTTCTTCGAACTCGACGGATCAGGATATGACTGGAAAAATGTGAAAATATCAGATTACAAAGAGAGCGGAAGAGCCGGCACTTTTTATGATTGGGAAAGCCAGCTGCTGAGAACCGCTGTCTATCAAACTTATGATTTAAGCGTAAGCGGTGCTACAGATATTACAAACTACTACACCTCACTCGCCTATACCAAGCAACAAGGAAGAAATGTAACCAACGATTTCGATCGCATCTCCGGCCGTGTCAATCTAAATCAGAAAATTGGTAAATATGTAGAATTTAGCACCAATATTAACCTTTCAAGGAGTAAAAAAACAGGTTTTAACGACTCAAGAAGCACGGGCAGTAACTATTTTCTACAATCACGTAACCTTTTGTGGGGAGTTTACTGGCCCACAGACTATAAAACAGGTGAACCGTGGACATCAAGATACGGAAGTTATGCATATAATTCCTTATATTATGACAACGAATGGGATAACTCCTCAGTAAATCTGAAAATAAACGCTGTGGAATCCCTTACTGTTCACATTATAAAGGGCTTGGATGCTAAAACTACTTTCTCTTATGATAACTCCAACACCAAAGACCATATATACTTCAGTGCAAACCACTTTATCGGATCTGAGGACAACGGTTCAGTTACCGAAATGACAACAAATGTAAATAAAGTTGTCTCCTCTACTACTGTAAACTATAATAACACATTCGCTCAGAAGCACACACTCGGAGTACTTGTCGGCTTTGAAGCTGAAAAAAATTTCAGTGAATTTCAACGCTCTTCAGGGACGAATCTCCCCACAAGTTCCCTTCACACTGTATCCACAGCAGGTAAACTTGATGCCAGCGGATATAGCTGGGGAAGTTCTATGATGTCCATTCTATCAAGACTCGAATACAATTATGACAGCAGATACTACTTATCGGGCTCATTCCGTCGTGACGGATCATCCAAACTCGGCCCACAGACCCGCTGGGGTAACTTTTGGTCAGCTGCCGGTTCTTGGAAAATAAATAATGAAGGATTTATGAAAGATATTTCATGGATAAACAATCTTCGCATAAGAGGGTCTTACGGTGTAAATGGTACTCTTCCTTCAGCCCTTTACGGATGGCGTTCTCTCACCTCCTATTACTCAAAATACATGAATGAACCAGGTGGAGGTGTCAGCTCAATATCGACAGCCGACCTCGCATGGGAGACTAATTACACATGGAACATAGCTCTCGAATTCGGATTCTTTGACAACAGGCTTTACGGTACAATAGAATACTACAACAGAGACTCAAAAGATCTTTTACAATATGTCCCTATCTCTACAGTTACGGGATTCAGTTCTACTTTGAAAAACATCGGTCAGATTAACAATCACGGTGTAGAAGTTGAAATCGGAGGCGATATTATTCGCACCAAAGAGTGGAACTGGAATATGAGTCTCAATTTCTCAAAATTCAAATCCACTGTTACCAAACTTAGCGATGGGGCCGACATCCTATGGACCGATCCCACCGGCGGAGATGGAAGAGCTGATTTTATATACAGAGAGGGAGAATCTACTTTAGCCCTCTATGGTTACGAATGGGCAGGAGTTAATCCCGAAAACGGCTACAATATATGGTATTCAAATAACGATAATTCCGATTATCAGCTCAATGGCCGAAATGTTGTTTACGACTATGATGATGCTGATTACAAGATCATTGCAGATTTGAATCCCAAATTCTACGGCGGTTTAAATACAAGTGTATCATGGAAAGGGCTTTCACTCGATCTTGGATTCACATATCGCATCGGAGGATATACCTACGATGGTGCTGAAAAGGATGTTGCTGATGATGGTTACTATTGGGAAAGGACAAGATCCAAAGAGTATTAC
Source organism: uncultured Muribaculaceae bacterium (assembly GCA_964611185.1). GTDB lineage: Bacteria > Bacteroidota > Bacteroidia > Bacteroidales > UBA932 > CAAGNP01. The sequence goes on along the minus strand of CAZSXE010000011.1, from coordinate 52,686 downwards.
AATAACAGATGGACTGTTACCAATAAAGATGGTAAATATCCCCGTCTTCTCGCCACAGACCCCACAGATGCCATGCAATGCTCTTCCAGACACCTCAAACCAGCCGATTATTTGAGATTGAAAAATATCACCCTCGCATATTCCCTCCCAAAGAATGTGATACGCAAGATTAATCTCTCCAATGTAAGATTCTTCTTTAACGGCTCGAATCTTCTTACTTTCGCTGCCTACAAAGGTTATGACCCTGAAGTATCGGAATACGGTACGAGAGGATGGGAAATGCCATTAGGTAAAACTTATACATTCGGTGTTGAATTAACCTTCTAATAAAGACTACATTATGAAAAAAATAAATACTATACTTTTTGTGATTTGTGCACTTGCTTTATCTTCCTGCAAGGGTTTTCTTGATGTTACCCCCACTAATCAGGCAGATGCTTCCACCTCTATTCAGACAGCTGCCGATGCACAAGTTTTCATGAATGGCATTATGAGAAAAATGTCTTCATCAGCATACTACGGAAGAAATTTATTTATGTATGGTGATGCCAAAGGGGGAGATTTTGCAATATCATCCCAGGGAAGAGGTCTTGACGGACTTTACACTTTCAACCACACAGCCTCATCAGGTGCTTATTCCGGTTTCTGGGAACAGATTTATCACTGCCTTCTTCAAGTAAACACTCTTCTTGTAAATATTGATAAAATTGAAAAAGAAGGAGGAGAAGATCTTGCTGAATACAAAGGGCAGGCTTTAACACTCAGAGCCATCATGTATTTCGACCTTGTTCGTCTTTATGGCCTTCCATATAATATGTCATCGTCATCTTTCGGAGTTCCTCTAACACTCGAACCGCTTGATGCCTCAGCCCAGCTTCACCGCGCATCAGTAAAAGATGTTTATGATCAAATAATAATAGATCTTAAAGCAGGTGAATCACTGCTATCGAAAGAAGCAGTCGATGGATATATCAATTACTACGCCAATAAAGCAATCCAAGCGAGAGTTTACCTCTTTATGGAGAACTACGGTGAAGCATTGAAAGCTGCCGAAACTATTATTAATGACGGCGTTTACTCTCTGTATTCCAATGACGAATGGATTTCCTCATGGTCTTCGGAATTTGGAAAAGAATCCATTTTCGAGTTAGCAGTATATCCCGATGAAGCAGACCTCGGAGACTCCTCTCTCGGTTTTTACCTCAGGCGTTTAGGACACGGCTCCACAAGTGCCATGGGATGGTTTATGGCCAGTGACTACTATCTTGAAAGACTTGGAGAAGACACAGGTGATATAAGATGGGGCATTATGGATTATGACGAACACACCGACTCCGATGGAGATTATTACAGAATGGGCTCATGTTATAAATATAGCGGAGGTGTGAACAGAACAGTAGATGGTAAGAAAGCTACTTTCCCGGGAGATGGGAAAAGTAACTCTACTGCTGTAAACATCAAAGTAATACGCCTCTCTGAAATATATCTTATAGCTTCTGAAACTGCATTTAAGAGCGATTTGAAAGACAAAGCAGCCAAATATCTCCAGGAGATTCGCAAAAGGTCACCAAATCTCACAGCTGCTACCCAAAGCAATGTTACTTTCAAAATGATTATGGATGAAAGAAGCAAAGAGTTGTTCGCTGAAGGTCAGAGATTCTTCGATATGATACGTTGGAATCAGACCATTACATATAATGACGACCTCATAGTCCCCTCAGTCGTAATTTCTCATAGAGAAAAAACCATTGATAGAACTTACGGTAAAATAGTTCTCCCTATTTCTCAAGATGAAATCAACGCCAATCCATCTCTGAAAGAAGAACAAAATCCTGCTTATTAACACAGAATAATCATCCTTACTTTATTTATCAAAAGGGGCTTCACCACCAAGTGCAGCCCCTTTTTTTGCAAAAAAATAATAACTAAAAGACTATGCGATAAGACCTCCGTCACATACAATTACCTGTCCGGTCACATAGCTTGACAAATCAGATGATAAAAATAGAGCGATATTCGCTATATCCTCAGGAGTTCCACCTCTACGAAGAGGAATTTTTTTCATCCACTCCTGTTTTACATCATCCGAAAGAGCCCCTGTCATATCGGTAATAATAAATCCCGGTGCAATAGCATTGGCCCTAATACCTCTTGAACCCATCTCCTTAGCTACAGATTTTGCAAGACCTATCAGACCGGCTTTGGAAGCAGAATAATTGCACTGCCCCGCATTTCCGGAAATGCCCACTATCGAAGAGATATTTATGATACTCCCCCCTCTGTTATGCGCCATAAAAGGGACTACCGCCTTTGTAAAATTAAAAGCAGATTTAAGATTAACAGTAATAACGCTATCCCACTGTAACTCACTCATCCTCATCAGAAGTCCGTCCCTCGTGATTCCGGCATTATTCACAAGAATATCCACCTTACCGAAGTCATTAATAATTTGTTCGACAGTAGTCTGAGTCTGAGTATAATCAGCCGCATTGGAAGCATATCCCTTACATTTGACTCCAAGATTCTCTATATCTCTTACACTCTGAAGAAATATCTCATCTTCCTTAAGATCCGTAAACGCAATATCTGCCCCCTCCGAGGCAAGCTTCATCGCTATTGATTTTCCGATTCCCCTCGCCGCCCCCGTTATGAGGGCTGTTTTTCCTTTTAACATTTCCATATTATTTTAATTTTGAATTATCAATCAACGCAAAAGAGAATGTAGCACTTGCACACAATTTCCCTTCCACAGTAGCTTTTGCCTCAATATAATAGAAGACCGCCTTATGATTGGTAATATGACCTGTAATACTTATTAAATCACCCGGAAACACCGAATTTTTGAATCGAACCCCATCCATCCCCGTAAAAAAGGGTGTACGGCCCTCGGCCAATTCATCTTTCACGAGCAATGATGAACACTGCCCCATAATTTCACACAATATGACCCCCGGAACAGTAGGATGTCCCGGAAAATGCCCCTGAAGGAAAAATTCATCCCCCTTCACCTTATACTCCCCATGTACATTTCCCTCTTCGTCAAATTCCATTCTATCGACTAAAAGCATCGGTTCTCTGTGTGCCAAAAATTTTTTTATTTCTTCTCTTTCCATTTTATTTAATTTTTCTTAAAGCAATGACTCCGTTGTGTCCTCCGAAACCCAATGAAGACGACAAAGCCATAGTTAAATCGATTTTTCTTGCTTTTCCCGGGGTATAATCGAGATCGCACTCAGGATCTGCCTCCTTTAGACCTATGGTAGGAGGTACAACACCCTCATACAGAGCAAGTGCGGCAGCGATAAGCTCCATACCTCCGGCTGCGCCCAATGCGTGACCTGTCATCGACTTAGTCGAACAAATAACAGCTTTCCTCGCATTCTCCAGTCCCAACGCAGATTTAATAGCTGCAGTCTCCGACTTATCATTAAGAGGGGTGCCGGTTCCATGCGCATTTATATGCAATACATCATCAGAAGTATAACCCGCCTCATTCAAAGCACATTTAAAAGCACTTGCAGCACACGAACCGTCAGGTCTGGGAGCAGTATAATGATAAGCATCACAAGTATTTCCATATCCGCACACCTCAGCATATATCCTCGCCCCCCTGTCACAAGCCCTTTCATACTCCTCAAGAACCAATATACCTGCACCTTCCGCCATTACGAACCCTTGTCTGCGAATATCGAAAGGGAGCGAAGCCTCCATAGGATTTTCACTTCTCGAAAGAGCTTTACTATTGGCGAAGCCGCCTATGGCAATAGGGGTGATTGCCGCTTCTGCACCACCGGTAATAATTGCGTCAGCATAACCGTGCTTGATGGCATGAAACGCCTCCCCGATAGAATGTGTCCCGGTAGCACAAGCAGTCACGATGGGAAGACACACTCCACGCGCATTATGAGCAATAGCCACATTGCCGGAGGCGATATTTGAAATCATCATCGGTATAAAAAGAGGAGACACCCACTGAGGACCACTCTCCACAAGCTTTTTCACCTCATTGACAAAAGTATCTATCCCCCCTATACCCGAACCAATATACACTCCGAGTCTATCGGGATCAATCTTCAAATCGCCGCTATCTTTCATCGCCTGCGCTGCTGCCGCCAATGCAAAAAGGGCATACCTGTCACTCTTTCTTGCAGAAGCACTGCTCATTCCATAATCAGCAGGATCAAAATTTTTCACCTCGCCGGCAATTTTCACAGGCAAATCTTCTGTAGGAAACCTTTTAATAAAATCTATTCCGCACACACCATCTTTCAGATTCCTCCAAAAATCGGGCACATTATTCCCAACAGGGGACACAACCCCCATTCCCGTTATTACTACTCTTCTTTCCATTAACAATCTGTTTTTAATAATTCTGATGCCTTAGTCATCATCTCCTGAATAATCGAGGCAGCAGGCTCTATTTTATGAACCATACCCACACTTTGTCCCGCCATAAAACTACCCATCTTCTCATCACCTTCTTTCACAGCTTTTCTCAAAGAGCCTGTTCCATACTCCATTATCTGCTCCGAAGTGACATTCGGATCTTTCTCCATCTCAGCAAAAGTTCTTGTAAAAGGAGATTTTAAAGCTCTCACCGGATGACCGAGAGATTTTCCGGTAACAATAGTATCGGAATCGCGGGCAGCGAGGACCCTTTTCTTATAATTATCGTGAATGACACACTCCGTGGCAGAGAGAAATCTCGTACCGCACTGAACACCTTGAGCACCTAACATAAATGCAGCAGCCACCCCCCTACCATCTGCAATTCCACCTGCGGCAATAACCGGAATGGAAACAGCATCCACCACCTGAGGCACCAGCGCCATAGTGTTAAGCTCCCCTATATGACCTCCGGACTCTCCTCCTTCGGCAATAACAGCGACAGCACCCATTCTCTCCACTCTCTGAGCAATAGCGGTAGCAGCTACCACAGGAATAACTTTAATGCCGGCTTCAATCCATGCAGGCATATATTTAGAAGGCATTCCGGCCCCTGTAGTAACCACAGGAACTTTTTCGTCAATAACGAGCTGCGCTATTTCATCCACATTGGGACTCATAAGCATAACATTTACACCAAAAGGTTTATCAGTAAGTTTTTTACATTTGCGAATCTCCTCGCGAACCACTTGTGTCCCTGCATTAATACAAGAAATTATCCCCAAACCGCCGGCATTAGAGACCGCACTTGCTAACGATGACTCAGAAACCCAAGCCATACCACCTTGAAATATTGGATACTTAATTCCCAATAAATCACATATTTTACTTTTCAACATACTATTATTATTTTTTGCATAATATTACCAGTACAACAAACAGGCTCCGGTAGTAAAACCGGCACCGAATGCACTTAAAACCAATTTATCACCATTTTTAATCAGATTATCCTTATTCATCTCATCTAAAAGAATGGGAATACTTGCAGATGAAGTATTGCCATATTTATCAATATTAAAGGGAAATTTCTTCTTATCCTGCTTCAGACTTGTCCTAATCGTATCGATAATTCTGATATTGGCCTGATGAAGAAGATAATGATCTATATCGTTTTCAGTAAGATGTCCATCCGCAATGACACCTGTAATATCCCTTAAAGAGGCAGAAACCGCCATTTTAAAAACATCCTGACCGTGCATTACAAGCGGCCCGTCTGGCTCTTCCTTATTAATAAAAGGGGTGCTCTCAAGTTTGCGTTGCTGATAAAGAGCATCCTGCTTACTCGAAGTGGAAAGCCTGATAGATTTCACATTATCACCCTGAGTAAGGACAACTGCCCCGGCTCCGTCACCGAAAAGGACACAAGTATTCCTCTGAGTCCAATCGACCATCCTCGTAGGCTCCTCAGCTGCCACAATTAATATATTTTTTACCCTTTTCGTAGAAAAATACGCCTCCGCAATATCAAGAGCATAGATAAATCCAGCACAAGCGCCATTTAGATCAATGCATGGACATCCGGCACCGATTCTACCTTGAATGATACAGCTCAGAGCAGGTGTAATATATTCATTAACCACATTGGAACATATAATAAAATCAATATCAGAAGCCAGCACTCCGGCATTGTCAAGTGCATTTTGAGCCGCCACAGCAGCTATATCTTCTAATTTCTCGTTGGAGATAATCTGCCTCTGTCTTATCCCCGTTCTGGTCATAATCCATTCGTTACTCGTATCCAAAAACTTTTCAAGCATATCATTGGTTACAGTCAAAGATGGATGTGCGCTACCTGTTCCGATTATTTTCATTGTAATAATTTTTAACGGCACAAATGTCGCAAGAGGTAGTTCTTGCGCCAAATTTATGTGGCAAAACCACTTAAAAAAGTGACAAAAAGGGATGAAAAGTGGCGAATTAATTCTATATGTGGCGAATTTATCATAATTTTGTCTAAAGAAAAATTTAAAGTGGTGAATAAAAAAATACCATCATATTTGTTAGAAAAAGGGCAACTCATTGGTACTATTATATTTACAGTCTTATTTGCAGTTGTCTTCCTTAATATCTATACCAAATCATCTACTACCGCATGGTTTGAGCTTGATCGCTCCATCTATTTCTTCTTCACACTCGGTTTTATCTCCCTCGACACCCTCATACTCGTATTCAGCAGAATTATTATGTATAAGGTCAAGCACCACATAAAGATTACTTACCCTATCTATTTCGTTTGGATAATAGCCGAAATTTTCCTGATTGCCATCTTTTACGCATATATTACATCGTTCTTCATAGTAAATGATCCGTCATATTTTATAAAGATATTTCCCAAAGGTCTTTTATGTGTCTGTATTATTCTCATCGTACCTTACCTGATATCTGCCCTGTACGGAGCTATCAACGCCGAAAGAGAGACCCTCTCACTCCAAAAATATGACGATTCCTCTGTGACAGATGTCGAAGGGATAACAAAAGGGATAGAGATTGTCCACCTGTCGGACAATAACGGAAATCTTAAACTTTCACTCAAGTTGAACAATCTCCTCTATATTATCTCTCAGGACAACTATATAAATGTATATTATACCAGTGACGGTGAGCTCAAAAATTATATGCTCAGATGTAAAATCAAAACCGTAGAAGAGAGTTTTGCAGGGAGTTCATTAATCCGGTGTCACCGTTCATATATCATCAACGCCGACAAAATAAGGGTGATAAGAAAAGAAAAGGATGGCACTTTCATCGACTTGGATTACGATGGAATAAAGGCCATCCCTGTATCTAAAGGTTATGCTGCTGCTATCAGCGATTTAATGTCTCATCCACAATCTTAAGTATTTCCTCTTCGCTTTTAAGCGCCCCTTCTGCTATGGAAGAAGCCTCTGCCAATAGAGCCTCCGCTTTCTGACGATCTTTAAGACCGGCAGCATTTATTCTCACATTCAAAAAAGCACCTCGCACTGCGGCACGCGCTGCAAGAGCACCCACACCCGCATCCGATACAGAATTGGGATTACCGTCTTGGGCCATTGCCTTGACGATTTCAAATACTTTGAATGCTGCTTTCATCGTCTTTAATGGAACTTCGGTAGCATACAATGTAGCCTCTTGAAGGGCGGCCGAGCGTACTGCCTTCTGCTCGTCACTCGACTTGGGCATACCGAGAGCATCCATAATTTTATTGAAGGAATCGGTATCCTCATCCACAAGATGAAGAAGCTCCGACATAACATCCTGACCTTTTTCAGCCCATTGAGAAAAATACTCCCATTTGGCATCCCACCCCGGTTTATGAGAAGAAAGATTGGCCACCATGGCGCCGAGGGCTGCTCCCAATGCACCCATATATGCAGAAATAGAACCACCTCCCGGGGCAGGAGACTCCCTCGAAGTCTCCTCTGCAAATCCACGACAAGTGAGATTTATCAGCTTCTTCGATTTGTCCATATCCTCAAGTATATACTCAATGATTTTTTCGCGTGGGTTAAACGGCTTCAAATCATCAAGCCCCATAGACTTAACAGCTATCTTAATTATATCTTCCTCAGCTATTCCCGAAGAGCGCTGCTGAAGGTGAAGATAATGCCTCCCCGCATCCATCAGAACTTTTTTGGGGATAAGCCCCACTATTTCAGAACCGGTAACCCTGATTCCGCGAGCTTGAGCCTTTCTGCACACCTCATCAAAAGCAACATGAACAGGAGTAACAGAAATATCTGTCACATTCATAGAGACTTGAGCTATTCCGTATTCTTCTATGTACCATCCGATAGCCTTGCACCCCTTCAGAGTTCCCGGAATCCATACCACTTTTCCCTCCTGATCTTTAACCACTTTCCCCACAATAGGATCACCCTCTCTCTTTTTGCGACCTTTCTCCCTGACATCAAAAGCGATAGAATTGGCACGACGGGTAGAAGTAGTATTCAAATTATAATTAATCGCTACGAGAAAGTCCCTCGCTCCGACTGCGGTAGCCCCTGTAAGAGCCACTCTGTCATTAAATTCTTTGGGACCGAAATCGGGATTCCATCTCGGGTCCCCCAATCTTTTAGAGAGTCCTTCGTACTCACCGGTACGGCAGACTGCAAGATTTCTCCTTTCTGAAATAAGAGCAGCACTTTCATAGCAAAATACGGGAATAGAGAGCTCCTCACCTATTCTGCAGGCAAGAGCACGAGCATACTCCACACATTCTTCCATACTGACACCTGAAACGGGAACAAGCGGACAAACATCAGTAGCTCCCATCCTCGGATGTTCCCCGTGATGATGACGCATATCGATAACCTCGGAAGCCTTCTTTACCGCCAAAAAAGCAGCTTCAACTACTTTTTCAGGAGCACCCACGAAAGTTACCACAGTCCTGTTGGTGGCAGCCCCGGGATCAACATCCAAAAGTTTTACACCCTCCACTGTCTCGATTACCGAAGTAATCTGTTTGATAATCTGCATATCTCGTCCCTCGCTGAAATTCGGGACACATTCAATTAATCTCTGTATCATTGTATTATTTATAAATTTTACCGTTAAGAATTATAGTATCTATCAAAGGGGTCGAAAAAGAATAAGGAAGAAATGAATAAGAAGGTATCTTCTTAGTTATAAATACATTAGCCCTCTTTCCGCGAGAGATACACCCTAAATCATCATTAACATCCATGGCAAAAGCGCCATTGAGCGTAGCTGCATTTATCACCTCTTGAGGGAGCATTTTCATCTTCATACAGGAAAGAGCCATGATAAACTTCATATCGCCACACGGGCAAGAACCGGGGTTATAATTGGAAGCAATCGCCACAGGAAGGCCGAAATCTATCATTGCCCTGGCAGGGGCATAATCCATTTCGAGAAAAAATGTGGCTCCGGGAAGAAGTGTAGCCATGGTATGGCTCCCTTTTAGGGATTGGAACTCTTTTTCGGCAGTAAACTCAAGATGATCCACAGACCTCGCTCCATATTTTACCCCCACCTGCACTCCACCTGAAAAACTCATCTGATTGGCATGCACCTTGGGGCGAAGCCCAAATTTCAATCCTGCTTCAAAAATCCTCTCTGCATCCTTTACGGTGAAAAAACCCTCTTCACAAAATATATCAATGTAATCGGCAAGTTTTTCTTTCGCAATAGCGGGAATCATCTCCCTGATTATCTCATCCACATATTTTTCACGAGCACCCAAATATCTCCGAGGGACGGCGTGTGCACCGAGAAATGTCTTTTTTACAGTCAGGGGAGTCTGCTCACCTATCATCGTAGCGACATGAAGCATTTTTATCTCATCTTCCAAAGAGAGACCATATCCGCTCTTTATCTCGACAGCACCCGTTCCGAAACCGATAATCTCCTCCACCCTCGACATTGCTTGACGAAAGAGCTCCTTTTGGGATGTATTATGCAATAAATCGACCGAATTTAAAATCCCGCCGCCGCGAGCGGCAATATCCTGATAAGAGAGACCGCTGATCTTATCCACAAACTCCATCTCCCTGCTTCCGGCATAGACCAAATGTGTATGAGAATCACAATAAGAGGGTAAAACCATCTTACCGGAAACATCTATTACCTTATCAGAGATTGTTTCACAAGAGAGTTCGGACATCTTTCCGTAATCGACAATTTTCTCCCCCTCGATAAGTAGAAAAGCATCCTCAACAGATGGGAGAATATTCATTTCACCACCTCGAAGCGGCTCTTTAATATCTTCCCTGACATTTATCAGAGATTTAATATTGACAAGCAGAATCCTCATACTATTTTCTTAAAAATTCAATAGTATTGGCAATATGTGTAAACATTACTTGATCTTCCTCAATGAAAGGAACTATTTTACGATAATCGGCGACAAACTGCTCCAGAACAGGGGAGGATTTACAAGGACGACGAAACTCAAGTGCCTGAGCGGCATTCATCATCTCAATGGAAAGAATTTTCTCCAGATTTTCCACAACCCTTACACATTTAGTAGCGGCATTTGCCCCCATACTCACATGATCTTCCTGCCCCTGAGAAGAATCAATCGTATCCACCGAACAAGGGGTACAAAGCTGCTTGTTCTGACTCACGACTGAAGCCTGAGCATATTGAGGAATCATAAATCCTGAGTTTAGCCCGGAATGAGCTACAAGGAAAGATGGAAGCCCCCTCTTTCCTGATATTAGCTGATAAGTTCTCCTTTCTGAAATTGAACCGAGTTCCGCTAAAGCAATGGAGAGAAAATCGAGGGCAAGGGCAAGAGGCTGCCCATGGAAGTTTCCTGCCGAAACTATTAAATCCTCATCGGGAAGAATAGTGGGATTATCGGTAGCACTGTTTAACTCGGTAATAAATACTTTTTCCACGTAGTTTATAGCATCCTTTGAAGCTCCGTGGACCTGAGGAATACAGCGGAAAGAGTATGGATCCTGAACATGCTCCTTATGTCTTGAAATCAACTCACTCCCCTTGAGCAACTCACGCATATTAGCAGCAGTAGCCATCTGTCCTTCATGGGGACGAACTTTGTGGACACCCGCTGTGAAAGGCTCTATCCTGCCATCGTAAGCATCAAGAGAAAGTGCCCCTATCTTATCGGCAAGAGAAGAGAGTCTCTTGGCATTATATAGCGACCATATAGAATGAGCGAGCATAAATTGAGTACCGTTCAAAAGGGCAAGTCCCTCTTTAGAGGCAAGAGTCAAAGGTTCCCAACCGAATTTTTCGTTAATCTCCCGTGCAGGGTACTTTTTACCTTTATAATTTACCTCTCCAAGACCTAAAAGAGGAAGGCACATATTGGCCAGGGGGGCAAGATCTCCCGATGCACCGAGGGAACCTTGCTGATATACCACTGGATAAACTCCGTTGTTATAGAAATCCACAAGTCTCTGAACCGTCTGAACTCTCGCACCCGAGAAACCGTAAGAAAGAGATTTTACCTTAAGGGCAATCATCAGCCTTACAATCTCCTGCGAAACCTCCTCACCCACTCCGCAAGCGTGCGACATCACAAGATTTTTCTGAAGCTGCGATAAATTTTCCTTATCCACTATAACATTGCACAGAGAACCGAAGCCGGTAGTAACCCCATAAATGGGCTCCACCTGTGATTTCATCCTATTATCAAGATAATCTCTGCATTTTTGAATTCTTCCGACTGCCTCTTTTCCCAAATTGAGACGGGAATCGGGATTAAATAAGATTTTTAAATCATTTAAGGAGTGTTCCTTAATATCTATATCGAAAATAACCATATCGCTTAATTTTTGTAATTAATTCAACAAATAAACAGCAAAAATATAAATTATTTGGCAGATAAGCCAAATATGAACTCACTATTCAGATATAATTTTAAATGGCCGTTTCCCCTTTTTTATGTAAACTTCTTTTTTATCCTTCTCCGATACTTCTATATACTTCCACTTCAGGGGTTTACGAATATTAATTTCATTCATAACTCCTTCCATATAATCAGGAAAAAAAGTAGAAGTGAATTTGAATTGAGGGAAAAACGGAGTTTCTATCGTCTCATATCTCATCGAATTGTTTATCTTCCTCGATGTGAGATCAAATCTACTTTCAGGCCTTTCATCTCCTCTCCAGTTAAATCCCTTCAACTTTTTCAAATCTTCCGAAAGGTCATAGATAGGATATGCATTGCTCTTAATCCCTTCATAATAGTAATTCTTTTTCAATTCTCCGTTTTTGAGGATTGAAGATATTATCTTACACTCCTTCTGATTCATTGTCGTTATTACGGTATCTTCTTGCAAATAAAAAATCATCGAAGCACCTCCGAGAGCATCAAATCTGACGAGTTCTCCCTCCTCGAAGTAACCCACCATTTCCGGCGATTTCACCTGATTATAATAATCATTGCCCTCGTTTGTAATTAGAAATGCCTCAGAAAGAAGAAGTCCTTTCTTCATCTGACCATCTTTAACTACCACCTGCATACTATCTGAAGCGAGCTGATTCTTCACTTCGTTCCACAAAACGGGATGTATGAAGAGTCTCGCCATCGAATCCAAATCGGAATAAAGGAGCGAATCACACAAACCCTGCATATC
>CAZSXE010000011.1:0-40089 GCA_964611185.1 uncultured Muribaculaceae bacterium | reverse complement strand
TCGCCATCGAATCCAAATCGGAATAAAGGAGCGAATCACACAAACCCTGCATATCGCTTTTATATATTTTCACATTGTGATAAGCCTCCAAAAAAGAGATGTGGGTAGTGTCCATCACCGATGGTATAGTGTCCATCTTAGGAATAGTATCGCGGAGTGCAGGGATCGAGTCATTGCCGGAGGATAATGTATCTTCGGGGGTATGGGCCACATCATTGCCGGAGGATAATGTATCTCCGGGGGTGGGAATATCGACTTGAACAGGTGGAGCGGAGCCTTTTTTAGAAAGGATGGATTTATCTCCCTGATTCATGGATTCGCTTTTTGAAGAGTTCAGGCCCTCTGCGGCTGATGAACGCCCCCCCTCTCCACCATCTTTGGGCACCTTTCCGAATTTGGGTTTTGATGCTCCACCCTGATTACTTTTCGCAGCCTGCTCCGCAGCAATTCTCATATTGTCCTTTATGTTTTTAATCGCATCTACCTCCGAAAGAGAGATTCTCTCTTTTGCAGCTGCAATAGTGGCGCTGTCAATATCGCACCTTCTCAAATCATAATATTTTAAAGTATCGCCCGCAATAAAAACCGTGTCTTTTTCCCCATTGTCATCTACTATGGCGGCAAAAACCGGACTATCAAGAACAAGGGCGGAGCGAGGGTTATTGTGATAGATCAGTCTATCTCCCATTATTATAGCCCCATTGAGGGTGTCAAGCAGCTGAATATCCTTTTTAAGCAGAGCATATTCTGTATTTCTTTCATAATAGACATCATCACACCACACTTCGTAATCGTGAGTCTGTGCATATACCCGCTTATTGAAAAAAAGTGTTTCTTTGCCTCTGTTGTACCATCCTCCGTCTGAAGAGAGGTAATTTTCATCTTTCCATCCGCGAGTATTTCGGGCAAAAAAAGCAGTTTCAAGATCAGAGCGATATTTTATAGTATCGGAAACAAAGAAAAGAGAATCCGAGAACATCTGCACTTTACCGATAAAAGTAAAAAGAGATAGCTTGGATTCGTATTTTCCGAAAATACTCTCAATAATATTACCATCTTTATCCTTCATGCTCGCTCCATCAGAGAAAATGGCTATGCTGTCCTTAGTATTATAATCAAGATGTTTTGTCCTGAGAGTATTGTTCTCCTTATCCACGAGCTCCACCATCGAACCTCTGAACTGAGCCAAATCCTCTTCTATGATATAATGGATTCTGTCGCCGGTCAGAGTAGTGTTATCCTGAATGATTTTTATATTTCCGATAGCATCTATGTACCCCTCATCCACATTCCACAGTGCCGTGTCACAAAGAAGCTGCGTATTGTTATGAAAAAACTTGGCCGGTCCCTCTATTTTTCTAAAAGGCTTTCCATCAATATCTATCAGCTTCGCTTTTTGGGCATTCAAAAGGCGAATAAGGCTATCCGTTTCCTCTTTTTTTTGAGAAAAGAGAGGCGCAACGCATAAAGCCATAAATAGAAAAGAGAGAAGAACTCGTTTCATTACATTTATTTAATCCACCCCTCCCTTTCAAAATCACATCCATGAAAAAGAGGATCTATGACGATATATGTGGTTTTTTGCTTCTCAGATACAAATTTGTTTATGGCATCAATAGATTGTTTCTCATTAGCAACATTCTGAAGCACATTAAAATCATCTTTAAAAGTGGCGACATGAGATGGTAATATTTTTTCTATTTTAATAATTTTATAAATAGTATTTCCCCCCCTCCCCTCATTATTTACAGACTCAAAAGGGGCAGATATTTCGCCCACTTTTAAATCCTTGATAGCAGCATAATCAGAGGGTTTGAGCTGATCTTTTTCAAAAAAAGAAGACCCTGTATTCTCATCTGACATCAGCCCACCATTGGTTCTCGTAAATGGGTCTTGAGAGAAAAATCTTGCAGCCAAAAAGAAACTGATGCTGTCAGAACTTATGGCCGATTTCAGACTGTCGAGAGTTTTAAAAGCTTTTTGCTTATCTTGTTCAGTATATTTAGGTTTGAGAAGAATATGCCTTGCATTAAACATATCTCCCTCTCTTTCAATCAGTTGAATGATATGAAACCCGTATTCAGTCTCCACAATAGGCGAAACCTGTCCTACTTTCAAAGACATGGCAGCATCTGAAAACGCGGGGACAAACAGGCTCTTAGAGGCCATCCCCATCTCACCCCCCTTTACAGCACTTCCGGGATCTTCAGAATAGAAAGAAGCGAGCATACTGAATTTCTCACCATTTAAAATTCTCTCCCTAAATTCAAGAAGTCTTTCTTTCACAGCAATTTTAGCTTTTTCCTGATCCGGATACAGTACGATCTGACTTAGCTGATACTGAGTCGAAATAACAGGGAGATCCTCCTTAGATGTCTTATTATAAAAATGCTCTACTTGCTTGGGAGTAAGCTCCTCTGATGAAGAGGAAACTTTTCGCTGCATCTCCTGAGTGAGAGACTGTTCCGTAAAAATCTCTCTCCACTCCTGACGAAGCTTATAAAGACTCTTCCCAAAATAATCTTCAGCTGCTTTCTCTCCTCCAAGCTGTGTCACTACATTATTCATCCTATCATTCAGGCTCGATTCCACCATATCATGATTAACATTAAGACTGTCAAGTCTCGCCTGAGTAAGAAAAATCTTGGAAACCATCATATTTTCAAGAATCTCACACCGGAGATTTCTATCGGAAGAGTATCCCTGAATCTGCATCATCTGCACCTCTGACTCAAGCTGAGAAAGCATTATCATTTCATTTCCAACAATGGCTATGGTCTTATCAATCAGCCCATTTTCATATTTCTGGGCATTTGAAGCCAATGAAAAACAGAAAGAAAGAATAAGGATAAACGAGTATCGTAAAACAGACTTAATCATCATTATATTCGGAATAAATTATTAGTTTGTTATTATTTAAAGCATCTTCAAGCAGATTTCGTTCCAAATTTGAAATCAGCTCCTGCTTTCTCTTACTTAAAATAGATTCTTTAATGGTTTCTAAATTATAATTAAAGGGTGTAGTAGCTCCAGGTGCCACTTTTTCATATACTCTGACAAGAAATGAATAATTCAAATTATTTTTTTCGATGTAATTTTCCCTTGTCAATTCATTTTCACACAATGAAATATCCATATCAAGCTCTTTCGAAATGGTAGTAAGCGGAATCCATCCTTCGGAAAAATCGGTATAAATATCGGCAGAACTCAGACACAAATCATCGAGTTTGGCAATTTGCTGCGGATCGAGAGTCCTATATAATGATTTAATAATCTGATGGTTAGGAGAATTTAGACTTATTTTAATATATCTGCATTTGATGACCGAAACAGGTGAAACAAAACTCTGCTTGTTTTCGTTGTAATACTGAATACACTCCTCTTCTGTAATAAGGGTATCAAGACGCTGTTCTACGAACAATTTTTCATACCTGTAAACAAGCATCGATGTTCTGAAATCGTCAAGCTCCTTTTGAACATTTTTATCCTCTTTTGAAAGCTGATTTTCAGCCATATCAAGAAGGAGGGCTTTAGTTGCCCACGAATTAATATAACGATTTATGATATTTGCACTGTCTTCCGGAGATATATTAGAGGGAATCAGAGTGTTAATATCGCTTTTGTATAATACGCTCTTACCTACTCTCGCCACTATATCTCCCTTAAATATTCTGTCTATAAGCTGACATGAAGATAAGGAAAATACAATAAGAAAGAGTACCGGCCATTTTTTCATTACCTGCTATAATTAGGTGATTCCCTCGTAATGGTGACATCGTGAGGGTGATTTTCGACAACACCCGCTGATGTAACCCTGACGAATTTTGCTTTTCTGAGCGATTCGAGATTTGGCGCCCCGCAATAACCCATACCGGCTTTCAATCCACCTACAAGCTGATATACCACCTCTGCCAAAGTACCTTTATAAGGAACCTGTGCGACAATTCCCTCAGGTACGAGCTTCCTCACATCGTCTTCCATATCTTGGAAATAACGATCTTTTGAACCTTGCTGCATCGCTTCGAGCGAGCCCATCCCCCTGTATGATTTGAATTTTCTTCCATTCAGGATAATAGTCTCCCCCGGTGACTCTTCTACCCCGGCGAACAGAGAACCTGCCATAATCGTACTTGCACCTGCAGCCAAGGCTTTTACAATATCTCCCGAATATCTGATACCACCGTCTCCTATTACCGGAATACCGCTTCCTTTCAGTGCATCTGAGGCGGTCATTATCGCAGAAAGCTGCGGCACACCCACTCCGGCTACCACTCTCGTCGTACATATAGAGCCTGGCCCTATACCCACTTTTACCCCATCTACTCCACACTCAGCAAGAGCTTTGGCAGCCTCACCTGTAGCTATATTACCTGCTACTATCTGGACATGAGGGAATGCTTTGCGGACTTTTTTGACAGTATCAAGTACATATACCGAATGTCCGTGTGCGGTATCCATAACTATGGCATCGGTATCAACCGAAATAAGCTTCTCGACATTTTCCAGAGTGTTAGCCTTTACAGCCACACCTGCTGCCACCAAAAGTCGCCCGCGCGAATCTTTGCTCGCAGTAGGATTGTCCTTCACCTTCATAATATCCTTGTAAGTGATCAATCCGGCAAGTTTTCCATTTTTATCCACTACAAGAAGCTTTTCAATTTTGTATTTTTTCAAAAGCTCGGTAGCCCCCGCCTTATCTTCGCCATTGGTAGTGGTGATAAGGTTATCCTTGGTCATAACCTCAGAGATGGGAACTTTCATATTATCTTGAAAACGGAGATCCCTGTTAGTAACGATTCCGCATAACAGCCCATGACTGTTTACTACGGGAATTCCCCCTATGTGATTCTCTTTCATCAGCCTGAGAGCATCACCCACATTTGCAGTATCGGAAATAGTAACAGGATCATAAATCATCCCGTTCTCAGCTCTTTTAACTTTCCTTACCTGCTCCATCTGCTGCTCTATCGGCATATTTTTATGAATGACACCTATCCCCCCGCTTCGCGCAATGGCTATCGCCAAATCTGCCTCGGTCACCGTATCCATCGCTGCAGAAACTATGGGGGTATGCAACTTTATTTCTCGTGTGAAATAAGTATCTACATTCACTTCTCGTGGCTGAACTTCGCTACGCGCCGGAATAAGAAGGACATCATCAAAAGTCAATCCCTCCGGAATGATAAGATTATTAATAAGAGTATTATCCATATCTGTTTTTTAAAAGGCAAATTTAAAAAAATAATTAAGAATGTCCCATATTTATTTTGGCCCCTTGAAATGTATCTCGCTCCTGTAGCCTTTTCGACAACATTCTGAGCAGCTCTACATTCCTTACAAGCCCCCAAGGGGTAGAATTTACAAACCTCGGAGGGACCTCTCCTGCAAATCTTTCGATATAAAGATCTCCCCTCAGCAATTCAAGATAATCGACAAAAAAATCAATATACTCTTCCAAAGAAAATTTCACAAAATCTCCATTTTTTTCAACAAATTCTCTCTCCATTTTTGTCCCTTTGACGATTTGCAATTGATGGAATTTAACCGAATCAATAGGCAGTTCATTAATCAACGGGGCAGTTTTCATCATATCCTCCACACTCTCCCCGGGGAGGCCGAAGATAAAATGTGCACATTGGCGGATACCTCGCTTAAATGTAGCCTCAACAGCCCATTGCGCCTGCGCAAATGTATGCCCACGATTTATCCTTGTCAGAGTGCGATCATAGCACGATTCTATCCCGTATTCAATGATTACTATGTGGTTCTTTGAAAGTTCTGCAAGATAATCGAGCTTCTCTTCATCGATACAGTCAGGGCGTGTGCCAATAACAATTCCGGCAACATCCTTGTGACGAAGAGCCTCCTCGTATAAAGAGCGGAGCTTTTCAAGAGGGGCATAAGTATTGGAATACGGCTGAAAATAAGCAAGGAAACGAGAAGCATTGCGGTAACGCTTACGATGAAATTCTATCCCCTCATCTATCTGATTTTCAATACTTTTATCACTTGTACTGTATCCCGGGTGAAATGCTGCATTATCGCAATAAGTACACCCGCCCCGGGAGATAGAACCGTCTCTGTTCGGGCAGGTAAATCCCCCATCAATCACTATTTTTTGGAGACGGCAGCCATAAGTTTTTTTAAAATAACCTACAAAAGAGTTATATCTGTCGGCAGGCATTATAATCTTACCTTAAAAATAGCTTTTTTGATTTTTCCCTCTCCTAAAAGGGGAGTATGCCCATCGGTAGGGAAACAAATTACAAAATTGTTGATTCCGCAACTGACAAACACCTCAGGAAATTCATCGAAAAGGGCTATATCATCTGCTTCATTATAGGCAGCCGAAGAAATATTGCAGAGGGAACGATTTTTAAATCCCATCGTTTCATTGCCGTCAAGGAGAATATGAATATCGATAAAAGAATCGTGAACCTCCATTTGAGGCATATTATCGAGGCTTCTTCCATCAGAAACAGAAATAGAACACCATATTTCATTTTTCACAATAGGGTATTTACCCACTTCAAGTTTCGATAAATCATTATTTTTTATAAAATCATACACTTTATCAAAATTTCTATGAAAGTTTTTATATCTCTCAAAACTTTTTACAGAATCTATTACCATTATTAGTATTTATTAATTATTATTTGATTCACAAAAATAGATATTTTATCAAAAAAAATAGATACTTTTGTAGATAAGAAAAACAATAATCACATATTTCCTCTATAATATGAAAAAACTTATTCTTTTTTTCACCGTTATTGTGTCAGTTCTATCTTGTCGTATGGACAAAAAGGAGACTGCATATCAAATATTCGACTCAGTTTCCAAAGAGATTAAGGCTGCATACGCTCCTGACAGGAGGGATAAAACTTATGAAGTATCTATCAGAGAATCAGACGGAAAGATGGTCGTCTATGGCTCCACTACTGAAAAGGATGCTAAAGAAGAATTAATAAAAAAACTCTCTGATAAAGGCATTTCCGTTCTCGACAGCATCGTTCTACTTCCCGATTCTGCTCTTGGAGATAAAATTTACGCCTTGACAGCACACTCTGTGGCAAATCTCAGATATGAAGCCGATTATTCATCTGAGATGGCTTCGCAAGTACTTATGGGGACACCTCTTAAAATCCTCGAAAAGAGAAGTTATTGGTATAGAGTGATCACTCCGGAAGATTACACTGCATGGGTGACAGAAGGGAGTCTGAAACTTATGAATGAATCGGAGATGAAAAAGTGGAGAGAATCCGACAGACTTATTGTCACAAACTATTATACCATTTTTCGTGAAAAACCCTCTTCAGATGCCGCTGTAGTAAGTGACGGAGTATGGGGAGACATTGTGGTGAACCACGGAAAAGGGACAATAGCATACTACGGTGTCACCCTTCCCAACGGGAAAAATGCCTACCTCCTTAAAAAAGATGCTACCCCTTTCAAAAAGTGGATTATGACAAGAAAACCGGATCCCGAAAACATTATAAAAACAGCTAAACATTTTCTTGGCTTTCCGTACCTCTGGGCAGGAACCTCGATAAAAGGGATGGATTGCAGCGGCTTCACAAAAACCACATTTTTTCTTAACGGGGTCATATTGCGTCGAGACGCTTCTCAGCAAGCTAAAACAGGCACAGATGTAGATATTTCCTCCGGAATAGAAAATTTGCAGATGGGAGATTTATTGTTTTTCGGAAGAAAAGCTACAGAAAATAAATCTGAAAGAGTGACTCATGTAGGTATTTACATCGGGGAAGGTCTTTTCATCCATTCCGCCACTTATGTACACATAAATTCTCTTCTTCCGGATTCTGACAATTATTACGAAGGCTCCACCCGTCTTGTCCGCGCAAGAAGGATGCTCGGGAACAATATAGATACTCAGGGAATCGTCTCCATATTAAAGCATCCATCGTATTTCAACAATGTCGAACCACTTAAAAAATAACATAATGATTACCAATAGAAGAACATTTCTTAAAACCGCAGGATTTCTCACCGCTGCTACTGCATTTTTAAAACCCTCCGACATTTTTGCTCAAAAAAAGAGTAAGATTAAGCCGAGTGGGAGCAAAACACTTCAGCTTGATTGGGAAAACTTTGAGGGAATTATGAAATTCACATTCACTATTTCTGGATCATCGAGAAAAACCACCCCTATTGTCATTACGAGACTAAGTTGGAACGGATACACCGGATACGGCGAAGCTGCCATGCCTCCATATTTGGGCGAGACACAAGCCTCGGTCCATGAATTTCTGATAAAAGTAGTACAAAATGTCCTGCCGAAATTTGATAATCCATTTCAGATTCAGGATATTATGCTTGCCGTTGACAAATTGACTACCAACAACACCGCAGCCAAAGCATCAGTTGACATCGCCCTTCACGACCTTGTGGGAAATATAATGGGACAGCCGTGGTGGAAAATGTGGGGGTTTAACCCCGAAGCAGCTCCATGTACCTGCTACACCATAGGATATGATGCAAGCGATGATATGGTTAATACCAAAATTGAAGAGGCTTCCTGGACAAGGTTGATTAAAGTGAAGTTAGGAATGGGAGATGCTGAGGATAAAAGAATGATTAATCTTATCAGGGCAAAAACCGACAAGCCCATCGTAATTGATGCCAATCAAGGATGGAAAGAGAAGCATTATGCCCTCGAAATGATTAACTGGCTCGCAGAAAGAAATGTTAAAATGATTGAACAGCCTATGTCCAAATATATGCTTGACGACATTGCGTGGATTACAGAGAGGAGTCCGCTTCCGGTGATGGCAGACGAGTCGTGCCAGAGGCTGACAGATATTCAGCATCTTAAAGGGGCATTTCACGGAATTAACATAAAACTGATGAAATGTACAGGTATGCGAGAAGCACGCGAAATGGTCTCATTGGCGAAAGCCTTACAGATGAAAATAATGATCGGGTGTATGACAGAAACATCCATTGCCATCTCCGCCGCTGCACAGTTTTCTCCTGAAATGGAGTGGGCAGACCTCGACGGTAATTATCTTTTGGGCAATGACTGCTTCGATGGTATGAAACTTGTTGATGGAATGATTACACTTGAAGATAAGCCGGGACTCGGTCTCACTAAAAAAGCTGAATCGACAATTAAATTATAAATAATATATTATGAACTTAAGAGTAGTAAAAAAGGACATTGATTTCCTTATTGATGAATTTCTATCTGACGCACTTATTAGTTTAAGTTTTGCTAAAGAAGAGAGTAAAAAAACCGAAAAGATAATGGGGGTTATTAACGAAGCAGTCGATCTGAGATCTGAGACTTATGATAAAATCAATCATCCCGACAAAAAGAACATTAAAACATTCTATCGTCAGACCAACGAGAGTTTTTTAAAACAGTTAGATGCCCTTTTTGATGAGCTTAGCAGCATTGTAAACACAAAGGAAGAAGCTGAAAAGAGTGAGGAGAAGCCCGCTGCCGCTGCAAAGAAACCAGCTGCCGCCAAAAAGCCGGCTACCGAAAAGAAGCCTGCTGCTGCTAAAAAACCGGCTGCTGCCCGAAAACCTGCCGCTGAAAAAGTAGCTGCTGAAAAAGCTGAAGAGTAACACTCAGTCACTGTTTTTGCCATTTCATTGGCAATAAGCCTTTTAACAAAATTGCCCAGTCCATATCCGGACCGGGCAATTTGCATATTTAGCTATAAATAAGGCTGTTACTAATTACGGCCTCTGTGATCATCATTGCCGCCTCTGCGATCATCACGCCCTCCTCTACGATCATCTCTTCCTCCTCGATCGTCACGACGGAGACCTCTGCGATCATCGCGCCCCGATCTTTCAGGTCTCGGACGACGCTCAGGCTCCACCCATCCTTCGGGCTTAGGCATCAAAGCTCTCTTGGAAAGTCTCATTTTCCCACTCTTGGCATCTATTTCAAGAAGCTTAACATCCACTTCATCTCCTACTTTAAGGACATCCTCTACCTTCTCTACTTTTTTGTAATCAAGCTCGGATATATGAAGAAGGCCCTCTTTGCCGGGAAGAATTTCCACAAAAGCTCCAAATTCCAATATTGAAACTACTTTTCCGTGATATGTCTCGCCTACTTCAGGAACAGTGGTTATAGCCTTGATACGAGCAAGAGCCATATCCATCATCTCTTTGTTTTCTCCGAATATATCTATGATACCGTTACCGTCAACTTCAGTGATAGTGATGGTAGTACCTGTCTCTTTCTGCAACCCCTGAATAGTCTCACCACCTTTACCGATAACGGCACCGATAAAGTCTCCGGGTATGGTAATCTGGATGATACGAGGAACATTGGGCTTGTAATCTTCACGAGGCTCGGAGATGGTTTTCATCATCTCACCCATAATGTGCTCACGACCTTCTTTGGCTTGAGCCAAAGCCTGTTCAAGCACCTCATAAGGAAGTCCATCGACTTTTATATCCATCTGTGTAGCTGTGATACCATCTTTTGTCCCCGTAACTTTAAAGTCCATATCTCCGAGATGATCCTCATCACCGAGAATATCTGAAAGAACAGCAAATTTACCTGTTTTTGAATCAGAGATAAGACCCATAGCTATACCTGCCACCGGCTTTTTTAACTTAACACCGGCATCCATAAGGGCGAGAGTCCCCGCACATACCGTAGCCATAGAAGAAGAACCGTTGGATTCAAGAATATCAGACACTACTCTTACCGCATAAGGATTTTCCTCTCCTATCGGAACCATCGGTTTCAAAGCTCTCCAAGCAAGGTTTCCATGACCTATCTCCCTACGGCCCACTCCTCTTTGAGGTTTAGCCTCACCGGTAGCAAACGGGGGAAAATTATAATGTAGAACAAACTGCTGAGTCTCCTGAACAAGCACTTCATCCATCTCTTTCATATCCATCTTAGTCCCGAGAGTGACGGTAGAGAGCGACTGTGTCTCCCCGCGAGTAAAAATAGCAGATCCGTGAGCACCCGGGAGATAATCGACCTCACACCAGATAGGACGAATCTGAGTAGTATCGCGACCGTCCAAACGAATTCCTTCGTCAATGATCATCCTACGCATAGATTCTTTCTGAACGGCAGAATAATATCTGGTTATCATTATTGCCTTGGCATCGCGCTCTTCCTCCGGAATAGTCTCGATAAACGACTCTTTTAAAGCCTCGAAAGCATCTTCTCTTTCATGCTTGGCAAGCTGACTTTTAGCTATCTCGTAGCATTTGTCATAGCAGAAATTATGTAGAGCGGTGCGCAAATCCTCATCATCCTCTTCGTGGCAATAGACTCTCTTTTCTTCCTTACCCACCTCTTTCATAAGCTCTTTCTGAGCAATGCAGTGCTTCTTTATCTCTTCGTGCGCAAATTTAATCGCATCAAGCATATCTTTTTCAGATACTTCCTTCATTTCTCCCTCTACCATCATTATGTTTTCATAAGTGGCAGCGACCATAATATCAAGATCGGCATTTTTAAGAGAAGAAAAAGTGGGATTAATTACAAACTCCCCGTCTATTCTCGCCACTCTCACCTCAGAGATAGGCCCGCCGAAAGGAATATCGCTTACAGCCAATGCTGCAGAGGCAGCAAGTCCGGCAAAAGCATCAGGCATAGTCTCTTTATCAGCAGAGACGAGAAGAACATTTACAAATACTTCTGCATGGAAGTTATCCGGAAAGAGAGGTCTCAAAGCTCTGTCTATCAGACGAGCTACCAATATTTCAGAATCAGAAGCGCGACCTTCTCTTTTCATAAAGCCACCGGGGTAACGCCCTGCGGCAGCAAATTTCTCTTTATATTCCACGGAAAGAGGCATAAAGTCCACATCTTCTTTTGCTTCTTTCGCACAGCAAACAGTAGCGAGCAACATCGTGTCACCCACTTTGAGAACGACAGAACCGTCAGCCTGCTTGGCAAGTTTACCGGTTTCGATCTCTACAATTCTTCCATCACCCAATGTGATGGTCTTTTTAACAATGTTCATATATTTTATTTATTTCTGCAAAAATCATAGAAAAAGAGGCTGTCTTTTTCTCGACAGCCTCGTCTTATTATTTACGAAGGTTCAAAGCCTTCACTATTGCCCTGTATCTCTCAATATCCGTAGTCTTGAGGTAATCAAGAAGGCGGCGTCTTTTACCCACTAACCTAAGAAGGGAGCGTTGTGTCCCAAAATCCTTCTTATTGGAGCGAAGGTGGTCGGTAAGGTGAGCGATACGGTAGGAAAATAGAGCAATCTGACTCTCAGCTGAGCCGGTGTCTGTATTAGACTTTCCGTATTGTCCGAAAATCTCCTGCTTTTTGTCTGCTGTCAGGTATTCTGCCATAACTTAAGCGATTGATTAAAAATTAGTTTTGTCCCAAAATCGGGAGTGCAAAGATATACAAAACTAAATAAAACTGCCAAATAATTTTACTTTTTATAACTTTGTAACAGAAATTTGAAATGGAAAAAATAATTATTCACCCTATAATAGGAACCGTAACCCTTCGCAAGAGGATAAACAACAAAAACATACGGATATCCGTAAACTCCAAAAGAGGCGTAGTCGTATCAATGCCGTGGATAGTTTCATATACAAAAGGGTTAGATTTTCTCGAAAAAAACATATCTTGGGTTAAAAAGACATTTGAAAAACAAAAGATTTCACTGCAAGATATAGAAGAAAGCGGCAAAGTTCTACCTCCCCCCTCCTCCAACGAGATGACCGAAGCTCTACGCCAGAGAGCACGCAAGGAATTAATTCCCCTCCTTTACTCTCTCGCCCTACAAAACGGATTTACCCGCTACTCCTCCGGCAATATAGTACCTCTCTACGAAAAGGTATTTATCAAAAACAACTCTTCAAACTGGGGATCATGCTCCGGAAAGAACAATATCAATCTCAACATGAGGCTGGTGTTTCTACCGTTGGATCTTCAAAAATATATATTGCTTCACGAGCTATGCCACCTTCGCCACCATAATCACGGCAGCGAATTTCACACCCTCCTCAACACCCTCCTGCATGGAAAAGAAAAAAGCCTCCGCAGCGAACTTCGCTTGTGGAGGCTTGATTAAAAAAGCTATATTCTATTAGAATCTGAAGCCGAACTTGATCCTCGGCTGTGAGAAGATTCTAATAAAGTGGTCGTCCGCTTGAAATGGGGACAACCCTGTAGGACGGATATCTACAACAGAATATTGATAGGATGCAGGGGCTACTTCGAGGCCAATAATGAAGCCCGGAAGCACTGCAAAATCAATTCCTGCCATAAAACCGGCTCTTATCGCATATTCCTGCCCTGCACGATAGGTACTTCTGTACAGTTCAATGGGGTCTCCACTTAAAGTCTCACCGGTGTAAGGATAGACAGTCTCTACCCTCGCCATCATAAATCCGGCATACGCACCTATGTATGGAGATATTCTTTCATTGGGTAGCTTAAACCGATAGTTTAATCCCATCTCAACATTGAATGTATGGTTGGTCTCACCCAAGACATATTTGTAGTTAGGAATAGGCATTTCGGAAATAGTGAAATCGCCCTCTACAAAATCCTTTTTAGGTGTCAGATTGATATTCATGGCGAACATAGCATTAATTTCAAGCTCGTCAAGAATAAAATATGACCCCCTGACCCCTATCATATTGGAAAGGGTATTGGTATTGAGACTTCCCAAGTTGAAATAATACTTCATATCTTTTCCGTTTAATCCCATATCTTCAATGGATCCATCGCTTTGAACATCGCTTGGAAGAAGATAAGAGAGACCGGAATAATCACTTTGAAAGAAGAATGAAGATGGGCCGATAAGCATATCAACTTGGAAATTACCTTTTTGTGGAGCATAAGGAATATTCTGCCCTCCCTGCTGCGCCTGAAGAGACACAGCAAGAAGAGACACAAATATCATTATATATAATTTCTTCAACATACTATATTATTCTGCTGTAAAAATAGCCAAAGTCTTTTTAAGAAGCTCAGTGAAATCATTGAAACGCTTGTTAAGATCCTCGAGCTGAGCAGTAATTTCTGCGATTTTAGCCTCATCCTGAGCGATCTTATACTTATAGGCAGTGGAATCGCCATCAAGACCTTCCCTTAACATATCAAGTACTTTTATCGCATCATAAAGACCTTCTTCTGCAGTAATTATGTCATCTTTATAAGTAAGAATCTGCAAAGCAAATGCCTCTTGAACCTGTTTAGAATTGATAAATATTACAAAATTTCCTGTCGTGAAGTCGTATGCATCTTTTAAGAATCCCAAATATTTAGCCTTCAGAGTGTTCACAGCTAATATTCTATCATCAAGATTATTAGACTTCTGCACGACAAGAGCTTTCTCATTGTTAACTTCTACTATTTTTTGTTGTTCATTAATTTTTAGAATATTTTGCTCATCAATAAGTTTTTGGATGTTAGCCGCATCGACCTCTATAAGAGCTTTAATAGCATCGTCCTTCTCAGTTAGTGCAGCATAAAAATCTTTATATAAAACTCTGTATTCTTCATATTTTGTCTTTGCAGCTTCGGCAATATCAGTAATCTTAGTCTGATATTTCACAACAAAGTCTTTATAATTTATAGTAAAATCAGCACTTACATACTTCCACCAAAGACCACCCTGAAGAGCAGGAACATTATAATAAGTAAAATAATTATAAGGTGGAGTAGTTGTATTTCTATCTACAGTAGCAACAGCATAACCAAGAGAAAACAAAATAGTGCGTAAATCGTTGTTAGCAGCTAACACCGGCATATCTTTAGTCGGAGAATAATTAAATACCATACTCCAGCTATCTCCGAAAGTAGTCTTGTCAATAGCTATTCTCATGCCTGGCTGTCCCCAAAGAGCCGTTGAAGAGTTGTTCCAGTCGGCAAGGATGGAAGTACCTCTAGTGGGGATAGGTGTAGAGGCAGAGGTAAGTCGAGTTACATTGACTGCATTTTGAATCTGAGTTAAAACTATTTTACCAGAATTAAAGACATCAATGGTAAGATGCTCCTGTATAGGCTTAGTCACACCATCAACAACTACATCAAAAGGATTCGCTTCAAGTTTATCTCTCAAATTGCGGAATTTTTTAACAGCTTCAATCATAGTATTTTTCTCCGCATCTGTAGGAGTCGTAAGTGTAGCATAATAAGCCACAGCCCTTTTCGTAAGTTCCTGCAAGTCAACAGCTCTGTCGAGTAGATATTCTTCACCTACAGTCTTTACTCCTTCCAGAGCGGTAGTCCATTTATCAAGAGCTTCTGTATATTGAACTTTGATCCCTGATTCGTAGTTATCTTTAAGAACTACTATCTCTTGTTTAAGATCTTCAAGAGCAGAAGCACCGTAAACCATTTGAGACATGTAAAAGTATGTGTTGAAAACAAAACCGTCCATATTATTTATTTTTCCTTCGACTGAGAACTTATTGGATGGTAAAAAATACTCTCTGGTAACTGGGTCTCTCTGATAATTATCTATAATGCTTACATCCGTAAAAAACTTAAGCAATTCACTAAAAACCTGATTATATAATCTGTCCTGCAAAAGTTTATCTTCAATAGAATATGTATATGCATGTTTTTTATTAAAAAACTCATCGTTAAGAGCCTCAATTTCAGCCTCAATAATACCTTTTTTAGTCCATGCCGGATCATCTATCCCGAAATCATTAGTAGCAATAGCGAGCTTTTCATTGGTAAGTGCAGTAATCTTATTGTCGATTCCTTGAATTACAAGATCTATATCTGCTTTCTTCTTGTCAAACTTTCCGATTTCTATCTCAAGAGAGTCAGATTTTAATTCAAGGGTAACTATAAGTGCCTCAAGTTCTTTAACCTTGTTTTCCCATCCTGTAATATCGGTCATCTTGGTGAATGCTTCGAAATCGGCAAGTACCTCTTTCGCATTGTTTACATTACTTTGAGCTGCGATGGAATCAAGTTTTGCTCTGTTTACAGCTGATTCTTTATCCCACATATATTTATCTTTAGCGAGCTGGTCATTAGCCTTTACAAGATCCTGCTGAAGAGTGGTGATACCTTTGGGCACATTATATGTAATGGTGTTAAATGTATAAACTCCGCCGTCTTTCAATGCGACTAAAGCAGCTACATAAGAGTCTATCAGCCTCTGCTGCTCTGGGGTAAGGATCAGTTTCTGAGCCTCCAAAAGATCCAATGCATCTTGATAATCTTTTTCAGCTTTCGCCACATTTGCAAGCAAAGCAAACATATCTATCTTATGCTGCTCGATAGCTTCCTCAATAGCGTTTTTGGTGTTAAGTAAATCAAGTTCATACTGAGCTTTCTGAGCTTCCCATTTTGCTTTTTCGGCTTCACTTTGAGCCTTAGCAATTTCCACCTTTATCTTAGCGATTTCTACTTCTGTAGCCATAATCTGGTTTTTGAGAGTCTGGAGTTCGTTAAGAAGGAGCTGGTTCGCCGTCTGGGCATTCTGAAACTCTGTCTGAGCTTGCTGGTAAGCAGCTTCAGCGAGCTTGTACTGAGCCTCAGCCTGGATCAGAGTGGCTTTGGCATTACGAAGATCCACAAGACTCTGCGGCTCTTCATTGTTCAGACATGATGAAAACAGCACGGTAGCTGTCAACATAATGAAAATAAGTAGTTTTTTCATAAGCATTAGAATTAAAAATTAGAATTAAATTAAAAATGGAAAATTTGGTTATTATTTCATAGTAGTTTTTTACAAAAATATAAAATAAAATAAACCAAAACAAACTGAATATTTAAAAGTTTTGTGACATAATTTAAATAAAAAATCTAAAATAATGCTTTCCACAACACAATACCCACCGCTACAGAGACATTTAGAGAGTGCTTGGTCCCAAATTGAGGTATTTCAAGGCAAATATCACTTTCATCTACCACCGCCTGCTCTACCCCTTTTACTTCATTTCCGAAGATATATGCATATTTCTTCCCCTCTTCAGGGGTGAACATTTCAAGAGAAGTAGAATTTTCAGTCTGCTCGACCGCAACAATCGTATATCCGCTCCTCTTTAATTCGGCGACTGCCTCCATAGTCTGTGGAAAATATTCCCAATTTACCGAAAATTCTGCCCCGAGAGCGGATTTATGAATTTCAGGAGAGGGAGGAGTAGCACTAATCCCGCACAAATATATCTTCTCTATGAGAAATGCATCACTTGTCCTGAAAGCGGAACCTACATTGTGCTGACTGCGGATGTTGTCAAGTACTATTACTAAAGGGTGTTTTTTAACCGTTTTGTATTCCTCCTGTGAAGGGCGATGGAGTTCGCTGTTTAATAATTTACGAAACATTTTTGGCTTAAGTCTTATTTTTGCTTACTTTCGCAAATATAATTAAATATTCATTCTATATGAAACAAGATTTACAAATATCTGAATTAATTAAGAAGGAGCTTAACAGACAGTCCCACGGGATCGAGCTGATAGCTTCTGAAAATTTTGTCAGCGATGGAGTTCTTTCAGCTCTCGGCTCTTGTCTGACGAATAAATATGCCGAGGGTTACCCCAATGCACGCTACTATGGAGGGTGCGAAGTGGTCGATGAAGTGGAGCAGCTCGCTATCGACAGAATATGCAAGCTATTCGATGCCGAATACGCTAATGTTCAGCCTCACTCCGGAGCTCAGGCCAATATGGCAGTCTTCTTCGCCTGTCTGAAACCGGGCGACACATTTATGGGCCTCGATCTCGCACACGGAGGACACTTGACTCACGGTTCACCTGTGAATATGTCGGGCATTAATTATCACGCTATTTCATACCAGTTAAATGAGAAGACAGGGCTTGTAGATTATGACGATATGGAGAAGAAAGCTCTCGAATTCAGGCCAAAACTTATAGTCGGAGGCGCTTCTGCATATTCAAGAGAATGGGACTGGGAGAGGATGAGGGCTATCGCAGATAAAATAGGTGCGATATTGATGGTGGATATGGCTCACCCTGCCGGCCTTATTGCCGCAGGCTTACTGAAAAATCCTGTCAAATATGCCCATATCGTAACTTCGACCACTCATAAGACCCTCAGGGGGCCTCGCGGTGGTATTATCCTTATAGGTAAAGATTTTGATAATCCATGGGGGCTTACCACACCGAAGGGTGTCGTTAAGAAAATGTCACAGCTGATTAATTCAGCAGTATTCCCGGGGATTCAGGGCGGACCGCTTGAGCACTGCATTGCTGCCAAAGCAGTCTCTTTCTACGAAGCTCTTCAGCCCGAATTTAAGCAATATCAGATACAGGTTAAGAAAAATGCCGCCGCCCTTGCAGAAGCATTTATCAACAGAGGCTACAAGGTAGTTTCCGGAGGTACCGATAATCACTTGATGCTTATCGACCTTCGCACCAAATTCCCGGAACTCACCGGTAAAGTAGCAGAAAAGACCCTTGTACGCGCCGATATTACCATTAATAAGAATATGGTCCCTTTCGATAGTCGTACACCTTTTACTACATCAGGAATCAGGGTAGGTACACCTGCTATAACCACCAGAGGACTTCTTGAGAAAGATATGGAATGGATAGTGGAACTTATCGACAGAGTGCTTTCAAATATTGATAATGAAGAGATTATAGCCGAAGTAAAAGCGATCGTTCGCTCCAAGATGCACAGTCTTCCACTAAACGCCTGGTAGCTAATCGCATATTGCGTTTTTCGCAAATGCTTATCTAACAGAATACTAACCAAATTGCCCAGTCCGAAAATGGACTGGGCAATTTGATTATATCTCTGACTACCACATATTTATGAAAAACGGGGTATTTTTAATATCTCTCTAAGGATTCATCAGATCGGTATTGACAAAACGGATAATATCATAAATGGATTCGATAGCAGCATCCGCCGGACCGTCGGGTTCTATCATCTTGGCTTTATTATAAGCATTAATCGCCTCTCCCCATAGCTGTTGGCGACGATATATTCCTCCAAGAAGATACCACCCTTTTGCATTGTCGGGATTAGCCTTCAGGAAGTCGGTTAATTCTGTAAATGCCTTTTCTATACCACCTTGAGACAAGGTTTTTTCTATTTCTATTAAACTTGCCATATATCTCTATACTAATCCGCTGAATCCCATAAAAGCTAATGCTAAAATACCGGCCGTAATTAGTGCTATGGGGGTACCTTTAAATGCTTTGGGGACAGAGGAGAGCTCAAGCTGTTCGCGAAGACCGGCGAAAAGAATCATAGCTACGCCAAATCCCACAGCACTTGACACAGCATAAACCATCGACTCTCCGAGATTTAAAAGATGTGCCTCTCCGCCAAATGTAAACTCTTTGGTGACTACTATGATAGCAAGTCCGAGCACACAGCAGTTAGTAGTAATGAGAGGGAGAAAAATGCCAAGAGCCTGATAAAGAGAGGGAGAGATCTTCTTCAAGATAATCTCGACCATCTGAACAAGAGCCGCTATGACAAGTATGAAAACAAGAGTCTGCATAAACTCGATGTGCAGCGGAACAAGTACATAATACTGAAGGAGATATGTAACTAATGTGGAAAGAGCTATGACAAAGCATACCGCCCCTGCCATTCCCGTAGCCGTAGTGACTTTGTTTGAGACCCCGAGGAAAGGACAAACACCCAAAAACTGAGAAAGTATTATGTTATTTACAAATACTGCCGATATGATGATAATAATGTATTCCATATTCCTTAACGAATTTTAGATGTAAACTTTCTGAAAAGAACCATAAGATAGCCTAAAGCAATAAATGCCCCGGGAGCGAGGACGAATACCAAGATTCCGTCACCTTCCATAAATTTCCATCCGAAAGCGGAACCGCTGCCGAGTATCTCCCTCACAAGCCCTAATATAGTCAGAGCGAATGTGAAGCCAAGGCCAATACCGATACCATCGCACGCCGAATCGAGAACGGTGTTCTTATTGGCGTAAGCCTCAGCACGCCCGAGAACAATGCAGTTTACCACAATCAGTGGAATGAACAGGCCGAGGGTGTCGTACAGTGAAGGGACATACGCCTGCATCAGTAGCTGAAGCACCGTTACAAATGCAGCTATGACTACAATGTATGAAGGGATTCTCACTTTATTGGGAATCAATCCCGCAAGAGCGGAAATAGCGATATTGGATAAAATCAAAACGAATGTGGTAGCAAGCCCCATTCCGAGTCCGTTTATTGCCGAAGTGGTGGTTCCTAATGTGGGACACATTCCGAGCACGAGGACGAATGTGGGATTTTCCTTAATCATCCCATGAACGATAATTCCCATTCTGCGGAGAAAACCGCTTTTCTTTTTTACCGATGAAACTTCATTTCCTTCCATATCTTTATTCTCCTATCTTTTTAAAAACCTTATATCCATTTTCAAGGGCATCACAATATGCCCGTGAAGAGATAGTCGAAGCCGTAATGGCATCAACATCACCTCCGTCTTTTTTAACGGAGAGACGAAATTGAGCAGGATTTTTCATCTTAAACTGATCTGAAAAATCGGGTAAAGTCATTTTAGCACCAAGTCCGGGGGTC
This sequence comes from uncultured Muribaculaceae bacterium, assembly GCA_964611185.1. Lineage (GTDB taxonomy): Bacteria > Bacteroidota > Bacteroidia > Bacteroidales > UBA932 > CAAGNP01. The sequence continues at coordinate 19,610 of CAZSXE010000011.1, read as the reverse complement.
TCTGAATGTGATATTACCTTAGTGTTATAAATGGTGCCATCCGTTTTAAATCCCACCATCAGAATTATGGAGCCGCTAAACCCTTTGGAGGTAGATGTCTGAACTGCATATCCGACTATCTCAGTACCTTTTTTGGCGGGATAGACCATCGTTTTCTTCCCATCGGTATCCACTTCAAAGAACTCCTGCGAGGGGTTATTGTCAAAAGCTGGGACCACCTCAGCTATCGCGTTATTTATTTTTGCAAGCTGAGCTGCATCTATCGGCTCTTTGGTGATGGCATAGACCACACCTAAGACTGCAGAGCAAACGAGGCAGACAGAAAACAAGCATAGAACCATATTTAAAAAAGAGGATTGTTTAGGCATGGCGAACCTCCTTCCCGAATCTTTCGGGTTTAAAACATTTATTAATAAGGGGAACAGTAGCATTCATAATAAGAATAGCGAAAGATACACCCTCGGGATACGATCCGAAATAACGAATCAAGACTGTGAGAACACCTATCCCCACCCCGTAAATAATCATCCCCTTTCCGGTCATAGGCGATGTGACATAATCGGTAGCCATAAATATCGATCCGAGAAGGACACCTCCCGTAAGGATATTGAAAATCGGGTCTGTATATTGTGAGGGATCTACAAGCCAAAATATGCCGGAGGTAACAAATATGGTGAGCAAAATGCTAAGTGTGATATGCGGTCTGATCACTTTTCTGATTAGGAGATAGAAAAATCCAAGTATAAGGGCAAGTGCGGAGACCTCTCCCACTGACCCACCTATCTTGGTAAAGAGCATCTGCATATAGGATAAATCGGGATGTGCGGCGAATACCTCCTCCACAGTCATTCCACCGGCAAGTCCCTCTTTTACAAGAGAAAGAGGCGTGGCTCCGGAAGCGGCATCAATTCCTGTACGAAACCACCCTGCGGGTACTGACCAATCGGTCATAATGACAGGAAACGATATTAGCAGGAAAACCCTCCCCACAAGTGCAGGATTGAATAGATTTTGTCCGAGACCACCGAAAGTCATCTTTGCAATACCGATCGCTACTATCGATCCGATAAGCATCACCCACCAAGGTGCGCTCGGAGGTAAGTTAAGAGCAAGGAGAACTCCTGTTACCGCAGCAGAATAATCGTTAATCGTAACTTTTGTCTTCAGAAGATATTTCTGAATTACAAATTCCACGGCTATACAAGTTATGGCGCCGACCAACACTAACTTAATGGCAGAAAATCCGAAAAAATACACAGAGACCAACAGAGAAGGGGTCAGAGCGATGAGGACATCTCTCATAATCTTCTTAGTATTTTGGTCACCATGTAGATGCGGAGCCGGCGAAACAAGCAATTTTCTCATATTGTCAATTATTTTATTTATTTACTTTTGGACGACTGCGCATTATTTTCATTACCTGCGCTTTAGCTATCCTGATGTTGTCGAGAAGAGGTATGTATGAGGGGCAGGTGTAGAGGCAGCATCCACATTCGATGCAGTCGTATATTTTATTTGCTTCCATAGATGCAGTATCCCCCACCTTTGAAAGTTTATTGAGAAGGTAAGGCTCAAGCCCCATAGGACAAGCCTCAATACATTTTCCGCATCTCATGCAATTCCCCTCGGGGTTTCTCTTCGTTTCTTTTTCAGTAAGTACCAGAATGGCAGAAGTGCTCTTAACTGAAGCAGCTTGTAAATTGGCAATAGCCTTACCCATCATTGGCCCTCCGCTGATCACTTTCGCAGCATCTTTGGGAACTCTTCCCACCTGATAGAGCATCTTTTCGATCGGAGTGCCCACCCTCAGACGGAAATTCCTCTGCTGATCGGTACAATTGCCGGTTACGGTGACAATCCCCTCGAAGAGAGGTTTATTTTTCTGAACAGCTTCATAGACCGCGAGCGCCGTGCCGCAATTCTGAACTACTGCCCCTGCATCTATGGGAAGTCCCATGGAGGGAACTCGTCTGCGGGTTAAAGCCTCAATTAGCTGTTTTTCACCTCCTTGAGGATATTTTTTCTTTAAAGAGACAATTTTAACCCCAGGGTGCTGCGCTGAAAAAGAGCTGAGAATTTTTATTGCCTCAGGCTTATTCTCCTCAACACCGAAAAGACACCTGCTTACGCCCAATGCTTTCATCATTATCTCCGCTCCGATGATGATTTCTTCCGGTTTTTCGAGCATAATGCGATAATCCGATGTGAGGAAAGGCTCACATTCGGCTCCGTTGATCAATAGATAATCTGCTTTTTTCCCCGGAGGAGGAGAGAGCTTGATATGGGTGGGAAACGAAGCTCCTCCCAGTCCCACAATGCCGCTGTCGGCAATTTTTTTGATAATTTCTTCTTTGGACAATTTAATCTCGCTAACAATGTCAGGTGTACGGTCGATACTCTCTTCCCATTGGTCACCTTCCACATCTATAATGACCGTCATTACATAGTTCCCTGCAAGATCTGCGTATGGTTCCACGGATGCTACCGTTCCCGACACAGAAGAGTGGATGGCAGCAGACACAAAACCTGTCGGCTTGGCAACGAGCTGTCCCACTTTTACATGATCTCCTTTGGAAACAATAGGCTCAGCCGGTGCCCCAATGTGCTGCGACATGGAAATATAAACTCTTTCGAGAACCGGAAAATCCTCGATAGGCGAATCTGCCGATATCTTATAATCTTTCGGATGAACTCCGCCAATTAAAAATGTATGTCTCATAATGTATCGGGTTTAGGGATTCTTACCGGGAAATTAACTTCCCATATAGCCTTCGTCGGGCAGGCATCTACACACTTGCGGCAAAGGCGACATTTATTATAATCAATATAGGAAAGATTGTCCTCGATGGTGATGGCGTCAAACGCACAGACACTTTTGCATTTACTGCACCCTATACAAGCTACCTTGCAGGCTTTTCTCGCTACTGCCCCTTTGTCTTTGTTTACGCAAGAAACATATACCCTCATCCCTTTCTTCCCCTTATTTCTCAGCTCGATGATACTTCTCGGACAAGCCTTTACGCACGCCCCGCAAGCGACACATTTATCCTCATTCACTTCGGGAAGGAGAGTTCTTGGATTCATAGAGATAGCCCCGAAATTACATACCGCCACACAATCTCCGCATCCGAGACATCCATATTTACACCCCGTATCACCTGCATATAGCCCCGCTTTCACCTTACAGGAGCTGCTTCCATCGTAAATATTGGTCGTCTCCCTATTGTCACAAGTGCCATAACACCTGACAACAGCCACCTTAGGAGCCTGTTCTTCAATGGTGAAGCCGAGCTTGTCTGCCACTTTTTTCATTGTGGCATTGCCTCCCACAGGGCAGAAAAGGCCATCAAGATTTGGCGATTTAACGGCATTCTCTGCGAAAGCGCGACAGCCTGCAAAGCCGCAACCGCCGCAATTGGCCCCCGGCATAATCGCTTCGACTTCGTCAATGCGGGGATCCTCCTCCACTTTGAATTTCTGTGCTACAAAATAGAGCACAACTGCCAAAATGAGTCCTAAAACACTCAAACTGACAATGGTAAAAATAATAGTGGTACTCATATCTTTTTTCTAAATTTTTTCAATAGTAAAAACAAATCGTTTTTTTATTTTCTTTCTGAAAAGGTAAACTCCAAAATAGTAAAGAGCTATCCCGGCCAACGATATTAATGCACAATATAATTCATTTTTTAATACCGACGACAAAGTTAATAATAAAATGAGTAGAATTATCAACGGAATTACATAAGAAATCAACACTGCCGTCATCCCCAAAGACTTGCAAAGAATTACATTTACCTCTTCTCCTTCTGAAAAAAAACTGTTTGAAGGGGTCTGTATCTCTATTTCCTTGGACTTTTGATCTGAAACTCCGCACATCATCCTCGCATGGCACTGTGCGCAGGCAGAGTGGTTAATTATCTCTACCTTAATTATATCATTCGAAACAGATTTTATTACCCCTTTATGCTCGATTAGTTTCATTTTTCTTCCTCAATTTTACAGTTCATCGGATATTTTACATTTTCATAGCTCGCAAGCCGTCCGCTCATAGTCCCCACTATTATAGGAACCTCAAAATAGAGCGGAATCTTATTATCATCATCCGTGACCCAGATAATCATCTCATTTTTCCCGTTAAATACCTCACCGGCCACCACTTTCGCAGCAAATTTAATAGTCTTCCATGTACCGATGGAGTTAATTTTCTTTTCTTCCCGACCGATGACACGGAAATATATATTGAAAACCTCCTCGTCAATGGCGAAAGAGAGGGGATGGTTAACCCCCCTTTCTATCTCGTCAAAATCTATGTTTCTCGCATAATAGAACATCGTGGGGAGATCATAAGTACACTCCTGCCCGAGCAGAATGGTATCTAACGGCTCTTTGTTCTCCCTCTCTACCCTCGCCGATATTTCGTGTGTCAGGTCATTCCAGTAATAGGTATTTTTGATTTTATATTTTCCTTCGTGGGTATCACGATAAAAATAGACGGGACGGAGGTTATCGGAATAAAATTTGGATTCAAACAACTCTCTTACTTTGAAAAAAGCATCCCAAAATTTATATGTAGAGCCGACGACCCTTGTATGAAACAGAGAACGCCCCCCTTTGGTCTCACTTTGAGAAAGATATGCGCTCCCCTCTCCCACATCGGTACGAATGCCGAGCCACCTGTATTGCAATATGTATGTTAGCTTTTCTCCGGCAGAGAAAGAGAGAGAATCTTCGTGAATAAATCTGATGGGAGGACAGTTTATCTTAGTCGTATCATTTCTCTCGTCTTGGGCATAAACAGCGAGAAATGAGCTGATTATCAGTACTAAAAACGATAAGGTAAACCTCAATTGTTTCATTAAAATTCCATATTTTGGCCAAATTCCGAATTAGGGGTGAAATCATCACTGTTCATCCTCGATGCCACCATATTTTCCCCCTCCATTCCAAAATCGCCGTCATTAATATCAAGTTCGTCTATATCGACGAATTTAGCTTCCGAAGCTCTGAACTTCATCTTCACTTCCCCTGTCGAGCCGTTACGATGCTTGGCGATAATTATATCGGCAACTCCCTGCATAGCAGGATCTTCCTGCAGGCCATAGTAATCGGGACGATGGATAAACATTACTATATCGGCATCCTGTTCGATAGCACCTGATTCGCGCAAGTCACTAAGCTGCGGCCTTTTATTACTTCCCGCCCTTGTCTCCACCGCACGACTGAGCTGAGATAGCGCGATGATAGGGATATTAAGCTCCTTGGCTACTGCTTTCAAAGAACGCGATATATTTGAAACTTCCTGCTCCCTCATACCGCGCAGCTCCGGTGGGCCTGTCATAAGCTGAAGATAGTCTATCATTATCATTTTTACACCCGCTTTTCTTACAAGCTTACGCGCTTTCGATCTGAATTCAAATATGGAAAGAGAAGGGGTGTCATCTATATATAGAGGTGCCTTTGAAAGATCTTTGATCCTTTCATTGAGCTGAACAAGCTCATGTCCGGCAAGTTTTTTCCCTCCTCTGATTTTTTCGGAAGAAAGTCCTGTTTCCGAAACGAGAAGCCTCTTGACGAGCTGAAGAGAAGACATTTCCAAAGAGAAGAAAGCCACCGGAGTATGTTTGGCAACAGCCATATTCCTGGCCATTGTCAGAACGAATGCTGTCTTACCCATGGCCGGTCTTGCAGCCACAATCACCAAATCAGATGCCTGCCACCCGAGTGTAATTCTGTCAATCCCCGTAAATCCCGAAGCAAGCCCGCTTAGTCCGTCTTCTCTCTCCTGATATTTTTCAATCTCTTCAAGAGCACTATTAATGACTGTCTGTATCGGCTGAGTCTCTCGCTTCATATTCTTCTCGGAAAGGGCGAACATCTTGTCCTGAGCCGTATCGAGAAGATCGTCAACAGGTATGCTATCATCAAACGAATCCTTCTGTACCTGATATGAAATAGATATAAGCTCCCTCTGAATATATTTCTGAAGCAATATCTTAGTATGGTAGTCAATGTGGGCTGCTGCCCCGATTTTGGAACTTAGCTGGCTGAGATAAAAAGGGCCACCCACCTCTTCAAGATCATTACTCTTTTTTAACTCATCCGCCACAGTAAAAATATCCACCGGCTCATGTCTTGAAGAGAGATCGCTTATAGCCTTGAAAATCTTTTTGTTGGTCTCCTTATAAAAACACTCCGACACTAAGGAATCCATCACATCCGGAACTACATTAGGCTCAATGAGCAACGCCCCCAACACCGCCTCCTCCACATCAATAGCCTGCGGCGGCACCTTCCCCACATCAAGACTTATCGCATCTATATTATTATTCTGATTTTTAGGTTTATAACCGGTTTTAGCCATATCTTACAGTGTTTATTACAAGAGTGTAAAAGTAATGAAAATTTTTGTTATTTCAAGAATCATTTCTCCACCTTATCAAGCGCCCTCAGCACCGCATCGAGGCCTGACTTCAATTCATCATCGGTGATGCAGAGGGGGGGGGCTATGCGGAAAGAGGTGGGGTGAAAGAGAAAATAATCACTTATGACACACTCATCTTTTAAAAGAGGTATCATTCGGGAAGCGTAATCCTCCCGACCGAGGTCAATGGCGATGAGAAGCCCTGCACGACGAATCTCTTTCACAAGAGGATGAGAAGAAAGGGCCCTCTCCACGATTAAAGATTTTCTTTCGACATCAGATATCCATGCTTCGCGCAATAGAACCCTCAATGAAGCGAGCGCCGCGGCGCAACACACAGGATGCCCTCCGAAAGTAGTAATATGACCGAGCGGAGGATTGAAAGTGAGCTGCTCCATATTTTCGCGAGAAGAGATAAAAGCACCTAAAGGCATCCCCCCTCCCATTGCTTTAGCGAGAGTAAGAATATCGGGAACCACTCCGAATTTCTGAAAAGCGAACATAGAACCAGTCCTGCCGAAACCAGTCTGCACCTCGTCAAAAATAAGCAGAGCACCTGTTTCATTGCACCTTGTGCGAAGAGCTAAAAGGTAGCCCTCAACGGGCAATATTACACCGCCTTCACCCTGAACCGGCTCTATTATAACACAGGCAGTGCGAGAAGAAATTTTTTCAAGATCTTCAAAACAATTAAAACGGATTCGCCCCACTTGGGGCAATAGAGGACGATAGGCAGAAGTAAAAAAGTCACTTCCCATAACACTCATGGCTCCTTGAGTCGAGCCGTGATAGGCATTTTCACAACACAAGATATCACAGCGACCGGTAATGCGCTTGGCGAGCTTCATAGCACCCTCGTTGGCCTCACTGCCGGAATTTACATAATAAACACTCTGAAGGGTGTCAGGAAGGAGAGAGCAAAGAAGCTGAGCATGAAGCACTTGAGGCGATTGAATCATCTCGCCATAGACCATAAGATGGAAATAATTGTCAGCTTGACGCTGAACAGCCTCCACCACCTCTGAATTATGATGCCCTATATTGCTTACAGAAACGCCTGAAACAAAATCGAGATATTTTTTCCCGTCAGAGTATAAAAAAACACCATCCGCCTTATCCACTTTAATACTCAGAGGGGAGGATGATGTCTGTGCTATATGCTGAAAGAAAAGATCCCTTAAAATATAAGGTTCTTTTTTCATAATCAATTACTCTTCATTTTCAAAATCGGAACTAACAAGAATACGCCCGCAATATTCGCAAACAATAATCTTCTTACTCAAAGCGATGTCAAGCTGCCTCTGAGGGGGTATCTTATTAAAACATCCGCCGCAAGCATCTCTTTTGACAGTTACTACTGCGAGATGATTGTGAGCATTAGAGCGAACTTTGTTATAAGCCACCATCATCCTCTCATCAATATTTTTTGAAAGCTCCTCTTTCTGTTTAAGAAGTATTTCTTCCTCCTTTTCAGTCTCATGAGATATGGAAACAAGCTCTTTTTTCTTATTTTCAAGATCAATACTCCTGCCGGCAAGAGTCTCCTTCGTAGCATCGATAATCCCTTTCTTTTCTGCTATGGATTCTTGATTCTCCTTTATTCTTTTCTCTGCAAGCTCTCTTTCAAGTCCCTGATACTCAATCTCTTTGGAAATAGAGTCGTATTCGCGATTATTTTTTACATTGCTTCGCTGATCTTCATATTTGGATATGGCGACTTTTGCATTTTCCATATCAATTTTCTTCTGGGAGACGAATTTTTCCTTCTCTTTAACCTCTCCCTGCAATTTTAAAATTCTGGTCTTCAGCCCTTCTATTTCATCTTCCAATTCGCGAACTTCTTCGGGAAGCTCCCCTCTAAGAAGGTGAATCTGATCAATTTTTGAGTCGGTTTGTTGAATTCTGTAAAGAGTATGAAGCTTCGTCTCCATACTTATGTCAGAATCATTCATGTTTTTCGACAAAGACACGAAAGTCTCCCTCTTGTCAATGGGGGTTTCTACAATAATTTTTTTCTGTTTGCTTGTAGCCATATTAATAATAATATACTAAATTGTTATTTTTTTTCTCAATTTGGACGGCAAAGTTAGGAATTTTTTCTTTAAGAATATCAAAGATGGTTTTAACGATGTCAATTTCGCTCTCAAAATGTCCGATATCCATTATCATAAAATCGTTGTCGGTAAGAAAATCGTGATAAGAAATATCTCCTGTGATATAAACATCTGCTCCTGAGGCGACTGCATTTTTTATCAAAGATCTGCCTGCCCCACCGCAAAGAGCCACTTTGCTAATCCATTTTTCAGTCGGTTTAGAGACTCTTACACACTTAAGTGAAAAAGATTTTCTTACAAAAGCAATAAATTCTTCACTCTTCATCGGCTCCGGAAGGGTACCCACTACCCCAAGCCCCTCTCCATGCTCTCCTTTCTCCATAATCTCCACATTTTTAAGACTCAGGCGTCGAGCCATCTTACCGCTCACACCATTAATTACCTTATCCATATTGGTATGAGAAGCATAAATGACAATATTGTGCTTTATGGCATTTATTATCGCTTTGCCCTGTGAATTATCGGAAGAAATCTTTTTTAAAGGGGAGAAGATAAGAGGATGATGTGTAATAATCATATCGGCTCCTATTTCTATAGCCTCGTTCACAAGATCGGGAGTACAGTCAAATCCTATAAGGACACCGTGAACCTCATCGGAGGGCGAACCTATGCAAAAACCTGAATTATCCCAGCTCTCCTGAAAAGAGAGAGGAGCAAAATCCTCGATTATATTTGCTATTTCAGAAGCTCTCATGTTCGGTTTCAAGTGAATTTTGAATATTTATCAACTCAGCTTTAATACCGGTAAGCCTCTCTACTATTTCAGCATTCTTATCAGCACCTTCTTTGTTGCTGTTTAAAACAGAAGCAGCACCATCAAGTGTCATCCCTTTCTCCTTGACAAGATAATAAATGGTCTTGAGCGTATTTACATCACTTGCAGAAAACCTTCTGTTTCCCTTTTTATTTCTTTCGGGCTTGACAAATCTTGAAAATTTATCAGACCAAAAGCGCACGAGAGAGATATTTTCCCCGAGCATTTCAGCTACTTCTCCGATAGAATAGTAGAGCTTTTCAATTTTAAATTCTTTGTACGGCATAATAAAAAGTTTTAATCCATTGATTGACCTGTATTGACTGCTATAATCATCATTTCTCTGTACATATCGGGATTCAGATCGGCAAAAAAATAGTTAACCGGATCTTGATATTCTCCGTGGAGCAGCACTTCGTAATGAAGATGGGGTGCAAAAGTAGTGCCTGAAGTCCCTACTCTCCCCACCAAAGCACCTTGCTTGACTTTCTGCCCCTTTCTAAGCCTAATATCGGCAAGATGAGAATATGTGGTCACATAACCGTTCTCATGATCTATCCTTACAAAGTTTCCTTTCCCTTTCTCCGATTTCGTGATTTGAGACACCTTACCGTTAGCGGCAGCATAAACATCCGTTCCGAGCGGGACTATCAAATCTATACCTGTGTGCATAACGATAGTTTTGTAAAAGGGGTGTATCTTGCGCCCCAAGGTAGCACCCGTCTGAACAATTGAAAAGCCTGCAACAGGAATAATGGAGGGGATATACTGCATCATGTCCTCGCTGTTTTTCACGCTTGTCTCTATCTCAGCTAAAACTCTCTCGGATGATAAAACCGACTTCTCCAAAGATTTCAATCTCAACGAGGTATATCTGACCAAAGAGTTTCCTATTGCGGTATCGTCATCTTCCAAAATAAGCTGCGATTCGTCGGTGGCACTTATAAAATAAGGGGGGTCAGAATTAAAAATCTCCCTATATATCTGCCTGTCTCTCGCTTGGAGGGTAGAAATAACATTTTCAAGACGATCCATCTTATCAGAGAGCTTATCATATTCTGCCTCTATGGCCTTGTTCTCCCTTATCATCTGTTTTTCTTCATCGGTATTAAAAAAAACAGCGAAAATCACATAATAAATCAAGGCGAGGCCTATGCTCGCCACGAAAAACCACATCCCTTTTTTAAGGTAATCCCAAAATGTCACCTTTTCCTCATTGAACTTGAGCTGTTCATTGTCGAATTTTAGCTTTTTCATCTCTCTACCCGCGAGGCTTTACAGGTTCTACCATCAAGGCATAATCTTCGGGAGAAATATCTAAATTGAAATAGTTTAAGGGATTTACTGTTCTGTTTTTGAAAATCACTTCGTAATGGAGATGTGTACCTTTAGAGTGCCCTGTGTTACCCATAATACCTATCTGCTCTCCTCTGCTAACCTTCTGTCCCTCATAGACAATAGAGGATTTTAAATGGCCGTATCGTGTCTTGTATCCGAAACCGTGATCGATAATTATATAGTTACCATAGCCGAAAAAGTCGTTACTTACCTTCTTAATCACACCATCTCCTGTGGCATAAATAGGCTGATTGGAGATGTACGATGAGAGATCGATGCCGGAATGAAATCTGTAGGTATCGGGTTTAAACGGATCTCTTCTCATTCCGAAAAGAGAAGAGAGATGAACCGCTGATTTATCTATCTTAACAGGAGAAATCGAGGGGATACACAGTGCCATCTCTTCTGTTTTTTTAGCAAGAACAGCCACATCATCCAAAGAGCGCGACTGCACATATACCCTTTTCGACAACAAATCGATTTTACTTATAGTCTCTGACAACATCCCCGAATGATCCATCATTTGAAGATAAGAATACCTGTCCACCCCTCCGTAACCTGCATTCCTGACATCGACAGATAACTCTTCCATACCGAAAACAGGACGATAAACTACACTGTCTCTCATCTGAAGCTCCGAAAGGACAGAACTCTCTTTTTCAAATCTGTCATTAATTATTTCGAGCTTCGAGTGCCAGTCGGCAGATTCTCGTTTTAGAATAAGAGTTTTAGGTGATTCAAACCCCAAAACATCGGTATAAATATATAAATAGAAAATAAACAAGGCAAAGCTTAGGAGGAATAATATGAAAAACCTTAAAAACTTCTTTGAAAAAGGAGTTCTTAGAAGCTCATAATTTAAGGTTTCTTCATTAAAATGGTAGCTTTTTTTCCTCGACATCTCAATTTTGATAAATAAAGCAAAGGCAAATTTAGTTATTTTTAATAAAAAACCTACTTTTGTATCTTAAAATCTCATCATTACTAAAATGACAACAAAAGAAATCAGAGATAAGTTCTTGGAATTTTTCGCTTCCAAAGGACACACAATCGTCCCTTCTGCACCGATGGTGGTAAAAGGAGACCCTACCCTTATGTTTACAAATGCCGGAATGAACCAGTTTAAGGACTGGTTTTTAGGCAATACCCCCATAAAATACCCGAGAGTGGCAGATTCTCAAAAATGCCTTCGAGTGAGCGGAAAGCACAACGATCTTGAGGAGGTAGGACACGATTCCTATCACCACACAATGTTTGAAATGCTCGGAAACTGGAGTTTCGGCGACTATTTTAAAAAAGAGGCGATAGACTGGGCATGGGAGCTACTTACCGAAGTTTATAAGCTCGATAAGAATAGACTTTACGCCACTGTTTTCGAGGGATCTAAAAATGACGGCACCTCTTTAGACGAAGAGGCTATGAGTTTTTGGCTAAATTATCTTCCAAAAGAGAGAATCCTCCTTGGTAATAAAAAAGACAATTTCTGGGAAATGGGGGATACCGGTCCATGCGGTCCGTGCAGCGAGATTCACATCGACCTTCGCGAAGAGCAGGAGAGAGAAGCTCTCCCCGGCCGAGAGCTCGTGAATAAGGGAAATCCTCTCGTAATTGAGATATGGAATCTCGTTTTCATTCAGTACAATAGAAAAGCAAACGGCTCTCTGGAGCTTCTGCCTCTGAAACATGTCGATACAGGAATGGGGCTTGAAAGGCTTGTAATGGCCATAAATCACAAAAAGAGTAACTACGAAGGCGATATATTCCAAAATATCATATCCGAAATTTCCTCTTTAAGCGGTAAAAAATATACCGACTCCGAAGAGATAGCAACAGCGATGAGAGTTATTTCTGATCACATCAGAGCCATCAGTTTTTCTATTGCCGACGGACAGCTTCCCTCCAATGTCAAAGCAGGATATGTAATAAGGAGAATCCTCCGAAGGGCAGTGAGATACGGATACACTTTCTTAGGATTCGATACCCCTTTCCTATGTAAACTCGTCCCGGCTCTCGTAAAAGAGATGGGTGCTGCTTTTCCGGAGCTGAGACAGCAGCAGATACTCATTGAAAAAGTTATAAAAGATGAAGAAGAGGCCTTTCTTCGCACTCTTGAAAAAGGGATTCATCTTATGGATAACATCATGGAAAAGTCATCCGACACTAAAAAGATTTCAGGAAATGATGCCTTTACCCTATACGACACTTACGGCTTCCCTATCGACCTGAGCGAGCTTATAGCCAAGGAGAACGGCTATGTAATCGATATTCACGGTTTTGAAATAGAGCTTGGAAAGCAGAAAGAGAGGGCGAGAAATGCTTCAGCCATCGAAGAGGGTGACTGGGTAGAAGTAAGGCCGTTTACCAATGAGGAATTTGTGGGATACGATGTTACAGAATGTAATGTGCAGCTGATGAAGTACCGGAGGGTGAAGTCTAAAAATAAAGAATTATTTCAGTTAGTTTTCGACAGAAGTCCTTTTTACGCAGAGAGCGGCGGTCAGGTAGGAGATAACGGATATATTGTCTCTTCCTCCGGAGAAAAAATAAATATCATAAATACCGTCAAGGAGAACAATCTTTCCATCCACTTTGCAGAGCGCATTCCTCTCAACACAGAAGAAGTTTTCAAAGCAGTGATAGATACCGAAAGAAGGCAGGAGATCGCTAACAACCACTCCGCTACCCATTTACTCCATTTCGCTTTAAGGACCATCCTCGGAAAACACATCGAGCAGAAAGGCTCCTCTGTGAACTCTTCCTATTTCAGATTTGACTTTTCTCACTACGAAAAAATATCGGAGGATCAGCTGAAAGAGGTAGAAAGAATGGTCAACAGACTCATCAGGAGCGATATTCGAAAAGAAGAGTTCAGGGGTGTTCCCATACAGCAAGCAAAAGATATGGGGGCAATGGCTCTTTTCGGGGAAAAATACGGAAATGCAGTCAGAGTTATCAAATTCGGCGATTCTGTCGAGTTGTGCGGAGGTACTCATGTCGCCTCGACCGGCAATATAGGGTGTTTGAAAATTATATCCGAATCGGCAGTAGCAGCGGGAGTTCGAAGGATAGAGGCTATTACGGGTAAATATGTGGAGACATTTATTGACAATATGGAGAGCCAGGCGAAGATGATTCGTCAGATGTTCGGGAACTCTCCCGATCTGTTTAAAAGTGTTCAGAAGCTGATGAGCGAAAACGAATCATACAGAAAAGCTCTTGATGATGCCGCTATGGAGAGAATTGCTGCTCTTCAAAAGACACTCATTGAAGAGAGCAAGATAATTAATGGGGTGAGACTTTTTACAGCAAGAGGGATTCTACTTCCTGAAATCATTAAGGATGTGGCATTTAATCTTTATAAACAGTTCGACACAGCTGTCTTGTGCGGTGCCTACCAGGCCAATGACAAAGCGAACCTTATTCTTATGTACACAGAAGATCTTGTAAAGAACGGAGCCAATGCATCAAGAGATATAAAAGAGGCTGCCAAAGTGATTAACGGAGGGGGAGGAGGTCAGGACTTCTTGGCCACTGCCGGAGGAAAAAATGTAGATAAACTTTCCGAGGCACTAAGTTTGCTTATTGATATAGCTACCAAATCATAAAGCCGATAAGGGGTGAAGAAATTAGATCAGTTCATACTTAAATCCTTCTTAGGACCATTCATAATGATATTTCTCATTGTAGTATTTATCTTAGTGATGCAGTTCCTGTGGCTTTATATTGATGATCTCGTAGGTAAGGGGCTGGGGCTCGGAGTTATATTGGAATTTATGTGGTGGGGAGCCTGTACGATCCTTCCCCTCGCCCTCCCACTGGCCACCCTCATAGCCTCCATTATGACCCTCGGAAATATGGGAGAGAGTAACGAGCTTCTCGCTATGAAAGCAGCCGGCATCTCTCTTCAGAGAATATTAATACCTCTTATTTTCGCCTCTGTGGGGATAAGTATCGGCGCATTTTTTATTTCCAACAATCTGATTCCCATCTCATACAATAAAATCTACACCCTTCAGTACGATATCGGAAGGACAAAAGAAGAGATAAAAATCCCTACCGGCACATTTTACAACGGCATAGACGGCTACACCCTAAGAATCAGTAACAGAAATAAGGAGACCGATATGATGTACGATGTGATGGTATATAATCACACATCTAACAAGGGCAATGTCAGTCTCGCAGTGGCAGATTCCGGCTCTATAAAATCGACTCCCGACAAGAAAGCTCTCATTTTTACCCTGTACGAGGGTGTTTCATACGAAGAGACCAATACTAAAAAATATAAAGACACCTCCTATGTCCTTCAGAAAATCGAATTTGACAGACAGGATATTATTATTCCTCTCGAAAATTACGCATTTGAGAAATCCAATGAAGACAGATACGGGAGCGAGATAATGGCCAAAAACCTCGATCTTCTCAGAAAAGACAGAGACTCTATCGGGACCATATATTCTGATCTGTATGCCCGCCAGCAAAAGCGACTGATCTACGGCGCAAGCATGGATTATGCAAATCAGCTTGATACTGCAAGAAATAAAGGATACAGAGATAATATAGAGATAGATTCCATGTATAAGTGGAGCGACACTCAAAGCGAGTTAGAGGCTGTAAAAGAGGCTATTACATCTATGGATGTCGCTATTTCCACCCTCGAATCCTTCGATCGCGAATCGGCCCAATACACATTTTCTCTCCGAAGAATAGACCTCGAATCGTACAGGAAATTCACATTGTCCTTCGCTTGCCTTGTCTTTTTCTTTATCGGAGCACCTCTCGGTGCAATAATACGCAAAGGGGGACTTGGAACTCCCGTTATTGTATCTGCCCTTTTCTTCGTATTGTACTGGGTAGTGGATATAAGCGGTAAAAAATTGGCACGCGACGGTGCGATGGCCCCGGCACTCGGAGCATTCATTTCCACCCTTGTACTTCTCCCGATGGGGGTATTTCTCACATGGAAAGCTACAAAAGAATCATCGCTTTTCAACATCGATACATATACAAAAGCTGTTAAAACTTTTTTCACACAGATAGTCAGACACCCAAGCAGATGGATAAAAAGGCAAAAATAGTATTTATGGGCACTCCCGAATTTGCCGTAGGCTCACTCAAAGCCCTCGTGGAGGGGGGATATGATGTAGCGGGAGTAGTCACTGTCCCCGATAAGCCGAGCGGCAGGGGGTTAAAAATCAATATAAGTGCGGTTAAGGAATTTGCCCTTAATCACAATCTTCCCGTGCTTCAGCCGATTTCTTTGAAAGATCCATCATTCCTCGCAGAACTTCTATCTATTGATGCCGATTGTTTCGTAGTGGTAGCTTTCAGAATGTTGCCGAAGGCGGTATGGTCAATGCCACGCCTCGGAACATTCAATCTTCACGCATCGCTACTCCCTCAATATCGCGGCGCCGCTCCTATCAACTGGGCGATAATTAATGGTGAAAAAGAATCGGGAGTTACTACTTTTCTACTTGATTCTCAGATAGATACAGGGAGAATATTGTTTCAGGAGAAGTGTCCCATCTCCCCTGATGAGAGTATAGGAACTCTCTACGACAGACTTATGTCCTTAGGTTCCTCATTAGTTCTTCGAACAATAGATGCTCTCGTGGCGGGAAAAGCTGTGGGGATACCGCAGAGGGAGGGTGAAACGCTTCACCCCGCTCCCAAAATCACCCGCGAAACCTGCAAAATAAACTGGAGTGCCGATGCTATCGCCATATCAAGGCTTGTAAGGGGTCTTAGCCCCTATCCTGCCGCTTATGCAGAGCTTCGCTTCGGAGATAAAAAAAGTGATGTGAAAATATATAAAACCTCTGTGGCAGAAGAATTGCCCTCGGGCGATAATACTCCGGGGGAGATCATTACCGACGGGAAAAAATATCTTGCAGTACGCTGCGCAGATAGATTTCTCTATATAGAAGAGCTACAAGTTTCGGGGAAAAGAAGGCTGAATATTAAAGAATTTCTTGCCGGCGTGCACAACTTCGTTAATGTCAGATTTGAATAAAGTAAGGGTATGGAGGTAATTCACAAAACTACATCTTACGCAATACTTGCTTCGGGAGAATTTCCCGCTCGCAGGGAGATTGTAAGCAAATTACTTGGAGCCGATATTATTATTTGCTGCGATGGAGCTGTAAGCAATTTGGTGAAATATGGGAGGAATCCCGATTATATTGTCGGAGACCTCGACTCGATCTCTCCGGAGGACAAATTGCGTTTCAACGCTATTATTAAGCACATTCCCGAGCAGGAAAGCAACGACTTGACGAAAGCGTTTTCACTCGCAGCTGAAATGGCTTCACGAGAAAGGGAAGAGTTTACCATTACCATCTTCGGGGGGACGGGAAAGCGGGAGGACCACACGCTCGGCAATATTTCTCTTCTTCTTGAGTACGCTCGAAAATGTGATGTGCGTATGATTTCGGATTACGGTACATTCATTCCGCTATTCAACACATATACTTTTAAGGTAAGAAAAGGGGCTCCGATTTCGATTTTTTCCACAGACGGCACCTTGAATATTATCTCGCAAGGCCTTATGTACAAGACAGATAATGTAATCTTCGATTCTTGGTGGAAAGCTACGCTCAATGTGGCGGATCGAGAGAGTGTGACACTACGATTCAACCACCCCTCAAAAGCTCTTCTCTATATTGGATTCACAGATAATAAATCAGATGAAATTTGAAATAACACATATTGACAAAGCCTGCGCAGCGAGGCGAGGGCGAATCGGCACAGACCACGGAGCGATAGAAACACCTATTTTTATGCCGGTGGGGACTGTCGGTTCGGTAAAAGGTGTCTATCACAGAGATCTGAAAGAGGATATAAAAGCTGAAATAATACTTGGCAACACATATCATCTGTACTTAAGGCCGGGGCTCGACACCCTTTATAAATGCGGCGGATTGCATAAATTTATCGGATGGGACCGCCCTATTCTTACAGATAGCGGCGGATTTCAAGTTTTCTCCCTGGCAGAAAATCGCAAGCTGACTCCCGAGGGATGCACTTTCAGATCCCATATAGACGGATCCCGACACACTTTCACCCCCGAAAACAACATTGATACACAGAGAAAAATAGGAGCCGATATTATTATGGCTCTCGACGAATGTACCCCCGGGGATGCCGACCATTCATACGCCGCCAAGTCGCTTAAACTCACTCAGCAGTGGCTTGAAAGATGTATAAAGCATTTTGATGAGACTTCCCCTCTATATGGTTATTCGCAGGCATTCTTCCCTATTGTACAGGGGTGCGTGTATCCGGATTTAAGGAGCGAAGCGGCCCTGCACGCCGCATCTTTGAATCGAGAGGGGTATGCTATCGGTGGATTGTCCGTAGGAGAACCTGTGGAGAAGATGTACGAAATGATAGAGGTAGTTCACCCGCTGCTCCCTTTCGACAAGCCGAGGTACCTTATGGGGGTAGGGACTCCGTCCAATATTCTCGAAGGGATCGCCCGAGGGATAGATATGTTTGACTGTGTGATGCCTACCAGAAACGGGAGGAACGGGATGCTCTTTACATCTGACGGTATTATGAATATGAGAAATAAAAAATGGGCTGATGACTTCTCTCCGATTGATGAAAAAGGGGGGTCATTTGTTGATAAATACTATACAAAAGCGTATCTTCGTCATTTGTTTATCTCCGGAGAGATGCTTGCGGCACAGATAGCAAGTGAGCACAATTTGGCTTTTTACCTCGATTTGGTTACTAAGGCTCGTGAGCACATAGAAGCAGGAGATTTCCTCAAATGGAAAAACGAAACGGTAAAAAAACTTGAAAACAGATTATAATGGTTATGAAAGCTCCCAAGCTGACGATAATAGACAGATACATCATTAAGAAGTTTATCGGGACTTTTGCAGTCGCGCTGCTTCTTATCATCGTCATAGTCATTATATTCGATATCAGTGAGAAAATTGACGATTTTGTCGATAAGGAAGCGCCTCTGAAAGAGATAGCATTTACCTACTACGCCAACTTTATCCCCTACTTTATGAATATGTTCAGCGCGCTATTCGTATTCATTACCGTTATCTTCTTCACATCCAAGCTCGCCGCCAACAGTGAGATAGTGGCGATGCTCTCGGGAGGGATAAGTTTCAAGCGGCTGATGGTCCCATATTTCATTTCTGCACTTATAATAGCTGTTTTCAGCCTCACTCTAAATCTGTTTATCATCCCTCCGGCCAATAAGACAAGACTTGCATTCGAGGCTAAGTACATAAAAGGGGCGCGTTTCTATAATACCAAGAGGAATATCCACTATCAGATAGCTCCCGGGGAATTTGCATACGTGGAGTCATTCAGTACATGGAACAACACCGCATATCGCTTTACCCTTGAAAGCATAGATAAAAACGAGATTGTATCCAAGCTATCGGCCGAAACTGCCGCATGGGACTCCACCATTCAGGGATGGAAATTGAAAAAATATTTTATCCGCTCTTACAATAACGGACAGGAGATGATCAAATCGGGAAATTCGCTCGACACTATCATAAGCTTAAAGATAGATGATTTTTACCGGAGAGAAAACACAGTCGAGTCCCTAAATTATTTTGAATTGAACAATTTAATAGAAATGCAGAAGCTCCGAGGAGACACCATGGTAAAATATTCTCTCATCGAGAAAAACAACAGATTCGCCATGCCTTTCTCCGCATTCATTCTCACCATAATAGGGGTATCTCTCTCCTCCAAAAGACGAAGAGGAGGAATCGGACTGAACCTCGGAATAGGTATCGCCCTGAGCTTCTCCTATATCCTGTTTATGAGATTCTCCCAGATGTTTGTCATCACCGACACCCTCCCCCCCGCAATAGCAATATGGCTTCCCAACTTCCTCTACGCCATCATCGCAGCAGTACTTTACAGGCTGGCACCGAAATAATTCAAAATAAAAAGGTCGCCAACTGATGCTGACGACCTTAGAAACACTTAATTACTAAAC
>CAZSXE010000010.1:0-62116 GCA_964611185.1 uncultured Muribaculaceae bacterium | reverse complement strand
TTTTTACGTTGTTTTAAAATCATAAGAGGAAATTAATTTTCCTCTTATTTTTTTAATATTACACCTATCTTTTCTTCGGCAAACCAAAGCCAAATCATATCTTCTGTCAATTTTGAACACTCAAAAAGCATTGTTACAGCTATGTCATCATTATCAGAATGATATGTAAATTCGCATAATAAATTCACGCCGATACTTTTAGGAAGGGATTCCATCACCAAGTTCATATATTCACTCTGAGAATCTGTCTGAATTCTGAATTCGTTGCGACTGATATTTGAAACCCTTTGATGCTTGTATTCATTATATGTAAAAAAATCTACCCCTCCTCTATAATATCCTTCTACTTCCATCTTTAAAAAAGAATCTTTTTCAGGGGAGTCTATTATAACTTCGGGATGAATACACGAAGAGAGCAGCAGTATTGCAGCAAGAGAAAAAACAGATATATATCTAACTATATTATTCATCTTCATCCTCCTTTAGGGAAACAATAACTTTTCTTTTTATTATTTCCACGCTTTTATCCGAGATATATGAAATATGGGCAGATATGGTAACAATTCCCGCTTCGCTGAAAACATATTGCTCCGTGAGGAGATGAGAATTATTCACAAACCAATTTACCGATTTGTATGGTTCATTTATGTTAAACACCTTTAAAGTAACAGTATCTCCTACTGTTATATTCTCTTTCAATCCATAAATATAAGGAAAATCGGAAGTGACAGACACTGTCTTGAATGATATTTTAGTGGTATCTCCATTATAAATATCCCCTTTATAAAATAATTCGCATAAATAATCTTTCCCCGCTTCTATATTTTCAAATTTATATGATTTTTCTTCTGTCTCAGTTTCCTGATAATCGCTTTCTGAACCATTTTTCAGCCTCCACCTTACCCCCCATCTCCCTTTAATATCAAGATCGGACTTCCATTTGAGCACCGCATCTCTCTGATAAGCATCTATCGAGGGTGAAAGAATCTTCAAAAGCCTTTCGTTTTTCTCTTCGGAAACCATAAATGATACCCCTTCCTCTACACTTTTAATATCAGTAATTTTTAATCCGGTATTTTTTATATTCCACCATAAAAAGGGTGGATTGGTTAATGCCGTGAAATTTTTCACGGAAGCCAATCCCGGGAAAAAAACCTGCCTGATGTTCACCGCCAAAGGGGAAGCTTCCACCAAATCAGCACACTCATGGCCAGAATAAGTATTTATCGTATTAGTTCTCCATCTGACTGAAGCATTTATCATTCCGGCCGCATTATCTGACTTGTCAATATGATAAATAAGCATTCCGCTTCCGCCAATATATGTGTCCCAGCCCCTCTCCTCTCTCGTTTCCAACAGAAAATACTCATTCTGACTATCAGAAAGGACTTTATAGAACAAGCCGCTTTTATGGATCGGCTCCAAAATATAGTTTTTATCTTTTTCCAACGGGACACCATTTCCGCACCCGGCCAATTCTCTATCTATAGCACAAAAATAAGGGGGGGTCATCCCCTGATTATTATAGCACCCGAAATCCATTACGGAAAGGGTACCCCACAACCCTTTGCTCTGACCATTAGCCTCATAATCAGTATCATACAAATCCTTTAGACCGAGTATATGGCAAAACTCATGACAGAAGACACCTATTCCGGAGGGGATATTGCCGGAGGCTCCTCTAAGTTCAGAACCGGTAGCATAAGAATAAATCCTCACGCCATCTAAATATAACGATGAGCTTTTCAAAACAGTCGATACAGGCCATAATGAGCTGCTGTTCCCCCCTTCTGCCTCACTGTAACCTGCAAAATACAGAAATACATTATCTACTTTTCCGTCATTGTCGTTGTCAAATTTTGAAAAATCAATTTTAGAATCTATCATATTACAAGCATCTGCAACCATCTCATTAATATGAACATCGTATTTAATGACTGAAGTTCCGCTTTCTTCATTATTTCCATAATAAGACTGATCCTTGGGAAGAGAGACTATGTCAGAAACAACAAACTCAGGCTCAATGTAATTTGCCAAATTTGCTCTAAAATAATCTTTTACCGAACCGCTCGCCCCATTTTCTGAATACCCCTCAAGATTAATCATTTTATCAAAATGTTCTTTGGCAGGATTTACCGAAAATTTAACATCCTTAAACTGCACCGGAATGACAAGCGCACGAATTTTTTTTAAAGAATTTTCTACATAAACATCCGACGAAGCAGCCGTATTATACAGATAATCGGGGATTTTTTTAGCATATCCTCCTCCTGAGGATTTAGTGGGAGCAGAGACTCTTGCAGAGGAAACTGACAACATACCTCGGTTGTAGTCGGCGTAATAATAATAACCATCATCCCCCTGGGCAATAATATAACCATCAAGGGTAGTACGATACCTGAAAAATTCATCTCCTTTCACCAAAATCATAATTTTCGAACCGTCAGGCTGAGTTATCTCTACAGGATGCGGGTAACCTGGAGCTGCAAACAGCTCATAAAAAGATAAAATGAGAATAATAAAAATTGAAACCTTACGCATTTTTTATACTTTTGCAAGTTACATCAAAGTTGCAAATTACAAAATTTTAACCACTTTTCAAAAAATGTCGTCATCTATAAAAAATATTTTATTCATTTTCCTACTCATTTTTTTTGGAAACAATTCTTTTGCCCAATCAAAAATTGATTCATTGATAGAGGTGGCAGGCAGATTTGAAAATTGGAGAGTTCAGCAGATTACTGAATCAGGCATAATAGGAGGCGATGTAAAAAACATCTTCAAAATGGAATCCGGAGACACTATTTTCGGAAACGAACCATATATAGCTCCCGAGGGGACTATCTTCACAGCATCCAATGTTATGGCAAATGTCATAGGTATCATAAAAACAAGCAACTCTGTATTTCCTGAAAAAAGAGGTGACGGATACTGTGCAAGGATGGAAATTGTAGTTGAAAAAGTAAGAGCAATAGGAATTATTAATTTAACAGTAGTAGCCCAAGGCACTATAATTTCAGGCCTTCTGCACGAACCTATAAGAGATACCAAATCTCCATATAGCAAATTGGACTATGGAATTCCATATACCGGCCGTCCCAGGGGGTTACAGTACGATTATAAAGCTATCGTGGGAAATCCTCGAACTCGAGCCACGGGCCTAACCCCTAAGAAATTTCTTGGAGACCCCGACTACTCCGATATTGTAGTGTTTCTCCAAAAAAGATGGGAAGATGAAGATGGAAACATATACGCCAAAAGAGTGGGTACAGCATATAAAAGGATAAAAAAAGATGTAAAAGAGTGGATTAATGGAGAATTTCTGGAGATTAAATACGGCGACATCTCCAAATCGGAGGGGTATGAAAGTTACATGGGGCTTCGCAACGAAAGCAGCGAAATAGTTAATTGCTCCATAAACAGCAAAGGAAAATCTTCCTCAATTCAGGAAATAGGCTGGGCTGAAAAAGATGAAATCCCTACCCATATTATTATTTGGGTCTCGGCCAGCGATGGAAAGGCCTTTTACGGGGGGGTAGGAAATACCCTTTGGATGGATAATTTGAAACTTGTTTACTAATATATAAATGATACATGGAACGCTTCGCGCAATGGCTCTTTGTGCAGCATTTCTGCTAATGCTGCCGCTTGATTTTCAATGTCTTGCGCAAATCAAGGAAAAATACGACTCCATTTACATCCAATCGGTAACAGACTCCGTAAATACCTTTATTAAAAAACACCCCAATAAATTCAAACCATCAAACCATCGCTTTAAAGCTATCCCATATTTCGGCCTATCTTATAGTGAAGAGGACAATTTCGGAGCTACCATTGGTGCTGTCGGCTTCTATAAAAACGGAATCGATACCTTAACTCCGCAATCGATAACCTCCATTATATCAGGAGCTTCCATCAATAAATCATTCTTTGGAACAATAAAAGGGAGACACTACACTCCGAAAGGGAAATTTCTCATAGATTACACCTTTAGATTTGTCTATAACAACAGATATTTCTGGGGACTCGGATATGAAAATGGCGATAACCAAGAGAATAAAAGTACTTATATAGGGATAAACGGTAAGATCCGGACAGATTTTCTATTCAAACCCACTCTCCATATAACCACAGGCCCTTTTGTAGGTTTTGATTATTATTCATCATCAGATTTCACAAAAATAGAGTTAATAGAGGGAAATCAGCTTTTTTCAAGATCGGTAAATCTCGGATTAAATTTTACTTACAACTCCAAGGATAAAGAAACAATCCCCACAAAAGGGTTATATATTGAATTTGAACAAACATTTTACCCGGGTCTGTTTTTTGATATCAGACCATATTACAGAACTTTTTTGATGGCTGACTATTACTTTTCTGCATGGCAGGGGGGTGTTTTTGCATTAGATTTTCTGTTTGATTTCAACTATGGAGATTCGCCGTGGTTTCAGTGGCCTCAGCTCGGAGGGAATAAAAGAATGAGAGGATATTACCAAGGCAAATACCGCGACAGAAACATGATTTCAGCCCAGCTGGAAATACGCCAAAGGATTTATAAAAATCACGGCATAGCACTTTGGGGAGGAGGTGGAAACATATTCCACTCTTTTTCAGAATTTGATATAAAAGAAACCCTGCCAACTTTCGGGGCAGGGTATCGTTTTGAATTTCTCGGAATGCTCTTAAGCATCGATGCGGGATTCGGAAAAGATGGTCAATATGCAGTAATTGCAGGGGTCAACCAGACTTTTTAAAGTTTAACCATCGAGGGTTTAATCATATTCTCCGGATCGAGTATCTTATCAAGCTGTTCCTTAGTAAGCAGCTTCTTTTCAAGAATTAAATCATAAACACTTCCTCCTGTTTTGAGAGCTTCTTTAGCCACCTCAGTACAGCTCGAATAGCCAATATAAGGTTTCAAAGCGGTTACGATTCCAATGCTGTTTTTAACTAAATCCATGCAGTGATCCTCATTGGCAGTAATGCCATCGACACATTCTACTTTCAATGTAATGAAAGCTCTGCTAAGCCACAAAGCAGACTCCACAAGACTCTCTATAAGTACAGGTTCCATGACATTGAGTTCAAGCTGAGCAGCTTCTGAAGCCATGGTGATGGTAACATCATTTCCTATAACCTTGAAACATACTTGATTAACTACCTCAGGAATAACAGGATTCACTTTACCCGGCATAATCGAAGAACCGGGCTGCTTGGGAGGAAGATTAATCTCCTGAAGTCCTGTTCTCGGGCCTGATGCCATAAGTCTCAAATCGTTACAGATTTTAGAGAGACGGATAGCGATTTGTTTCAATTCGGAAGAATATCCGGTCATGCAAGATGTGTCGTGAGTAGCTTCCACAAGATTGTCGGCAAGGGTAATATTGAGGCCAGTAATCTCTTTTATATACTCGGTACATTTTTCAGCATACCCGGGTTCTGCAGTAATGCCTGTTCCGATAGCAGTCGCACCCATATTTATGGCTAAGAACTCCTCTGCAGCACGGTCAAGATGAGAAAGCTCATGTTCCATAGCAGCAGCAAATGCTCCGAAAGTCTGTCCTAAAGTCATGGGAACAGCATCCTGAAGCTGAGTACGCCCCATTTTAATTATCCCCGAAAACTCTTTTTCTTTCTTCCTGAATGATTCGATTAGAAGTTTAAAATTCTCTTTTACACCCTGATGGATATAATAGAGACCAAGATGCATAGCAGTAGGGTAAGCATCGTTAGTGGACTGAGCCATATTGACATGGTCGTTGGGATGACAATATTTATATTCACCCCTCTGATGCCCCATAATTTCGAGTGCCCTATTGGCAATCACCTCATTTGCATTCATATTGGCACTTGTGCCTGCACCTCCCTGAATCATATCTATGGGGAAATGTTCGAGATGCTTCCCTTCCATCAGCTCTTTGCAAGCAGCTACAACAGCATCTTTTATCTCATCAGATACAAGTGAGAGAGAGTTATTGGCCATAATGGCACCCATTTTTACCACACCGAATGCTTTTACAAATTCAGGAAAATCACATAGATGATTATTGCTGATTTTAAAGTTCTCGAGGCATCTTAGAGTCTGTATGCCAAAAAGAGCTTCCACAGGAACAGGCTTATCTCCCAATAAGTCATGTTCGTTTCTGGTTTTTCCTGAAGTAGGAAATTTTAATTGTTCCATGTATTAATACCTTATAATTAATTAATTAAATGAATGTTATAAGAAAAACAAATCGACTTTCGATACTGCCGAAGGATGAGCGAAAACCACCACTTGGTCATGAGATTCAATGGCTGTATTCCCATCTGCAATAAAGCTTTCTCCTCCCCTGATATAACCACCAATAATGGCATCTTCAGGGAAATTAAGTTCATTTATTTTTCCTGTTGTTATTTTACTATGTTCGTTTACTATAAATTCTAAAACCTCCGCATCCGTCCCGCTTAACACCTTGATAGATCGCACTTTATTGGAAAGAGTGAATCTGAAAATACGCCCTGCGGTGATCAATTTTTTGTTGATTACAGCATCCACTTTCATCCCCTCAGCGAGCTTGATATATTCAAAGTTTTCCACTTCGGCAATAACCTTGGCCACACCCATTTTTTTAGCCACCACACATGAAAGAATATTGGTCTCTGAGCTGCTCGTAACTGCCACAAAAGCATCACAAGAACGAATATCCTCATCAATCAGCACATCCGAATTACGCCCGTCACCATTAATAACAAGTGTTTTATCGAGCCTTTCAGAGAGCACTTCGCATTTTTCCGGTTTAAGTTCAATGATTTTTATCTCTTCGATACTCTTTTCCAACTTGGCAGCTACCATCTCCCCGATCCTTCCTCCGCCGAGAATCATAAGCTTTTTAATGTCAAGCCTCTCCTTTCCCGAGAAAGAGAGGACTTTAGCCACCCCTTCTTTTTTAGTGATAACAAAAACAAGATCGTTATGTCTTAACTTCGTCTCACTTTTGGGGATAATAGTCTCTCCGTCTCGTGATATGGCTACAAATCGATATAAAAGTTTATTATCCTTAATAATATCCGAAACCGACCTGTCACACAGCGGTGCTCCATCCTCTATCCTGAAAGAAACCAACTGTAATTTTCCGTGAGAATAATCCATAAATTCGGAAGTCGCACTCTGTTTGAGCAGATTGATTATTTCGTTGGCCGCAATTTTTTCGGGATAGAAAAGAGAATCAATCCCCATATCTGTAAAAAGAAGCTTATTTTCACTCGTCTGATACTCTTCATTATTAATTCGAGCCGTCACCTTCTTGGCACCGAGCTTTTTGGCTAAAAGAGCACTTACTATATTTACATCCTGCTCCTGCGCCGGACTTACAGCGATAAAAAGATCGGCATTGGGTACACCGGCCTCCTCAAGAGTCTCAATAGAGGTAGGCTTTCCGAGGATGGTTATCAAATCTGCATCTTCAGAAGCTTTGTTCAATCTCTCTTCGTCATTATCTATAATAGTAATATCGTGCCTTTCGAGACTAAGCATCTTAGCAAGATGACTCCCCACCTCTCCGGCACCAGCAACTACAATTTTCATACAAAACCGATTAATATAATTTGCAAATATAACAAAAAACCGGAGAGAAACTCCGATTTGTAATTATATATTTCTAACAACAGACAATATAAGAATAGTAATGAAATTAAAAAGAGCGACTTAAAAGTCACTCTCTGTTTTCTAATATTCTTCTTCGTTAAAAAAGAAATCCTCTTTACTTGGATAATCCGGCCAAATATCTTCTATGCTGTCATAAACTTCTCCGTCTTCTTCAAGATCTTCTAAATTCTCAATCACTTCAAGCGGAGCTCCGGAACGGGTCGCATAATCGATAAGTTCTTCTTTTGTAGCGGGCCAGGGTGCATCTTCGAGCTTCGAAGCGAGTTCAAGTGTCCAATACATAGCTCAAAAAATTTAATTGTTAATTACTTACTAATTTTCTAAGGGGCGACAAAGATATATAATTATTATTATACAAGCCAAAAATCTTCCGAAATGTTATTAACATAATTTTGAAAACGCCCCAAAGTAAACAGAAAGTCTGATAGTCTGTTAAGATATTTTACAGAAGCCGCCAAGGATTCACTTTTATCATCTATTGCGATAGCAGATCTCTCAGCCCTGCGACAGACAGTGCGGGCGATATGACAAAGTGCTGCAGTGCGCGGAATCGACGGAAGAATAAACGCATATTGAGGCGGCATCCTGGAGGTCATCCCATCTATCCACTCCTCCAAAAACGACAACTCCTCCTCACCTATCTCCTTTATTTTCTTATTGGAATTATCAGCAGCCAAATGAGCCGCAATATACATAAGATTCTCCTGAATCCTTCTAAGAGTGATACCTTGATTATCTATTTCACATCTCAAAAGACCAATATACGAAATCAACTCATCCACATCGCCATAAGCCATCACCCTCGGATGGTTCTTAGGGACCCTCGTCCCACCTATTAAAGATGTAGTACCCTCATCTCCTGTTTTTGTATAAATTTTCATAATCAAAAAAATTAAATAATTGTAGGATTTTCATTTACACTGTCGGACTCGACTTTTCCATCCCTAAGACGAATGATTCTTCTCGCATACTTAGCAATATCCTCCTCGTGAGTAACGACAATCACAGTATTTCCTCTATGATAAATATCATTGAAGAGCCTCATAATATCGATGGAAGTCTTAGTATCGAGATTCCCGGTAGGCTCATCGGCCAGAATTATCGAAGGGGTATTGATCAAGGCTCGCGCCAATGCGACACGCTGCTTTTGCCCCCCTGAAAGCTCATTGGGACGATGCTCCATCCTCTCGCTCAGCCCTACACTTACAAGCGCCTCCTCCGCCTTGGCATCCCTCTCCTTTTTTGAATAACCCGCATAGATAAGAGGCAAGGCCACATTCTCAACCGAATTGTACCTCGGCAACAAATTAAAAGACTGAAAAACAAAACCAATCTCCTTATTTCTCACATCCGCAAGCTGACTATCCTCCATCTCGCTTACATCATTACCGTTAAGAACATACCTCCCGTCAGTAGGGGTATCCAAACAGCCGAGGATATTCATCATTGTCGATTTCCCCGATCCGGAAGGGCCCATTATAGCGACATATTCGTTCTTATAAATAGAAAGACTCACTCCGTCAAGAGCCCGAACTTCCTGATCTCCAACCTGATAAATCTTATAGATATTCTCTATTTTGATTATCTCTTTTTTTTCTTCTTCACCCATAATCTTTTATATAAATAATTTATTACATCTTACAATATGCGGATTCAACTCTAAAAACCTATCATACAGACACTTAACAGCCTCCTCCCCCATCTCCCCAATATCCACAGTATAATCATTTACAAATGTTCCGATATGCTTCCTCTGAACATCTGATGAAAGCTCCTGTGCATTCTGCGCAATATAATCCGAAGAGGCCTCCGGATTTGCTTCAGCAAACAAAATACTTCTTCTTAGCACCCGCTCCACTTTTTGAGCACAAGGCAAGTTTCGCCTCACGGCAACACCCCCCAAAGGAACCGGACACCCTGTAATCTGCCGATAATACTCCCCGAGATCGCGAACAAGTTCCAATCCCCTCTCTTTATAGACAAAACGCCCCTCGTGAATAAGTACTCCCGCCGAAACATCTCTCCGCAAAACAGCATCAGCAATCTCAGAAAAAAGCATCGCTTTCACACAATTCACCCCCGGATAAGCAATCCTCATCAAAAGAGAAGCGGTAGTAGATTTCCCCGGTACTGCAACTATCGAATCAGTAGGAATATCGCCTGCGGCAATAGAATCGTCCCCCACTCTTTTCACCAAAACCGGTCCGTTATCAAAGCCGAGCGCCGAGCCGCAATGGAGCATCGAATAACGATCTGCCAAATAATAAAAAGCATGGTAACTTAACTTGCAAATATCATATTTCCCTTTTTCAGCATACTCATTAAGGCTTTGAATATCAGCTAAATGCACATCAAACTCAAGCCCTTCGGTGTCAATGAGATTATTAACCATTGCGTGAAACGCAAAAGTATCATTGGGACAAGGAGAATAAGCAAGTGAAAGATGCATAACGGTGGAGATTAGATAAGGGCTTTAAATAAATCTTTCATTGCATCCTTCAAACTCTGCAAAGCCTTCTGAGTTTTCCATTGGGATTTATCCCTCTCCCCTACAATATTGGAGATACCCCTAAGTTCAATAAACGGAATTTTTTCCATCAAAGCCACATAGAACACCGCAGCTCCCTCCATACTCTCTACATCAGGGCTGAAACGCTGCAAAGTCAGATTATTCTTCTGTGGAGAGCCTGTGAGAGTCTGATTGGTAACTCCAGATACTTTAGGAATGCCTTTCAGGGCATTTTCTATCTCCGAACTTAGATATGGAGCAAAAAGAGCTCCATCTCTAAAAGGGATGGTATTGGCATCGAGAATCTCATACTGGAAAAGGGTCTGAAAACCGAGTCTGTTCTCCACCCCCACATCTCCAAACTGTTCTTTAGTCACCATAACGACACTTCCCAACGGATATTTATCGGTAAAAGTACCGGCTATCCCCACATTTACAACCAAATCATATTTTATATCAGGAACTGTCAGGGACTTAGTCAAGTAATATGATGTCCCCGTGGTGCCGACACCGGTAGTAATATATTCAACAAAAAGGGTAGAATCATCAAGAGGGCTGTATCCGTCAAACAACTCCTTATGAGCCATTTTAGCACTCATCAACTCCTCTTCAACCGCCGAAGTAATAAGAATTCTTTTCATTTACAAATTGTGTTATCAGACCTCTAAATTAAGAATTTATTGGCAGTTATCAACACTTTTCCTAATTTTGCCACAAATTATTGAGAATATGTCATTTAAAAAAGTAGAAGATTTCGATCAAATCACCACAGAAAAACTTGCAAAGCACTATAAAGCCATCTTAGAATTACTCGGAGAAGATTCAAAAAGAGAAGGATTGCTTAAAACACCTGAGAGAGTGGCCAAATCGATGCAGTTTCTCACACAAGGTTACGAAATGGATGGATCGGAAATTATTCGCTCCGCAATGTTTCAAGAAAAATACAGGCAGATGGTCATCGTAAAAGATATCGAGCTATATTCGATGTGCGAACATCATCTCCTCCCATTTTACGGAAAAGCACATGTAGCATACATTCCAAATAAGTATATTACAGGTCTAAGCAAGATAGCCCGCGTCGTAGAGTGCTACGCCCGAAGACTTCAGGTACAGGAAAGACTTACCGTTCAGATAAGAGATTGCATTCAGGAGACCTTAAATCCGCTCGGAGTAGCAGTGGTAATAGAAGCATCCCACATGTGTATGCAGATAAGAGGGGTTCAGAAACAAAATTCAGTCACCACTACTTCCGCTTTCACAGGTGCATTTCTTAAAGACGAAAGGACGAGAGGTGAATTTTTAAATCTTATAGGGGTAAACCTTCACTCCTAAAAAATCTTTCCGAGAAGCTCTATTAGAAGCTCCCCTTCGGTGGCATTACCGCCATAATTGCTCTTGCTTTTATAATCACACTCCTTTATGGCATTTATGATACGCATCGTCTTTCGAAGATTGTAAAAAGATGCTGCGGAGATATATGAACCCGAATATTTAGGATAAAGACCAGATTTAAAGGCAGCATCTCCGAGAGACATCCGGGGATTTGCAAGAGAGTTTGCGTGCATCTGTTCAATCTTTGAAAAGAAATAAAAAAGGAAACCGAGAGTCATCTGAAGGGGATACTTTTTAGGAGATTCACCAAAATAATATGCTATTTTAAAAGCTTTAGGCGCATCCCTCAAAGAGATGGCATTGGTAAGTTCGGTAACATTAAACTCTCTGCTGATTCCCACATTTTTTTCAATATCTTCAGCCGTAATACTCTTTACCGAATCACTGACAGATTTCAACAATTTATCTATTTCAAGAACAATTTTTCGAAGCTCGCTTCCCGCATATTCGGCAAGCATCAAAGATGCCTGAGGCTCAATGGTCATCCCCTTGAGGGCAAAATACTTTTCAATCCAGCCGGGTATAGACTCTTGAGGAATTTTGCCCGACTCGAACACTACTCCGTATCTCTGAGCAGTCTTATAAAAAGTAGTCCTTTTATCAGCACTTTTCCCTGTGTAACACAAAACAAAAACGGTCGTATCTATCAGGTGTTCCAAATAGGGAACGAGCTCCTCCTGCTTCTTTAAAGACTGCGCCTCCTTAATCACAACAAGCTGCCTCTGCGCCATCATGGGGAATCGGCTGCAAATAGAGATTATATCCCTGACCGAAGTATCCGCTGCGTAAAGAACGGTCTGGTTAAAATCCCTCTCAGAAGGATCAAGAGCACTCTCCATAATAATATTGCACAACAAATCGACATAATAAGGCTCCTCTCCCATGAGAAGATAAAACGGGCTGAAATTACCACCAAGTACCTTGCTTTTAATGGTTTCAAATTGTTGTAATGTGTCGGGTGAGTTTTGTTTTGCCATAAACAAAATTAATCACTTTTTTCATTATTGAAAACTTTATCTATTTTTACATTGAAAATGACAGAAACAATTTTTGATCCTTTAAGGAAAAAATATGTAGCACGCACCCCTGAAGAGGTTGTTCGTCAAAAAACCATTATTTGGCTAAATCAAAAGAAAGGGTATTCTCTGAATCTTATGATGTCGGAGTATTCATTCCGTTACAACGGACTCAGCTTTCGGGCAGATATAGTAGTGTTCAATCGAGAAATGAAGCCTGAGATTCTTGTAGAATGTAAAGCACCGGGAGTAGTTATCAATTCCGCAATCATCGATCAAGGGATAAGATACAATAAAGTACTGAATGTCAAGTACATAATCTTCACAAATGGCACTTCCGTCTATTGTTTCGAGAAAAAAGGGGATACATCCGACTACGAAGCGTTGATGAAATTTTAAGATTTCAATTCATAATGCTAAATTTGCAACGATTATGCAGACAAATTATTCATCATTCTTAAATAATAAAATCTTCTCCATCATTTCCGAAGAAGCACGGACTCTACATGTAAAAGCATATATCGTGGGTGGGTTTGTAAGGGATTGTCTTCTACACAGAAAAAGCAGCGATATAGATATAGTGGTAGAGGGAAGCGGTATCGAATTGGCGGAAGCCGTAGCGAAAAGGGTAAAAACGAAAGTTACTGTTTTTAAGAGGTTTGGAACAGCTATGCTCAAGAGCAATGGTCTCGAAGTGGAATTTGTGGGAGCTCGGAAGGAGTCGTATCGTGCAGACTCGCGCAATCCCATTGTTGAAAACGGAACTATCAGAGAGGATCAGGAAAGGCGCGATTTTACAATCAATGCGATGTCTTTTTCACTTGAAAAGGAAAATTTCGGAGAGTTGATTGACCCATTCGACGGGGAGGGGGACTTGAAACGAGGACTCATCCGCACACCGCTTAACCCCGATACTACCTACAGCGACGACCCTTTAAGGATGATCAGAGCGATTCGTTTCGCTACTCAGCTCGAATTTACCATTGTCCCAGAATCACTCGACTCCATAAAAAGAAACCGCGCAAGAATTGGGATTCTATCCATAGAGAGAATTAGTGAGGAACTCAATAAAATACTTTTAGCACCGCTGCCATCCACAGGATTCAGACTTCTTGACGAGACTACTTTGCTCGATTTAATCCTCCCTCAGCTCACTAACTTGAAAGGGGTGGAAACAGTGGAAGGAAAAGGACACAAGGATAATTTCTCCCACAGTCTGCAAGTACTTGATAATGTGTCTATTGCCCTGAGGGCAATAGCCCCCGAAATAAGAGAAAACCGTAAAATAGAAGAACTTTGGCTCAGATGGGCCGCCCTTCTTCACGACATAGGAAAACCATTAACCAAAAAATTTGAACCCGGAATAGGATGGACCTTTCACAGTCACGATTTTGTAGGGGGTAAAATGGTGCCAATGGTGTTTAAAGAGCTGAAAATGCCTTTGAATGACAAGATGAAATATGTGAAAAAGATGGTACAGTTACATTTAAGGCCTATCTCTCTCGTGGATGATGGAGTGACAGACTCGGCAGTACGCAGACTCCTTTTTGATGCCGGAGACGACATTGACGATTTAATGATTCTATGCAATGCCGATATTACTTCCAAAAATGACAAAATTGTCGCCAAGCATCGTCGTAACTTTGAACTTGTAAAAGAGAAACTGATAGAAGTAGAAGAAAAGGACGCAATTCGCAATTTCAAAAACCCGATTACCGGCGAACTTATTATGAAAGTCTATAATATCCCCCCTTGTCACGAAATCGGAGATATAAAAGAATACATTAAAAACGCCATACTCGATGGGGAAATCCCCAATGAATACGCAGCAGCATATTCACTTATGGAAAAGAAAGCCAAAGAGATGGGGCTGAGCTGATACTTCTTTATTCAATACTCACTCTATCCACACGCTCAGAAATGGAGGTAAAGATTTCGTAAGGAATAGTATCCAATATATTAGCAATATCTGAAACAGTGGGCTTATCGCCGAAAATAGTAACGATGTCGAAGATTTTGGCATCAATACCCGTTATATCTATCATACACATATCCATACATACTGTCCCTATCGTGGGGGCAAGTTTACCGTTAATTTCAAAAGAAGCATTTCCCCTCCCGAGATGACGATCGATCCCGTCTGCATAGCCAAGAGGGATAGTAGCAATCCTACTAATACCGGGGCCGAGTTTACCGTATCTGTTATACCCCACAGTCCCGTCTTCTGCCGATAGAGTTTTGATTTGAAGTACAGGGCAACGGTAATAAGAACTCGGTTTCAATAATTTATTATCGATGCAGCTAATTCCATAAAATCCTATCCCCAGCCTTACCATATCGAACTGATACTGCGAAAATCTCTCTATTCCCGATGAATTTAAGATGTGACGAAGGGGTTTGTCAGGAAGTACTGACATAACATCAAAAGTCATCTTATCGAAATTACTTATTTGGGATAATGTAAAATCATCGTCCTTTGGTGACTCTGCAGCCGCAAGATGAGAATATAACGACTTGACTTCTATCTCCGGATGCTCTATCAAGAATTTCTTAAGTTCAGGAAGTTCTCTCTGCAAGAAACCCAAACGATGCATCCCTGTATCCAAAGCGATATGAACCGGATAATTTTTAAGCCCTTTCCCCTTAATCACATCGACCAACACTTTCAGATACTCAATATTCGGAACTCCGGGTTCAAGTCCTGTGTCAATAATATTACTGTAAGAGTCTATTCCGGTAGTAAGAATCATTACCGGAAGGGTTATTCCGGCATTTTTAAGGCACATTCCCTCCCTCACGGTAGCAACAGCTAAATAATCAGCACCCAATTTTTCAAGAATTTTGGCAATACCGACAGCACCGTGCCCATAAGCGTTGGCCTTAATCAAAACCAATAATTTTGTTTTTTCCTTGAGCTTAGATTTAAAATAATTAAAGTTGTGTGTTAGATTGGGAACACTTATCTCAAGGCGTGCATACTGGTTCATCGGTTATTTAAGTTTTTTATATTTAAAGCGTTCAGGCTCAGCGTTTCCGAGTCTTAGCTTCTTATTTTCTTCGTATTCTGAATAAGATCCCTCGAAGAAATAGGCCTTGGATTCCCCCTCAAAAGCTAAAATATGGGTAGCTATTCTATCAAGAAACCATCTATCATGTGAAATCACCACAGCACATCCCGCAAAATTATCGAGACCCTCTTCAAGAGCCCTTATCGTATTGACATCCACATCATTGGTAGGCTCGTCGAGCAATAAAACATTTGCCTCCTCCTTAAGTGTCAGTGCAAGATGGAGTCTGTTTCTCTCACCACCGCTCAATATTCCACACAATTTCTCCTGATCCGCCCCTGAAAAATTAAATCTTGAGACATAAGCTCTCGCATTGACCTCCTTATTTCCGAGCTTAACGAAATCCGAATTATCTGCAATAGTCTGATATACAGTCCTATCTGGATCGATCTGTTTATGCTGCTGATCCACATAAGCGATTTTCACACTCTCTCCTATTGAAAACTCGCCGCTATCAGGCTTTTCAATACCCATAATAAGTCTGAAAAGAGTAGTTTTACCTGCACCGTTGGGACCTATAACACCCACTATCCCCGCCGGCGGCAGCTTAAATGTCAAATTTTCAAAAAGAACCTTCTCTCCGAAACTCTTTGTAACATTATTAGCCTCGATGACCTTATTACCGAGCCTCGGCCCATTGGGAATAAAAATCTCAAGCCTCTCCTCCTTCTGTCTTCCATCTTCGCTAAGCATCTTTTCATAAGCTCCCAATCTGGCTTTTGACTTAGCTTGACGAGCCTTTGGCGCCATCCTGACCCATTCAAGCTCTCTTTCGAGAGTTTTACGCCTTTTACTCTCCTGCTTCTCCTCCTGAGCAAGTCTGTTACTTTTCTGCTCAAGCCACGAAGAGTAGTTACCCTTCCACGGGATCCCCTCCCCTCTATCAAGCTCAAGAATCCATCCTGCCACATTATCAAGGAAATACCTATCATGCGTTACCGCAATAACGGTCCCCTTGTACTGCCTCAAATGCGCCTCAAGCCACTGAATGCTTTCAGTATCAAGATGGTTGGTCGGCTCATCAAGAAGAAGAACATCAGGTTCTTTAAGCAAAAGTCTGCATAAAGCCACTCTTCTCCTCTCACCACCGCTGAGAGTCTTAACACAAGCATCGGGTTCGGGACACATAAGAGCATCCATAGCCCTTTCCAGCTTGGAATCGATATCCCAACCACCGGCATGATCTATTTTTTCAGTAAGCTCGCCCTGACGCTCTATAAGCTTATTCATCTGTTCATCACTCATCGGCTCACAGAACTTCTGATTTACCTCCTCATACTCTTTTAACAAATCCATAATCTCCTGCACCCCCTCACTCACTACCTCTTTGACACTCTTCGAGTCATCTAAAACAGGCTCCTGCTCCAAATATCCGACTGAATAACCCGGAGCCCACACCACCTCTCCTTTGTATGATTTTTCAATCCCGGCAATAATCTTCATCAAAGTGGACTTACCAGAGCCATTAAGACCTATTATGCCGATTTTAGCACCGTAAAAAAAGGATAAATAAATATCTTTAAGGATAACTTTATTGTTATGTGGTAGAATTTTCCCCACACCATTCATCGAAAAAATAATCTTTTCTTCTGCCATAAAATAAATATAAATGAGTGGCAAAATTAATTATTTTTTCAGTCTGATACGATTTTTATTTCTTTTTTTTATCAAATCAAAATATGTCTTCCCCATATTCTCCAAAAGGACACTATCCATAACTCTTCTGCTTCTAAAACCCGATTTTTTAGCAATTGTTTCAGCCTCGTAATTTTGGATACTATCATCAAGAATGGAGAGAAGGTACCTGAGTCTGTACATATTTACAAATTTAGTAAAAGTAGTTCC
This sequence comes from uncultured Muribaculaceae bacterium, assembly GCA_964611185.1. GTDB lineage: Bacteria > Bacteroidota > Bacteroidia > Bacteroidales > UBA932 > CAAGNP01. Next base: position 44,641 of record CAZSXE010000010.1, on the reverse strand, counting down.
TCTATATTTCAATGTTTCACATACATAAGTTCTGTTAGTTCCCATTTTCAAAGCAAAAACAGGAAGTGTAAGGTCGGAATCCAAATATAACTTATCTTTCTCCATACCCTTTTCTATCATTTTATAGAGATCCAATCTTTTGTTTTCAATCCTTATTTTATATTCTCTCTCCTTCCCTTTATAGTCTTTAATAATCTTAATAAAGCTAAAAAGCGAACCTGCTCTTTTCCCCATTTTCCACACTGCTTTTAACTGTTCTACACCAATTTCCTGGGGTCTTTCCTGCATGAAGCTTAAATGCATTTGTAAATGAAGCAATATTTCTAAAACCGCACATTTTACATAAATCATTCAAAGACAATTGATTATTACTGTTAAACAGTCGCATTGCCTCCACCACTCTGTAATGATTAACAAATTCTCTGAAATTTTTCTCCATATAGACATTAAGAATTTTGGAAAGATATGACTTATTGGTAATGAGCCGATCGGCAACTTCGCCTATTGACAGATTGGGACGTAAATAAAGCTTTTCTGTTTCAAAGAGCATACACAGTTTATTCTGAATACCTGTTACACCACCATCATTTGAACCCTCATCAATTACCAAAGAAGAACGGTAAGGAATATCCTCTCTGTCAAGTTTTGAAAAAAAAGAAAGCTCGCCGTATAGTGTCCTGACAAATACCACCAGTTCAAGAAACATTAAGAGAGTCATCATGATATTAGCTATCCATGCCTTCCCATCAGTTAAAAAATAAAAAAAGAAGAGATAACTCACAGCCATCATTATAGTAAAAGAGGATATACTCTCCAAAATCCTCGATTTAGATGTAAAATAAATACTCCCCCTGCTTTTATAAAGAGATATTACCACGATAGAAATGCAAGTGCACAATACCATTCCGATGACCACATAATTAAATATTTTTCTCACCAAATTATCCATTCCCATCAAAAATAATAAATCAAATAGTGTAATTATCAGTATGCAAACAGATAAAGCAATATCAAAAATATGATTATTTTTATCTATTAAATCGGTTTCATAGAGATGTAGTACAAATAATATGCTTATTACCAAATATGTCTTGGAAATAAGCATATCGGAGAATAATAAAGAAGAGCTACTCTCATAAAGAGGTACCCCAAAAAAAACATTTGATAAAAAAATAAATAAAGAAGCCGATAAGAAAAATAATATCCGTCGGAAAGATAAAAATTTCCCCTTCATCAGATTTCTTCTCCTCTCGAAATACAAAAGGATAATTACTGCAATAATAAGAAGTAGATTAAAGACAGGTAAAACATATCCCAAAATTTGGGAAACTTTAAATAATGAAATAGACATGATGCTTAGTGTTAAGTTAATAAAAAAGTTTTCACTTCAAAATTAACTAATCACACCGTGTTTTCAAAATGAAAATGAGTGTTAAAATGCAGAAAAACTGAATTTTATAAAAAATGATTTTTTTTATTTTTTTATCTTATCGAATCCCTGCCCATAAACACCCATAACATTTCCGACAGACATGAAAGAATCTTTATCGGTTTCTTTGATAATCTTAAAAACAATGTTGGATTCTGTTTTTCTGGCTATTACTAAAAGGACTTTCCCATATTCTTTTGAAAACCATCCCTGTCCATCAAGGACGGTGACACCTCTATGCATCTCTTTGGTGATTTTGTCGGCGATTTCACTGTATTTTTTAGAAAAGATGAATAGCTGAACAGACTGTTTGGTGCCTGAAAGAAACATATCAAGGGCAGAACTGCATACAGCCACCATCACATAACCATACATAACATTGGCGAGCCTTACTCCGATTCCTTCATCACTTTTTAAAAACAAAGAACAGGCAATAATAACCACATCCATCGATAGAATAATCTTACCCGGGGAGATATTCCTGTATTTGTTTATCATTAGAGCCACAATATCGGTCCCTCCTGTACTTCCCCCCTGAGAGAAAGTAATACCTATTCCTACTCCGGAGCAAGCTCCTCCGAAAATTGTGCATATCAGCTTACCGTTGGAAATGGCAATTTCCTGAATGAAAGCATCGGGTATTACAGATGGAAGGATTTTGAAAAATAGCGAAGCAATAAGTATTGCAAAGACGGTTTTAAATCCGAAACCTTTTCCTAACACTTTCAGTGCAATGGCCAGGAGAATCATATTTATTAAAAAGAAAGAATAGCTGATAGGAAAACCGGTAGCATACTGAATGATGGCACTGATACCGGAGACTCCTCCACCCACTAACTGATTGGGAATGATAAAGACCGCCCATCCTGCTGTGTATAAGAACAATCCGAGAGTAATAAGAAAATACTCCTTTACGATTACGGCAATTTTTGAGAATGTTTTTTCCATTTTATTTTTCCTTCTTTAATTTGTTCAAACCCTTTTCCATAGACACTCATAGCTTGAGTAACCGAGATAAATGCCTTATTATCAATGCTTTTAATAAGCCTTGTGATCTCGCTCAACTGATTTTTTCTTAATATTACGATTAATACTTTATTGTCTGTTTTGGAATACCAGCCGGTGGCGCTGAAAGCAGTGACACCTCTTCCCATGGTATTAACTACCATATCGGCAATCTCTTCATATTTCTGAGAAAAAACAAGAATTTGGACTGATTGCTTATTTCCGGTAAGCAACAGATCAAGAGTATATGAAAACGAAACCATCTGAATATAGCCATATACTACATCCTGAAGCCCCTTATCGGGAAGAAAAATGATAGAACCTATGATTATGAGATCACAATAAAGAAAAACTCTCCCCGGAGAAACTTCCTTATATTTGGCTATTACGAGAGCAATTATGTCTGTCCCTCCCGTACTTCCGCCCTGAGAAAAAACAATATATATTCCTATCCCCCCTATCGAACCTCCGATGAGAGAATTGATAAATGATTCATCTATATCGGAGCTCCATGTTATTAAATCGGGAAGGAACCTGAGCATAAGAGTGGCTAAGATTATACAATAAATAGTCTTAGCCCCGAAGCCCTTCCCTAAAATTATGGTCCCTATAATGACTAAACAGGTATTAATGGCAAAATACATATATGAAACAGGTATCAAGCCATCAGTAGCATAAAAAATGACAGAAGCGAGACCTGTGACCCCTCCTCCTGCTATCCCGTTGGGGATAAGAAAAGAGGTCCAGCTTATACAATAAAGAAAAATTCCTATTGTAATTATGAAATACTCCTTAAAGGTAATCAAAACCGACTTTCCTGTCATAATACCCGTTTAATAAACAATATTAATAATCTTGGATGGAACCACTATTACCTTCTTCACCCTTGCCCCTGCAAGATACTTAATTGTATTTGAATCTGCAAGAATAATCGCCTCTACCTCCTTTGAAGAAAGACTTTTTGAAAGAGAAATTTTAAATCTCATCTTCCCGTTAAATGAAACAGGATATTCAAACAAGTTTTCAACAGTAAAAGATTCTTCATATTTCGGAAAAGAGGCAAAGGATACGCTCTTTCCGTGTCCGAGAGCCTCCCACAATTCTTCACTAATATGGGGAGCAAAAGGAGAGAGAAGAACCACGAGCTGTTCAAGTATCTCCCTACTGTCGCATTTCAAGTCCGACAACTCGTTCACTGCAATCATAAACGCACTCACCGAAGTATTGAAAGAAAATGTTTCAATATCACTTTGAACTTTATATATAAGACGATGTAGAACTTTCAACTCCTGCGAGGAGGCGGATCTGTCCGTTACTATAAATTCTTCATTTTTATAATAAAGTCTCCATAGTTTCCTTAAAAACCTGTGTACTCCGTCAATACCCTTAGTATCCCACGGCTTTGATTGCTCCAGCGGGCCGAGGAACATCTCATACATTCTTAAAGTATCAGCTCCATAATCAAAACATACCTGATCCGGATTAACCACATTAAACATAGATTTACTCATCTTTTCAACCGCCCACCCGCAAACATATTCTTCACCCTCAAGGATAAACTCCGCATCGGCAAAATCGGGCATCCATTTTTTAAACGCCTCAGTATCAAGACGATCGTTATGTACTATGTTTACATCTACATGTATTTCAGTAGTATCATAACTATCTTTTAATCCATAAGATACAAATGTGTTGGTATTTTTGATTCTATATACGAAATTCGATCTTCCTTGAATCATCCCTTGATTAATCAGCTTTTTAAATGGCTCATCTTCACACACATATCCGAGATCAAATAAAAATTTGTTCCAAAAACGAGAGTATATCAAATGTCCTGTTGCATGCTCGGTACCTCCGATGTACAAATCGACATTTTTCCAATATTCATCCACTTCCTTCCCCACAAGAGCCGAATCATTATGAGGGTCCATATATCTGAGGTAATACGCGCTACTTCCTGCAAAACCGGGCATAGTACTTGTTTCAAGGGGGTATCCGTGATAAGTCCAATTCTCGGCTCTGGCCAATGGAGGCTCGCCGCTTTCGGTCGGAAGAAATTTATCCACCTCCGGCAATCGAAGAGGAAGCTCTTCCTCAGGCATCGGAGTAGGTATTCCATCCTTGTAATAAATCGGGAAAGGCTCTCCCCAATACCTCTGTCGCGAGAAAATTGCATCTCTCAGACGATAATTAATTTTTCTTTTTCCAATACCCATTGCCTCCACTTTTTCTATTGCCGCAGGAATAGCCTCGCTAACCGACATTCCGCTTAAGAAACCTGAATTACACATAATTCCCTCTTTGGCATCGAAGCTCTCAGTAGATATGTCGCACCCCTCAATCAGTGGTATAATAGGCAAATTAAAATGTCTTGCAAAAGCATAGTCCCTGCTGTCATGTGCCGGAACAGCCATTATAGCTCCCGTACCATACCCTGCAAGAACATATTCAGATATCCAAATAGGGACTTTATTACCGGTAAGCGGATTCAAAGCATAAGAGCCGGAAAAAACACCGGTTACCTTTCTCGTTTCCGCCATCCTCTCGCGCTCAGTTTTTTTCTTAGCCATGGAAAGATATTCATCTACTTCCTCTTTCTGACAAGAAGTAGTAAGAATGTCCACCCATTCGCTTTCAGGGGCAAGCACCATAAATGTAACACCGAAAATAGTATCAGCGCGGGTCGTAAAAATCGTCATGTCATAATCGCAATCGCCGTTGCTTACTTTAAAGACGACTTCTGCTCCCTGGGATTTACCTATCCAGTTTCGCTGCATATCTTTCAGAGAATCTGTCCATTCGAGAGATTCTATCCCTTGAAGCAGTCTCTCGGCATAAGCAGAAACTCTCAATTGCCATTGCTTCATTTTTTTCTGCTCCACAGGGTGTCCTCCTCTGACAGAATAGCCCTCCTTCACCTCGTCATTTGCAAGGACGGTACCAAGCTCAGGGCACCAATTGACCGAGGTCTCTCCCTGGTAAGCAATCCTGTATTTCATCAATATGTCGCTTTTTTTACCCTCGTCAAACGAAGCCCATTGCGAAGAGGTAAAAATCTCAACTTCAGAAGAAGCTGCATCAACGGAAGCATTGCCTTCGGCGGAAAATATTTTTTCAAGCTCTGAAATAGGTTCGGCTTTATCAGATTTTTTATTGTACCAATGGTTAAACATTTGAAGGAATGTCCATTGTGTCCATTTATAATAATCAGGGTCGCAAGTCTTGATTTCTCGTGACCAATCGTAAGAAAATCCGATTCTGTCCATCTGCTGACGGTACCTGAGAATGTTTAACTCTGTCGTCTGCTCAGGGTGTTTCCCTGTCTGGATGGCATACTGCTCGGCAGGAAGACCGAAGGCGTCGTACCCCATCGGGTGCAATACATTAAAGCCTTTCAGCCTTTTATATCTGCTGTATATGTCACTGGCGATATACCCAAGGGGATGCCCCACATGCAATCCCGCCCCGGAAGGGTAAGGAAACATATCTAAAACATAATACTTGGGCTTAGAGGAATCTACATTAACAGAGAATGTTCTCTCTTTGGCCCATCGAGCCTGCCATTTCTTTTCTATTTCGGAAAAATTATACTCCATTTCTTACTTTACTTTCTTTATTATTATAAGAGAGCAAAGATATGGAAAAAAAGAAAATTTATCTCTTTTTAAGTCTAAATTCTATGGGTATCGAATACTTGACCCGCACCTTTCTCCCTTTTAACACTCCGGGCTTCCATTTTGGCGAAGCCGATACTACTTTTATAGCCTCGGCATCAAGATCGTCGTCTATACTTCTAACCACCTTTACATTTGAAACACTTCCATCTTTCTCCACTATAAATTCTACAATTACCTCCCCTTGAATACCCATGGTAAGGGGCGAAGAAGGGTATTTGAGATAGCTGTAAACCCATCTTTCCAAAAATGTCTTTTCATCACCGTGGAAAAATTCGGGAGCTTTATCTATATCAAAAACAGAATAGACTGTCTCTTCTTCATTTTCAGAGATTTCAGTCACCACTCCTAACTCTATTTTCTCATCTTTATTGGCGACTTCTCTTACAAAAGTATATATGTATTCACATATCCTCTCCATAGATTCATAGTCGAGCTGATCTTCGGTATCTTTTATGGTATGATAATCCCTGTGCATACCCGTAGTAAACAAAACCGCAGGTATATTTTGTTCATAAAAGGCAAGATAGTCAGATGGAATGCTTTGACCTGTCCCCATCTGTGGCTTAATAAAAGAGACTTGCCTGAATGTGCTGTCAATAGCTGTGTTAATATCCCGATAAGGGATACCGGTATAATATGTAAAATAATTGTTAGGGCCCAATCGTCCCAACATATTCATATCCACCATCATAGAGATGTTTTTCACAAAAGGAAATGCTCTGTTTACAAAATACCACGATCCCGCCATCGCAAGCTCCTTGGCCCCGAATCCGGCTATTACTACGGAGCGCCTGAATAAAAAAGAAGACGAAGCTATTCTCTGAGCCACCTCTATCAGACAAGCGAGGCCGGAAGCATTGGAATCAGCTCCGGGAAATATCTGCATTATCTCTTTACCGTTTATATTCAATACATTAGTGCCCACATTATCAATACTTGCACCTATTACGACATATTCGTTTTTAAGCTTGGTGTCATACCCCTCTATAATCCCCACTATGTTTCTCGATGATACTGAATCGCCATCCATCATCACGGCAAAATCTTCACCTGATTTATTGGTTGTCATCACTACAGAGTAATCTGAAAGGGCTTTGTAAAGATATTCAGAGGCTATTCTTTCCCCTTCGCTCCCCGCTTTTCTCCCATAGAGAGAATCGGAAGTAAAAAAAAGAACATGTTTTCTAAGTCTGTTCTCTATCTCCACATTTTGTGAAAATAATGAAGAGACGGAAAGGAGATAAAAAAAGATTATGAGTGATATATTTTTAAACATACATCTACTCATAATCAATTTTCTTGCCATAAATAATATTATTTCTTATAGAAAGGGATTTTTACGACTTTGGCTTTCAACAGTCTGTCGCGAACTTTTATAAAAATTTCGGTATCGACTTTATTGAATGGTGGATTCACATAAGCAAGTCCAATAGGTATTTTTAAAGATGGAGACATCGTCCCTGAAGTAACACGACCTATAACATTACCCTGAGCATCGCAAACTTCATAATTATGACGGGGGACACCTCTGTCTATCAATTCAAATCCGACAAGTTTATGTTTGAAGCCCTCTGCTTTTTGTTTTAACATATAATCTCTGTCGAGAAAATCGCCCTTAACATCGTTGAACTTGGTAATCCATCCCAAACCTGCTTCAAGAGGGGATGTAGTGTCGTCTATATCATTGCCATAGAGACAAAAGCCCATTTCAAGTCTGAGGGTATCTCTTGCTCCTAACCCTATCGGCTTAATGCCAAATTCAGCTCCTGCCTCAAAAACAGCCTTCCATAGCTTGTCCGCATCCTCATTTGCCACATAAATCTCACATCCGCCTGCTCCCGTATAACCTGTAATAGAGAAAATAGCATTTTTAACTCCGCCTATGGTCAACTTCTTAAAAGTATAATATTCCATACTCATAATATCTTCATCGCATATTTTCTGCATAGCTTCTATAGCCTTGGGACCCTGTACAGCTAACTGACAGATCTCATCGGAAGCGTTATAAAGCTCCTTCCCGGGAGTGAGGCCGAATTTCGGAGCTATCGAGTAGAGATGATTCCAGTCTTTTTCTACATTAGCTGCATTGACTACTAAAAGATATGTCTGAGAGTCAACACAATACAGAAGAAAATCATCTACTATCCCCCCTTTACCGTTAGGAAAACAAGTATATTGGATTTTCCCGGGGAATAAAGTGGATACATCGTTTGAACTAACATATTGTAAAAAAGGGAGGGCATTAGGACCTTTAGCCCAAATCTCTCCCATGTGGGAAACATCAAATACACCGACTCCGTTACGGACAGTATTGTGTTCTTCTGTGATACCGACATACTCGACAGGCATATTATATCCTGCAAAAGGTACCATCTTTGCACCCAAAGCAATGTGCTTCTGAGTGAATGCTGTAGTTTTCATCACTTATTAATAAATTTATATGTTTTAAAAGAATAATTTCTACTCTTCGTGCAATTTTTGATCAACCCCGTAAATCCAAACATCCTCGGGACAAAATTCCAAAGCGCGCAGCTGATCAAGCTCTGCAAAAGCCTTGTGGTAATCATTAAATGATGCTACCGAAACAAGATCAAAACCGTTTTTAAAACGGATGGTTTTAGGAGTATATCCGTTTTTTTCTAACAAAGCATACATTCTGGTAGCATTATCCTCTACTTTAAAACTCCCTATTATGATATAATACTTATCATTAAGGGTTTTTAAAGATTCGAGCTGCTGCGCAGCAATGGCATCAGCCTCAGCCTTAGCTCTGTTTATGGAATCTAACTGTCTCTGCTTTTTTGCCTGAGCTGCTGCTTCTATCTTCATCCTTTCAATATCCTTGGATGTAGGCTTGCCTAAAATAGAACGAAAGAAATCGCAGCTTGACAACATAGTCACCGCAATTAGAAGTACTGATAGTAATCTTACAGTTTTCATAATTGATAATTGTTTTCTGAGTTATTCAACAAAAGTAAGTAAATTATGTCTGAAGTCAAAAAAAATGTATATTTACATTCTAATATTTATATTTTAAAGCTTATGGAGAATAAACTTAATAATTTTTTTAAGAATATTTGGATACAAGTTAAAGAAGTAACGGTTCTTACAGGGCATATAGATACCACAGCCTCAAGCGAATACATAAAAAAGAACATATTCTTCAAAGGTCCGAATGCATATATTCTCGCTTTTGCCATAGTAATTGCATCTGTCGGTTTAAATGTAAATTCCATCCCTGTCATCATAGGTGCCATGTTAATATCTCCATTAATGGGGCCGATATTAGCAATAGGGTACAGTATTGGAGTTTACGACACAGCACTCTTACGCAAAGCTTCCTTGAATTTACTTATTATGGTGATTATATGTCTCTTCGTCTCTACTCTCTATTTTTTATTATCACCATTGAAGCTTGATAATCCCACCGAATTGCTTGCAAGGACAAACCCTACCATTTTCGATGTCCTTATAGCTCTGTTCGGAGGCCTGGCCGGAATACTTGAAATCAGTAAAAAGGAGAAGGGGACCGTTTTTGCAGGAGTGGCGATAGCGACTGCCTTGATGCCTCCTCTTTGTACTGCCGGTTTCGGTATTGCCTCATGGAAACTTTCATATTTTTTCGGTGCACTATATCTATTTTTCATAAACTGTGTTTTTATTTCACTTGCTACTTTCCTCACTGTTAAATATCTTAAATATCCTGTAACACATTTTGCAGATTCCGAAAAGCAGAAAAGGGTAAACAGGACCATTACCATATTTACCCTCCTTCTTATCACACCAAGTATCTATTCCGCCGTAGTTGTAATCAAGGAGAACAATTTCAACCAGACTGCAAGACAGTTTATAGAGACGAATAAAACTCTTTCAAAAAGTTACATATACGACCATTTCATAAACCACCGTGTCAAGCCACCAACCATAGAATTATCTATAGCAGGTGAGGCTCTGAGTGATGGCGAGACAGAGATGCTCTACCGTTCTGCCGAGAGTTACGGCATAAAAAGAGAACAAGTAACTATAAAACAGAATGTAGCATCATTTAAGAATGAAGTCACAGAAAAAGCTGTGGTTCAAAGTATTTTTGAGAGGAATGATATGGAGATCAAACAGAGAGAACAGCTTATAGCTCAGATGGAAAACGACATCAAAGCTCTCAAAACTAAAGAGCTGCCTTACAAGCAGATAGCTCGTGAAATAATCGCCCAATACCCCGGCATGGTATCTTTCTCCATTGCACGAGGTGCTGAAATAAACCCTGCTACATTTGATTCTACTGAACAAATAATTCTTATTGTAAAGTTTAAGAATGAAATTGATGAATCAGAATTGAATAAATTACGGGAATGGCTCTCTATTCGTCTTGATTTCAGTAATTTAATAATAGTTCAAAAATAACAGCAGATGAGAAAATACACCATTTCGATTTTATTATTTCTAAATGTTTTTTCAACACTACGGGGTCAGGATACGATTTCAATTGCTTTTATAGGGGATATTATGCAGCACACCAAGCAGCTTAAAGCCGCTCTCATCCCCGGCAAAGACACACTTCTTCCCGAATCATACGACTACTCCTCATATTTTAGCAGGATGGATGATATTATCTCCGGAGCAGATTATTCTGTGGCTAATCTCGAATTTCCTTGCGGACTCCCCCCATACTCGGGATATCCCTCATTCTCAGCCCCTTCATCATTGCCTCTTGAGGCTAAACGATCAGGGATAGATCTCTTTCTATGCGCAAACAATCATGTGTTCGATAAAGGGACACCGGGGGCTGTCGCCACCATGGAAACTTACGAAAAAATGGGTGCTTCATATATGGGTTTATATCGCGATAGAAAAAGCATGGAGGAAAACAACCCGTTTTTTGTCACCGTTAAAGGGATTAAAATCGCTTTTATTAACTTCACATATACATCCAACGGCTATTCTAAAGAGATTTTCGTAAATAGAATGGATTCTGTTATGGTTAAAAAATATATCGAAAAGGCCCATTCTGAAAATGCCGATATGATTATCGCCCTTCCTCATTGGGGTGAAGAATATTCAACAGGTACCACTTCCGGCCAGAGAATGTGGAAGCGTATGTTGATTAGAAATGGGGTGTCAGTTATTATAGGTACCCATCCGCATGTCATAGAACCGGTAGAAATTGATTACGGCGATGAAGGTGAAATACTGTCAGTAACTGCCTATTCATTAGGAAATTACATATCGAATATGAGCATACTGAATACCCAGCTTGGCATGGTTTTTACTATAAAACTTGTGAAAGACATAAGGGGACTGACTACCATTATAGATAGCCATGCCGATTATATTTGGTGTGCTCTCAGAGGTAAACTTGAAAGTAATTATACATCTTTTCCTGTCCATAATTATTTAGATAAGAAAGATGAATTTATAGTTAAGGAAGAGTACTCCAAGATGAAAAGGACATATATGAATTTAAAAGAGGTTATAGGATATGGCAAGTAACGAAAAAAGAATTATTCTGAAAGAAATTGATCCGATGGAGATTTATGGGGTAAACAATCGCCTTCTCGAAAGAATAAAAAAATATTTTCCAAAATTAAAAATAGTGGCGAGGGGTTCAGATATCATCTTAAATGGGAATTTAAAAGATATCAAACTGTTTGAGGAGAGACTTAATGCCTTGATTGAAATCAGAAAAATAAAAAGGACTCTTAATGAAGACGATATAGACAGACTTTTCGACTACGAAAATTTCCCCTCAATTATGAAAGTGGAGGAGAATCTTTCAGTTAGAGAAGATGCCTACACCATAGTTTACGGAAATGAGGGGAGAATTATTAAAGCGCGTACCAAAAATCAGAAAAAGTTAGTGGATGAATACTACAAAAACGATCTGCTTTTTGCTATTGGTCCTGCGGGTACCGGAAAAACATATACTGCCATCGCTCTTGCCGTACGAGCATTAAAAAATAAAGAGGTAAAAAAGCTGATACTGACAAGACCAGCGGTCGAGGCGGGTGAAAGGCTTGGATTTCTCCCCGGAGATTTGAAAGATAAGCTCGATCCATATCTTCAGCCGCTGTACGATGCCCTCAGAGATATGATAAACTCTAAAAAGCTGCAATCTCTTATGGAAGAGGGAATTATTCAGATAGCGCCTCTTGCATATATGAGGGGGCGTACTCTCGACAGTGCCTTTGTCATCCTCGATGAAGCACAGAACACTTCATTGGGTCAACTAAAAATGTTCCTTACAAGGATGGGAAATAATGCCAAATTCATCGTCACAGGGGATGCTTCACAGATTGATCTTCCGAATAAAAGCGACTCAGGTCTCCTCCGTGGTGTGGAACTTGTCAAAAAAATAAAGGGAATAGCTGTAATAAACTTCGAAACAGAAGATATTGTACGCCATCCCCTTGTAACTAAAATTGTCAAAGCATTCGATAAGGTATGATTTTGAGCCTACCAGCTTCCGCCTGCTCCTCCACCGCCGAAACTACCTCCGCCGAAGCCCCCTCTAAATCCACCTGAGAATCCTCCTCCGCTTGAGCTTCCTCCTCCGAAACTTCCACCTCCGAAACCTCCCATTATTATAGGTCGTCCTCCTCCGCTTAGAGTAGATCCGCTCCCTTTTCCCCCTTTTCCACCTAAAAGGAAACCGAGAAATAAAAGAGCGATAACCACTATCACAAAAATAACTCCTATGATTCCCCCTCCTTCATCGGAGGCTCCTTCCCACTCATCGTAAGATATCTCTCCGAGAGCAAGTTTCATCACTACATCCAATCCTGCTTCTATTCCGGAATAATAATCCCCGTTTTTAAAGTGAGGTATCACCTCGGTCTCAATTATTCTTTTAGCAGTAGCATCCGGTATAACCCCCTCCAATCCATACCCTGTGGCAATAAACACTTTTCCTGCGGAATTTTCAGTTTTGGGCTTTACGAGAAAAACTATTCCGTTATCAAATTTTGAGCTACCCACACCCCAACTTTCACCAATTTTATATGCAAACTCCGATGGTTCGTATCCACCGAGATCATTTATAATGACCACGACTATTCTGTTGGAACTTTTCTCCGCAAATGAGACAAGTTTATTATTGAGAGTGTTAACCTGTTCAGAGGAGAGCAATCCGGCAAAATCATTTACAGGATATGCCGGTACGGGCTGTTCAGGTATTTGAGCATGGGAGAAAGAAGAAAAAACAAAAAAACAGGCGACAAAGAGTATCGCAGATTTAATTTTATTGTCCAATTGACACATCATCGCTTTTTTCATTTATATCATCATTTTTATAAGGAAATAGTGTTTTTAAACTCTCTCCTACGCTGATGACAGCTTTGCATATCCCTTCAGAATATTTTGAAGCTACAAAATCGGCCATTAATTGAGACAATATATCGTCCCAAAAATATGGAGAGACTTTACTGTTGATACCGGTATCACCTATTATAGAAACTTTATGCGACACATCCGCCACATAAATCAATACGCCGTTTTTCTGAGCAGTTTCCCCCATCTTCAACTTCTCGAAGAGGGTTATAGCTCTTTTTACGGGATCTCCCTTACAGTAAGATTCAATATGTACTTTAATTTCTCCCGAAGTGTTTTTCTCAGCACTTTTTATAGCCTCTACAATAAGCATCTGAGATTCCTTCGATCTTAAATCTGAGTGATTCATCTTCCGAGAATATTAAAAAGCTACTTTAGGGGCAACTTCAGCACCTTCGGCAGCTTCGAAATATGCCTTTTTCTCAAAATTAAAGATTCCTGCAAAAATATTTTTAGGGAATTGTCTTATATATGTATTGTATTGTTTAGCAGTTTCATTGAATTTCTGTCTTTCCACAGTAATCCTATTTTCAGTCCCTTCAAGCTGTTCTTGAAGAGCTAAAAAGTTTTGATTGGCTTTAAGGTCCGGATAATTTTCAACAATCATCATCAAGCGACTTAGAGCAGTGCTCAATTCTCCCTGTGCAGACTGAAATTCTGCCAAAGCCTCAGGGGTGAGTTTTTCAGGATCTACTTTTACTTGGGTAGCCTTGGATCTCGCCTCTACTACACCTTCAAGGGTAGAAGATTCGTGAGCGGCATAACCTTTTACTGTAGCTACCAAGTTGGGAATAAGGTCGGCTCTTCTCTGATAGACATTTTCAACTTGAGACCAAGCAGTAGAGACTCCTTCGTCCATTTTAACCATAGAGTTATAAATTTTAACTCCCCATAGCACCAATACAGCCAATATGGCTATAATAATAATCCATGTTTTCTTTTTCATACGATTTAATTATTTAGTTTTAAAAATCTTTCTAAGGAATAAGTCTCACACATCTGACAGATATGCCAAAATCCTTCTTGTCGGCAAAATGGGGGAAAAAGTTATTTTGGTTATAGAAAATATATCTATAATGGGCCTGTGTGCTGCTTTTTTCTGAGCAACTCCACCATAATCCATACTCAAGTAGGTGTCTGTATCTATCATATTTATCGGTAGAATTACCACAGGGAATGGCATTCCACCCGAAAGTATTCTCTTTATCGAAACCTGGGCAGTACTGCCACATCCTATCTTCATTAAAATATGCCTCTACTGCCGCTTTTCCTGCCAACCCCGACCAGCTATCATCAAAAGCAATCTCTTTTCCGTTATTGAGAGCTTTGCCGAAATCTTCCCAGTCTTCATTGGTCGGAACAGACCACCCTTGAGGGCATGCACCTTGAGGTCCCTTCCCCAATCCGGTGGCAGAAATACCCCCCGTAGCATCTTCCCAAGTATAAAGATTACCGAAAATGGCGGTAAGAGGTCCTGCATCGTAAAAAGGATTCCCCACAGGATTATCATCAGTCCCTCCATATCTTAAATTGTCCGAAAACCATTGGAGACTTCCGGCATTGACTATATGATACACATTATTATCTCTCGGGTCAGTGATAACATCTTTGCTTACTTTGAGACCTTTTAACGACCCGTCGTTGACATCGGGATCTATGGCAATTATGGATTTGCTACTGACACTTGAATAATAACCTTCGTACTTGGCTGTCGCAGAGAGACTGTAAGTGCCTATCGAATCGGGTATTACCACATCTATCGACTGAGAATAGAGAGTGTCTTCGAGCAGTGTAGATGAAGTCCAATAATATGTAACATCTTTCGGATTTGTAACTCCGGAACAGTAGGAGCTAATCTTATCCCCTACTATACAATATGAAGGAAATTCAAAAGATATGGAACCGGTCATATATAGAGTTTCCTCTTCTTCTTTTTTACAGGAAGAGACCACGATTAAAGAAAGAATCAAGCCCAGCGATAAAAATAAAATGGAATGTCTCATATTAATTGTAATTCAACTTACAAAGGTGATTAAAATTTTTTAAATTTGCACTAAAATCGTGCCAATAGAAAATACATCTTGCGTAAAACAATTATCTTACTACTTATGGTTTCTGTTCGGAAGTGTGAAACTTTCTTAAAATAAAAATAGTGGAAGATAGAATTAAGGCCGTGACCATTTTACGAATCATATCTCTTTAGTTTTAATGCTAAAGCATATTCGGCTGATTATCAAAGTTTTGGACGGTGCGAATTTTTTTTATAAATTTTTCGGACGATTTTGCTGCTCTTTTGTCATTTTGTTTGGAATAATTATCTTTTCTTTGTTGTGATAGTTTATTTAATCACATTTTAAAAGATAAGAGTATGAAAAGGGAAGATTTAAAAGGAAAAGGAAAATTTGTTAATCTAATGGTGGATTGGGCATTTAAGAGGGCGTTTGGAACACCGGCAAGTGCACACATTCTTATTGAATTTATCAATGACCTGTTTGAGGGGTATAAACGGATTGAGAGTATCGAATACATCAATCCTGAGATTCTGCCCGATTATATGGAGGACAGAGGGTGCATCATCGATATTTTGTGTCGTGATGAGAATGCGGACAAGTACATTATAGAGATGCAGGTGGCTCCTCAGAAGGATTTTCACAAAAGAGTGTTTTATTATGGGGCAAAGGTTATGTCTGAGGCGCTTCAGAAGGGTGATAAGGACTGGTCAAAAATTAAAGGGGTGTTCTGCATCAGTCTGATGAATTTTACCATCGACAAACTTCCTCTTCCTCGAACAGATGTGTATTTTATCGATAGCCACGGAGAGACCGATTATTATGATTTTTTCAGAATGGTCTTTATCCAAATTCCGAGATATAATATAAATTCTTTAGACGATGCTTGCTCCAATTACGAAAGATGGTTATATTTGCTTTCAAAACTGAAAGATATGGACAAGTATCCCGAAGATTTACAGAAACATAAGGAGGCTTTTCGCGAACTCCTTAAGCTGGCCGAGATTAAGCAGATGACCCCGGAAGAGAAAGTCGCCTACGACTATAAAGTAAAGCAGTATGATTATTACATCGCTTCTATGGAGTATAAATATGAGAAAGGCATGGAAGAGGGTATGGAGAAAGGAATGAAGGCTGGCATGGAGAAAGGAATGGAAAAAGGGATGGAGAAAGGGAAAAAAGAGGGAATTATAACTGTTGCCAGGTCCCTGAAAGAATCCGGTATTCCTTCTGATATAATATCTAAAAACACCGGTCTTACTGCTGAGGAAATAGAAAAACTTTGATAATACAAAACAATGTCTAATAAATATCTGAAATTTTACATTTACACAAAATTTTGGATGGTATCTATTTTATAATACAGTAAAAACTTAAACATCAATCATTTACGCCACTTTTAGATATATATAAGTGTAAAACTTGAGTTATTAATTGAAATTCCACTTATAAAGGTGATTAAAACTTTATAAATTTGCATCTGAATCTTGTCACTATTTATTACATTATGCGTAAAACTATCATCCTGCTGCTAATTCTGTCTTTCTTATCGGGTGCTTGTACCCGTCAGAGGGAGTATGTTCTCATAAAAGGTATGGCTCAAGGAGGGACCTACCATATATCATACTCGCCCACGGACTCTCTCGGTAGAGATATTATTTTTTCCCCAGACTCGGTCGAAAGGGCAGTGAACAGGATATTAATCGATATCGACAACTCCCTTTCGGGATATAACCCATATTCCGTCCTTTCAAAAATAAATAACAATAGTTCCGATACCCCTGACAGTATATATTGTGATATTTTCAAAATATCTTACGATCTGTACCGAGAGACAGGGGGGTATTTTGATCCGGCCGCCGCTCCCCTTTTTGACCTTTGGGGGTTTGGCTTTAAGAGCGGAGAAACAGTCTCGGAATCAAAGATTGACAGCATCCTGAACTTTGTGGGGATGGATAAGATAACTGTTTCCGGGGATAAAGTAGTAAAAAAAGACCCTCGTGTTAAAATAAATTTCAATGCGATAGCCCAGGGTTATTCGTGCGATTTGATCAGTGATGAGTTAAAGAAAATGGGCATTTCGGATTTTTTGGTGGAAGTGGGGATGGAAATTTATTGTTCGGGGGTAAACCCTGACTCACAGGAGTGGAAAATCGGAATAGATATGCCCAAGGATGGAAATATGGAAGCGGGCTCCGATATTGCCGAGATAGTAAAAGTTACCAATGCGGGGATAGTGACATCGGGCAATTATAGGAAATTCTACATAAAAGATGGGAAAAAATATTCACACACAATAGATCCCTTGACCGGTATTCCGGTTCAGCACGGCTTGCTGAGCGCGACTATTATTGCCCGAAACGCCACCATTGCCGATGCTTATGCCACATATTGTATGGTGATAGGATTGGAAAAATCGAAGAAATTCCTCGAATCAAGAAAAGATCTTAAAGGATACCTTATCTACGGCGATCAAGACAATATGAGTATCTATTGTACTGAAAACTTTAAAGAATTAATTAACAATTGACAACAATGAGCGAGAAAATTTCAAGAAGGACATTTTTTAAAAGTTCCGCCATCGCAGGGGCAGCCCTCGGATTGGGTTTCTACGACAGCAGAAAGTTAAACATCGAAAATCCATTTGAGACAATCATAAGCGGCGGCACCATATATGTCGGAGATGGTAAAGAACCGATTGTCGGAGATGTGGGGATAAAAAATGGCAAGATTGCTGCAATAGGGAGGCTCGGTACAGCGGCAGATCATCTGATAGATGCCTCAGGCCTCGCAGTTTCCCCGGGATTCATCGATATTCATTCGCACACCGATACTAACCTGCTTATTGCCCCGAAGGGGGATAGCAGAATATTTCAAGGCATTACCACCGAAGCGGGTGGAAACTGCGGCGATTCTCCTTTCCCCTACTCCGAAAAGTATTATTCTTCCAAGAAGGGTACTCTGCGACACGGTTACCCTTTCTGGCAGGATATTGACGGTTTTTATGATGCTCTTGAAAAAAATCGCATCGGGATAAATTATTGTTCTTATACCGGTCAGGGAGAACTTAGATCGGCGGTAGTGGGAAATAATGCTGTTTCCGCCACAAAAGGAGAGCTTAAAAAAATGTGCGCTATATTATCTGACGAGATGGATAAGGGGAGCATAGGAATGAGTTGCGGGCTCGAATATGCCCCGGGTTCTTATGCCAGCGACGAAGAGATAACGGAGCTTTGTAAAGTGGTAGCTTCCAAAAACGGAACTTTTGCGATTCACCTCAGAAATGAGGATGACAATGTGGAAAAGGCTGTGGCAGAAGCTATTGCGATAGCGAAAAAATCAGGAGTAAGACTTCAGATTTCTCATCTTAAAGCGCAGAACGCGAATAATTGGCACAAGGCTCCCGCATTGATAAAACAAATCGAAGAAGCTCAAAAAGAGGGGTTAGATATCGCCTTCGACCGCTACCCTTACATCGCTTTTTCTACAGGACTTACCTCTTTCATTCCATTGTCTGAAAGACAAGGGTCAGATGCCGAAGTTATCGCTCGACTTGAAAATAAGGGATTTTCCGATAAAATAGGTGAATATGCCCGATCGCGCATACAGCGACTTGGAGGGGCAAAAAATGTAGTTGTAGTAAATTTTGAACTACCTGAAAACGAGAAGTTTACTGGGAAGAATCTTGAAGAATGTTCCGATATGACAGGTCTCGATCCATGGGTTTTTATCCGCAAAATACTCATCGAAGAGAGGCTCGGACCCGACATTATCGGCTTTGCCATGAATGAGGACAATGTAAAATTATTTCTATCTCACCCCCTCGGAATGCCTACCTCGGACGGCAGTGTCTATGCCCCTTACGGCCCTCTCGGGGAGATGACACCTCATCCCCGTTCTTATGGCACATTCCCCCGTTTCCTCGGAAAATATGTTCGCGAGGAAAAAATAATCGATCTTCCTACGGCAATATATAAATGCACCGCACTTCCTGCCTCAAGAATCGGTCTTCGCGAGCGCGGCCTCCTAATCCCCGGATATGCCGCAGATGTGACAGTATTCCATCCCGACACTATCATCGACACAGCCACATTTATCGACCCGCACAAATTCCCCATCGGTATAAGACATGTATTTGTAAACGGACAGTGGACCATTCGTGACGGAGAACACACAGGCAAACTTGCCGGCATTGTTTGGCGTCCGTAATGCTCATTATCAGACGATTACATACAACATCCTCCGGCTTTTTGATGACCGGAGGATGTGTATAGGAAAGTGGTGATTAGCAGCACATTAGCCGCCAGCGTTCGTTAGCCGCCAGTGTTAGCCGCCGGCCACATCACACAGTGGTGAAGAAATCGTTCCCTTTATCATCGACCAATATGAATGCAGGGAAATCTTCTACTTCGATTTTCCATATAGCTTCCATACCGAGTTCGGGATATTCAAGCAGTTCGACTTTCTTGATATTATTCTGTGCAAGAATGGCAGCCGGCCCTCCGATACTTCCGAGATAGAACCCTCCGTGCTTCTTGCAAGCGTCTGTAACTTGCTGACTTCTATTGCCTTTGGCAATCATTATCATACTTCCGCCATTATCCTGAAAAAGATCCACATAGCTATCCATACGCCCTGCTGTGGTAGGTCCGAAACTTCCAGACGGCATTCCCGAAGGAGTTTTTGCCGGACCGGCATAATAAATAGGATGGTCTTTCACATATTGGGGCAGCCCTTCTCCCCTTTCGATACGCTCTTTCAGACGGGCATGTGCAATATCGCGCCCCACCACGATGGTTCCCGACAAAAGGAGAAATGTGGAAACAGGGTATTTCGTCAAATCGGCGAGTATCTCTTTCATCGGACGATTTAGGTCAATGCGAACGCCATCAGCCTTAGCCTTACGCAGTTTTTCGGGTACAAGCCTTATAGGATTTGAATCGAGAGTTTCAAGCCAAATACCGTCTTTGTTGATTTTTCCTTTAATATTGCGGTCAGCGCTACACGAAACGCCCATCCCCACAGGGCAGGAAGCTCCGTGGCGCGGAAGACGAATTACGCGAATATCGTGGGCAAAGTACTTACCTCCGAATTGGGCTCCAAGCCCGATATTGTGTGCTGCCTCAAGAAGTTTAGCTTCGAGGGCAGTATCGCGAAAAGCCCTGCCGGCCTCACTCCCTGTGGTAGGAAGCGAGTCGTAATATTTGGCCGAGGCCAATTTGACAGTTTTGAGGTTAGTTTCGGCGGAAGAACCGCCAATAACGAACGCGATATGGTACGGAGGGCAGGCAGCAGTCCCGAGGGTGCGCATCTTTTCAACGAGGAATTTCTCAAGAGTGGCAGGATTGAGCAATGCTTTGGTCTCTTGATAGAGGTAAGTCTTATTGGCAGAGCCGCCACCCTTAGCTATGAAAAGGAACTTGTACTCACCACCTTCGATGGCATAGATATCCACCTGAGCAGGGAGATTGTTACCTGAATTTTTCTCGCGGTACATATCGAGAGGGATAGTCTGCGAATAACGAAGATTATCTGCTGTATATGTATCGAAAACGCCGTGCTGCAATGCTCTTTCATCACTTCCACGACTTCCGTCAGCATTGTTTTCCACCCACACTTTCTGCCCTTTCTTGGCTACAATTATCGCTGTTCCGGTATCTTGACAGAAGGGAAGATTCCCTTTGGCGGCTACATCAGCATTAAGAAGCATCGTCAATGCGACTTGTTTATCATTTTTACTCGCCTGAGGGTCATTTAAAATTTTGGCTACCATCTCATTGTGCTCGGGACGAAGCATAAACGCCACATCGTGGAATGCCTGACGAGCGATAAGCCTCAGCCCTTCAGGGGCTACTTTAAGTATTTCTTCTGAGTTAAATTTCTCTGTAGAAACATAATCTTTCGAGATGAGATGATATTGTGTAGTATCGTCACCCATCTGAAAAAGGTCTTCAAATAAAAAATCCATATCTGTTTATATATTGTAAATGTTAATTACTTCTGTTCCATCAAAAAAGTCTTCATAAACTCATTCAAATCACCATCCAAAACTCCCTGAGTATCAGATGTTTCATACCCGGTACGCAGATCTTTTACCATTTTGTACGGATGAAGAACATAGCTTCGTATCTGCGAACCCCACTCTATTCTTTTTTTCTGCCCTTCTAACTCTGCCTGCTTCTCTTGCCTTTTCTTTAGCTCCAAATCATAGAGATGCGATTTCAAAATTCTAAGGGCATTTTGTCTGTTATCAAGCTGAGAACGGGTCTCAGTATTTTCTACTACAATACCCGTGGGAATATGCCTTACACGCACTCCTGTCTCCACTTTATTC
The DNA here is from genome assembly GCA_964611185.1 of uncultured Muribaculaceae bacterium. Taxonomy (GTDB): domain Bacteria; phylum Bacteroidota; class Bacteroidia; order Bacteroidales; family UBA932; genus CAAGNP01. Next base: position 22,864 of record CAZSXE010000010.1, on the reverse strand, counting down.
ACATTTTGCCCACCGGCACCGGAAGATCGGTAAGTATCCCACTCCAAGTCAGACGGATTAATGTCAATTTCTATTGTCTCATCGATGAGGGGATAGATAAAAACAGAAGAAAAGGTCGTCTGGCGCTTTCCTTGAGCATTAAACGGAGAGATTCTCACAAGACGGTGAACTCCGCTTTCAGCTTTCAGATAACCGAAAGCATAATCCCCCTCAAACTCCATGGTAACAGATTTAATTCCGGCCTCTTCCCCCTCCACCATATCGGCGATACGCACACCATAGCCATTTCTCTCCCCCCATCGCATATACATCCTCATAAGCATAGAAGACCAGTCGTTGCTCTCTGTCCCGCCTGCCCCTGAATTGATTTTCAAAATCGCACCGAGATTATCCCCTTCTCGACCAAGAATATTTCTTAGCTCAAGATCCTCAAGCACCCCCAATGTCTTGGAATAATGGGAGTCGGCTTCAGCCTCAGCAGAGGAATCGCTTTGTGCAAATTCAAAAAGTACATCGAGATCATCGGCCATAGAACCCAACTTATCAAATGTCACTACCCAATATTTTATTCCCGAATTTTTCTTCAAAAAAGCCTCGGCTCTTTTGGGATCATCCCAAAAATCGGAAGCAGCACTCTGCAACTGAGCTTTTTCTACCTGATCTCTCTTGGAAGGGATGTCAAAGACACCTCCCCAGAGTATTTATGCGCTGACGCAACTCTTTAATCTGTTCTGCGGTTATCATTTCAATTTATCTAAATATAATTTAATTTCATCATAAGAATATCCTCTTCCCATCCCGAAACGAAACAGTTTCATCCTCTTTTTCTGCTGATCACCCTCTTTTTCGAGCTGTTTCCACTTATTATTCAGCACTTCGTCCAATTTGGAGGCATACTTCTCCATATCCACTTCCTTCATTGCGCTCCGCGCAACATTATCGGGAATCCCCTTAAGATGTAACCGGTACAATATTTTCTTTTCGCCCCATCCCTCAAGAAAGGATTTATCCCTTGTAAAAGCCCCTGCATACCGCGCATCATCGACAAACTTATTATCTTTGAGCATCTGCAAAATCTCTGCCGCATCTGAAGAGTCCACTCCTCTTTTGTCCAACTTTTCAAGAATATCTGCCGAACAATACTCCCTGACGGAGCATAGTGCCTGCATTTTCAGATATTCATCGAAAAGTATCTGCTGTTTGTGCTTTTCATTTAGAGAATCATTCATAAGAGGGACTAAAAATAGTAGCCAAGATTGAAATAAAGCCCGACCCTGCGGGTAAGATTGGACCAATGGACATTCAAGCTGATAGGACCTATCGGAGAATCATAAGCATATCCCACAGCTGCCCCCCAAAGATTACTTTTCACTTTAAAAAAGTCTTGAATGGTTTTAGACTCCCTTCCGTAATTTACAATTCCGGCTACATACTGCTTATTGGCCACCATCACCCGAAAATCAAGTCTCGCTACACCGACCGTATTTTTCAACAACTCGGGATGATTGATCCCAATGAAAGGAATCTGCTGGTCGAAATATCTCCCCTTATAAGAGCCTCCGGCCAAATTGAGAAAAGGTGCAGGTGTAACAGGCCCCATAAGGGAACTGAAATAAAGCGAAGGTATGATGGTAAATCGCTTAGCAGGAGAAATATATGCGGTAAAATCCACATTAACAGAGCCGAAATGTTTAAACTCGTTGGCGGAGAAAATACCGGGCAGCCACTGACCGTTTATTCCGAATTTTATCCCTTTGGTGGCAAAAACACCATGGTCTCTGTTGTCAAACTGAGTTCTTATAAAAACTCCAAAATAATTACCTATATAATCAGAATATTTGATATTGGAATTTACGATAGTATCCGTATTGGAGAGAAGATGTCGCATCCCAAACCTGTCATACTTGACTCCGACTTGAATATGAAAATTCTTGGAGTATGACTCCGACAGATAAAACTCCACATTGTTTTTATAAACAAGGACATTCATATCTGCCATCCCGTCATCGTACATATCAAACCCAGATCGTTTAAAGGTATATGAAAGATTAAGTCTCGGTATTCCTATTCCAGTAAACACTATACGAGCTTTACCCCATGGGTTGTAGCTCAATCTTCCGCTGGCATCGAAGGCAAAGCCGCGAAGTTTCTGATTATTGAACCCGATATTCAGCAGTATGGCCGCAGTTTCCTCTGAATCGAATCTGAATCCGAATCCGAATCTGTGCGGAGGGGCATTTTTAAAATCAAAAACAAGATGATAAGGGGAACTTTCCCCTTTGAGCTTATATGTAATAGATGAAAAACTGTTCATCCCATAGAAGATGGCTATGGCATCGCTAATATCTTTCCCGGAAATAGGCTTTCCCGAGAGCAACTTGGTCTTTTTCAAAAGCCACATTCCGTCTCTTTCGCTTATTCCGTTCACTTCGATAGAGGAAATAGTGATGGAATCGGTAGCCATATTTCTTGCAGCAGGTTTTTTAATACGATCGGCTCTTTTCCCCGTTGCATCTATTTTTTCTTTCAATGCCAACAGCTCTTCACGATGCTTGGCCGCCTCATTATATCCCCGTTTTATTAAAGAATCTATGCTAACCTTATCAAAACTCATCGTTCCATACCCTTTGGAACTCGGATGAATATAGATATCGCATAGCTCTCTGTTTTTCTCAAGCTCTCCACTGGTTACAATATTCAAAAGCTGATCAAGCAACTCAGGAAGGGAGTTGAGCTTTTTTGAGTCCCCTTTCATCCCTTCATTGACCTCCACCCCTATTACAATATCGGCCCCCATTTCCTTACATACATTTACAGGAAAATTGTTCATCATCCCTCCATCCACGAGCACTTCATCTCCCATTCTTACAGGGGAAAATACCCCCGGAATGGCCATACTCGCCCTCATGGCCAGAGGAAAAACGCCACTGCGTAATACTTTCTGTTTACCGGTAACAATATTAGTGGCCACACAAGCGTATGGAATGGGGAGATCATCAAAACTGATAGAATCCTGATACCCCACACACAAACTGTTAAAAAGGCTCAAAAGATTCTGCCCGCTTATAAATCCTGAGGGGAGAGAGCTTATAAAAGAGAGATTTTTCTCCTCCTCATTCTCCCTTTCAGCCCGTTTTTCTTTCAATGTTTTCGTAAATGCACCGGTGCTGAACGGAATGTTCAAAAGATAAGTATTCTTATCGTTTTTCTCTCTGAAGCCCATACTGCCCCTATCCACCTTATCACTCATATAGACAGACCAGTCCATATTGCTGATAAGAGAATCCATCTCTATCGGGGTGTAACCCAATGCATACAGTCCTCCGATTATGGAACCCATACTCGTACCGGCCACATAATCTATGGGAATCCCGATTTCTTCAATATATTTGATTACTCCGATGTGAGCAGAACCCTTGGCCCCGCCTCCGGCCAATACGATACCTACCTTGGGTCTTTTAGCAGGAGCAGAAGAAGGAGCACTTTCCCCCCCTTCGGGATATATGACTGCCGATGCAAAATCGACATTTACTAAAAAAAAGAGAACAACAAAAAAAATAAGTTTTTTCATATTGATTAATGGCTATTATTGTTTTTTCTTACCTGCAAGCATTCCGCAGGCAGCAAGTATATCTTCTCCTCGCGATGCTCTCAATGTAGTGACAATCCCTCCGTCGTTTAACCTCTGCTTAAAACGCTCAATCACGGCCGTAGGAGAAGGGGCATAATCCGAATCGGGTATTTTATGAAACCTTATGAGGTTAATACGGCACTCGATGCCTCTGAGGAGCTTAAGCAGCTCGTCGGCATGTCGCTTCGAATCATTAATTCTATCAAACATTATATACTCAAAACTAACCCTTCTCTGCCCTGAAAAATCATATTGTCTGATAAGAGAGACTACTTCTTCAATATTGTACCCCTTTTGAATAGGCATCATCGACAATCTCTGTTCGGGGAAAGGGTTATGCAAACTCACTGCAAGATGGCAAGTACTCTGATCGAGAAAGTTCTTCAGCTGCGGCAGAACACCTATGGTAGAGAGGGTTATTCTCTTGGAACTCCAGCCGAAACCCCAATCCGAGGTGAGAATCTCTATTGTACGAAGTACTTCGTCATAATTGTCGAGAGGCTCACCCATCCCCATAAAAACAGCATTGGTAAGGGAGAGTGATTCATCAATAGACATAAATTGAGAAATTATCTCTCGCGAAGAAAGGTTTCCGTGAAATCCCTGTCGTCCGGTCATACAAAATCTGCAACCCATCTTACATCCGGCTTGTGAAGAGACACAGATAGTGAATCTCTCTTCGTCAGGAATCATTACCGTCTCGACACCCCCCGATTCGGTAGAGAAAAGATATTTTTTCGTCCCATCGACCGATGCTATTACATCGGCATAATCCAATCTTCCCACATCATATTCACTTGAAATCTTTTCTCTCGCAGATTTGGAAAGGTTAGTCATATCATCGACATTTTTTACCTTTTTTTTATATAGCCAATCGGCAATCTGCCCCCCTGTAAAAGAGGGAAGTCCGAAAAGAGAGGCTATATACTTCAGTTCGGCAAGGTTATGTCCAAGAAGATGTTTCATTAAAAACTTTTAAATCCCACCGCTTTCTTCGCCAGCTTCAATGTAGCAGAAGCACTTTCACGAGCCTTTTCCGCGCCTGTTTTAACGACTTGATGCAAATATGCCTCATCGTTATAAATATCATCGATCCGCTCTTTAATGGGGAGAGTGGTCTTACAAATATCAGCGGCAAGCTGCTTTTTCAGGTCACCGTATCGAATAGAACAGTCGTTATATTTTTCTATAAAATAATCGATGGTAGAGGGCTCAGAGACAAGCCTCATTAATGTAAATAAGTTCTGGATAACCTCCGGCATCGGGCTGTTCGGTACAGTGGGGCCGGAATCCGTGACCGCTCTCATTACTTTTTTGGTAATGGTTTTCTCATCGTCATAGAGATAGATGCCGTTCCCTTCACTTTTACCCATTTTCCCACTTCCGTCAAGTCCGGGCACCTTTACAAGCTCCTTTCCGAAATTAAAGGGATATGGTTCAGGGAACAATTCTACTCCATATATGGTATTGAATCTCCTCGCAAGCACCCTTGCAATCTCAAGATGCTGCTCCTGATCTTTACCCACAGGGACCCAGTTCGATCTATGAATCAAAATATCTGAAGCCATCAGTACAGGGTATGTAAGCAGACCGGTATTAACATTATCAGGATTAAGACGAACTTTATCTTTGAAAGATGCCGTACGCTCCATCTCACCCTTATAGGCAAGCATATTCAAAAGAACATACAGCTCACTAATCTCCGGGACATCACTCTGAACATAAAGGGTCGCTCTGGCAGGGTCAAGTCCCGCTGCCAAATATTCCGAAAGAATGATTCTGACTGACGAATGGAAATCATCGGGATGGGGATGAGTGGTAAGGGAATGAAGATCGGCTATAAAGAAGAAACATTTATACTGATCCTGTATTTTAACAAAATTACGCAACGCTCCGAAATAATTACCCAAATGAAGGTGTCCGGTAGAGCGAATACCGCTTAGAACTATTTCCATTAAATGTCGTCTTTAATATTTTTCATCGCCTCGCGTACTTTAGCCTCTATTTCATCAGAAAGCTCGGGGTTATCCCTCAATGTCTGCTTTGCAGCCTCTCTGCCCTGAGCTAATTTTGCATCATTGTAGCTGAACCAAGATCCGCTTTTCTTAATAATATCCAGCTCGACACCCAAATCGACAATCTCACCCACTTTAGAGATACCCTCTCCGAAAACTATATCGAATTCTGCCTTACGGAAAGGGGGAGCCATCTTATTTTTAACAATTTTAGCTCTTGTGCGATTACCGGTGGCTTCCTCTCCGTCTTTAATCTGTGTCACCTTTCTGACATCAATACGAACGGAAGCATAAAATTTAAGGGCATTCCCCCCTGTGGTGGTTTCGGGATTACCGAACATGACCCCTATTTTTTCACGAAGTTGATTAATGAAAATACAGCAGGTATTGGTCTTGGCAATATTTGCCGTCAGCTTACGCAATGCCTGACTCATCAGACGAGCCTGAAGCCCCATTTTATTATCACCCATCTCACCTTCGATTTCGGCTTTGGGTGTAAGAGCTGCCACTGAATCTATAACAATAATGTCAATGGCACCGCTTCTGATAAGGTTATCCGCCACTTCGAGAGCCTGCTCCCCGTTGTCCGGCTGAGAAATAAGCAATGTATCGACATTAACTCCGAGATTCTTCGCATAGCTGCGATCAAAAGCGTGCTCCGCATCAATAATAGCTGCAATTCCTCCCGATTTTTGAGCTTCGGCAATAGCATGAATAGCCAAAGTAGTCTTTCCGCTCGATTCAGGTCCATAAATTTCAACAACTCTCCCTCTGGGATACCCCCCGATTCCGAGTGCATGATCAAGCCCGATAGAGCCAGAACCGATCGTAGAAACCTCCCACTGGGGCTGATCTCCCATTTTCATAACCGTTCCCTTTCCAAAATCCTTTTCAATCTTCGCGAGTGTAGCCTGTAAAGCCTTCATCTTCGCCTCATTAGTCCCTGCATTAGGGGTTTCTTCTCTTTCTTTAGCCATAATATATTGTATTAAAATAAGTATGCAAATATATGAATCTTGTAGAGAAAAAGCAAGAAAGAGTAAACGCTTTTTCCTCCGACTTATTCAATAATAAATTATACTCATCGAAACAAGATTAATTGGCTCCTCAGCCGTTTTTCAATAAATTACTATTCTGAGTTTTTCAAAATTATCTATTTTCTTCCAATATGTTCCTTACATCTATTCCCATTGGGGTTAATTTATATTTCTGTTTGCTACTTTTGGGCTTGTCGGGTACTGTAAGTTCTATTAATTTGGCCTCGATTAAACATATTCACATAACACATCACTTTCAAAGCCTAAGAAATAATCGGATTCCGATAGTCGTTGACATCAAGAAAATTCTCAGGACATGCCTTACCATACAAACCACCCGGACTCATAATTTCTATACAATCACTAAACCGATAAAAACGAGTAGGCATATTGGATTAAGCGCAAAAGTCGGTGGAATAAATTTTATAAAGTTATTAACTTTGTGAAATGTCACTCAATGACATTCGGGGCACAAAAACACCCCTTTTTTGTTTCCGAAACTAACTTATTTTCGTATCTGGTAACAAAAACACCCACTTTTTGTTTCCGAACACTTACTTATTTTCATATTTAGTAACAAAAACACCCACTTTTGCTCTTGACCCAACTTTTCGCATAGAATAGCCTCCCTCCACTGACTTTAGCTATTGATCCGGCATATTCGACTGATAATCACGATGCATACAAGAATCGAGGATGAGTCCTCTGAGTATAACTGAAGGATAGTTTGATTGATTTTTTCTGATACTAATAGAATTTCTATTATTAGTATTATTTCCAAAAAACAGAAACTACCATATCCGAAAGCATAAAACGGTCTTCGTGCGGAAAGTATTTAGCGTGAAAACTATTGATTACAACCTTATAATCATATCCGGTGATGGCTAAAGCAGTACTGTCATTGGTTTTTTTATAATTTATTACTATCTCCTTTACCGGTAAAGACAATGTTTTTTCATTAACTAAAATATCTATGTATTTACAATCAGCCTCATTATCAGAACTATTATACCGAAATAATTTAGAGTAATTATACTCAGAAATATCATAAAAAACTTCTCTTCCATCGTAGTAATCTAAATATTCTTCTTTTTCTATATCTATATTTAAATCTGCCCACCATAATTTTTTGTACTGTTCAGAATAATCGGAATCGGTAAAAAAAGGTCTCATGCTTTCTCCTCCGTAATTAGAGTACAGATACTGTATCTTTCCACAAAATTTATCTTTTTCAGTGGGTCCCATTTTTGAAATTATAACCTTCGCTTCTTTAATAGACATTTTCTCTGAAAGAACCGAACCTACCTCTTTAATAAGGGCATTCTTGGTATATTTTGCCACACCCCAGACACTGATAGAGGATAATAATGCTATGGCAATAAATGATATCAGAATCCATTTTATATGACGCGATTTGCTCACGAAAAGGTAGATATATATGCCGTAAAACCAAATATTCGCCAGAAGAACATAACACCTGTTAATCGTTACACCGTAATCATTTATCCTTCTGAAAATACCGATAGTCATAAGGACCAAAAGAGGAAGAATAAGCAGTCCAAACCATCTGAACATAAAATTAACCACTTTATTATCCCCCTGCCTTGCCATCGGGTATAATACACCTATAACAATCAATCCGCCCACTGCAAGTGCAGAGACAAGCCACGACACCGTCCCGTTCGGAAGTTCCCACTTAAAAATAATTTGAAATAAATAGATATACAGGATTATAGCATACAGGGCAAGAATCGGGGTAAGGATATATAAGGCAAATACTTTTTTCACCTTGTTAAAAGTAAAAGCATCTTTATGTTTATCATTCTTATTGAGAATTCCTGATAGAAAATATATTGATGAGAAGAGTAAAAAACAGATGACTGCAAGATATCCTTCAATATGTTCATTTACAGTAAGATTAAATAAACTTTTTGAAGCAGAGATAGCGGCATATACACCTGCATAAATAACAACTCCGAAAAAACAGGCTATCGCCAATTGAAAAACAGTCTGCTCCGTAAAATTATATACCGCACTGTCAGAATTCCTTTTGAAAAACGAAATGAAAAAAATAGAGAAAAAGAAACTTACCTCCAATACTATAATCTCAATACTCTTCATCAAAGACACATCACCCCATTTTTCAGGGAGAAAGTATGAATAAACACCCCACAATCCCACAACAAAGAGAGCGATGATATTGCTTTTAAAATAATTGAAATAATCTTCACAAAGAAGAATTACAGTCACACTGAGAAGGATACCCCCTGATAAAAACACCGGCAAACCGCAATGGAATGTTTTATCCTTTGATATCATTATGAAACAAATCACAGCAAGCGCGATAACAAAAGCAATCGAGACAGGAAAACGCTTAATGAGAAGATTGAGTTTTTGTGTCGATTGATTCTCACTTTTTCTCATTCTAAAAAATAGAATCACTAAAACAATAACAACCAACAGGCCTATTAGTGCAACCATCTTCTTAAAGATTAGAATTAATAATAAGCAAATATACTTACTTATCATCCAAAAAAACAATAAGGCACCTACAAATCTGTAAGTGCCTTATTATCAGTGCTCCTCTTCAAGGACTTGAACCTTGGACCCCCTGATTAACAGTCAGGTGCTCTAACCAACTGAGCTAAAGAGGACTGTTTTCCCGTTTTGGGACTGCAAAGATAAGCAAATCGATATCAAATAAACAAATATTTTTTGATTTTTTTTGTGTTTGAAAAAAATACACTACTTTTGTGGCACGAAAAAAGAAACGCTGCCTTCTTCTAACGGTTAGGAAGCCGGATTCTCATTCCGGTAATAAGGGTTCGATTCCCTTAGGCAGTACTACAAATCTTAAAGCGTTGAATGGACGTAAATCTGCTATCACAATTACTCCGAGAATTAATTCTCGACAATGACCGTGTTTCGCTCCCGGGAATGGGTAGTTTTATTGCAGATATTGCTCCGGCTTACTTCTCAAAAGACGGAAAAACTATTTTTCCTCCATTCAGAAGGATTTTTTTCAGAACATCCGAAATCTGGAATGACGAAATAATTGAGAACTACTACATTGAAAAATTCAATCTCGATCAAAATTCGGTTAAGAAAGAGCTTAGCAGCTTTTTTGAAAAATTCAGATTTGAATTAAATGTTAAAAAAAATATTGACCTTCCCGGATTTGGTCAAATACGCTCCACCAAAGAGGGTAATATTTTCTTTGTAGCAGAAAAAGGTCTTGATATCTATGCCAATGCATTCGGCTTAGAACCTATTTCCATTAAACTTCTATCTTCGTCCCCATCTGATGATTTTCCTAACAATCAGGAGATGAGCGGCGATGCCATTATCAGCACTGAAGATGCCGAAAAGGTCATTAAAGAAGAGTGCCCTGTCATTGATCTGACAAACGGGTTTACAGATATCGATGAAAATGATCAGGGGTCCGAAAATGAGCAGAAGTCTGAAAATGAGCAGAAGTCTGAAAATAGGCAGATGTCTGAAAATGAAGAGATTGTATCTCCAGTATATCCGGTGACAAATACAGAGTCACAGCTTTCGGCTGAGAATACAGAAGCGACTGAAAAGACGGATTTGGCTGAAAAGACGGATTTGGCTGAAAAGACGGATTTGGCTGAAATGGTCGATTCAGATGAAAAAGATTTTTCTCCGGTAGTGGCGGAACTGGAATCTATAACTGAGTCTGAATGTGAACATGAACATGAGCCTGAATGTGGACATAAACTTGAACCTGAGCATGAGCATGAACTTGAGCATGAACTTGAGCATGAACATGAATATGAACATGAGCATGAACATGAACATGAGCTTGAACATAAGCATGAGCCGGTACATAAGCCTGTAAAAGCAGTATCTATCACATCCAATATCCATAACGAGAAAGATACCCGGCTGACGAAAAAACGAAAAAACGCCATTATCGTTTTAAGTGTCATTATTGCTTTTATGACCCTTGTCATTTTGTTTCTCATCTTCAGAGAGCCCCTTGCCAATGCCCTTGAAAAATCTCTCTACACCCCCGAAGAACTTGAACTTATCAATAGGCAATAAGTAAGTACTATCCTTTCTATCTTTTTCCAAATTTACCTACTTAGAAACAAAGGTGGTGTGTCAAAACTACAAGATGAACTATTCTCTCCATGTTTAATTCAAACACCTATCTGATACTGATTTCAAATATTCAACTCTTAGAGACTGAATTCTCATTTTCACACCGCCAATAACTATCGGTACCTGTTTGGCTAAGCCATCCGGAGGTGCTTCTAAGGCCGATTTGATGGTTTAGCGATGCAGATTTGACTGTTAGCTATTGAAATTTATTGATTTATCCGATACGAATAAAATTTTGATTTCTCCGATAAGACTTACCTTTATTTATCACCCGATGTCACCCGATATCACCCGATGTCACCCGATGCACGCCCCGTTTTCCATCTTTTCTTCAGGTGAGACTACTCTCATATTTCCATCTTCCTCTTTGGACATAAGGATCATCCCTCTTGACTCGATTCCGCGGATAGTGCGCGGGGCAAGGTTTGCCAGGATACAAATCTGTTTCCCCACCATCTGTTCAGGGGTATAATATTCGGCTATCCCTGATACAATCGTCCTTACATCGATGCCTGTGTCTATTTTCAACTTTAAAAGTTTATCGGTTTTGGGGACCTTTTCCGCCTCAAGCACTGTGGCGGTACGAATATCCATTTTCCCGAATTCATCAAAAGTGCATTGTTCTTTCTGAGGCGCCACTTTTTTAGGGGCGCACGCAGAAGCGGCCTTATCGTTGGCCTCTTTCGTAGCTGCAAGTTTTGCAAGCTGCGCATCAATGACATCATCTTCGAGCTTTTCAAAAAGCAATTCGGCTTTTCCGATAATATGCCCTTCGTGCAATAAATCCCCTGCTGCAAGATTATTCCACTTCAGAAGAGACTCATCCACAGAGAGCATTTTACACAGTTTTTTAGCTGTAAAAGGGAGGAACGGTGCAAAAGCCACAGCAAGACTTGCACATATTTCGAGAGAAACCCTAAGGATAGAAGCCACCCTGTCCATATCGGTTTTGGCCACTTTCCACGGCTCGGTATCGGTGAGGTACTTATTGCCCAGACGGGCGAGATTCATCGCTTCGCGCAATGCGTCACGGAAGCGGTAGGTCTCCAGATTATCCTCGATAGCTCTCTTGATATTGGCAATCTGCCCAATAGTCTCCGAATCGACAGATAGACACTTTAAATCGGCAGGGACTGCACCTGAAAAATATTTGTGAGTCAGCACGACGGTACGATTAACAAAATTACCGAAGATGGCTACAAGCTCCGAATTGTTTCTTGTCTGAAAATCTTTCCATGTAAAATCGTTATCTTTCGTCTCGGGAGCATTGGCACAAAGGACATAGCGAAGAACATCCTGTTTTCCGGGGAACTCTCTCAAATATTCGTTGAGCCACACTGCCCAATTGCGCGAAGTGGAAATTTTATTCCCTTCAAGGTTCAAAAACTCATTGGCAGGGACATTGTCCGGAAGGATATAACCTCCGTGCGCCTTTAACATAGAGGGGAACACGATGCAATGAAATACTATATTGTCTTTACCTATGAAATGAACCATTTTCGTATCTTCGCTCTTCCACCATTTTTCCCAATCATTCGGAAGGATCTCCACTGTGTTTGAAATATACCCTATCGGGGCATCAAACCACACATAAAGCACTTTTCCGGTAGCTCCTTCCACCGGAACAGGTACTCCCCAGTCGAGATCGCGACTTACGGCACGCGGCTGCAATCCACCGTCAATCCACGATTTACACTGTCCATAAACATTGGTTTTCCACTCTTTATGTCCTTCTAAAATCCACTCTCTGAGCCACGGTTCATACTGATCGAGAGGAAGATACCAGTGTTTGGTTTTCTTCTTTATCGGAGCGTTTCCGCTCAATGTGGAGTGGGGATTAATAAGCTCATCGGGGCTAAGGGTGCTTCCGCACTTCTCACATTGATCTCCGTAAGCATTTTCATTACCGCATTTGGGGCAAGTCCCCACGATATACCTGTCTGCAAGAAACTGCCCTGCCTCCTGATCATAATATTGCTCGCTCTCCTTTTCAATAAATTTTCCGTCTTTATAGAGTTTTAGAAAAAAATCTGAAGCAATCTTACGATGAGTGGGACTGCTGGTGCGAGAATACACATCAAACGAAATACCGAACTCTTCAAAAGAATCTTTTATTATTTTGTGATATTTATCGACAATATCCTGAGGAGAACACCCTAACTTTTTAGCCTGAAGGGTGATAGGAACCCCGTGCTCATCGCTTCCTCCTATAAAAAGAACATCTCTACCACACATTCGAAGATATCTTACATAAATATCGGCAGGGACATATACTCCTGCAAGATGACCGATGTGAACAGGTCCGTTGGCATAAGGCAAAGCGGATGTAATAAGGTAGCGTTTGTAATTTTTACTCATAACATATTATTTTTGAGGGGGCAAATATACGACTTTTCCTTTTTAAGGATATTAAGTAAGGCGATTTAATTCTTTTGAAAACTGGTTTTTTACCATCATCAGGATTTTTATCTGCTGCATAAGCTGCTTCTGAAGCTCTTTATCTCCCTCCTGCTGTGCCCTCCCAAGCTGCTCCATCACAGCATTATATGCAAAATCCGCAATTTTAGATTTGTAAATAAGGACAGACTTAGGGACATAAATGCCCAAAACATCTTTTTCGGGAATAAGCGATTTTTTAAACTCCTTTACATTTATGACATATTCATCATAGACTATATCAAGCACCGTCTTAGCAATAATCTCTTCGGGGCCGGTGGTCAGACGGCGAAAAATCTGATCAGAATTAAGATTTTCGGAACGATATTCAAAATAGAGATCAAATATTTTCCGGTACAATGAGTTTTGAAAATCAAGATCATCATTCTTCAGCTCTGCCGATATATATTGAGACACGGTAATATCCATAACAGGGGCACTGCTATCGACATATTGATGTTCATCAAAATGAATCACATTCTCACCGAATTTCAAAATATAATAAAGCAATTCCTTTTCACATACTGCAAGAAACGGACAATCATCATTTTCCTTCGATTCTTCCCCCGTGTGATTAATATTCTCATCGGTGGTGGCCCCCCTCTCGATAGGATGCTCCCTGTGCTTTTTCTCATACTCACCTGAAATGATAATATCCCTTCGAGCCTTATTGACCTCGAGGGCCATCATCTCCTGCTTTACATCAAGCTTTTGAGAAGACTGCTCTATATAAACAGCCCTTACAATCTGATCAGGTATTAACGAGATAGTCCTGACAATCTCCTTTATCAATTCGGCCTTACGAATAGGATCACGGGCAATATCGGCAGATAGAAGCTCATATTTGAAATCGACAAAATCAGTTTCCGAACGGTCGAGAAAATCGACTATTTCACTATAAGAGTGACTGCGAGCGAAATCGTCAGGGTCGTGACCTTCCGGGATAAGAACGATTTTCACCTCCATCCCCTCCTCAAGAAGCATATCAATCCCCCTTATGGAAGCCTTTATTCCGGCAGCATCACCATCGTAAAGAACAGTAATTTTATTGGTAAAACGCTTAATGAGACGAATCTGCCCCTGCGTAAGAGAAGTACCAGAAGAAGCCACCACATTTTCAATACCCGCCTGATGCATCGAAATAACATCGGCATACCCCTCCACAAGGTAGCATTTTTGGAGCTTCGCAATGGCACTTTTGGCTTGAAACAGCCCGTAAAGAACATTGCTTTTATGATAAATTTCCGTCTCAGGAGAATTTACATACTTAGCCACCGACTTATCATTCAGAAGAGTTCTCCCGCCGAAGGCAATAACCCTGCCACTGATGGAGTGTATCGGGAACATCACTCTGTCGTAAAATTTATCAACGAGAGTGTTGTCGCTACGCTCAATGCAGAGCCCCGTCCCGATTAGAAATTCCTTTTTATATCCCGCTTTAAGTGCGGCCGAGGCCAATGTCTGCATCCTTGAATCCCCCTCATTCTTTTTAGAATCCGGTGCGAACCCAAGCCCGAACTTTTTAATAGTATCATCGGAGAACTCCCTTGCCTCCTTAAAATAAGACAGCCCCACTGCTCGCCCCACCTGAGTATTGTACATCGTATCGGAAAAGAATTTCTGTGCAAACTCCGAAACCACAAGCAACGACTCGTATTTTAATCTTTCAGCCGCATCCTCAGGGGTCTCCTCCGCCTCATGAACCTCTATCCCGTATTTCTTGCCGAGATACTTTAGAGCCTCCACATAAGTAAGGTGCTCGTGCTCCATAATAAATGTAACCGCGCTCCCCGCCTTACCACATCCGAAACATTTAAAGATTCCTTTACTCGGTGAGACAGAAAATGAAGGTGTTTTTTCGTTGTGAAACGGGCAACAAGCTATATAATTGGCACCCCGACGCTTCAGTGAGACAAAATCACTGATAACATCGACAATCTCAGCTGAGTCGAGGATTTTATCAACAGTAGCACGATCTATCATAAGGGGAACAAAGGTAATAAAATTTTGTTTCTCCTATAATCGCCTCATTGTGAAAGAAGAATTTAATGAAGACAATGTTAAAGAGAAAGTGTTTTCACCTTTATATATCATAGTAGCATAAAATTCGGGGTTTGAAGAGGAAAGTGTATTGATGAATTTCATAGAAACATATCCATCAGAATATGTGTAACTTCCTGTGGTATAAATTATCAATTCGGGGACAGTAATACACATCTTGCTGTTATCTTCACTGCCCGATTTGGTGCTGTTGAGAAAAGTAATACTTATACGAGTTCCACTCTCATCCACCCCTTCCCAAACCCCCTCAATAGAGATGGGAGCCGGAATATCGGCACTGCATGATGAAAACAGCAAAGCAAATCCCACCAAAAGTGCCATTATAAGTATCGTCAATTTTTTCATTTTACTTTCTTTTTATATATCTATAACAAATAAAGACTTGTTTTGTTCAAAAAAAGTATTACTTTTGTACCCGATTGAGAATTGACATACTTATTTACGATTTTGACGACCCACAATAAATCCACCCCGATTTATTCGTCATAAAGTCCGAATAAAGTTTGTCAGCACATTACAACTAAATGAATTACAGATTTTTGAGGACTCTTTTTTTCCTCCTTACACTTATGTTTTCATTAAACTTATCTGCCCAGAAGATAAGTTTGAAAACCAATATGCTTGAATGGGCTTTGGCCACTCCCAACTTGGGAATGGAAATTACCCCCTCCAAGCGTGTTTCCATAGAGCTCAATCTCGCATACTCCCCTTTTAAATTCGATAATTTTTCCACCGAGCACTACTCTTTTACCCCTGAAGTCAAATTCTGGCTCGGTATGCCCTCCATAGGACACGCCATAGGTTTTGCCGCTACAGCTTCGTATGGAGAACTCGGCTTGAAAAATAAACATCTCGACGGTATGGTAGCCGGTTTCGGCCCCACCTATACCTACGCATTCATCCTTAGCGAACACTGGAATTTTGAGCTGACCTGCGGACTTGCCGCATACTACTATGCCGGATTCAGATACGACTCCGAAACTCCCAAGGCTGCTCTACCGGATCTCACAGGATGGATGGTGGGACCTATCAAGTGGGGTGCCACATTCGTATATTTGATAAAATAGCTATGGAAAAGACATTTATACGACATATAACCCTGAAAATTACGCTACTGACACTTATATTGGCTTTAGCCGCAAATATCATCTATGCCCAAACAGGGTACAATATTACTATAACCGGTACTGTAAAAGACGAGCAGGGCTCCCCCATAGAAAATGTAAAAATATCGAGACTCGGAGACGATAATGCCCTTTCCACCACCGATGAAGCGGGATACTTTCAGTTTGCCATTGAAGATGATGCCGTGCTCCTTTTCTCCCATATTTCTTACGAGTCAAAGCAGGTGATGGTTAATGGACAGCCACAGTTTGATGTCGTACTCGCCTCCTTCGCATACGATGTAGAGGAAGTGGTTTTCGTAGCCAAAAGTCTAAAGCCCATAGTAGAAGAGACCGATATGGAAATTGTCGGAGACTACCTATACATAAATCCTCGCGTAAAGCTCACAAGCTCCTCCTTTGGGGTAAATATGAGAGCTATTATACAGCCTGTTGTGACAAATCTTGCCACCAATGAGAAATTTTTCATGATGCCGAGGGTGGTGGATGGTTCGGTATATGATATTAAGCAGAAAAGGATGTATAGCTTCGACATAACAAAAGATCCTCTGCACAGATACCGCGATGGGGTTACTTTTAAAAATGACGATTTTTATGTAGCATACAACGATTCTATCTATCTAAGAGACAAAACTGCCCCTTATACCGCATTTGTTTTTATCAGCATAGAAAACCTGAACAAGATTGAAAGCATCGACAGCGTAAATATGAGCAACGGCATTATAGACCCTCTCCGATTTCTCGAATACGATTTTGAAACTTATGAAATAAGCGATACGAACTATATACCCAAGAGGGAACTTCAGCTTTTTGACGAAAAATGGAAAGCAGATTTCGTTTTCAAATTGGGGCGTGCGGAGCTTGATCTTACCAATGAGAAGAATGCTGCCACCATTAAAGATATGTCTGACCGCCTTTCGGCAATAGAGGGGAATCCTTTTATGAGGCTGAGGAGCTTCAATATATCAGGTATGGCATCTCCGGAGGGTTCATACAAGCTCAACACCTCTCTTGCAGATAAAAGGATGAAAGCGCTCCAAAATATAGTCAAAGATATGATTCCGAGAAAAGTGGCAAGATTTGTCGAATTCAGCTATGATTCCAAAGTAGCCACATGGAGCGATGCTGTGGAACTGCTTGAGAAAGACTCACTTATGGAGCAAGCAAGCGAGATAAAGAGCATAATAGCGAGATACTACAAAAGTCAGGATGATCAGTTTCTCAAAATACGCACCCTCAAATATTACAACTCTCTTCTTAAAGAAATTTATCTCCCACAGCTGAGAAAAGTAGAATATAGTTACCAATACTCTCTATACCGTATCCTCAACGATCAGGAAATAGCGGAACTTTATAAAAGAGATTACAAAGATATGACTCGTTTTGAGTTTTATAGGCTTATAAAGACGACCCCCGACAGCCACGAGAGAGAAGTTATGTGTAGAAAAGCGATAGCCAAATATCCTAAGACAGTATGGTTTGCCAACGAACTCTGCGCCTATTCCCTTAATCACGGAGATCCGAAAGTAGCCCTTTTAGGAATCTATGATCCTGAAAAACTCCCCGATGAGGCGAAAAAGAATCAGGTAGCTACCCTCTTTTCTAAAGGATACTATCACGAGGCAGACTCGCTTTATCGCTCAGTGTCTGGAAATTCAAGCGACAAAGAGTATTTGGGAGCCGTAATCTGCGCCAAAGCAGGTCTCTACGAAGATGCTTACTCGGTATTTAAAGACAAATACCCGTTTAATGAAGTGCTTCTTCTTCTGGCCATGAAAAGAAATGAAGAGGCGTGGGATAAGGCTAAGAATCTTGGAAATACAGCTAAAGAACTCTATATAAAAGCAGTTGCCGCCAACAGGTTAGCGATGCTTGAAGCATACGATTATATCGCTTTTGCCCTTCAGCTTGACCCCTCGCTGAGGGCCATCGCGGAAAACGATGCAGATGTAAAAGAAATATTAGCAGATGAGACATTTTAATGCATATATAGTATTGATGATTATTGCTTTTGCAATAAGTGGTTTTGCCTCGGGGCAGAACCATAGAGATACTATTTTGCGAAAACGCTCAGCCCTAAATTACCAGCTCCAGTCCAAACCGAGGTTACCGCACTTTCCTGCGAAAGTGCACTTCGAACAATTTTTCTCAATCAGTCAGTATGTCTCATATTCTCTGCCGCAAGGGGTTACGGCAGGGGTCGATATGTGCAAGTTCGTTACACCTCTGTTTGGACTACGAGCCGGTATTAATATAGGAAGCGTAAAATTCCCCAATGCCGCTTCAGGTGAGATGTATCACCCTAAAGTCGATGCAGTACTCGATTTGGGTGCTTTCGGATGGGGATATAACCCTTCTCGCATCTTCACTGTATGGGCCATTGCCGGAATTGACGGCGCCTTTACTAAAAATAACCCCGAAGCAGCCTCATACAGATTTGCCTACGGCGGGCATGTAGCCCTTCTTATGAATTTGAGATTATCTCATACACTTTACTTCTCTTTGGAATCTTCAGCCACATTGTTCAGCGACAGATTCAACGGTTCAGTGGACTGGCACATAGCAGACCCCATTGCAGAGTTTCACGCAGGGCTCAGCTACCGCCGTCCGCTTGTCACTCAAAAATACTATTCGAGGTTCAAGGCTTCCAAGAAAAATTTCATCTCCTTGGGTGCAGGAGTACAATCTCTACCTTTAAGTACCATCGGCACCAAAGGTAAAAGCTCTCTATGGAAAAGCACAGGGGCCTGCATGATGATCAACATCGGAAGATGGGTTTCTACCCTTTCGGGAATCAGAGCTACATTCTCCTACGGAGTCTCTCCTATTCTGTGGGAAGAAGAGGCAAAACAGCACGGAAGTCTTTTAGGAGTATCGGTTGATTACTTATATCGCCTCACAGATGGGGAAAATCTTAAAAACACATTCTCATGGTTTGTCATTGCCGGAGGAAACTTCGTTTACTCCACCATCTCCAAAAGATATGAGCAGAATGAGGCTATTTACAATTTCGGGTTCAATTCGGGGCTGAATGTGTGCTACAATGTTAACTCTTCGCTCTCGTTTTTTCTCGAACCGAAAGCGACAATATACGGATCGTGGCTTAATTCTTCCAATACAGGAAGAGTTATGCTTAATTTAAATACGGGGATAGTGGTGAGATGGTAAAAAGATCGGGATACATATTATTTTTGTGTGTTTTCACCTTCATGGCGACTATTGTCAGAGGGGAGGATAGCACATTTGTATTCCACATTGATCCTCAGGAGCAGTTCTTCTATCCATCATATTCCGAAAATCAAGCAGCCGTTAAAGCTCTGACCGAACTTATCGGAAGAAGTATTGAGAAAATTAATTCAGAAGAGTTAGCTCTCGCCTATTGCGGGCCTGAAGAAGAATCGGAAACTGTTAAATCGTTCTTTATCATATATGAGGGGCTGCGAGATGAGCATTTCTTATACACAGGCGAAGAGACACAAACACCCTCTACCGGAGATATTGTAGTAGAAATTACCCTTTATAAGACCGATTATGAACCTGATTTTGTAAGGAGAGTGCGCAAAAAGAGCATTAAATCGATAAATAAAGTCGATATTACCGATTTTCCGAAACTCGAATACCAAAGGGAAGAGATTAAGCCTTGGAGCGAACAATTTTCTACCACAGAAAAGCCCTCATTCACCATCAAAACCAACCTCCTTGCAGATGCTGCAATGACACCGAATATTAAATTCGACATCCCTTTCGCCAAACATTGGTCTATTGCTGCCGAATATTATTACGGATGGTGGCTAAGGCTTGACAATACATTCTGCTGGCAGATCCAATTCGGAGGTGTCGAGCTGAAATATTGGATAAACAGACACGATGCCGATTATAATAAAATGGGGAAGTGGTATGTCGGAGCTTTCTATAATTTGGGGATTTATGATTTCCAATTCAACGCAAACAATGGTCTTCAGGGTGATTTCAACCTTATGACAGGTTTTTCGGGCGGATACACCCAAGAGGTATCTCGACATATCCGTTTTGAATTTTCATTCGGAGCAGGGGTATTCTCCACCACATATCAGAAATATTTCACTTACGAGAATATAATAATTAAGAGCGGCTCTCCCATTAAACTTACCACAGTACTTCCGAAAGCAGAAATATCCCTTACTTATGTGATTTACAGAGAGATAAGAAAAGGAGGCGAGAGATGAGAAAGAGTATAATCACCATATCATTGTTAGTAATCGCCACCCTTTCTATCCTCACATCGTGCGACAACAGGCGGGAGATGTTCTCTCAGAGGATGGTAGCCGGACAGGTCAACATCTATCTCGACTGGGAAAATGTCAAATCCACACCCAATGGAGGGACTGTGCTCTTTTTCCCCGACACGACATCCATCACACACTTTATGACCAAAAAGAAGATTATGGTGATGATGAATAACAACTACGAAGAGGTGCTTATGCCCTATATGAAATACCATATTATCTCCTTTAATGAGACTTACGAAGATTTCGACTTCATTAAATTCAGAGAAATAGACTCTCCGGAAGAATTTGAAGCATATACCGAAAGTATCTCTGTATCAAGCAAATACACCAAATCGGAAAATGAAATAATAACTTCCTCACCCGATGCCCTGTATATTGATAATATTGACACCATTAAGGTGGAGAAAAATGAAAAATATGATTCTGAATATGACCTGTACCTCACTCCTGAGAGGGTATCTCCACTTGTTGCCTTAAGGATATATATCGAAGGGATGGACAATATGGCAAGCTCCGGAAGCGCATCCTCTATCAGCGGGATGGCAGAGGGGATCAATATGAGCTCTATGGTTCCCAACTCCACTTCTGTATCTCATCTTTTCAAAATCGACAACCGCACTTTTTTTGAAAATTCCTATCAGAATGGATATACCACAGGACAGTTTTATACTTTCGGCATCTCAGAGACAAGCACCGAGAGAAACATTCTCACCATATATATCAGACTCAGAAACGGCGAAGATTTTCCCCCTTTGACTTATGATATTACAGAAAAATTAAAATTACTCAGAGATAAAAATAGAGGAAATAATATCTCTTTAACTCTCGATATAGGGCTGGGGCTCACTGAAGACGACCCCAAGATTATCCTCCCTTATGTAGAAGACAAGGATGAACCGGGATCGGGATTCGATCCGAAAGTAGATGACTGGGGAGAAGAGATAAACGAAGATATACCGATATAGAAATTAAATAGAAACAAAATATTACAATTATTTATTAACAAATCAAAAATCAAATTATTAATTAACTCAAAAAAAACACTATTATGAAAAAGTTAATGTTTTTTGTCGCTATCGCTTGTATAGCACTTACTTCTTGCGAAAAGCAAGTTATTAACCCCTCAAACGAGGACAACGCCATCACTTTCAAAACCTACACCGGAAAGACCACAACCGGTACGAAAGCTGAAACTACTACCACCACTCTTCAAACATCAGGTTTTAACCTTTTGGCTTACTACACAGGACAAAGTACTTTTGCCAATGCTACCAATCCTACTCCCAACTATATGTATGATCAGGCTGTGACCTATGCAAATTCTGCTTGGACTTATTCTCCTCTGAAATACTGGCCTAATAACACCGGAGATAAAATTTCATTTTTCGGGTATGCTCCTAAGAAGGACAATGTAACCACTATTTCTAACAGCAATGAAACAGGATATCCTTTTATTACTTTTACACAGGATGCTAATAATTCTGTTGACTTGGTTGTTGCCAATACTTTAGATCAGGACAAAGCTACCGTTGGCAACAACAAAGTAGCACTTGCATTTAAACACGCCCTTACAAGGGTAGCCATAAGAGCAAAAATTGATCACTCTATCGAACCAGAAGGTCCTGAAACCAAAGTTTTTATTACCGATATTTCTATTAAAAATGACGCTACTCTCTATTCCAATGGTACTTTCACCTACAATGGAACTATCGGCGCATGGACAAATTCTTCACGCGCAGCAAATCTATCTCTTACCCTTAATAAAGTAACTCCTGCTGCTGCTGACTGGGGCGGATATGTTACCCCTTCCGTAGCACTTCCTCAAGATGGAACAGCAATTAGTTTCCTTGGAGCATCAAATGCTGATTATATGTTCTTTGTCCCTATTGACGGAGGTCTGACTGCCGGTGCTGCTAAAATTATCGTAAATTATGACATAGTTACAGTAGATGATAAATTAGCTACAGGTCACTCAATTGCTAAACACGAGGGTATTGAAGTTCCCCTTGCTACCGGTACATTAAAAATGGGCAAAGCTTATGGTTATACATTGACAGTAGGTCTTAAAGGAATCGAAGTTACCGCTTCTGTGGAAGGATGGGGTGACGAAACCGAAACCGGGTCCAATATTTAATTTTACACATTTTAGCCGGAGCGGGGTTGA
>CAZSXE010000009.1:36804-63786 GCA_964611185.1 uncultured Muribaculaceae bacterium | reverse complement strand
TGTGTAAATGTAATATTTTTTTTACTTCATTTGACACAGTTTAGTTTACAGTCTCGCTTTTTTCGATATTGACGAATATCAAAAAGTATTTCTGTTTTATTTTCTGTGAGAAAAACAACTTGTTTTTCGAGGTATATTTCATCGAGGGCTTCTCGGTGCTTTTTGAGCTGGTATTTTGTGAGAGGTGTGTTCATGTGTTTGATTTTTGTTTTTGAAGTATTTGTATTTTGTATATTAATAATAGATTAACTACCTTAACTACATAGACATTGGTCTTAATAGTTAAGATAGTATTGGTATTTTATGTGTTAACTTTATAAATACCTTTAGAGGGATTTGTAATTTTTCCCTTGGATTGTAATTTCTTTAATTGAGCATACAAAGTGGGTTTTGACATTATATCATTATCGACCAAATTCACAAATAAATCTTTTGTAGTTGCGTAACCTTGAGGTGAAATAGATTTTTCGTTTATTAAATCCAACACCATATCCGTGTTTGTACTGTCTGCTCTACCATCTTTTTCTTTTAATATGGAAGCTTCTGAAACGTGATTTGTTGGCTCTAAAAAGGCATTATCATTTATTGTGAATGTAGTTACTTTTTCATCGTCCTCAGGTTTGTATCTGAATGCTACTTCTTTGACATACCTGGTACCATCTGCTGATTTGCTTACGCCAATTAAAAAGTCAGCTTCCTGAGCTAGTATTCGACTGCCAGCAAGACTATCGATTGTTATAGGTCTGCCTATTACTTTAGGAGTATGGTGAATTACAATTAATGTAATTGCTAATTCATTAGTCAGCTCCCGAAGCTTTAAACCTATTTCTTTTGCGGTATTGCTATCTTCGATACTACCGGAGTACATACGAGTCAAGCTATCAACAAAAACAAGTTTTGAACCTGATTCAATAATATGTTTTTTCAGCAAATCCCAATCTTCCTTTGTAGATAAAATACGAGGAAAATTTTCATCAACGATTTTGAAATAATCACCTAAAGAAGCATTAATGAACTGAAGTTGTTTTTGATTTCTTTCTGTTCTTGGTTGCCAATACTCCTCCATTGAAACAAAAAATACTTTCATTCTTTCTTCAATACGTTTGTTGAAGAAAGATTCTTTGCCAGCTGCTATCATCAATGCTAAGTTTTCACAAAATATAGTTTTTCCGGATTTTGGAGGACCAAAAACAAAACCAAATGAGCCAACCATAATCCCCGACCAAAGAAACCTTAGCTTTGGAGCATTTTTGGCTTTTTCAATCATGTTTTCAAGCGTTTCGCAACACAATAAAGGCTGGTTATTGCTTGACTCGGAATATGGTTTATTTGTTGATTTTGTTTGCATTGAAACAGGATTTGTATCTAATTTCAATGGATTACACCCATGTTTATCAGTCTGTTTATATGAACATAGAACGATTTTTGATATTTCATCTTTTGTAAAATCAGTTTGTTCAAGTGTATAGAGATAGTTTAAAGCTGTGTTTTGTGAAATTCCAATTCTATTCAGACCCGCACATAATAGACCTGCATAATGATTGCGATTCCCCGAAACGAATGATTCTGACTTGTCAAGGTTTTTTCTGATTATGTCACATTGCTCTATTTCACTAGTAACTGCGACTGTTTTCGTGTTAAACAGAGGCTCTAAAACGATATTAGTTTTCTCAACAGGTTTTGGAAGATACTTTTTGATAAATTCTGCTCCAATTAAAGGAGCAGAATCGTTATAGTAGCTATTGCAATCCCAAGAAAGATAACACGCTCTGGAAATATCACTACATTGTTTGTCAATTTCTAAATTCATTTCCAATCGGAAATAATTTTGAAATGCTCTGAAATAGTCAATATGTTCAGCAGCAAGAGTATCAATGTAATAAAATACTTTAATACCATCACCCGAAGGACTATCAAAGAAAAGACATGGCGTAAATAACTTAATTAAATTAGCTTTAAGTACTCTCGTGTCACTTACATGGTCAAAATCAATACAGAATATCCCACTGCGTTGAATAATCTGGGCATTGCTCCGAGAATGAAACGTTCCTGCAGGAGTTATATAATCAAGTGTTGATTTTATAGACTTATTGCCGTTTCTGATATCGATTACTTTATCATGATATTGATTTGACCGAACTAATTTTTGCAGGTCTGTCAATGTCATATTGTTGTCTGTTGGAATGGTAACTTTTATACCACCGACAAAAAAACTGAAATTATATTTGTTCATAAATTTGTCTGTTTAAAATTACCTACTGTTATTTTCAATCATTTGTATTATATCCGATATACGGTAATAGACTTTACCCCCGATTAAGGAATATTTAATCAATTTATTATGACGCCAATTTTGAGAAGTTTTATCGCTGATATTCATAATTTGAATGAATTCAGCATTGTCGATTAACCCGATAGGGTTTGAGTTCTTAGGATTGCTAAGCAATTGATTTACTTTATCAATTTGCTGTTGGATAGATTCAAGTTGAAATTCAACCTTTCGGACTGCTTTATTTGTTTCTTCGATATTGAAAAATCGTTTGTTGCAGTCTGCAACGAATGTTTCAAGACATTCCATGTATTTTAATGTTCTGTTGTACATGGTTATTTGCGTGTGTTTTTAAGGGGTTTAATGCACGCAACTGAAGGCATTGAAACTAATTCATCGCAAGTTTTTTGACGACCGCTTTGAATCCAAGAAGTCAGCTCTGTTTCGGAGAAATAGAGCCTCTTACCCACTTTTGAGAAAGGAATAGAACGTTTGCTTACAAATCCGTAGAGTGTAGGCACTGTAAGATTGACGAACTTTGCAGCTTCACTGATTGACATTGGTTTGTCGGAAGCTACACGATTGGAAGTTTGTTGCGATTTAAGCAACTGTTCGAGTGAGTCTACTTTTTCAAGTAATAAACTCACTGCTTGGGGAAGATTTTCGAAATTAATTTTTTCCATTTGCGAATAATTTTATAATTATTCTGCAAATAGACAGGGGGCATTCGAGGGGGTAAATAGAGGAGTACGCCTTATTTTAGTAGTTCATAGTCCTTTATTACTGTTTCTTTGTGTAAATGGGCTGTGTAGCGGTTTTTATTTTCTGTTGTACCTTTATCAAGTACATTTTTATTGCCTCTTATAGACCTTTCATCAGTATTAAACCAATCAGCTACTTCTTTATTTCTATCAGAAATTTTTGAAAAATGCTCGAAATCAATATGTTTAAAGAATTCAACATATTCAAACATTGCAATTGTATAAGGAATTCCTTTTGCAACCATTTTCTCAACTAATAAAATTTGTTTGTCAGGTGATAGAATTTTAATTTTTGAAAGATTAAAGAAACCAAATTCAGAAAGTTTAGATTTAAGTAATTCAGATTTGGTTTGAAGCATTGAAACTGAAATAGGATTTTTGTCTTCAACAATAGCATTTGTTGAACCAACTGTTAAACTGGCTTTGAAAATATCAAACGCATTTTGTGTGGCTTCAAGGAATAGAAGGAAATGTTTGGAGTAAAGATTCCAAACGTGCAAAACATAATTTTCGCGAGTTGTACTTCCATCGTACTTCATAAAATTAGGATACCAATATACATCGTGATATATTTCGCAAAACGCATTTTTACGCTTCTCTGGGCTGTGTGTTTTAAACTGCTGAAGTGAAGCCGTTAAAAATCGGTTTATTTCATGGTTGTTTAGTGGTTTGATAAAGTCGTGTAATTGGAGGTTGAACTCAGTGAGTAGTTCGCCAGGAATAAATTCATTGAAATAGTTTGGGTCAAATTTATAGGTTTCCCAATAGTTATCGCAATTTTGTTTGTAATTGGAAGCATAGTGAGCAAGTGAAATTTCCAATTTATCTACCAAATAAAGTTCTTTTTTTGCGTATTTGTTGCTGAAAAACTTGTAATATTCTTCAATGTCGTAACTGCCAGTAGTTATTATACCTCCGTTGTTAATATAATTTACAGGGAGTTCGTCTTGAGAAGTTTCATTTTCAAGGAAATCTAAAAAAGATTCTTTTTTAGATATATCGATATTTACACCCGAAATATAGTTTTTGTCGCCAGTGTAGGTATAAACGAGGTCTATTAGCTTTCGTATTTCTTTGGCAAAAGATAAAAGATTATCTTTAAGAAGAACTGGGCTAAAGTTGTTTTTAAGAATAATTTTAATCAAATTATTTAACCTAGGTTCGGCAGCTATTTTTTTTGTTGTACAAAAGGTAAAATCAAGATTTTGAATTCTTAAAATGGTATCAGCAAAACAAATATCTAAAATTGTTGCAATTACAACTGGGTCATCAAATTGGCTCAATACCATTGCCTCAAAATAATTATCAGATAATAATCCCGAAAACGGATCAGTTTGAAGATATTGTATATCTTGAGAACTAATCTTATTATTTAAGAAGTAATATTCAAAGATATCTAAGCCTTTTATGTAAACTTCATTTATAGTATTACAGTCGCTTTTTACCAATTCAATGTCTTCATCAGTCAATTTCCGCAACATATTTCGGCTTGCTTCTTCCATTGCTGCAATTGCTTCTGGGTTATTAAATTCTTCGTTCATTTCTCTTTTCTCGTCGAGGATTGTACGTGATTTTTTATTTGCGCTTTCAGAAGTTGTGGTATTTTTTATTTGAAAATCTATTGATTCAACAACCTTATAGCATTTATCTATAAAGTTGTCAAATTCATCGAAATCTTCTTTATCTACTGTGTTTTGAAGTTTGAAAAGTTCAGCTGTATGTAACTTCTTTAAAATAAACTCTTTTCTTTTGGTTAAATCATATTCGTTTAATGCTTCAAGCAATAAATCGTTGTAATCAAGATTAATACCATATTTATCAATAGACCATTTTCCTGTAAAAGGAATAGCAAATGTTGTAAAAAACATGTGCAGGCTATTTAAATTATATCTAAGGCAATCAATTGCATCTAAATAAAAATCAATTTCATTACCGATTTGAATTATTTTTACCCTATATTCATTGAACTTTTTGTCGTTTTGCTTTAGGTTATATAAATCCAAAAAATCGAATGTAAATTTCCATAAATCAAGAAAAACAGCATTTGTAATGTTAGTTACAAGTTGTTTGTCGTTTTCAATAGGAGATATGATTTCCGCATAAGATTTATAACCAAACATCTGTTTTAATTCCTTCAACTTATCAACTTTTAAGGGTGGCAAAATGCCACCCTTAAGATATTGGTTGAGTATTTGTATGGTTTCTAAAAGATTATCGTTAATCGCCTTAAGTTTTGAAACAATTTGGTTCGTATTATCCATAGAATCGGTGTCAACAAATGTATATGATTAGAAATTCATTAATTTTTTAGTCAAATCTTCAATACTGTCATCTTCAAAACCGCTGAAATAGTTTTGAGTAGTTTTTAAATCGGCATGTCCAAGCTGTTCACTTACTAACTCCATACTGGCACCTGATTTAATTGCATTGGTGCTGAAAGAATGACGAGCATAGTATGTTGATATATTTTCATCAATGCCGACGTATTTTGCAAGCTTTTTTAAACCTTGGTTAACTGACCTTGTGAAATTCTTGATTGCAACCTGTTTTTGTTCAGCCGTCATATCTTTGTTTATTATGTTGAAAATAAAGCTGCTGGCGGCTTTATTTTGGCTGCCATACTTGTTTATCACTTCATGTGCAAAAGGCGTCAAATATACGGAAATTTCCGTTTGCTCGGAAGTAGTGTTTTCTGTTTTTTTTCTAAAGAATTTTAAACGATTACCATCAATCTGGCTATATGTTAGGTTGGCAATATCCTTAAAGTTCATGCCACTGCAATTGTAGGAGAAAAAGAAAAAGTCTTTCGCCCTGATCTGTTCTGGTGAACCGGTGGCTTCAAATAGTTTTTTGAGTTCTTCTTGTTTGAGTGATTTTTTAACTTTACGAACTTTCGCTATTTTGTATTTGGTCTTTTCCTTGCCAAATGGGTATATTTTATTTGAAATATCACCATTGGTTATGGCAGTATTAAAAATGGCTCTGAGTGCCCGTAAATACATACTTACAGTGGTTGTGCTCTTGCCATTGTTTTTCATAAATTCTTCGTATCTTTGTAGCCAATCAGGCGTGATTTCAGTAAAAAGAAGAATGTCAGCAGTTTTCTTTTTTTGAGTTAAAACAAATTTTTTGATTGAATTAAGACTGTTTTGATAATTATCGGCATTGCCAAGGTGGCCATGACTTTTATTGTCATTAATGGCAATTTCGAACGCATCAAAAACATTTGTTTTGTTGCGGGGGGTTTCGTACATTATCTCCTCAAATCGTTCAAAGGAAAAAGGAATAATGTCTTTAGCCTTTTCAATTGCATCGTTTTTGAGTTGGTTTAAAGTCTGAGCAATGGCAATATATTTCCCTTTAGGATTTCTACATGTACATAATTCAAACTCTGCTTGCGTTAATTTGACATTTGTACTATAATGTTCAGTTCTTGCTAAAGCTCCTGAATAAACACGAATTCTAACGATATAGATACCTGATTTGCGTGGTCTTCTTATATCTAAATATAAGGTTATTGAACATTCCATATTGATATGTTGGTTTTAAAAAGTGTACATAAAATGTACACAAATGTACACAAAACATTCGAATAACAAACATATAATAAGAATAAAAATAAAAGTTATTTTGCTGAATATCAGCAGTAATATAATAGTATGACAAAATTAAAATTAGATAAATTTATGCTTTGGGAGCAGGGGGTCGAAGGTTCGAGTCCTTTTACCCCGACAAAAAAAGGATGACCGTAATATATCGGTCATCCTATTTTTATTGTTTTCCTTCTGCTTCTTCAATCTTCTCGAAAAGTGGTTTAAAACTAACTTTTTCTTCTATTAATCCTTTCACCTTTTCAATAGGTATTCTGTCTTGCTGCATCGTGTCTCTGTATCTGATAGTCACTTGATTATCTTGGAGACTTTGATGATCAATAGTGATGCAGAACGGTGTCCCGATAGCATCCTGACGGCGATATCTCTTCCCTATACTATCTTTTTCGTCATACTGACAATTAAAATCGTATTTCAACTCATGCATAATTTTATGAGCTACTTCCGGAAGACCATCCTTCTTGACAAGCGGAAGGACGGCGAGCTTTACAGGTGAGAGTACCGGGGGTATTCTCAGTACTACTCTATCTTCTCCATTTTCGAGCTTTTCCTCACAATAAGCTGAGGAAAGAACAGAAAGAAACATACGGTCAAGACCAATGGAGGTTTCAATGACATAAGGAGTATAGCTCTCGTTTAATTCTGAATCAAAATATTGAATCTTTCTACCTGAGAACTTTTGATGCTGACTTAAGTCGAAATTTGTACGAGAATGTACCCCTTCAAGTTCTTTAAATCCGAAAGGAAAATCGAACTCTATATCGGTAGCG
This sequence comes from uncultured Muribaculaceae bacterium, assembly GCA_964611185.1. Taxonomy (GTDB): domain Bacteria; phylum Bacteroidota; class Bacteroidia; order Bacteroidales; family UBA932; genus CAAGNP01. The sequence goes on along the minus strand of CAZSXE010000009.1, from coordinate 56,375 downwards.
GCATTGGCATAGTGAGCCAGCTTTTCATGGTCATGAAAGCGATATTTATCCTCTCCCAGTCCGAGAGCCTTATGCCAAGCAAGTCTTACTTGTTTCCATTTCTTAAACCACTCTATCTCTTCTCCCGGACGAACAAAGAACTGCATCTCCATCTGCTCGAACTCGCGCATACGGAAAATAAACTGACGGGCTACTATTTCATTTCTGAAAGCTTTACCTATCTGTGCTATACCGAAAGGAATTTTCATCCTCCCTGTTTTCTGAACATTAAGAAAATTAACAAAAATACCCTGGGCCGTTTCAGGTCTGAGATAAATTAACCCTGTGTCATCCGATGTGTTACTGAACTGAGTACTGAACATCAGATTAAACTGACGGACATCTGTCCAGTTTTTAGTTCCCGAAATCGGGCAGGCGATTTCGCACTCTATAATAAGATCTCTCAAAGCCTTCAAATCATTGGCATTCAAGGCCTCGGCCATCTTATGGTGTACCATGTCAACCTTTTCCCTATTACGAAGGATATTGGGATTAGTGGCTCTAAACTGATCCTCATTAAATGCCTCTCCGAACTTCTTTTTTCCTTTTTCTACCTCTTTTTCAATTTTATCTTCGATTTTAGCAATGTAATCTTCAAGAAGGACATCTGCGCGATATCTTTTCTTGGAATCTTTATTGTCAATCAAAGGATCGTTAAAAGCTCCTACATGTCCTGAAGCCTCCCAAATTTTTGGATGCATAAAAATAGCAGAATCTATCCCTACTATATTATCATTGATTCTGACCATAGAATCCCACCAATATTTTTTTATATTATTCTTCAATTCTACTCCCATCTCTCCATAATCATAAACCGCGCTTAATCCATCATATATTTCGCTTGATGGGAAAATAAAACCATACTCCTTTGCATGAGCAATAAGATTTCTAAAAAGTTCTTCTTGATTCATATCTTAAAATGTTATTTTTTAAAAACACGCAAAAGTACTAATAATTTAATACATTTGTGCCCATATTGGAATAATAAACGACTAATTAATATATTATGAATTTTCGCCATTTCTTCTTCTCTTTTTTAATAACTCTTTTCATATTGCCGTTTTCCATTATTGAGGCTCAAGAAGAGGTAACTTTTGTTAAAACATCCTACAAAACACTCCCGGACGGGGATATTGAACTTCTGTTCGATGTTGAAATTGCTGATGGATGGTATGTATATGCTGCTACTCCTATTGAAAATGGACCTATGTCAGCATCTTTTTCATCAGATAATTCCGAATTGTTCAAGATAGATTCTCCACTGAAAGATGTTTTTGAGCCTAAAATTAAATTTGACAGCGCTTTTAATCTTAATGTAGATTACTTTGAGAAAAATGCTCGATTCTCTCAAATCATCACCCCATTGGCCGAAGGCAATTTTACACTCTCCGGCACTCTAAGCTACCAGTCATGCAACGGAGAGGAGTGTTTAATAAATGAATCTGAAGTTTCCTTCAATATTAAACCGAGTACTGCACTTTCTAAAGAAGCACCATTAAAAAAAAGTATCTCTGATAGCAATGAGCAGTCATTGTGGATATTCCTTCTGATAGCATTTGCAGCTGGATTGGGGGGAGTGGTGACACCGTGCGTGTTTCCGATGATACCGATGACGGTAGGTTTTCTCATTGGCGGAAGCCGCAATAAAAAGAACGCAATTATGAAAGGTGTCGTTTTCGGCCTTTCTGTCACTATTATTTATACTCTGCTCGGACTAATAGTTGCACTGTTTGAAAGTACTTCGGCTACGGATGCCATCGGGACACATTGGATTCCTAACTTGATTTTTGCCATCCTTTTTCTCGTTTTTGCTATATCGTTCCTCGGAGCATTTGAAATAACTCTTCCTTCCAGTCTCGCCAATAAGGCTGATCGTCAAGCTGATAAAGGGGGTTATATAGCGGCATTCTTTGTTGCTTTAGCGATGGTGATAGTTTCATTTTCATGCACAGGCCCATTTGTCGGCTCTATCCTCGCTGCATCGGTGATGGGTGGAGTGGCCCTTAAGCCAATATTGGGAATGGCAGTGTTTGGTATAGCATTTTCTCTCCCTTTTGTAATCTTTTCATTCTTCCCCGGAATTATGAAAAAACTTCCAAAATCGGGGGGATGGCTGAATGTTGTAAAAGTAGTATTTGCATTCATTCTTCTGGCTTTCACTATGAAATTCCTATATAATGTCGATGCATATTTCGGATGGGGAATAATCACCAGGCTCGGCTTTTTGAGTGTATGGATTACTCTTGTCATAATGCTTGGACTATATTTTCTCGGAATATTTCGCACGAATCACGATACTCCTACTGAGGGTATCGGCTGGGGAAAAACCATCGCAGCTATCGTGTGTTTCTCTTTCGCCACATATATGATTCCGGGATTGTTCGGAGCTCCCCTCAAATCAATATCCGGACTTATCCCTCCTCAGGATTCATCTACTATTGTTATCTCCTCCGGCAATTCGTCACAGAGTTCTTCGCCTTCAGGATATTCCTCCATTGAGAGTGTTTCTTCTGTAGAAGAGGCACTCAATCAGGCAAAATTAACAGGGAAAAAAATCTTCCTATCGTTCAAATCGCATACTTGCAGTGTATGCAAAATGATGGAAGCAACTGTCTTAAGCGACCCGTCAGTATTAAAATTACTGCGAGAAAACTACATAGTAGCAAACCTTTATGTTGACGATAAGACTCCTGATAAGGAATATAAAACACTTGGAAAAAGGCTCCGCCAATATGAAATGGAGCAGTTTTCTTCAGCATCACAGCCTCTTTATGCCATTATCGACTCATCAGGGAAAACCATTAAAGAACCTATTGGAAGTACATCATTAGAAGAATTTATTAAATTTATAAAATAGTTTTTTATGAAATCGTTTATTTTGATTCTACATTTATTGTTAGCTACATCCTATGCTTTTTCACAGCAGAGAGGCACTATTGTCATTAAATCAGGTGAAAATATCGACCCATATCTTGCTGATTCTCTTCAATATATACTTCCTAATTTTTCAAACGGAATTGTAACATTCATGGACGGAAGTCGCAGTCAGGCTATTCTTAATATCAATACCGTTACCCAGTCGGTAAGGTTCATAGAAGAGAAGAGCGGAGATACTCTTTCGGTGGTAAATGAGAAAGACATCGAGTCGATTTATGTTATGAACAGATATTTTCTTAAAAAGAATACATTTAAATATTTTGAAATTCTATCTCCGGAAAAGGAAATATCCATAGCTATCAATAGATTGTTGAAATTTGAAGAACCTCCTAAAGAAGGGGCTTATGGAACAAAATCGCATACTACAAGTATTTCTACATACAATGAATATATAGATCACTCCACAGGAAGAGCTTATAATATCCAAAACTATCTTGATGTACCTTGGAAATACTCTGTTAACATATTCTTGAAAAAAGGAGATAAACTCTATCTCTCCAATAAAAAGCATTTTAAGAAGATTTTTCCTAAAAGTCTCTCACCTTTTATTGAGAAATATGTTAAAGATAATGATCTAAACCTTGAAAAAGAAGCAGATACCAAGAATCTTCTTAAAGCATGCGAAGAACAGCTCACAAGAGTTCATTAAGAGGAATTAGCGCGAATTTTCTTTCGTTTAAACGCGGATGAGGTATCTCCAAATCGGGTAGAGAAACTTTTCTATCCCCATAAAGAAGTATATCAATATCAATTATTCGCGATTCATATAGTCTGGAACCATCATCAGCAAATTTTGCAGAATGTTCCTCTCTTCCCATCTTTCGTTCGACCCACTGACACACTTTCAATAAATCGTGCGGAGATAAAGAAGTATCGAAAGCAATAGCCTGATTTAAAAAATTATCATCGGAAATAAACCCTTCGGGTTCAGACTCATAAATAGAAGATTCTTTAATGCCACTACCCAAATACGGTGCCAATTCGGTCACCAACAATGAAATAGCAGTACTAAGATTCTGCCTTTTATTTCCAAGATTTGTTCCTAATAGAAGATAAGCCTTTTCCATTACAAAAAACCGAGTTCCAAAAGAGCCTCTTCACTCATTCTGCTTTTATCCCAAGCAGGCTCAAAAACCAACTCAATAGAGACATCTATAACCCCTGGCGTATCCATAACAGCATCATGGACACTCTCCACCAATTCATCAGCAAGAGGACAATTGGGGGCAGTTAATGTCATCTTAATCTTAACTTTATGATCCTCATTCACAATTAACTCATAAATCAAGCCCAAATCGTAAATATTTACAGGTATTTCAGGATCAAACACCTGTTTCAATGCCCTTACGACATTCCTTTCCAATTCTGATTTATTCTTTTCCATATAAAACACTATTTGTTACTATAAGCCATAGCATAATCTCTTATTTTCTTTATCATAGATACAAGCCCGTTGGCTCTGGTAGGGGAAAGATTTTCCTTTAATCCTATTTTTTCAATAAAGCCAAAATCGGAAGAAAGAATTTCCTTAGGAGTACGACCACTGTAAACTTTAATAAGGAGAGAAATTATTCCTTTGGTAATGATAGCATCGCTGTCAGCAGAGAAATAAAGTTTGCCCTCTTTCCATTGAGAATTAAGCCATACTCTTGACTGGCACCCTTTAATAAGATTATGTTCTGTTTTTTCATTCTCTTCAATTACAGGAAGTTCCCTACCCATATCAATCAGATATTCATATTTATCCATCCAGTCATTAAATACCGAAAAATCAGCCACTATATCAGATTCAACTTCACTAATTGTTTTAAATTTTTCCATAATAATATTACCTCAACATTTTTAATGCCTTTTTTAGTCCTTCTATAAATATTTCACACTCTTCTATCGTATTATATGGAGCAAGCGACACTCTCAACATGCCACTCCTACCAAATCTTTTAATAAGTGGTTCAGCACACATTAATCCAGAACGGACTGCAATACCCATTTTGTCGAGAAGAATGGCAATATCGCTATGATGAGCACCCTCAACGACAAAAGAAAACAAAGGTATCTTACCATCTCCCACACCATATAAAGTAAGACCCTCTATTTGATTCAATTTCTGAGTTAAATAGTCGATTTTTTCTCTTTCGAGCTTGATAAGAACTTCATTATGCATCAGATGAGCAAACCTCAAAGCTGGTGCATAAGATGCCGCCGCAATGAAATTGGGAGTCCCGGCTTCAAATTTAAGAGGTAATGGAGCATAAGTTGTTTTTTCAAAAGTAACAGTATCCACCATGTCACCTCCTCCTATCCAGGGAGGGAGTTCTTCAAGAAGCACTCTCTTTCCATATAAAATTCCTGTCCCGGTGGCTGCGTAAATTTTATGTCCTGAAAAAACATAATAATCACAATCCATTTTCAAAACATTCACATCACCGTGTACAATGCCTTGCGCTCCATCAATAAGCACCTGAGCCCCCGCTCTATGCGATTTGCAAATTAATTCTTCGACAGGATTAATAATACCGAGAACATTGGAAGCATGGGTAGCCGCTACCAATTTTACATTACCATCAGATAAAATATTGTCTAATTCATCCATTCTCCAATGTCCTGTCTCATCTACCGGAAGAACTTTTATAATAGCTCCTTTCCTCTGACAAACTATCTGCCATGGGACAATATTGGAATGATGTTCACACTCGGTAATAACTACAACATCCCCCTTTTTTAAAAACCTTTCAGAAAATGTATAAGCAATAAGATTGATAGAAGCCGTAGTTCCCGATGTAAAAATAACTTCCTCTTTAGCAGAAGCATTGATATATTCTCTTACGGCCTCTCTTCCCTCTTCGTACAGCTCGGTAGCATCGGCACTCAATTTATGAACTGCACGATGAATATTGGCATTAATACCGCTATTCATCATATTTACAAGATCAATGACACTTTGAGGCTTTTGAGAAGTCGCAGCATTATCAAAATAAATAAGAGGTTTCCCATAAACATTCTGATGCAACGCCGGAATCTGCCCCCTAATCTCATCAATAAAAGCATTCATATTCATAAAATTTTATGCAAAAATAATAAATATAAAGGCATAATTGCATCTTATAAATTTTTTAATTGCCTTATTGTGATATTTATGTTTTAAAGCTGAACTCACTATTAAATATTTTTGATACATTTGCATCAATATGTATGATTATATTTCAGGAAAAGTATCGGATCTATCCCCGACAGAACTAATATTAGACAATCAAGGCATTGGCTACAGTATTCTTATCTCCTTGCAGACTTATTCTGCTCTTCAGGGAAAAGAATCTGTAAAAATATATATATATCATCACCTACACGAAGATGATGAATTATTATATGGCTTTGCAGAGAAAAAGGAAAGATATATATTTAAACTCCTTATTTCCGTTTCAGGCATAGGTCCAAGCACAGCACGAATGATGCTCTCTTCACTATCCACAGAAGAAATCATCAATGCCTTAATATCTGGTGATGTAAACAAAATAAAAAGTGTAAAAGGCATTGGCTTAAAAACTGCTCAAAAGGCGATAATCGAATTAAAAGACAAAGTAAGTAAAGTTTCCCAGACAGAAGGAACTCTCATTCCGCTTGGCAATAATCCTCAGAGAGATGAAGCAATGTCAGCCCTCGTACTGCTCGGATTCGGAAAAACATCAGTGGAAAAAGTATTGGATACAATCCTTAAGAAAGATTCGAACTCTTCTTTGGAAGATTTAATTAAGAAAGCCCTTAAACTTCTTTAATATAAGCAATTTTTTATACATTTGTCCCGCAATTAATTTTTAATAAACAAAATATGAATATTCCTAATAATTTAAAGTACTCTAAAGATCACGAATGGGTAAAAGTAGATGGAGACATTGCTACCATTGGTATTACTGATTATGCACAAGATCAGCTCGGAGACATCGTATTTGTCGATATCCAGACAGAAGGAGAAACTCTTGACAAAGATGAAGTATTCGGAGCTATCGAAGCCGTTAAAACTGTCGCTGATGCATTTATGCCTGTTTCAGGAGAAGTTATCGAAGTCAATCAAGATCTTGAAGGCGCACCTGAATCAGTAAATAAAGATCCTTATGGAGAGGGTTGGATGATTAAAGTTAAAATGTCTAATCTGTCAGAATTGGAAGAATTGATGTCTGACGAATCTTACAAGGCTATTTTATAAAATTCATCCTCTAAACGCACAAAAGAGGCTACATTTAGTCAATAGACTATTGTAGCCTCCTTTTTTAGTTTAAGTTTAATACAAATTTATTTAACCGGATTAACAGGAAATTTTGAAAAAAGTACCATAGAAGCCTCCTGAATTTTCTGCAAGTCTTTTATTTTAGTTCCATCTGCCACAGAACTCACCTCCGAGCAAAAAACATGAATATTTGTTTTTGCATCCACCACATCCATCATCAAAGTACCCTCATTACTTATCCCTGAAATAATCTGAGTATCATTATAGTAACTGTGAACATAAGAAGATCTCCTTCCAAAATACCTATATCCGAAACCGCTCTGCGGAACAGCATCCTTAGTTTCGATTTTTTGCTTGACGGACATTGCCAAGAAAACAATTATATCCGGATTTGTAGAGACTTCTTTATATCCTCGCAAGATAAACTGATCAGAAACTGCATTATAAACATTTCTTACATCTCCTATCATAATACCTTCCGGCAGAGAATTAGTCTCAGCTGGCTGAATCATAAAAGTTTTATATGAAGAAAGATTTGCATTATTAAGTACTTTGCTGCTTTCTAATGTAAAAGGGCTGCAAGATGATAAAAACAAAGAGAAAAAGAGAAGAAAAGAGAGAATTTTTTTCATAAGTTAATAATTATTCAGTTAACAATCCTCAAAGTTAATAAAAATTATTAAATTTGTATCAAATTTCATTTTTATGAAACATAGCTTTGGAAGCGATAATCATTCCGGCGTTCATCCATTAATAATGGAAGCTATCGAAAGGATAAACTGTGATTTTTCAATTGCTTATGGAGAAGATGATTATTCTCTCAGTGTTTTAAAATCCATTGAAAATCTTTTTGGAGGAGATTGTAGTGCTCTTTTCGCTTTGAATGGAACAGGAGCAAACATCTTGTGCCTTTCAAATATGCTAAAGAGTTTTGAATCCGTCATTTGTCCCATGACTGCACATATAAACACAGATGAATGCGGTGCGCCTGAAAAAATAATTGGCTGCAAGCTCATTCCCATTCCTCACAAAGATGGAAAAGTTACCCCCGAAGAGGTAAAAAAACACTTGATTGGTTTTGGCTTCCAACATCACTCTCAGCCCAAAGTACTGTCTATTTCACAGCCTACTGAGCTCGGAACACTATATACAGTTGAAGAAATAAAAGCACTCGCATCTCTAATGCACTCGTATGGATGTCTTCTACATATTGACGGTTCAAGAATATCAAATGCCGCTGCCGCGATGAAATCATCTATAAAAAGCATTACCGTCGATGCCGGAGCAGATGCCCTCTCGTTTGGTGGAACCAAAAATGGAATGTTGATAGGAGAAGTAGCCATACTATTTAATACTGTACCGCATATCAACGCATTATATTTGCGAAAGCAAATGACACAATTATACTCAAAAACACGATTTATCGCTGCACAATTTGAAGAATATTTAAAAAATGACCTTAATATTTCTTTAGCAGATCATTCCAACAAGATGGCAAAATACTTGGAAAAAAGGCTTAAAGAGATCTCTTCAATCAATATATCAAGACCCGTTGAGTCAAATGCAGTATTTGCATACATACCAAGAGAATTATATAACATAATATCACAAAAACACTTTTTCTACATTTGGGATGAAGAGACCATGGAAGTTAGGTGGATGTGTTCATTTAATACACACAAAGAAGACATAGATGCATTTATTAACGATATTAAATCAATTCACTAATTAATAATTATGGATATACCAGTAACGAGAACATTTGACCTTTTAACAAGACTTGAAGCTAATCACTCAGAAAAAAAAGATATACTATGCCGCTGTGTGCATGGTGAATGGATAAAATTCAGCGTAAAAGATTATGTCGAAAAATCACATCAGATAGCATATTCTATGTTGTCTATGGGATATGGAAACGAAGACAAAGCCATCACTATCTGCAGCAACAGACCTGAATGGAATATTCTCGACTTGGGATTGAATCTTGCAAAAATGGTACATGTACCCGTTTATTCTACCCTCAGTTCAGAAGAATTCCTTCATATATTTAATCATAGCGACGCCAAAATCATATTTGTAGGTAACGATAGTTTGTATAAAAAAATAGCACCCGTAGTTGACAAGATGGACAAACCAGCCAGAGTAATTATGATGGATGATTCCGACAGGATGGAGTGCTTGAGTCAATTGTATAAATTAGGAAAAGACAAAGAAGAAGAGTTTAAAGAAGCGGTTGAAAAAATTAAAAAAGAAACTTCTCCAAACGATTTAGCTACCATTGTATATACTTCAGGTACCACTGGGGTGCCGAAAGGGGTTATGCTTTCACACTGGAATTTGATGTTCGATGCCATCGGCCACGCTCTCAAGCAAACTGTCACAGCTGAACAGAGGATGGTCAGTTTCCTTCCATTATGCCATGTTTATGAGAGAACTATGAATTATGAATATCAATACATCGGAATTAGTATTTATTATGCTGAATCACTCGGTACTGTTGCGAGAGATCTCGCTGATTGTCACGCTGATGGTTTTTGCGGTGTTCCGAGAGTTCTCGAAATGATGTACTCAAAATTTGAATCAGCGGGTAAAAATCTTACCGGTATTAAGCGAATTATATATGATTGGGCATGGAATTTCGGCAATAATTTTGATAATTATAATCATAAAAAACTATATGTGTTCAAACACAATTTAGCCGATAAACTCATTTACAGTAAATGGAGAGAAGCCCTGGGAGGACACGAAATGCTCGTAGTATCCGGTGGTTCTTCCATTCAAGCTAAGATTGTTCGTCTTTTCAACGCAGCCAAACTGCGAATATTTGAAGGATATGGAATGACTGAAACATCACCTGTAATTGCAGTAAACAGTCCCGTACAAGGATTTAATGTTATCGGTACAGTCGGTAAAAAAATGGAAGGAACAGAACTCAAATTTGCAGAAGATGGAGAAATATTAACCAAAGGTCCCCATATCATGCTCGGATATTACAAAGATGAAGAGGCAACAAAAGCTATTATTGATGATGAAGGGTTTCTTCATACCGGAGATATTGGAACACTTGTAGATGGAGAATATTTAAAAATTACCGATAGAAAAAAAGAAATTTTCAAACTTTCACTTGGTAAATATGTTGCACCTCAAGTCATAGAAAATCTACTCAGAGAATCATCATACATAGAAAACTGTATGGTGGTCGGAGAAAATCAAAAATTTGCATCTGCTATCATAATTCCCGATTTTCAAAGACTCCATTTCTGGGCAGCAAAACACAAAATAACATATTCAGACAATGATGAATTGATAGCTAATCCTCTCATACTTGCTAAGATACATAGCGAAATCGAGGTTGTAAATGCTAAAATTGCTCCTCACGAACGCATAAAAAGAGAAAAAGTAATTAATGCAGAATGGACACCTGTTAACAATATGCTATCACAAACATTAAAGTTAAAAAGATCAAAAATATTCTCAAAATACAAATATCTGATTAATGATATATATAAAATAGAAAATTAACAATGCAAATTTCAATCGCATCCTCTAAAGACATTGATTCTTTATATAATATTTGGAAAGTCTGTTTTTCAGCAGATATGCTCTTCATGAAATTATTCATTAATGAGTGCTTTCCACTTACAAGAACATATATATATAAAGATGGCGATACGATTGTGTCGAGCATTTCCATAATTCCACTTAATTTAATAGAAGATACAAAAATCAAAGGTGCATACTTATACGGGTTATGCACTCTTCCACAATATAGAGGTAAACGCTTGTCAATCAATCTATTACAACACGCTGAAGAAGATTGTAGAAAGAGAGGATATGGTTTTTTAATAGCAAGACCTGCCAGCCCTTCTCTCTTTGCTTTCTACAGAAAAATCGGATACTCACAACCAATTTATAGACAAGTAGTTGAGTTACCTCTTCCCATATTTGCAGACGGAGTGTCGTTTTCAGAACTTACTTCTACAAGACTTAAAGACCTGAGATTCAGATATTTAGGAAGCAATTATTATGAGTGGGACGATTCAATGCTTCAATATATATTATCTTTTCTAAAATTAGAAAATGGCTCAGCAGTAGAGCTGGAGAGTGATAGATACATGATAGGTTATCCGGACCATGAAGATAACGAATTATATCATATCTTAGAACTTGGCTGCTACAATGAATCCTTAAAATACCCCACATTATACCTTGCAGGCAATTATATCAAAGCAAAACACCTTGAAAGGACAAAAGTCAAAATTTATCTTCCTATTAATAAACATTATTTAGATATTGAAAAAACTGAGAAAGAGGTTTTTGTTTTAATAAAACCTCTTTTAATTGAAATAAATGATTTTTCCTTTTTCAATTTTACAATGGAATAATCATTTAATCAAATTTTTAGTAGATTATCATCTTCCGAAAAATATCAGTAATACAGAAATATCAGCCGGAGAAACACCCGGAATCCTCGAAGCTTGAGAAATGTTTTGCGGTCTATGCTTCATAAGTTTCTGACGAGATTCGTAAGAAATTGATGTTACTTTATTATAATCAAAGTTATCAGGGATGCGTAAAGATTCAAGTTTTAAAATTTTTGCAGCTAAATTAGATTCTCTTTCAATATATCCTTTATACTTAATTAATATCTCCACAGAGGAAAGAATTTCATTAATATAATTATCCTGATTAAACGCAACATTGTTTTTATAAGGGAGAGAATTATACATCGATAAGGAGGATTTATCACAATCAGACGGAGAATATGAAACTATTTCTTCCAATGTTCCACGAGGAACAAAACGAATTAAATCAGAAAGAACAACATCCGGACGAGATAGAAAAGAGGAAAGAGGTTTAGAAAAATTAGAAAGAGAAGAATTAATTGATGAAAGAAAAGAGTTAATTTCTTCAGGTGTAACTTTTATAGAATTTAAGGTACCAGTAAGATTATTTATGCTATCATACTTTTTTGACATCAAGGAATATCTATGTTCATCTGCTAATCCTAAATTGTGAGAAATCGGCGTAAGTCTTAAATCTGCATCATCTTGCCTTAATAAAATACGAAATTCAGCTCTTGAGGTAAACATCCTATATGGTTCATCTACTCCTTTTGTAACCAAGTCGTCGATCAAAACTCCGATGTATGAAGAATCACGCCCTAATATTAGGGGATCCTTTTCAGAAACATACAATGAAGCGTTAATACCAGCCATAATTCCTTGAGCTGCAGCTTCTTCATAACCAGTGGTTCCATTAACTTGTCCGGCTAAAAATAATCCATTTATCATTTTTGACTCAAGAGAAGACTGAAGGAAAGTAGGATCAAAATAATCATACTCTACAGCATAAGCGGGACGATAAAGTATAGCATTTTCAAGACCTTTAATGTGATGTAAGGCCTCGACCTGGGTAGAAAGAGGGAGAGAAGATGAAAAACCTTGAAGATAAAATTCGTTAGTGTTCCAACCCTCAGGCTCAAGAAAAAGTTGATGAGCATCTTTATCGGGAAAAGTACGAAGTTTATCTTCAATACTAGGACAGTACCTGGGACCTATACCGTGAATCTTACCGGAAAAAAGTGGAGAAAGATGAAAAGAACTCCTTAAAATATTGTGAACTTCTAAATTAGTGTGAACGATATAACAGGATTTCTGAGAATTAATATCAGTTTGAATAGGAGAATTATAATCAAGAAAAGAAAATTTAGAGGGATTAATATCTCCTTCTTGTTTAATAAGGGAATTAAGATCAATAGATGAAGAATCAATGCGAGGAGGAGTGCCTGTTTTCATTCTTTTAGTAGGAATACCCATATCAGATAAAATTTTCGTCAGGAAATAAGAAGGAGACTCAGATATACGGCCACCTTCAGCCACTGTATCACCAATAAATAATTTTCCATTTAAAAATGTACCAGCAGTTAAAATAACTGCATTAGCTTTAAAATCTGCACCCATTAATGTATGAACACCGGAAATATGAGAACCACAGAACGATATAGATGTAACTGTATCGGCCCAAATGTCTAATTTACAGGTACTTTCGAGGATAAAACGCCAGTTAAAAGAAAAATGATTTCTATCACATTGAGCACGCGGACTCCACATAGCAGGACCTTTGGATTTATTAAGCATACGGAATTGAATAGTACTTGCATCGGTAACGATACCTGTAAACCCGCCCATCGCATCTATCTCTCTGACTATCTGCCCTTTAGCTATACCTCCGATAGCAGGATTACAGGACATTTGTGCTATTTTATTCATGTCCATAGTAATAAGAAGAACAGAAGAACCCATACGAGCGGCAGCAGAAGCAGCTTCACATCCAGCATGACCGGCACCTATAACTATAATATCATAAATCTTATTCATAAAATTGCGAAAGTAAAGAAAGAGCTATATTCTCCTGCTGTCTCATAACTGAACGATCATCATTTGATAAATCATTGAAACCAATAAGATGAAGGATACCATGAATGATGACTCTATGAAGTTCAGAAATAAAAGTAGTTTTGTAAAGACTGGAATTTGATAAAACTGTATCGACACTTATGAAAATATCTGCAGAAATGAAATTGGAACGATTAATATCATTATCAGAGTAAGAAGAGGTATCGAAAGTAATTATATCAGTAAAATAGTCATGATTAAGAAACTGTTTATTCACCTGAAGAACATATTCATCATTTGAAAAAATATAATTAATGTCACCTACAGAATAGTTATGAGAATCTAAAATAGATTTAATCCATTTCTTTAAAATACGCTTATCAGATAAGGTAAAATTGATATTTTTATTAATAAAAGAAATCATAATATGGCTTGAAATTTGTAGTTATCGACAAAGCACAAAGTTAAACAGTTATTAATAATTTTTATAAAATAATTTAAAATGTCAAAAGTTAGTATTATAGGAGCTGGCAATGTTGGAGCAACATGCGCTTATGCAATAGCAGAAATGAGATTTGCGTCAGAAATAGTATTATTAGATGTAAGAGAAGGATTTGCAGAGGGGAAAGCGATGGATATGATGCAATCAGCAAAAATATTTTCATATACATCTGTTATTAAAGGTGTGACATCAGATTATTCTGCTACTGAAAATTCAGAAGTAGTAATAATAACATCAGGTATTCCGAGAAAACCAGGGATGACCAGAGAGGATCTAATCGGTACAAATGCTAAAATTGTAAGCGATGTAGTAGGTAATGTTCTTAAACATTCTCCAAAAGCAGTAATTATAGTGGTAGCTAATCCTATGGATACAATGACATATCTAACTGTTAAGACATCGGGAATACCATCAAATAGAATTATAGGCATGGGAGGTATGCTTGATAGCAGCAGGTTCAATTATTACTTATCAAAAGCATTAGATGTACCGGCAGCAGATGTAGATGGAATGGTAATAGGAGGACACGGAGATACTACAATGGTACCAGTAATGAGTAAAGCCACTTATAAAGCAGGTAAAATAAGTAAAAAACTTTCTCAAGAAGAGATAGACAAGGTGGTTTCAGACACAATGGTAGGTGGAGCTACTCTCACAAAGCTTATGGGGACATCAGCATGGTACGCACCAGGGGCTAACGCAGCTGCTCTTGCAAAAGCAGTGGTAATGGATGAAAAAAGAATATATCCATGCTGCGTAAGTTTAAACGGGCAATTAGGTGAAAGTGATATATGCATAGGATTACCTGCCGTAATTGGTAAAAATGGTGTTGAAGAAATAATAGAACCGGAACTTACTGAAAATGAGCTTACTATGTTTAAGAATAGCGCCGAATCAGTAAGAAAAACAAATAGTGTTTTAAAAGAATTAAAAGTACTATAAACAATTTTTCAACAATTTATTGTGGAAATAAAAGAAATAATTGCTACTTTTACAAATCGAAAGAAAAAGTAACTAATTAAACAGATATGGAAATAAAGAAATCTCCAAAAGCAAATCTTGAGAACAAGAAATTCTTATTCGCAGAAATAGGCCTTGTGTTTACTCTTGTATTTGTACTTGCTGCATTTGAATGGAAATCTTATGAAAAAAATGAAACCACATTCAAAGTAGAATCAGCAGTAGAAATTGAAGTAGAAAACATTCCAATTACCACAGAGACTCCTCCACCTCCTCCAGAGCAGCCTAAAGTGCCCGTTCTTTCAGACAATATTGATATTGTTGAGGATGATATCGTGGTAGAAAATGACTTATTTATAAGTCTTGAAGACACTAAAGACATGGGAGTAAATATTACCGACTATGTAGAAGAAGTGTATGAAGAAGAAATAGAAGAAGCTCCGATACCATTTGCACTTGTAGAAGAGAAGCCATCATTTATGGGGGGAGATGCCAATACATTCTCTGCATGGGTAGCTAAAAACCTCGAATATCCTGAGATTGCAAAAGAAAATGGACTTCAAGGTAGAGTAATTCTACAATTTACAGTAAATCCTAATGGAACCGTATCAAATATAAAAGTACTTAGAGGTGTGGATTCCTCTCTTGACAAAGAAGCAATGAGAGTTATCGCTTCATCACCTAAATGGACACCAGGTAAGCAGAGAGATAGAGCCGTTAAAGTAATCTACAACTTCCCTGTAATATTCCAACTAAGATAAAAGAACAGATATTAATGAGGGTGGCTTAATCGGTCACCCTTTTTTTTGCAAAAGAAATGGAAAAGGCTATAATAATATCAGTAATAACAGAAGAAACAGATGAGATAACAGTAAACGAATATCTCGATGAACTGGAATTTCTTGCTATTACATCAGGTTTAGAAAGCATCAAAAGATTTACACAAAAGTTACAAAACCCAAACGGTAAAAGTTATTTGGGAAGTGGAAAACTCGAAGAAGTCAAAAAATATATTGAAGAAAACGAGATTAAAACAGTAATATTTGACGATGAACTATCTCCATCACAGTTAAGAAATATTGAAAGAGAATTCGACGAATGCCAAATTTACGACAGAACAAGCCTAATACTTAATATTTTTGCACAAAGGGCTAAAACTGCTTACGCAAAGACTCAAGTGGAACTCGCGCAATATCAATATATGCTACCAAGACTTACCAGAATGTGGACACATCTTGAGAGACAAAGAGGAGGGAAAGGGGGTCTAAACATGAGAGGACCGGGAGAAAGCCAGCTTGAAACAGATAAAAGAATTATTCTTGATAAAATAAGCAGGTTGAAAGAACAGTTGAAAAAAATAGACCGTCAAATGGCTTCACAAAGAGGGAATAGAGGATCTTTAGTAAGAATAGCTCTTGTCGGCTATACAAACGCAGGTAAAAGTACGATAATGAATTTATTGGCAAAAAGCGAAGTATTTGCCGAAAATAAATTATTTGCCACTTTGGATACTACTGTAAGAAAAGTAGTAATAGAAAATGTCCCGTTTTTACTATCTGATACGGTAGGATTCATAAGAAAATTGCCTACTCAATTGATAGAATCATTTAAAAGTACCCTCGACGAAGTAAGAGAAGCAGATATACTAATGCACATCGTAGATATATCACATCCCAATTTTGAAGAGCAAATTAAAGTAGTAAATGACACTCTAAAAGAGATAAATGCAAACAAAAAACCGGTATATTTAGTCTTTAATAAAATAGATAATTACCAACACCAGCAGATGACCGAATATTCATTTGAAGAGAAAAAAAAGGAAAATTACACACTGGAAGAGTTGAAAAATACATGGTTAGCCAAAGAAAATGCCCCATGCATATTCATATCCGCCAAAGAAAAGATAAATATTGATAAATTGAAAAACGATCTATACAAAATGGCAGCAGAAATACACGCAGGGAGATTTCCATTTAATAATTTTCTATGGTAAATAAAACTCTTTAAGAAAATCAAGTAAACTATCTGCTACTTTAAGAGGTTCTTCAAGATAAGAATCATGTCCTGTATTATGAATCACAGATGTGGAAACAGTGGGGAAAGAAGAAATAAAATCATTAATGCGATTTAAAGAGAAATAATGATCATTATCTCCCTGGATAGCTTGAATTTTATTTGGATAATGAATAAGAAAATCGGACATATCCTCTCTGTTCATTATCCCTCTAACAGAAGCAGCAATCCCTTTTGGGTCATGAGTTTCACAATTAGATAAAAGAGACTGAATATTATCATCCATCCTTCTTAAATTGTCCTTAAAAAACATATTGGAGATGACAAGATTTGACAGAGTAATGAGCTTACCATCTGTAATAAAAAAAATCTCTTTATCCCTATCTTTATAAACTTCAGGTAAATCCGGAAAAGGATGTGAATTAAAAAGGGAAAGAGAAATAAATCGATCGGGATATTTTTGAAGGGACTTTAAACCGATGTAACCGCCTAAAGAGTGGCCCACAATATAACAACGATCAACACAACATTTATTTAGAACACCCAACACTACATCGGAACAAAAATCCATTGTATTGGAAAAAGGATGAGTACCGGAAAGACCATGACCCGGAAGATCGATAGATATGAAACGGAAAGAATAACCTGAAATTTTAGATAAAAGAGAGATAAATTCATCCCACACATTTAGTGTCTCCAGATAACCATGCAGAAAGAGAATAGTAAAATTCCCTTTCTGCGTATCTGAAATATGTACGGGAATAGTATTAGAAGTAGCAAAAAATTCCATTGGAAAATAGCTAATCTTTCAATTTAGCAGATAAAAATTCCCTGTTAAGTCTGGCGATATGAGCCACTGTTATCCCCTTGGGACACTCCATCTGACACGCTTGAGTATTGGTGCAAGCACCGAAACCCAATTCGTCCATTTTCGCTACCATTGCTTTAGCTCTACGAGCACCTTCGATTTTTCCTTGAGGAAGAAGAGCGAGAGAACTTACTCTTGCAGAAACAAAAAGCATTGCAGAACCATTTTTACAAGTAGCCACACAAGCTCCGCATCCTACACAAGCAGCAGCATCCATACTCGCTTCTGCGCACTCCTTCTTAATAGGAATGGCATTGGCATCGCCGGCACCTCCTGTATTGACAGAGATAAAACCACCTGCCTGCAGAATCTGATCAAATGCACCTCTGTTTACAACTAAATCTTTAATGACGGGGAAACCGGCACTTCTCCAAGGTTCCACAGTGATAGTAGCACCATCCTTAAACTTACGCATGTGAAGCTGACAAGTGGTAATATCATTGTCAGGACCATGTGCGCGACCATCAATATACAAAGAACACATACCGCAAATACCCTCACGACAATCGTGATCAAAAGCGATAGGGCCCGACGAATGACACCCTTTGTTCAGAGCTACAGGAGTAGCTCCTTCGCGAATAAGCTGATCATTAAGAATATCCATCATCTCCAAAAAAGAGGTATCAGGAGAAATATTCTCCAATTTATATGTTTCAAAATGACCTTTTGACTTTGCGTCTTTCTGACGCCATACTTTTAAAGTAAAATTCATAACAAAATCCCCCTAATCTTTATAATTACGAGTTGACGGTTTAACAAATTCAAAATTTAAATCTTCTTTATGAAGAACAGGCTCATTTTCACCCTTGTACTCCCATGCACTCACATACATGTAATTCTTATCATCCCTCTTCGTCTCTCCCTCTTCGGTCTGCATTTCCACTCTGAAATGGCCACCGCAAGACTCATTTCTATTAAGAGCATCACGAGCCATAAGCTCACCTATTTCCATAAAGTCTGCAACACGGGCAGCCTTTTCAAGCTCTTGGTTGAACTCATTATTTTCACCTGGAACATAAACATTTGCCCAAAAATCTTTTTTAAGATTCTGTATCTCAACAATAGCTTTTTGAAGACCTTCTTTATCACGAGCCATCCCCACATAATCCCACATAATAATACCCAATTTCTTATGGAAATAATCAACAGGTTCCTTTCCTTTAATATTAAACAACTTATTAAGAGTCCCCTTGATTTTATTTTCCGCCTGTTCAAAAGCAGGATTATTAATATCAGTCTTAGGTTCCTGAATTTTATGAGAAAGATAATCTCCGATAGTATAAGGAAGGATAAAATAGCCATCAGCAAGTCCCTGCATAAGTGCAGAAGCTCCCAACCTATTTCCACCATGATCGCTGAAATTAGCTTCGCCAATAGCATACAATCCCGGAATAGTGGTCTGCAAATCATAATCAACCCACAATCCACCCATAGTATAGTGAATAGCAGGATAAATCATCATCGGTTCCTTATAAGGATTAACTGCAGTAATCTTTTCATACATCTGGAAAAGGTTACCGTAACGAGCAGTAATCACATCCTTTCCAAGTCTCTCAATAGCAGAAGAAAAATCAAGGAAAACAGCAAGACCTGAAGCATTGACACCATAACCGGCATCACATCTCTCTTTAG
>CAZSXE010000009.1:26099-36704 GCA_964611185.1 uncultured Muribaculaceae bacterium | reverse complement strand
AAAACAGCAAGACCTGAAGCATTGACACCATAACCGGCATCACATCTCTCTTTAGCAGCTCTCGAAGCCACATCGCGAGGAACAAGATTCCCGAAAGCCGGATAACGGCGTTCGAGATAGTAATCCCTATCTTCCTCAGGAATCTGAGAACCCTTAACCTTTCCGCTACGCAATTTTTCCACATCCTCTTTCTTTTTCGGTACCCAAATACGGCCATCATTACGCAAAGATTCACTCATCAGCGTTAATTTACTCTGCTGATCACCATGAACAGGGATACAAGTAGGATGAATCTGCGCAAAACAAGGATTTGCAAAAAAAGCACCATGTTTATAACACTGCCAAGCAGCAGACCCATTGGAATTCATAGCATTAGTAGAAAGGAAATATACATTACCGTAGCCTCCGGAGGCCAATACGACAGCATGTGCCCCATATCTTTCGATAGCACCAGTTACAAGATTGCGAGCAATAATACCCTTAGCCTCACCATTTATCATCACCAGATCAAGCATCTCGTGACGAGGATAACTCTTCACACTTCCCTTGGCAATCTGACGATTCAATGAAGCATAAGCACCTAAAAGAAGCTGCTGCCCTGTTTGACCGCGAGCATAGAAAGTACGACTCACCTGCGCACCTCCGAAAGATCTGTTATCGAGAAGCCCACCATAATCACGAGCAAATGGGACACCCTGAGCCACACACTGATCTATAATTAGGTTACTCACTTCAGCAAGCCTATAAACATTAGCTTCTCTGCTTCTATAATCACCACCTTTAATAGTATCATAAAAAAGTCTGTAAACAGAATCATTATCATTTTGATAATTCTTAGCAGCATTAATACCTCCCTGAGCTGCAATAGAGTGTGCTCTTCGAGGAGAATCGCTTATGCAAAAAATCTTTACATTATATCCCAATTCACCAAGAGTAGCGGCAGCAGAAGCACCACCAAGCCCTGTACCTATCACAATAATTTCCAATTTACGCTTATTAGCAGGACTAACAACGTGAATGTCTGCTTTGTGTTTTGTCCATTTCTCAGCAAGAGGCCCTTCTGGAACTTTTGAAATTAACTTATCATCCATAATATTTTTTGTATTGAAAAAACTTTGCAATTTTAGTCACTTTTTATCACTTATCCAACGAAAAAGACGATGTAGGTAAAAAATAAGGCATTTTCGAGACAAAAATCCATGATTTTAAAATTAATACCCCCCTTTTTGGATGTTTTAACAAATCATGGAATAAAAAATACAACATAACCGAAACATATTTCCTCTTAGGAAAATATTTAGCATAAAAAACTCTAAAAGAGCGCTGAACTTCAATCTCTCTTTCGAGCGGAGACCACCTTTTAGAAGAACTTGAGCCACCAAAATGAAGAATAGGAGTATTGAGCTTAATCACATCTATCCCCTTTACCCACACAATAAAGAAAAAATCCAAATCCTCTGAGTACATAAAATAATCTTCAGGCCATTTTTTTAGAAAAATAAATAACTCCTTCAATATAAAAACAGACGCTCCTTTATACCATATCCCTGCTTTCTTTCTACAAAAATTCCAAAAGAAAATATTTTTCAAAGTAGGAATAACTCTTTTAGGATTTTCCACAGAACCGTCAATATTTAATAAAGGACTGACATACACCTTATCAGGATGCTCCATAACATACATAATATCCTGATCCATATTTTCAGTCAATTCAGTATCCGGATTTAGAAAATAATAAAAATTTCCAGAAGCCCTTTCTGCCCCATAATTACACCCTTTAGCAAAACCCAGATTATCATTAAGAACAAACAGAACAAATCTTTTATCATCATCAAACAACTTTTTACATAAAGACAAAGAATCATCACTAGAGTGATTATCCACCACCACCACCTCGAAACTCAAATGAACATTAATCTTTATACTTTCAAGACAATTACGCAGCAATCCGCCCGTATTATAATTAACGATAATGAAAGACACCTTCTTCTCCATACATATTAGTTTTTTAAACGGATTATTCTGAAAAACTCCCTTTTCAACTCACCATACTCCTCACTTTTAAAAATTATTTCATAATTAAATATTGTAAAAAGCAATCCGGCCAAAAGCTGAATACACAGTTTTAAATAGACAATCATATCACCAAGTATCCATCCTGTAAAATAAACAAATACACCCATCAACACAGAAAGGCCAAGATAAGGCAATACATCAGCAATCTGATGCCTTAAAGAATAATTCATCACCTTAGCGACAAAAAAAGCGTGAATAAAATAAGAAACTACAGACACACCCACTAACGACCACAGTAAAGCATTGATACTAAAGTAAATACCAAGCAAGACAGGAATCACCGCCAATATAGTTTTAATGACCTCCAATAGCAATGTAAGATTAGATTTACCATTTACATTAAAAACATTCACACTACTATAAAGAAGAGGAAGAAATATACCGGAAAGAAGCAATATCCTCAAAAATTCAATAGCAGGAAACCACTTATCACCTATCAGAGAAAGAATCATAGAATCAGCACAAGCCATTAACCCGAAACCCAAAGTAAAAGTAATCAACACAGTGGTTTTAATCACTTTTCTATATACCCTCACCTGCCTCTCCTTCTCATCAAGAATATTACTCATCACAGGATAGCTCACCCTCTGAACGACCTGACCGATATTAGTAGTAACCATCGTTTTAAATTTCTCTGAACGATTATATTGCCCCACCAGAGAAGGATTATAAAACTTACCGATAATCAAAGAATAAACCTCATTCCAAACCACACTAATCAAAGAAGAGACCATCAATTTACTTCCAAAAGAAAACATCTCCTTAAAACTCGACACAGAAAATCTAAAAGAAGGTTTCCAAGAAGAAAAGCACCATAAAAGAATCGACACAATAGCAAGACGAGAAAGCTGCTGTACCACAAGACTCCACACCCCGCACCCTTTCAAAGCCATCCATATTCCAGCCACACCACTCAAAAGAGAAGCAGAAAGAGAAATAATAGTCTGAGTTTTAAAATCAATCTTTCTAATAAAAATAGCCCTCTGCACCTGGGTAAAAGAGACAATAATCACAGAAATAGCCATCAGGCGCACAATATCCCTCAGAAGAGGAATACCATAAAAAGAACTAATTGCGGGAGCAGTAAAAAACAGTACTATGTACAATATGACACCAAGCACCATATTGGTGTAAAATACCGTATTAAAATCGGCATCCCCTGCATTTTGTTTTCTAATCAAAGCACCACTAAAACCACTATCCATAATTGAAGAAGCCACCGAAATAAAAATTGCAATCATCCCCACCATCCCGAAATCGGAAGGAGACAACAATCGCGCAAGAATTATACTGATAAGGGCAGAAACACCCGTACCCAAAAAATTATCAACAAACCCCCAGCCAAGACCCTTAGCCGTTTTTTCCTTTAAATTGCTCATAAAATAATTCTCTCAAAAGGGACACCATTTAAGCGCGCTGCATACATAGGAAAACTCGAAGAAGTAAACATCTCCTTGGTACCTATACAAAACACACTCTTAGCAAGTGAAATCATATAAAAATCGAGAAAGGATTTCAAATATACATCTCTTTTCTCATCAGGCGAACAATCAAGATGAACCACCCTACCCGGAAGAACAAAAACTCCCTCAATATCACGAACAGAATCAAGAAAAGTACCACTATCCGAAGTAACAAGAATATTTATTCCAAATCTATCCCTAATATCCTTTATCGCACTGCGATTAATCATAATCAGATCTGACCTCTTTTCTGGGGGCAATGTAGGATAATCATACTCCTTGAAATCACCCAAAAGAGACTGAAAACGAAAAGTACAACAAACATACTCTCCACCTATCCTCTCTCTATGAAACTCAATCATCCTCTGAAGCTCATCACAAGGTTTAAAAAGAGTCTTAAAAAGAGTCTCCCAACAAAAAGAAGTGCCAAAATACCTATTAATATCCTCTACATAATTTCTATTGGCATAGATGTGAAACTGATGATCACCCCATAAATCAGGGCGAAAAAGCCTGTGAGGCGACTCCTCTCCCCATAAGATCCTCACACAAACATTACTAATAGAAGAAGAAACATCACACTCCCTCACCCTCCAATCATAATCAGAAGGAGAAAGATACTCCTGGAGAGCGAAAGGAAAAGAAAAAGAACAAAAATAATCACTATGAATAGCCTGAGATAGAGCAAAACCAGACACAGCCCCACACAACTTATCCATAAGACCACCTCCATGACACCTGTCGTCAATCAAAGAAACCACACCATGAGCAGGACGAAAAAGAGAAAAACGATAATACTTCAAAAGCATCATCTTCTCCTTAACAATATGGACTGCCTCGGTTTTATTCATTATTAGAGAGAATTTGATTATAAACATCAATCATAGTCCCTACATTATTATCCCACTCATAAAGTGACTGCACCCTCTTGCGCCCCTGCTTTCCCATAAACACACATAGAGAAGGATTATCAATAAACTTCTCAATAGCATCAGCCGCCTTCATATAATCATATTTAGGAACAATAATGCCCGAAACACCATCTTCAACTACCTCTTTAAATCCATCAGCATCCGAAACAACCACTGCGCTTTCACAAGCCATCGCCTCCACGGCAGCCACACCAAAACTTTCAGAATTCCACACCGAAAGAAAAACAGAAACCGAAAAAGAACTGTAAACAGAAGGTAAAAGAGAATTATCCACAAATCCCTTGAAAACAACTCTTTCCTCAAGACCTAAAGAACATACAAGACTTTTCAAATCTCCCTCAGCCGGCCCTTTACCCACAATCACTAATGACAGATCCACACAAGGCTTCCTCCTGACCACCTCATCAAAAGCCCTGATCAGATAATCAATACCATATTTAGGAGCCAAAGTCTTAACAGTACCCACTACAAATTTTCCACGCGCAGGAGCCACCTCCTCCACTTTTCTAAACAAATCGGTATCCACTCCGAAAGGGGTGATAACAATCTTCTTATCTGTATATTTAGCACTCTCTCGAGCCATAACATGGCTTGTAGAAAGAATTAAATCAGCTTTTTTAAAAATAAACTTTACAGAGAGTTTATTAACAAAAGACTCTCGAGGAAAATCGTAAACATCACTACCCCACACAGATACTATCAAAGGATGAAAATGAGATAAGGCAGCAATAAGACAATAACTTGTAGCATAATGAGCGTGAAGAATATCTGGTCTTTCTCTCCTTAAAACATTCTTTAAATCAGAAACAGCCGCGCTATGCCTTTTAAAAGAGCCCCACAAGCCGCTACCGTCCCTTTTATATGTGAACAAATCAAAATAATAAGCCTTAACCCCTCTTTTAGAAAAAAAATCATCGTCAGGAGACTTAATACTATAAAGTATCACCTCAACACCCCTCTCCATCAAAGAAGAAACCCACCTTTTAGTATGAATACACTGAGCATCTGATAGAATTAATACCTTCATAACACAATTTTGGTGCAATTTTACTCAATATTTAACTTTAAAACAATGATTTTTGTATCTTTACCCAAATATTTCTAAATCAAAAGTTATGAATAATATTAAATTTATCCTAACATTATCGCTTTCACTGATTATATCGCTTAATCTCTACTCGCAGAGCAAAAAAGAGCTAAGAGAAGCTCGCGAAGCGGCCGTAGCGGCAAAAGTAGATAGCATAATCAAAGCACAGCATCTAACAATAGAAATCGACCGTATCTCCCCCATGTCCGGACGCTCATTCTCATCATTAGACGGATATACTCTTACCATAAACAAAGACACGGTAAAGACCTACCTTCCATACTTTGGTAAAGTGACAAGTCCATCGTTTTCATCCTCAAGCGACATATCAATAGACATTGACGAAACACCCATAGACATTCAGATCAAAAAAACCAAAAAAGACAGATACTCCCTTTCATTTGTTTGCAAAACGCAAAACTCTCATGAAAGGTGTGATTTTTACATAGAAATTATGGACAACGGATCATCCTCTATTCGTCTGACACTAACATCAAGAGATCCCATTTCATACTACGGAGAGATACAAGGAATAGATAATTAACAACACAACAATATATTAATGAAACCACACATTATTGCAGCCATGCTAATTTTCGGAGCTATGCTTCCTTTAAAAGCACAAAAAAATCTTGATATTATCCCCGTTCCAAGTAAAATCACATATTTAGAAGGAGAATATCAACTCAGGAAAGGGGTAAAGATATACTCAGACACAGACGATAATTTCAATTCTGAATATCTAAAAAATCACATAAGCTCTCTTTTTGATTTTCCCATTGAGAGCACCACAGAACCACATAACGCCGACATATCACTACTTACAGATTCAAAAATAGAAAAAGAAGGTTACAGCATTGAAATAAATAATAACGGAATTACTATAAAAGCATCCGACGATGCTGGTATTTTTTATGGAGTACAGACTCTATTTCAAATGCTTCCTCCCCAAATATATTCAGGTGAAAAGCTAAGACTTCAGACCTACTCACTTCCGAGCGTACTCATAGAAGACACCCCCAGATTTCCATACAGAGGCTTCATGCTCGATGTATCGCGAACATTTTTCGACACGCAATACATCAAGCAGTACCTTGACTGGATGTCATATCACAAACTAAACACCTTCCACTGGCATCTTACAGATGATAACGGCTGGAGAATAGAAATAAAAAAATACCCATTACTCACATCCCGAGGGGCATGGAGAGGAAAAAATGAAATACTCCCACCCACATACAATTCCCCATCAGAGAAATACGGCGGATATTACACCCAAAAAGAAATAAAAGAGATAGTAGCTTATGCCGCGAAGCGCAATATAACCATTATTCCAGAAATAGACCTTCCCGGTCACAGCCTTTCCATGACAGCCTGCTATCCTGAAGTCACTTGCGGAACCACCACTAATACCCCAAGCGCCTGTGGAGAATTCAATAATGTATGGTGCGTAGGGAATGAAAACAATTACAAAATATTAAATAACATCATTAAAGAAATAGCATCTCTATTTCCTGGTGAATACATCAACATCGGAGGAGACGAAGTAATTCTCGACTACTGGAAACAATGCCCCAAATGCACCGCTCTAATGCAAAAAGAAGGGATGAAAGACCCATATCAATTAATGGGATATTTTGTCAAAAGGATGGAAACTATCATAGAAAAAAATGGTAAAAAAATGATTGGTTGGGACGATATTCAAGACAACGGCGGGCTAAACCAGCACACTGCAGTAGTAGCGTGGAGAAGTCTTGAAAAAGGGATGGAATCCATTTCCAAAGGGCATCCCACAGTGATGCAAATAGCACAATACTGCTATGTGGATATGAGACAATCCCCCCAAGAAAGAGGTCACCAATGGGCAGCCATCATCCCCGTAGAAAGAGTTTACTCATTTGATCCTATAGGGTCGTTTAAACTCACACCTGAACAAGAAAAATTAGTACTCGGCACACAAGCCGGTCTATGGACCGAACTCATGCAATACCCACCTCGATTCTCCGAATATCAAGTATTTCCCCGCTTATGCGCAATATCAGAAGTAGCATGGAGTGACACCGCTAACAGAAATTACGATGATTTTCGTTCAAGACTTATAAACAAACACTACGACCGTCTGTTAAATATGGGAATAGCCTTCAGAGTAGAACCTCCCAAAATTCTTTACGAAGATCAATGTCTAAAAGTAAGTCTTCCTTATCCATCAGCAGAAGTAAGATATACCACAGACAAAAGTGACCCCACAAATAACTCTAACATATATCAAGGGCAGATAATAACAGACAGCCCTGAAAATTTCCGTTTTGCCACATTCTTCGGGAGGGGACTTCAAAGCATCACCACAGCGGCAGAAAACATAGAACTGCACCACTATCTCACCCCTGTTACCACCATTGAAACAGATATAAAAGTAAGAGACAACACCCCCCTTGAAAATGTAACCACATACGACTTTAATAAAATAGTAAAAACAGTAGAGAAAGTTAAAGCAGGAAATTACTTTACATACATTTTTAAAGATCCGGTAAAATGCAACACAATCACCATTAACACCGGATACACAGACATACCGTTTTACGGAGTCAGCGACGGATACATAGAATACACATACGATGGAGAAAACTACATCAAAGGTGAAAATTTCCATCATTACTGCGCTACTATCAAAAACATACAAAAACCTATCAAAGCCGTCAGAATCATCATTACCTACCCCAACGACGGATGGCAATGCAACTTTCAAAACCTTAAAATAGAATAGCTATGACCTCGACAATCATATTTTATCTCAACGGTGAAAAAAGGATTATAAATTTCTCAGAAGAAAATACACTAACCCCCATAACACCCGTACTTCGCTACCTTCGCGATATCGAAAATCTCACAGGTACCAAAGAAGGCTGCTCAGTAGGAGATTGCGGAGCCTGCACAATATGTATTGCCGAACTAAAAAACGAAACCATCGGAGGAAATCTTTTCACAGACACCTCCTCCACACAAATTAGCTACATGGCAGTAGATTCATGTCTGCTACCCATGGCCGCCCTCAACGGAAAACACATATTTACCATTGAGTGGCTCTCAAGAGATGGAAAGACCCACCCCATCCAAACAGCACTTG
Source organism: uncultured Muribaculaceae bacterium (assembly GCA_964611185.1). Classification (GTDB taxonomy): domain Bacteria; phylum Bacteroidota; class Bacteroidia; order Bacteroidales; family UBA932; genus CAAGNP01. The sequence continues at coordinate 28,022 of CAZSXE010000009.1, read as the reverse complement.
CAGAAAAAAGGGGGACACAATGCGGATTCTGCTCCCCCGGGATGGTCATGTCAGCCTACGCCCACTACCGCATGGGACGACCATTCACACGAGAAGAAATAGAAAAAACCATATCCGGCAATCTCTGCCGCTGCACAGGATACGAAAGCATCCTCGAAGCGATGCTAAGCATCGGGGAAGTACCACGCATAAGAGAACTCAGGCCCATATTTGACGAAGAGCTAAGACAAGCTTACGCCAATGAGATATACTGCGAAAAGGATGGCATCAAATACATCAAACCCACCTCATTGAAATCACTTCTTATGTACCGCTCACAATACGCCTCCACGGCAATAATAGCCGGATCCACAGATATGAGCATATCCATAAAAAAAGGAAATTTGACCACTCCCGTAACCCTCATCGACATCTCTGAAATAACAGAACTTAAATCTTATGAAGAATATAAAAACTACATCTACATCGGCAGTGGTACCACCATTGAAAATTTTAAAAACCTACTCACGCGACACTACCCCTCCTCGGAGCCATACCTAAACTCCTTCGCATCACTTCAAATAAGAAACTGCGGAAGCATTGGCGGAAGCATATCCGGATCATCACCGGTAGGGGATATTATGCCGCTGCTAATAGCCCTTGATGCAAACATTATTCTTAGATCGGAAGAGGGAAAAAGGAGCATAGAAGCCTCCTCATTCATCACATCATACAGAAAAAATCAAATGCACCCTGACGAAATACTCGTAGGAATAACCATAGACAAACCACATAAAAACAGTTTTCTATTTTGTCACAAACAGTCCCGCAGAAAAGATATGGACATCTCTGCCATGAGCTGCTCCATCTACTTTGAAACCACATCAGGAAAAATAACAAAAATCTTCACCGGCTTCGGAGGAATGGCCGCCATCCCCAAAGGGTCATGCACCGCAGAAGAATACCTGACAGGAAAAGAAATAACCATAGAAAATTTTATCCGCGCCGGAGAAATGGCCTCATCCGATTTCAATCCTATGACAGATGTCAGAGGTTCGGCCCAATACAGACTAACCATGGTTAAAAACTTATTCATCAAATGCTATGAACAATATGCCTCAAATAGAAAATAGATTACTCAATCATCTTAAAGGAAATACACAATACATAGATGATATCCAATTACCTCCCGACGGTTTACTTGGATTTGTAATACACAGCCCATACTCACACGCACAAATACTAAGTATAGACACCACCCAAGCCTCTCAAATTGAAGGTATAAAAGCCATCCTCACCTCAAAAGACATTCCCGGTACCAACAACATGGGAAGCATAAAAGCAGACGAACCCATTCTTGCAGAAAAAGAGGTAAAATGCGTAGGACAAGCAGTAGTACTCATAGCCGCCACCACTCGAAAAGCAGCAGAAACAGCCCTTCCCCTCATAAAAGTCAAATACAAAGAATTAGAACCCCTCTTAGACCTTGAAAAATCATACTCAGAAAAGGCATTTCCATTCGAGCCATACCATTTAAAAAAAGGGAATGTAAAAGCCACTCTCAAAAAATCGCCAAACTACCTCAAAGGGAACATCCACATAGGAGGACAGGAACACTTCTACCTTGAGACACAAGGGGGATACACCCATTTTAGAGAAGACGGAATACTTCATGTAAGAGCATCCACACAAAATCCATCTGAAACACAATTACTTATATCAAAAGCCCTAAATACCGACATATCACACATAGAAGTAGAGACAGGATGCTTAGGTGGAGCATTTGGAGGTAAAGAAACCCAAGGCTCGTGGTGCTCAATCTGGGCAAGCCTCCTCACCTACCATACAGGTAAACCGGTAAAATTAGTACTCTCCCGAGATCAAGACATGCTTATCACAGGAAAACGCCATCCGGTAAAAGCAAGCTACGAAATAGGATTCACC
>CAZSXE010000009.1:0-25999 GCA_964611185.1 uncultured Muribaculaceae bacterium | reverse complement strand
GCAAACAAACTTCACAAAGACCCTTTCACAATAAGAAAAAGAAATTTTTACGGTATTCGCAAGCGCAATATCACCCCCTACGGAGAAAGAGTATCAGATAACTCACTTCCATACATCTACGAGAGAATCATAAAAAGCTCAGACTACAAAAAACGAGTACAAGAAATAAAAAAATTCAACACAAAAAACAAATACATAAAAAGAGCAATCTCAGCCACACCCGTAAAATTCGGCATATCATTCACCACATCACACCTAAATCAAGGCTCCGCCATTGTCAATATTTACAGAGACGGCTCCGTAATCATACACCAGGGAGGGGTAGAAATGGGGCAGGGATTATATGAAAAAATAGAAACCATCGCCTCAAAAGAACTAAAAGTAGAAAAAGAAAAAATAAAAATATACAATACCAATACTTCAATAATTCCCAACACCTCCGCCACAGCCGCATCCACCGGATCAGATATAAACGGGCAGGCGGCACTCATTGCCATAAGGCGAATCTCATCAAGACTGAAAAAAGTAGAAAAAGGGATGAAAGGAAATCCCACCTTCAATGAAATAGTAGAACAAGCATACCGAAGCCAGATTAATCTTGCCGAAAAAGCATTTTGGCACACACCCGGAATCTATTTCAATAGAAAAACCTGCAAAGGTCACCCATTCTTCTACTATGTCTGCGGAATAGGAATCTCCGAAATCGAACTCGACACCCTCACCGGAGAAATACAAATCCTAAGAACAGACATTGTACACGACACAGGAATCTCCATTGACCCGGAAATTGACATAAGTCAAATACAAGGAGCCTACATACAGGGGGCAGGATGGTGCACCATGGAAGAACTGCTATGGAATGAAAAAGGATACCCCATAGCATCCAATGCAGACTGCTACAAAATCCCCGGCATCGCAGACATCCCACGCCAATTCAATATCACCCTCTATCAGGAAAACCCATTCTATAAAGGTATATTCAACAGTAGAGCCATAGGAGAACCACCTTTCATATATGGACTTTCCGTATGGTCGGCAATAAAAAAAGCAATCAAAGAATACAACCCGGAAAGCAAAAACGACATAGACATACCGGCCACCAAAGAGAATATAATCTTAACTATTAACAATAAATAAGCTGAATTATTATGAAAACAATTAAATTAACCATTGAAAAAATTGCAGTAATATTTTTAATATTACTATCCACCACGGCCTTTGGCCAACAACACAAATACGACAGAGCAGGGGTAACAATCATTTACACCACCCACTCCGACAACTTCGACAAAGCCGTCGGCCAATATTATCAGAACTTCACCCCCGATGCAAGATACGATGTAAATAAAATTTCCACCATCTCCATACCTGCCTCATGGCCACGGATGAACTACAAAACCAACGATGAAGGAAAAAAAATTTACAATATCACCACACACACAGAAGATATTACAGAATACATAAAAGCTAAAAATGTAGCAAGAGATATTATATCATCCATATTCAACAGAAAAGCTGATGGTTCAATGGACCTTATGACCGTACATTACAGAGGACAATACAATGCCACAGATCAGGAATACCTGACAAGCATCTCATCAAAAAGAGGGGCAGAATCGATAAAAGAAACAGGAGAAATGCTCATAGACAAGAGCTATATAGCAGTATTTGACCTTCAAAACATACGATACGAAAAGATTGACTCAGATACAGATTACAATTACAGAGGACAAGTAGTAGGATACATCTACAAAATAGAATGGAGTGAAACACTTCTATACTCAATATGGGACTGCTGGATTGATGAAAATACCCCCGAAAGCGAAAAAGCAGCCAAAATAGAAGCATTCAACAAATTAGATATTCCCATCACATTCGTAACCACAAAATACACATCCACCACATCCATAGACACCAAAGTAGAAGCTGCCAAAAAAAACCCTATTCTCTATGGTAATAAAAGTGAAAATCAATTAAAAGAAGAAGCAATCACCAAACTGTTTTCCACAAACACCAAAAACTGCTTCCAATTATTTGAAAGCACAGATGAAAATTTAGCACTCAAAACCTCAATATACAGTACCAAACCCATAAGGGCAAAACTCGGAACCAAAGAGGGACTAAAAAAAGACTACAACTTCTATGTATATGAAAACAGACAAGACGACAAAGGAAATATAAAAGCCAAAAGAATAGGTGTAATACGAGCAACCAATAAAATAGCCGACAACAAAAGGATAACCACCGGAAATTTTGAACCATCTGAATTTTACCAGTTTGCAGGAAAAAAAGTAGAGCCCGGTCAGGATATTACAGAAACAAAGAAAATCAACTCATCTATCGAACTTGGAGGAACATTCATCAACACCGGTGCCTTTTACATTGCCTACGAATATGACGGATACGCCACAAGACATACTCAATATTTCTTAGGGATGGCAGCCACCCTCGGAGGAGGAGGATACAATGCAGGTATCAATGTAGGATACGGATTCAGAATGAACAACTTCCAGCTATATCCTGTAGTAGGTATCTACTACGACGGACTCTCAGTAACAACCCAAGATAATGAAAAAGAGAGCCCATCAGCATTTTTTGCCCAAGTAGCGTTAAAAGCAAATATCAATATCTATTACCCCGTACAATTATTCCTAAAAGGGGGATACAATGCTACAATATCAGAAAATGAATCATATACACTGTATAAAGGTGACAGAAATGTATATGGAATAACTATGAGTGCAGGTATAAGATACTGTTTCTAAAGTTATAAATTAAGATAAACATCCTTTATCTTATCATAATAATCAGAGTAAAACGGTGTGAGTATTTCTATATTTACACCGTTTTTTCTCCATATATCCATATTATCATTAAATACTTTAAAAATAAAATCTTCCCCCTTGGAAAGCTGCTGAGAATAACCCTTTCCCTTTTTATCATACAACAAACCAAAATTAAAATATTTATTACCATTCCCCCTTTTAACAGAAAAAACTTTATCCTTAACAGCCAATGCCAAATCGCAAAACTCTGCATTATCAGACTCACAACTCTTTAAAATATAATTAGGCGCCTGATAACCCATTTTCACAAAAACAGGAACTGCCACCCCCAGAGGAGGATAACCCAATACACTCCACATAATAGTCATACCGGGATCCTCCCCAGGTAAAACACCCTGAAATACCACAGAAGCAGCAGAAGATTTTCTCGGAATAAAATCCTGATCCACAAACCACCCGTTAACGGTAATATCCTTTTTACGCAAATCAATATCAAGCAAAGAATTATAAAACGACCGTGAAATATTATCAAAAATCCACTGAGCATCTATTTTGGACCTCTTTATACCATCCTTTAAAATCCTCTTAGCACTCTCGTTCCTTATATAACCCATCCCCTGATCCTCTCTACCGGAATAAGAAAAATTAGTAACCACATAATACCCATAAGGAGCCACATCAGGATCATTAACATCAAATTTCTTCCAAGAGTTATTATTGACTTCATAATAAGCAGCACCTCCATCAGCATCAATAACACCAAAATTAGCCTCCACACCCATAGGCCTTGAAAGAGTATCGAGAAAATTCTCAAAATCACTCAGAGCAGCACACACTCCGAGAGCTTTAAACATCAAAATACCCTCCTTATCCATCAAATCACTACTAATATTATCATCTTTCAGATTATAAGAAGCAGTATTAATAATACAAAAACCTTTCTCATTGGAACCCGTCCATGCCACACCACCCTCACTCGGACTATCTACAAGAGCCAAAAAACCAAATTTCGCACCATTAAAATACTCAATCCTATTATTCATCTCACCTGTATCCCTATGTTTAAACAATAGCGGCCGCCCATCTTTAGTAAGCCTTCCGGCAATAATACCCGAAGTACAGCTAAAAATAGAGAGAAAAGGAAAAAGAAAAAGAATAAACGATATAAAAATAAATCTTTTCATAATAACCATATATTATCATTAAAATAATCCGTCCGAATCAAACTTACTCAATCCGAGATGCTTATAAGCCAAATCAGTAGCCTCTCTTCCCCGCGGTGTACGCTTTAAAAATCCTTCTTTTATCAAAAAAGGCTCATAAACCTCTTCAAAAGTACCCACATCCTCACTAATCGCAGTAGCAATAGTACTCGCACCCACCGGCCCACCTTTAAATTTCTGAATAATAGTACTTAAAATCTTATTATCAACAAAATCAAGACCCATTTTATCAATATTTAGAGCCTCGAGAGCATATTTAGTAATAGAAAGATCGATCTTTCCACTCCCTTTCACCTGAGCGAAATCCCTCACCCTTCTCAGAAGAGAATTAGCAATACGTGGAGTCCCCCTGCTTCTACAAGCTATCTCATGAGCAGCCTGAGAATCTATATCAATATTTAAAATAGAAGCACTTCTTATAATAATACCAACAAGTACAGATGAATCATAATATTCGAGATGAGACTGAATACCAAATCTCGCCCTAAGAGGAGCAGTAAGTAAACCGCTACGAGTAGTAGCTCCTATTAAAGTAAAAGGATTCAAAGATATCTGAACAGAACGCGCACCCGGCCCCTTATCGATCATAATATCAATAGTATAATCTTCCATAGCAGAATAAAGATACTCCTCTACCACAGGAGAAAGACGATGAATCTCATCAATAAAAAGTACATCACCCTCCTCAAGACCAGTTAAAAGACCGGCAAGATCTCCCGGCTTATCAAGAACAGGACCTGAAGTAATTTTCATATTAACACCAAGCTCATTAGCAATAATATGCGCGAGAGTAGTTTTACCAAGACCGGGAGGACCAAAAAGCAACAAATGATCCAACGCTTCCTTACGCAATATGGCAGCCTGAACAAATACTTTAAGATTTTCAAGAATTTTATCCTGTCCTGAAAAATTTTTAAAATCCTGAGGTCTTATTTTTCCCTCGAAATCACTATCTTTACACCCAACCTCTGAATGTAAATCGAATTTTTCTTTTTCCAATTTTTAAATACAATTAATAATACAAATATATATATATTTATTTTATAAAATTAGTTTTTATAATAGTATTGTCAATAAGTTAATAAATAAAAAAAATAAACAAGCAAATTCTACTATCATATTTATAATCAACAATATATAAAAAAGATAAATAATGAACAATATCAAAAATAATGTTAAAAAAAATTCAATAAAAAGTGATAAAAAATAAAAACAAAAATTGTTTTATAAAAAATTAAGCAGATATATAAAAATTATATAAAAATAAAAAAATATTAACTAATAGTTATCGACATAGTTATATCAGAGTTATTAACATTTTAAAAATTATATACCTTTGCATTGTTGAAAAAGAGGATAAGTGGATAAAAAATCAATTTTAAGCAAGAAAGGTCTTGAATCGCTATCATCAAGCCTTAAAGATCAAAATATAAAAAATATTGTAGTAAAAGGGCTTTACTCTTCTGCAAAAGCATTTGCCATATCATCTTGTGTCACTAAAGGGATACATATTATTATTCTTAACAATAGAGAGGACGCTACGGGCTGTGTAAATGATTTATATAATCTTATGGAAGAAGATAATATATATATATTACCCCCTTCTTTTAATAAAAATACAAAAAGTGCAGTTAAAGATTCTTCCATGAAAGTGCAGCGAACAGCTGCCATCGGAGCTGTGATGAACTATAAGCAAAATAAGTATAAAGGAGATTATCTGATACTTGTCGCTTATAAAGAATCATTGGAAGAGGGTGTACTTGAAGATAACACTCTAAAAAGAAGCATAATAAGTATAAAAAAAGGGGAAAAAATATCCCACGAATTTCTCAAAGAACTCCTTTTTGATAACGAATTTACTAAAGCTGATTTTGCTTCTCAGCCTGGAGAATTTGCCGTCAGAGGAGGTATAATAGATGTATTTTCTTATGGAGATAATCATCCTTACCGTATAGATTTCTTTGGTGATGAAATAGAAAGGATAAATGAATTTGATGCCAACACCCAGCTTTCTTCTTCAGAGGTAGAAGTGCTTGATATTTACCCCAATATCACTATTTCAAATGATAGTAATTCATACATTCCTGTTCTCGATTTTCTACCTGACGATACTTGTATTTGGCTCTCTTCCATAGAAAAAATTAAAGATTACAATTCATCCCAAAAACACATTTATTTATCTCCCATAGCTAATTACGACAGTAATATCAATACCACAGAAATTTTTTTCAATACATCTCCCCAGCCCCCTTTTAACAAGAATTTTGAGATTCTTGCGGATGATATACGCCGTCATCGAGAAGAAGGTTATAAAGTATATATATTAAGTGAAAGTATTTCACAAATAGAGAGATTGAGAAGTATTTTTTCCACTCATAATTTAGTTCTGAATTTCGAATCATTTACCATCCAAGAGGGTTTTATAGACAATGATTCCAAAATATGTCTCTATACCGATCACCAAATTTTTGAAAGATACCGCAAATTACGCCTTAACAAGAGTGTAGAAAGGAGTGAAAGAATCACCATTAATGATTTAAAAGCTTTTCATGAAGGTGATTATGTAGTTCATATAGATCACGGTGTAGGGCGTTACGGTGGTCTTGTAAAAAATAATATCAATGGTAAAATTCAAGAAGCGGTCAAGCTTATATACAAAGACGGAGATGTAATATTTGTCTCCATACACGGACTTCATCGCATATCTAAGTACAAATCGGCAGAGGGGACACCTCCTAAAATATATAAACTCGGCACAGGAGCTTGGCAGAAATTAAAAAGTCAGACAAAAGCCAAAGTAAAAGATATAGCAGAGGATCTCATTAAACTCTATTCTGAAAGGAGAGTTTCCGACGGCTTTTCTTTTTCAAGAGATACATACCTTCAACAAGAGCTTGAATCATCATTTATGTATGAGGAGACTCCGGATCAGCTGAAAGCGATGGAGGCTGTAAAAGAGGATATGGAAAACAAATACCCCATGGACAGACTTATCTGCGGAGATGTAGGTTTCGGTAAGACAGAAGTAGCGATAAGAGCGGCATTCAAAGCTGTGGCTGATTCAAAACAAGTAGCAGTAATGGTCCCTACTACTATTCTTGCACTGCAGCATTATAATACATTCACCGAAAGACTTAATAATTTCCCATGCAATATTGATTATATCAGCCGTCTTCGCACCCCCAAAGAGATAAAAGAAATATCAACAAAACTCTCAGAAGGAAAAATAGATATTGTTATTGGCACACATCGTCTGCTTAATAAAAATATATCATTCAAAGATTTGGGTCTTTTAATAGTGGATGAAGAGCAGAAATTCGGCGTAGCAGACAAAGAGCGATTAAGGCAGCTAAAACTCTCTGTAGATACTTTGACACTCTCCGCCACACCTATACCCAGAACACTTCAATTTTCACTACTTGGAGCACGCGACCTCTCCATTATCAATACTCCCCCCCCCAACAGACTCCCTGTCCAGACAGAAATAATTGATTTTAACGAAGAATATATCCGAGACATTATAAATGCCGAAATAGAGCGCTCCGGTCAGATATTTTTCGTACACAACAAGATAGAAGATATTAAATCCATCGAAGATATAATAAGAAGAATATGCCCTGGTGTCAAGACTTGTGTCGCTCACGGCCAGATGGAATCAGGGGTTCTTGAAAAGAAGATATTGGAATTTATGGCCGGAGATTACGACATACTGATTTCCACCACCATCATTGAAAACGGCATAGATATCCCCAATACCAACACCATTATCATAAATCAGGCTCAGAATTTCGGTCTGAGCGATCTGCATCAGCTCAGAGGAAGAGTAGGGCGTTCCAATAGAAAAGCATTCTGTTATCTAATCGTCCCTCCAATGGTATCTTTAAGCGATGATGCAAGAAGAAGACTGCAAGCCATAGAAGCATTTTCAGAGCTTGGAAGCGGATTTAATATTGCAATGCAGGATTTGGACATTCGAGGCATGGGAAATATGCTTGGTGCCCAGCAAAGCGGATTCATAGCAGACATGGGGTTTGAAACATATCAGAGAATACTATCGGAAGCATTTGAAGAGATAAAAGAATCACACCACATTCACAATGAAAAAAGAGACGAACAATATGTCTCCGACTGCATAATAGATACAGATTTACAGCTTCTCATACCAGATGATTACATCAATATACAAGCTGAGAAAATACGATTATACCGAGAGCTCGATGATATTGAAAACGAGAAAGATTTAGAACAATTTATAAAAGAGATAGAAGATAGATACGGACCTGCCCCTGAAGAGATAAAAGAACTGTGCTTCGTGGTAAGATTGCGCAAAGCGGCTAAGGAAAGAGGATTTGAAAAAGTAGTTTTAAAAAATGAAAAACTCGTAGCATATTTCATTTCAAATCAAATGTCGCCATATTACAAAACAAAAAAATTTGCCGACATTATTGATTATGTACAGCACAAGTCAGGAAATAGATATGTCATTAAGGAGCAAAACGGCAAATTATACATCACCGTGCAGAATGTCAGAACAATAGAAGGAGGGTTTAACTTAATTCAAAAAATGTAATTACCTTTGTAACCTTACAAAAATCAAGTGGCTGGCATATTAATAGACATAGGAAACACATCTTCAAAAATTGCTTTTTCTCAAAACAATAGAATAGAGAGTATATACAAATGTGATGAAATAGATTTCAATCATTTACAAAGTATTGCCAAGAAGAGAAAAATTGATTCGATAGCAGTATCGGATGTGACCGGAAAAGATACTCAGTTTTATGATAAATTAAAAAACATATCATCAAACCTGATCAGAGTTAACAGTAATATACGACTACCTTTTATAAATCTTTACGATTCACCACTTACCCTTGGAGCAGATCGGATATGTGCTGTTTCAGGGGTAAAAGAATTGTTCCCTAAGAAAAACTGCATAATTTTTGATTTAGGAACAGCCATTACCATTGATTTCTTAAATAAAAAAGGGGAATATGAAGGGGGGAATATTTCACTCGGAATGAGATCGAGATTTAGAGCTATTAACCAATATACCAGTCAATTACCGCTTCTATCTCCCTTAGACGATATTCAAGCAAAAGGAAATAGCACAAATAGTGCAATAGAAGCAGGAGTTATTTTAGGCATAATGTTTGAGATTGAAGGATATATTAAAAAATACCCGCGACATATATGTGTTTTTACGGGAGGGGATTCGATTTTTTTTGCTACAAAAATGAAAAATCCCATATTTGTAGTTTATAATTTAGTTTTGAAGGGTTTATCCCAAATAGCAAACATAAATGAGTAACAGAAGACCACTAAGAATTATCTTAATTATTTCCATTTTTCTCGGCACCTTGAGACTTAGTGCTCAGACCACAGATGCTTTGGGGACATATTCTCCTTACTCTATGTTCGGTATCGGAGAGATAGAAAAAGGGGGGACAGCCTTTAACTATTCGATGGGAGGGATAGGGATAGGGATAAGAGACAATCGTTTTATCAACTATCTGAATCCGGCATCAATAACCGAAAGAGACACATTATCATTTATGCTCGATTTCGGTGTCCATCAGAAAAATTTTTACAATACCGATTTCAAAACCACCTCCGCCTACAATGTATTCAATATGCGCAATATTTTAATAACAATGCCTATATGGAGAAAATCGGCATTTATAATAGGGATAACGCCATTCAGCAATACAGGGTATAAATTTGAGTCTTCTGAAGATGACGATCATCTTGTTTCTCAGCTTGGAGATATAAAATACCAGAAATACGGTACGGGTAATATAAATCAATTGTTTATAGGGGCTTCTTTGGTATTTTTAAAGAATTTTTCTTTCGGCGCGGAGGCTATTTATTATTTCGGATCGCTTAATAAGAGAAGTAATGTTATCTATAATACCGTCTCTACTCACAATTCTCTTTATACCGGATGGGAATACAAAGTACACAGCTTCTCCGGCAAATTCGGTCTTCAATACGAGCAGCCTTTTAAAAAATCTAATTCTATATTGACACTCGGCATCACATATAGACTTGGAAATGAAATGAAGGGAGATATAATAAGATATGCATATTCCGCCTCTGATACCGTGCTGTATAACAATGTGAACGATATTAAAATTAAAATTGCCTCAGAGATGGGAGCCGGTTTTTCGTTCAGACAAAAGGACAAATGGCTCGTCGGTTTTGACTATTTGAGACAAAACTGGAAAAACAGCAGTTTTAATTCTCCCGGTGTTGATTTTCAGCCTCAAGTAAGTCAGTCTTTCAGAGCAGGATTTGAAATAATCCCCAACAGATATGATGCGAGATATTATATGAAAAGAGTTACATATAGAGCAGGTGCATATTATGATAAATCATACATAAGTTTTAACGGTCATCAGGTAAATTCTTTCGGAGTGACTTTCGGGATGTCTCTCCCGATATATAAATGGTATAATGCCGTCAGTTTTGCGGTAGATTTGGGACAAAGAGGGATGAAAAAAGATGAACTTGTCAGAGAAAGGTATGTTAATTTCATAATTAATATAAATTTGCATGATATTTGGTTTATCAAATACAGATACGATTAAAACTAATTTAAAAGAACTATATATTTATGAAGAAATTTTGTATTTTACTTACTTTATCATTGATTATTGGGATGTCTAATTCCATTTTTGCACAGAGCAGATATGGTGCTGATAGCGCAGAATGTATAAAGTATCTTTCTTTCTATCTTGAATACATGAAACAAGGTAATTTGAAAGAAGCAGCGCCTCTATGGCGAAAGGCAATAAAACTTTGCCCACCTCAAGCTAACCAAAATATGCTCCTTGACGGGATGAAAATCTTGAGAATGGAGTTAGAGGCAAACAATAACAATCCGATTAGAAATAAAGAATTGAAAGATTCTCTGATGCTTCTTCACCAGGCAAGAATAACTACATATCCGAGATATATGACCACTGCTACTATAAATAAAGCCATGGATATGATGAAATATTCCAATCAGGGAGAAGAACAAGAAGTGATAGATGCTCTTGTTTCTGCCATGGATATTGCCAAGGGAAAAACACCTGTTTCCATTCCGGTAAGATATATGAGCTATGTAAATACACTTTATTCAGCCGGTAAAAAATCATCTGAAGAAGTAATTAATGCTTTTGAAAAAGCCACATCAACAGCTCAGCTGATTCAAAGTACTAAGCCCTCGGATGATATTAATACAGCATTGCAGGATATTGAAAATCTTTTCATGCAGAGCGGAGTGGCTAACTGCGATAACCTTGTAGCCTTGTTTACCCCGAGATATGAAGCCAACCCTACCGACAAAACTGTACTCGGCGGCATAGTTAATATGTTATCTGCATCGCAGTGCCTTGATTCTGATTTGTTCCTTAAGGCGGTAGAATCTCTCCATAAAATTGAATCTTCATACAAGTCATCATATATGCTTTATCAGCTTTATTCTCAGAGAAATCAAGTAGAAGAAGCAGGTAAATATATGGAAGAAGCAATTACTCTTATAGGAGATACTGATAACAAACAAGCTGCTGATTATTATTTTGAATTAGGAACATTCTACTATAAAAAAGGAATGTCCTCTGAAGCTGTCAAAAATGCCAAGCTTGCAGCTGAAAAAAATCCCGAAATAGCAGGCAAAGCCTATTTTTTGGTAGCTTCTGTATGGGGATCTATGAAATGTGAAGGCAATGAGATAGAAATAAGAGCACCTTATTGGTTAGCAGTGGATTATATGATAAAAGCCAAAAATGCAGATAGTACATTGGCAGAAGAGGCTAATAAGATGATTGCACAGTACTGTAAATATTATCCTCAGCAGTCTGAAGCATTTATGTTTGATATTTTGGATGGCTCTACTTATACGGTTGCTTGCGGGGGGATGCGTGAAACCACCAAAGTAAGAACACAGAAATAGTATATGGTCGCCGAAGTGCGTCATAGAAAAACGATAAAAATGGTAGCAATTGCTTTTGCTTTTGCTGCCATTATTGTATCTTGTAAAAGTAATCTTGCTCAGACAGACCCTCTTGATTTGAAGCATATTCCTACCCAGACAGTAGAGAATATGAAAGCCATTCAGTCGAAGAACGGAATTTATGAGATGAGAATGGAGGCCCCTTTAATGGAGCATTTTGAGCAGGATAAAAGTAATTCATACGATCTGTTTTCTCGCGGTATCTCAGTTTACGGATATAACGAGGAGGGACTTTTAGAAACAGAAATAACATCAGATGAAGCCAAGCACACTATCGGCTCCAAGCAGGAGACATGGGCTGCTTATGGGAATGTTATTATTAAAAATTTTATAAAAGGGGAGAGGATGGAAACAGATACCATATATTGGAATCAGGAGGAGAAGAAAATTTATACGGATTGTTATGTAAAACTAACTTCCCCCCAGGGGATGATGCAGGGATACGGTATGGAGTCGGACGAAATGGCCCGAAACGCCGTTCTTCTCCGTCCGTTTGACAGTTATACATTATTAAATCAGGATACTACATCTACCACTTATATAGATTCGGCGAATTTTATTGGACCTTTGTATATTAGATAGAAATAAAATTACTATCTTCGCACCCTATTTTTAGAAACAAAATATTAAATATAATTAATTACAAATGGCAGCCTTAGAGAATATACGCGTTAAACTTGGCGTATTGATAACTGTCCTTATCGCAGTTGCATTATTATCATTCATTATTGATCCGAGTACATTGGAAATGACAGTCAGATCGCTTTCATCAAAATATGATGTAGGCGAGATAAACGGTAAATCCATAAGATACGAAGATTACCAAAGTAAAGTCGAGTATTATAAAAACATTTATTCCATGACTTCCGGTTCGCAGGCAGTATCAGAAAAGGCAATGGATGCTATCTATGAGACTGCTTGGCAGGATTTCGAGAGCGAATATCTTATTATTCCCGAGATTAAAAAGGCCGGCCTTAATGTAGGAGAAGAAGAAATTCTTGACCTCAGTCAGGGTAAGGAGCTCTCTCCCATTATAGCCCAAGAGCCTGCATTTCGTGATGAAAACGGTGCTTTCAGCAGGACTAAATTTATTCAGTTCATTCAAGCCATTCCCTCTGATCAGTCGGGAAATTTAGCATCATATTGGTCATTCCTTGAGAAAAACATCGTAAATCAGCAATATTTTTCAAAATACAATTCTCTTCTGACTGCGAGCAATTATTTGAACTCCATCGAACTTCGCAGAGGTATCGAAGATAACAATATCACTAATGCGGTAGATTTCGTAATAGTTCCTTTCGGATTTCAGCAGGATAGTACCATCACTGTTACCTCTTCCGAAATAGAACATTATTATAAAGCCCATAAAGAACAATTCAAACAGAAAGCATCGAGAGATGTCGAATTTGTAGTATATGAAGTGGTTCCATCGGAAAAAGATTTTGAAGATTCCGAAAAAGCCATTGAAAAAGTATATGGAGAATTTACGAAAACCAATAATCTGAAAACATTCCTTTCTCACAATTCGGATACACCCCTTTCTCCTGCTTATTATAAAAAAGGGGAGCTTGAGTCAGAATACCCCGAGCTTGAGAAATTTGCTTTCCAAGAAAAGAATCCTACAGTTTTAGCCCCTTTCAAAAAAGGTGAAATGTACATTGCCGCGAGGATAAATGATACTAAAATGATGTCTGATTCTGCATTTGTGCAGCATATCCTTCTTGCTGCTACCGATACTCAAAAGGCAGACTCTCTTATGAAAGTCATAGCCAAAGGTGGTAATTTCTCAAATCTTGCCGCAGAATATTCATTGGATAAGAACAAACAGGTAGAAAACCCGGGAGATATTGGATGGATGACTCAAACTATGATGATTCCCGGTATGGAGAGTGTTCTCACTCAGACTCCGGGGTCATGTGTGAAGATTAACACACAGTATGGCATTCACCTCGTTAAGGTCACCAAAAGAACCCCTCTTGTACAGAAAGTTCAGTTAGCACTCCTTACCAAGGATGTTATTGCAAGCAAAGAGACTTTCCAGACATATTATTCGAAGGCCAACGACCTCTCTTCGAGATGTGAAGGTAAAATTGAAAATTTCAATAAAATTACACAGGAAGATAAATTAGCAGTAGTCCCTGCTATGAATATTATAGAAGGTGCTAAAAAGATTTCCAAATACGAAAATACGAGAGAAGTAACTCGTTGGATATATGAGGCAAAGCACGGTGAAGTTTCTCCCATCATTACGGTTGATAATAAGTACTTCTTCGTAGTGGCTGTTACTGCGGTACGCGAAGATGGATATGCTCCCATAAAGAGTGTTGCTTTCGATATAAAGAATATTCTCAATTATGAAAAGAAAGGGGAAAAGCTCCTCTCTGAAGTAAAAGAGAAGATTAGCGGTCTATCCACAATGGAAGAGATTGCTGAAAAGCTAAATACCACTGTTACCTCCAAAAACGACATCGCTTTTGGTTCTATGGGCTCACAATCATTTGACCCGATTCTCATCGGAGCGATAAGTGGAGCCAAGGAAGGGGTGCTAAGTGGACCGGTAAAGGGTAATGTAGGAGTATATGTTTTCAAAGTAAACGGTCGCGAAACAGGTTCTTTCTACACTGAAAACGATGCCAAAATGCGCTCAATGCAGCTTGCAAATTATCAGATTAATTCTCTTCCTTCTATTTTGGAAGTTATAGGAGATGTTCAGGATCATCGTGGAAGATTTTTTTAGCAGATACATTATCTGACATTGATATAAAGGCGCTCTCATTGTATTGAGGCGCCTTTTATTATTATTCTCCGCACATTTTCTTCAACTTGCGAATTATATCGAATGCATCAAGCGGAGAGATAGAATCTATATTTAGTTTATGGAGGGTATCGCGAATAGATACAAGGATGGGATCATCAAGCTGAAAGAAAGATAATTGCACTGCCTTATCCTCTTGAAGAGAGCGTTTTCTACCTCCCCCTTTGCTGCGAATAGACAATACCTCTTTTGAGAGTCTATCTGAAGTATTTTCCGCAGACTCTTCCTCAAGTTTTTTAAGGGTTTTCTCAGCAGATAAAATCACCTCCTTAGGCATTCCTGCGAGTCTTGCAACATGTATTCCGAAACTATGTGCTACACCTCCCTCGCATAATTTCCTGAGAAACAATATTTTACCATCAATTTCTTTCACAGAAATATGAAAATTTTTCACGCGGTCATATTTATTCTCCAGCTCGTTAAGCTCGTGATAATGTGTAGCGAACAAAGTTTTAGCACCGTAACCGTGCTCATGAATAAACTCTACAATAGCCCACGCTATCGACATTCCATCGAAAGTACTTGTGCCGCGACCTATTTCATCAAGCAGCACTAAAGAACGGGGAGATAGATTATGAAGAATAGTAGAGGTTTCAAGCATCTCCACCATAAAAGTAGATTCGCCTCGCGAAATATTGTCCGATGCACCGACCCGTGTAAAAATTTTATCAAAATACCCTATATGAGCCTCCTCTGCCGGGACGAATGACCCCATCTGCGCCATCAACACTATCAAAGCCGTCTGCCTCAAAAGAGCCGATTTACCCGACATATTAGGACCGGTAAGGATGATAATCTGTACAGAAGAGCGATCAAGATACAAATCATTGGCAACATACTTTTCCCCTTCCGGCATCAATCTTTCAATAACAGCGTGCCTTCCCTGCTTAATAGAGAGCACATCCCCGTCATTCATTAAAGGCTTGGAATAGCCATATTCGATGGCAGAAGATGCAAAAGAAACTAAACAATCAAGACGGGCTATAGCCGCTGCATTTTTCTGAATCTGAGGAATATTCTTCTGAATACTGACAATTATTTCAGAATAAATGGCACTCTCAAGATTGAAAATCTTCTCCTCTGCCCCGAGAATTTTCTCTTCATAATCTTTAAGTTCCGGAGTAATATACCGCTCCGCCGAAACTAAAGTCTGCTTCCTAATCCACTCCTGAGGCACTTTATCCTTATGCGTATTTCTAACCTCAAGATAATAACCGAAAACATTGTTATAACTTATTTTAAGAGAAGAAATACCTGTTCTTTTCTGCTCTCTTTCCTGAATATCGAGTAAAAATTCCTTACTATGCCGCGCAATATTGCGCAATTCGTCAAGTTCCGAATTATATCCTCCGGCAATAACATCGCCCTTCCCGATTTGAGCCGCCGGCTCCCGAGCAAGCATATCACCAAGAGTTTTACGAAGCTCCGCACAATCATCCAAAGACTCCATCATCTCCCTCACAGCATTTATACATTTATTCTCCTCTTGCGAGCCATTTTCCACAGCATCAGCAGCACCATTGGCTTTAGCCTCTGCTTCGCACAATTTATCCTCTGAAAGAGCCTTTCCGAGAATAGTCCTAATAGGAAGAATCTGACCGAGCCCCCGCCTAAGCTGCATCACCTCCCTCGGAGTAACCCTTCCGGCAGCAGCGCGAGAAACAATTCTTTCCAAATCACCGACAGCACTCAGTCTTTGCTCCAAAGAGGAGATAATTCCTCCCTCGCTATCGCTCCCATTCTTCTGCCTTTCCACAAGAAATTGGACAAAATCGTGCCTGCGGCCAATTTCAACGAGGTCCCTCGAAGGCATTGCAATCCAGCTGCGAAGAAGCCTTCCCCCCATATTAGATGAACATTTATCAATAATATCAAGGAGAGTAACCCCATCTTTAGTAGCAGGCTGAAGCAATTCCAAATTTCTTATAGTAAAACGATCGAGCCATACAAAATCATCCCTATCTATTCTCGAAATCGAGCAAATCTGACTAAGTCCGCGGGTGGGACAATAATCAGAAAAAGCCTGCTGATTGTTCTCAAGATAGAAAAGAATAGCACCGGCAGCAGTAATCCCAAGCGGTAAATGCTCCACACCGAACCCCTTAAGGGAATCGAGGTGAAAATGGTTGCGTAACTTCTCATAAGAAGACTCATACACAAAAGCCCACTCGTCCATAGAAGAAATATAAGCACTTGTAGGAAATTTATCCTTAAACCCTTTTGCAAAGCTCTTCTCCACCAAAATCTCCCTTGGACTAAAATTTGAAATCAACACCTCGATATACTCCAAATCACCCTCTGCCACTTTAAAAGCACCAGTAGAAATATCAAGAAAAGCAACACCACCCTTATCCTTTTCAAACGCCACTGAAGCGAGAAAATTATTTTCTTTCTGAGGCAGAAGCTGTTCGTTATAAGCAACACCCGGGGTAACAAGTTCCGTAACACCCCTCTTAACGATCCCTTTGGCAAATTTAGGATCTTCAAGCTGATCACATACAGCCACTTTGTATCCCGCCATCACAAGCTTAGGTAAATAAGTTTCAATTGCGTGATGAGGAAACCCCGCCAAATCTATATGCTGGGCTGGTCCGTTGGCCCTTTTGGTAAGAACGATACCGAGAACCTTACTCGCCGTCACGGCATCATCACCGAAAGTCTCATAAAAATCTCCCACCCTGAATAGCAACAATGCCTCAGGATACTTAGCCTTAAAAGCAAAATACTGCTTCATCAAGGGAGTTTCCGCAATTTTTTTACCGCTGCCGTTACTTATAGCCATAATACGGCAAAATTAGTTAAATTTTCGCAAAAAAGATAGTCAGAAAAATCCTTACTGAATCTTTGCCGCTCCCCTTGTAAAGTCGGGAATCTCGACCGGAATATTTCCATTTTCAATAGAAAGGGCAGACAGTTCGGTCAGAGAGCACCATTCGGCGAGGTCATAGACATCCATATCAAGAGGAAGACCGTTTTGGAGGCAGTAAATCAGACGGTAATCCATAATGAAATCCATCCCTCCGTGTCCCCCCACTTTCTTGGCTATACCCTCAAGCTCCTTGATGAAAGGATGTTTGTATTTTTCCATAAGAGCTTTCATAACATCGTCCGAAACGAAGCTGTGTGCAGAAAGATTCTCGTGGTCAGGGGTAATATCAGAAGAGACCTGCTCGGCTTCAAGGGCATAGCCCTGCACAGGATATTTATTGGCGAAGCCTTTAGTCCCTGTAAGCTGATACATCCTCGAATATGGCCTCGGAGAGGTGACATCATGCTGAATCTGGATAGTTTTTCCCTTAACTGTGCTAATCATAGTCATCGTGTGATCGCCATTTTTGAATCCCTCTTCACGAGTCGATTTTGTATCCATAGAAACAAGAGTTTTCATCATATCCTGACGGTGAATCCCTAAAAGCTGGCAAGCGGGTCCGAGGCCGTGAGTAGGATATACATCACCGCGATGCTCTCTGTTATATTCCATTCTCCAATCGTGCCAATATGCGCCCCAAAACTCCGACAGATTGTGAATATAAGACCCCTCCACATGGAGAACCTCCCCGAAAACACCCTGCTGAGCCATATTGAGCGTGGTAAGCTCAAAGAAATCATAAACGCAGTTCTCAAGCTGCATACAGTGTTTTTTAGTCTTTTCAGAAGTCTGAATTAAAGACCAAATATCCTTCATATTCATCGCTGCAGGCACCTCTATTGCAGTATGCTTGCCGCACTCCATAGCATATTTAGCGATAGGAACATGATGCACCCAGTCGGTACAGATATAGACAAGGTCGATATCATCCCTCTCGCAGAGAGCCCTCCACCCATCTTTTCCGCTATAAAGTGCCGCCTCCGGCAACCCTTTCTCCTTCAAAATTTCCTGCGCTTTGGAAGCTCTATCGGCTTCATAGTCGCACAGGGCCACTATCTCTACCCCAGGAATATAAGTAAAGCGATAAACAGCCCCCGGTCCCCTCATCCCCAGCCCTACAAATCCCACCCTCACAGTCTCTAATTTAGGAGCAGCATAAGCAAGCATACTCATCTGGTCTGCGCTACGCAGCGGCACATCACAGATTATCTTTCCGTTGATGATTTTGTAGCCGTCATAATTTTGTGTCGTACAGTTTGTTAAAAGAAAAACTGAAACAAAAATGGATAATAAGCCGATTATTTTTTTCATAAGAATTAATTTAATGTTTTCCATAGCAAAGATAGTGAATAATCAGTTGAATAATTTTGATAAATACAACATAATTTACAATTTGTGCAAATTAGAAATAAGATTTATGATTTGCACAAATTATTAAAGAGGAATATTGAAATTTTGGTAAAAATGCTCTTTAAAAACTATGTTAAAAATATAAATTTCACCTATTTTTTCACGAGTAGTACCTTATCCCCGTTTCTGTCTCCCCATTCCACCATCAGTGCCCTGAAAGCTTTATAATCGGCTGGGGTGATAAGGCGTTTGGTGATGGATAATGATTTTTCAACAGTAACTCTATCGCCGTCAGAGGAGGTGGTTATTTTCACAGAACCGATATTGTTGGTTATCTCTACATTTCTCCCTTTTCCGCTTAGTTTTAAAGATCCGTCGAAAGTAATATTGTAGATATAATGTTCGTTTATTCTACCCGGGAGAAGAATATTGTTTTTCCTTGTCGAACCATATTTGTCATACCCTTTGGCAGATATGCTGCGGTCTTCTTTGGGCAGAGTGAACAGACAGTAATCGCTTGAAACGGTCTTCAAATCACCCTCTAAAATATCAATATCCTTTGTTATATCTATATTAATATCCTTGGGAGGGATGGTGACAGTGGCGGGGTTTTGGTTTACAGTCATAAATGTAGAATACTCCGAATCAAAACCTATCAACTCCTCCGAAGAGAGTCTTACCGACACAAGTTCTTCCCCTTTTACAGGGGTTGTGACCATAAAATCACTGATAGAAGAGATACCGAAAGGGGAATTAAGCTCCATTTTAAAAGGGTATCTCGCCACAAATTCCGAAGTGATACCTGCGCTCATCAACATCTGATTCATAAGATATGTCAGCTCTATCTCATTGCCGTAGGCGGAAGAGATAATATCATTCAAGTTTCTTATTAGGAATTTCGTGTCAGAGAGATTATGAGCAGGGACTAAGTAAAAATTCTCGGAGATGTATTTTTTTATAAGTGTTACGGTTTCTTTCTGATCCTCGCCTTTAATAATAGGAATGTCGATATTAACTCCCCTTTCGGCTACTTTAAAACCGGAAAAAGTATATAAAGTAGAATCAAAAGAAACAACAGAAATAACAGGTATGCCGCCACTTTGAATACTTACCCCTGACTCTCGTGAAAGAGCAGGGAGATTTTTTAAGCTCCATTTGGCAGTAGTTTGATTATCCGATCTGGTAATTTTAGGAGAAAAATCTGCATTAAGTGAGGAGTATCTGAGTGGTGTCCCTTCGGGAATGCTGACCGATAATGAGTATTTTTTTACGGGAGATGTTTCACGCGGTATCTCGAACAGGTCTATTCCTGCAAAGTAACCGGCTTTAGTAGTTATGGTATAGTCAAGATATATGGTAGCACCTAATTCGAGCCCGGTATGTACAACCACCATTTCGCGCTCTCCGTTATAAACCGGAGCCTCTGAAGCAAAACTGCGAAGGCACTCTACGAAGGCATTGGACGGAGTCTTGACGATGGTTCCGTCCACCTGTTTGGTATATGATTCGTTAATTACAAGAGTTTGGAACTCGGGAGAGAAAGGGATAAAAGTCTCACCATAAGTTCTGTTCATAGCAGTATGGGTAAAAAGGGTAATCTCCTTAACTACTCTAAGCTCCTGAGAGCCATCCTTGTTTAATATATAGCTCTTGGAAACAGTATTATAAACTGCCTCATTATTGTTTTTTCCTTCAAGCGGCAGTAGAAAAAACATCACAGCCGCACTAATTATTATTAATTTTTTCATGGTCGTAATAATTATTTTTCGATTACAATCTCCTTTGCATAATCATAATGTAATGTCAGAGCTTTCTTGAAATCACTCCACTCCTCTTTTTGATATACGCGCTTATTAAGATTCAATAACTGATGGATGACAATTTTCTCCTTATCCTGACTGAGAGTACCGCAGAACTCAGAAGGTTTACTTTTGAAATTATCGTTTTTAGCATCGCTTTTAAGAACATACCCCTGTGGAATAGTGATAGTTTCATCCAAAATTAGCTGCATAGAACAGCCATCTTTAAATCCATACTCTCTCTCGTCAAGCAAAGCCATTCTGTAATAACTCCTTGCGGAATTATAAAGTCCATTCATAGTAACTATCTTAAATATTAGCACTCCGTCCCCTTTCAGAGCATAATCCGGTATGACATACTTGAAAACAATATTAATAGGTGCGCTTTGATAATCCTTAGGATTTTTACCATAATCCACACTTACCAATCGAGCCTTTGGAGAGACATTTAAAAGCTCTCTCTCCATAGCTGCTTGCCAATCGCTCATCCACCCTTGAGTAAAGACTCTCCTTATTCGCAGGTCAGATTGCCCTTCAGCTGTCAATGTAAACTCTCCCGAAAGATTCCCATTTTCGTCAATAGAGTTCTTAGCATTTATTTTCAAATAATGATTTTCCGGTGAAGAAACCGGAGTAATTTTCAAGTCTGATCCTTCGGCAATTCCCGGGAGGTAATTCTGCTGCTGCTCGGCACTGCTCCACAGTTCTCTGCAAAAAGGGACCCAAGTGGGGTCGAGCGGCATATATACCCCATTGGAGAGCTGCACTACAGCTACACAATGATTAAAGTGATCTGCCGGAATACTTTCCACCCTGCTCCCTGCCATGGTCATAGCGGGAAATGCCTTAAATCCCGCCATCCTCAAAAAAGCTATCAGCGTCCCCGCAATATCTTTGCATACGCCACACCTGTCGGTAAAATTCATTTCGCAATTATGAAGAGTAAAACCCTCACCCTCTCCCATGGAAATACCCGAATAACGGATATTATCAGCCACCCAATGAGTAAGAGCAGCTATTTTCTCAAGATCAGTATTTTTCCCCTTTACTATTTCATCTACCTTTTTCTGAGCCGGAGCATAAGCATCAAAGCTGCCGTAATCCTCATTAACTTTATTAAACCACAACGATTTAGCTACCCAGTCCCTCGTGGAGGAGAGCATAAGTTTAGGGGCACAATCGAAAGGATCCACCATATTAGGCTCTCTCACAAGAGGCTTCATATCATCCATTGAAAAAGTATAAACTTTTCTACCGCCCTCATATCTCATTGAAGAAGAACACTCTCCATTGTAAAATTCAAACTGAATCTCTTTCTCGTCAGGAATAGAAAGGCGATATACTTTCCTGACGGTAGGAACACTGCACCAGAAAGGGACAATATCATAAAATTCACCCTTCATAGGGGGAATAAAGCGTGAATCATCCTCAGATTCACCCCCCTCTTCGAGCAATGAACCCGACAGAAGAGCGTATGTAAATCCCCTTTTTGAGATCTCATAATCCACAATATCGCCCCTATTCAATCTCCCCACTTCTATCATAATCTGTCTCGCTCCCCAATAGATCATCCGTGCCGGAGCGGTATAGTCATAAGCTTTAGAAACATCTATATCCTCAACCGAACCATCTTCTCTGATGATTTTTACAAATTTGAACTCAGCAAAAGCGGTAAGGGGATCATAATCGTATTTAATAATTCTATTGGCCACCCCACCCTCAGGGGTGTGAATCAAAATAGTTTTGGCTACCGTGAAACTCCCCGACCCGTTATTATCGACAGCTACACTCACGCTATCCTTAATAATGCTGTAATCTATACATTTCTGAGCCGTAGCCGCCGCGCTTAGCGCCAATAAAACGATAAATATTATAAATCTTTTCATCTTATGTAATTTGAATGATAATAATTCTTCAAAGGTAAGAAAAATGCTGCAAATAATTAATCAATTATTGCAGCATCATTAAAAAAATATAGTACAATTAAACTCCCTATTTCTTACAATATTTTTCTTTTAACTTACAAATTTTCTCAGCCTGAGCATCATAATATTCATAAAGTTTTGACCCTACCTCGTAGTGATGAGGAACATAATCGTAAAGCTGAACAGAGGCATAAAGAGCATCCTTAGAGGTGGTAAATTCCACCTGAGTCCCAAGCTCGCAAACTCTTATCGAAGAGAGAATCTCGAAATTATTTTTATCAAGAGCATCTATCATTTTCAGCTTGTCGGTAGGATTGATAAATACAATATTTTTTTTAACAGGAGACTTTGTTTCTGAGGTAACCTGATGCTTTTTAGTGAGAGGCAAAACTCCGAATCCTGCCACGATCAGGCAACCGCCCGTAATCAAAAGAGCGGTCGAAGATAAGAACATAAGAACAAGTCCGACTATCATCAGAATAATCGGTACATATATAGGTAAAGTCGGTTTAGCGACAATAATTTTTTGTGTCATAATAATAATTGTTAAATTTTTAAATCTATTGATCCGTGATATATACAGCAAGCCTTTTAAAGGATAAGCTTGTTATCTGCAACTTACATATCACCCTTTTTGTGTGCGAAGTAGGTCAAATCCGCAGATTCTTCAGCAATAGATATGAGTAGTGCGGGTCAGGAGAGATCGCCTTACCCGAAAAATACTCATTAGAATTATCATTATTAATAGTAAAAAAAGAAGCAAGTGTAGATATAACTCTGTCGCAAGTCGATTTTGCCGGTATTCTTGAGATATTGGTAAGAGTCCTCGAAGAGTAACTGTTTTCAACTGCCTTGTACAGCGAATTGTAGTTTGAAATAACATAATATTCCCCGGGAGAGACAGGCTCCGGTTTATCCCCGTCGCTAACCCCTTTTTCCGATATAAAAACAGACTCCCCATCCGCTCCATCATCTGAATATTTCAGCGACAGAGAAGCCGTCAGCAACAAAGCAAAAAATAGAAAATATTTTAAATATCGCTTCATTAGATGAAAATCAACCTGCGAATGTAATAAAAAATCACATACAGTTATTCAGGTTCATCAGCATAATTTACTCAAAGCATTACCGAGCATCTCAAACTGCTCCACAGAGAGCTGCTCAGGTCTCATATCGAGTAAATTGATAGCTTCACCTTTAATATTGACCGAAGGTATGGAGTGGAGAAAAAATTATTTCTGCCGGAGGAGGAGTGTCAGTTTGGACTCCCAAAGTAGATAATCCATATATTCATCCAGAATTAGAAGCGATAACTATACATATTCACAAGTCTGATTTCGAGATTATTTCATCAAAACTTATAGAGAATCCTGTTTTGCCGATTGATGGGGAATGGTATAAAGTTGTTTCGGACATTAATAATATTACTATTACATTTGATGCTAATAATACACCATACTCAAGAAGTATAGCTATCTATCTAATCCTCGCAGTTTTGGATTTGAAGTGTCACAACCTCCGATTGACACTGTCGAATAAATTGTGTACAAGATAAATGGGTGTTTAAAACATTAGAAATGGATTCTTTATTATTCTGAAATATTTCGGCGATTTATTGCCGTTATCGGCAAAAATAACTATCTTTGAGGTGAGTTTCGGCGCAAAACTTGCCGATACATGATTATTATGAAATACATATCAGTTGCAGAATTTGCCGAGAAATTTGGTCTGTCTGAGCGTACTGTTCGTAATTGGTGTGCCGTAGGTAAAGTTGAAGGTGCATTTCTGACGGGCAAGACTTGGAGCATACCCGAGGATGCCACATTGCCGTCCAAAAAGATGGCGAATAAGGCAGTATCACCGTTGTTGAAGGTTCTGCGTGAACAAAAGTCTGTCAAACTCAAAGGCGGCATTTATCATCGCACGCAAATCGACATAACATACAACTCAAACCATATCGAGGGCAGTCGTTTGACACATGACCAGACCCGCTATATTTTTGAGACTAACACCGTATGCATTACCGATGAGAGCATAAATGTGGACGACATCATCGAGACTACCAATCACTTCCGTTGTATAGACCTCATTATTGACAGAACCGAGGACAAACTGTCGGAGGCTTTTATCAAACAACTGCATCTGCTCTTGAAATCGGGGACTTCCGACTCTCGTAAGGATTGGTTTAATGTCGGCGAATACAAACGACTGCCAAACGAGGTGGGCGGTAACGAAACTTGTGCGCCCGAAAATGTACATCACCAAATGAAGGCCCTGCTTACTGAGTACAATGCAAAGAAGCAAAAGTCCCTTGACGACATTATCGACCTACACCAGCGGTTCGAGAGCATTCACCCATTTCAAGACGGGAATGGTCGTGTCGGTCGTTTGGTGATGTTCAAGGAGTGCCTTGCCAATCGCATCGTGCCGTTCATCATTACCGATGAACTCAAAATGTTCTACTATCGAGGGCTACACGAATGGGGCAAAATCAACGGTTACCTAACCGACACCTGCCTGACAGCGCAAGACAACTACAAACAACTTCTCGACTATTTCAAAATCAAATATTGATTCACTTCAACATATAAAAGAACGCATTTTGAGTGACCAACTTTGACCAACTTGTCCACAACTTGGACGAATAGGCAACAACTATGTCCAAATAATAAAAATCAATAAATCAAGATGTCTTTTGTCGGAGGCTTACAAAGACTTGAAAGAATTTACATCAGAAATCAGCATAATTTACTCAAAGCATTACCGAGCATCTCAAACTGCTCCACAGAGAGCTGCTCAGGTCTCATATCGAGTAAATTGATAGCTTCACCTTTAATATTGACCGAAGGTATGGAGGGGGGAAGCGACAGACCCAGCGGCTTGAGAGAATTACGAATAGTTTTCCTACGCTGGTTAAAAGTCGTTTTGATGACTTTTTTAAAAATTTCGCTATCGCAATTAAGAACGCTCCTTCCATTGCGCCGCAGGCGAATCACAGCCGATTTCACCTTCGGAGGGGGGGTAAAGACATTTTCATTGACTGTAAACAGGTACTCAATGTCGTACCACGCCTGAAGCAGGACAGAAAGAATACCGTACGCTTTCGACCCCGGAGGGGAAGCGAGCCTCTCGGCCACCTCTTTCTGCACCATTCCCACCACCTGGGGAATCTGCTCCTTATAATCAAGCACCTTGAAAAAAATCTGCGATGAAATATTGTATGGAAAATTTCC
>CAZSXE010000008.1:0-71819 GCA_964611185.1 uncultured Muribaculaceae bacterium | reverse complement strand
GATATATCGGGATATTCTGCCCTTTATGATTTACGGTGCTATGAAAGCAGACTGTCATCATTGGATGCATCAGGTATGGCACTAACAGGTGAATTCGATAATCCATTTATCATCTATTGCGGAGGTCAGAAGGCTTCAGACGGAAAAACAACTCAGACTCTCACTCTGACACTCAGAGAAGAACAAAAAGATAGATGGGATACGGTGTTAAAAACAGCGAGCTATGGTGGAAATAGCTATAATGCCAATGTCACCCTTGCTCCTTAATTATAAGTATTTTCTTAAAATTCTCTTAACCCTTACCATCTGGTGACGCATAAAGTATGTATGCATCCAAAACCATGATCGCACTTTCCACCCGAGCGAATCGCTTTTAAAAGGCTTTCCTCCGTGGAAAGTGCCTTCTTTTACAATACCGATTATATCAGAAGAGGTAATTTTTTCATATTTGCCATAGCAGCCATCACCTCTGATTTCGAGAAGTGTCCCGAAATAGTGGATTACTCTGTGAAGGTGAACGGAGCCGCCTATATGAAACAAAACAATATCGCCTCTAAGAACAGTCTTCTTCCTATTTTCATCTATAGGCGATACTACGACATAATCTTTGCCCGAAACAAAATGGGGAGACATACTTGTCCCCTGTACCACAATCTTTACAGATCGACCCTCAAGGAGCATTTTTTCCACTTCCTCAAAAAAAACCTCATTAGGAATAGATCTCATCCTTTTTTATTTGTTATTAAATATTTACTTTTGCAACAATATAGATAACTGCAAAGATAATAATTATGAGAATAAAAAAAGGACTTAAAGTAAGAAAAATAGCGGACGAATGGGTCGTTATCGTCCAAAATTCCGATATTTCAGATATGACCAAAGTGATAAACCTGAATGAAACTTTAAAATTTCTTTGGGATTCGGTATTGGATAAAGATTTTGACGAGGTGACGATAACAGATCTTTTGTTGGAAAAATACGATGTGGAAAAAGAGATTGCGTTAAGAGATGCCCGCAAGTGGATAGAATCTCTAAAGAAATGCCAAGTACTTGATGCTTAGAAAAGTAATACGGCTGATTCCCGATTCGTTCAGGAAAAAAGGGGTACTTGTCACCCTTTTTGTCCCCATAAGAGCACTTCTTGATCTTATGGGAGTGGCCGTACTGCTCCCTGTGCTTATTTTGGTTTTAGATGGAGGATCTATTTCTGATAACACTGTTCTAAATACTTTATACACACTGTTTGAATTTTCAGATAATAGAGACTTTATCATCTTTCTCGTAGTGTCCATCCTCTCCATTATCATTCTTAAAAGTGTGATAAACCTCCTCTTCATTAATTATCAAAACAAGTACCTTTTATCACTCTATAAGTATTTTTCCGCAAAACTTTTCTCTCTCCTTTACGGAAGAGGACTTCTTTATGTTAAAAATTCCAATAGCAGTGAGATAGCTTTCAACATCAATGCCGTCTGTTATAATTTCGTAGTAGTCTATCTGGCATCTGTTCTAAAGTTTTCAGGGGAAATAATTTTCTGCACATTTATCCTCATCGCTCTATGCTTCTACAATCCCCTCTCTGCATTATTTATCATTCTGTCATTTCTGCCTGTGGTTTTAGTATATCTCATATTGGTTCGTTCTCGACTGAAAAAATACGGCCGTGTAGAGATGGAGGCTCGCAGGCAGCAGCAAAAAGTAGTTCAGGAGACTTTTAAAGGTTATGCCGAGATGGAGATCAATAACGCCTTTCCCCTTATGAAAGAGAAATTTCAGACAGGACTTGATGTTATATCCAAATATAGAATTAAATCCTCCCTTATTCAGAGTATCCCCTCGTATCTGCTTGAAATAGCTGTTGCCCTTGTTGTCTGTGCGATGGTGGTTTTCAGCCTCAATGCAGACGATGCCTCCATGAGAGTGTTCTTAGGGGTTTTTACAGTAGCAATTATCAGGATGCTCCCCTCGGTTCACTCCTTAATAGGGACATGGGGAGGTATTAAATCTACGCAATACACCATTGATGTAATAGAGGAGTTCTACAAGGAAAATCCTTCCCCCTCTCTCGCTTCGGATAAAACTTCTTCAAATAATATTATTTTTAATAAAGCTATCGCAATAAAAAACCTATCGTTCTCTTATTCAACAGGAATGGTAATAGATAATCTCTCCTTTGAAATACATAAAGGGGAGAAATTCGGGCTCAGAGGTCGCACAGGTGCGGGGAAAAGCACACTGTTCAATCTCCTTCTCGGCTTTTTCCCTCCTCAGAAAGGAAGTATTGAAATAGACGGAGTCCCTCTTTCGAGTGACAATGTGGGAGGGTGGCAGAAAATAGTGGGGTATGTGCCTCAGGATGTGTTTATTGCTGATCTTTCGATGGCCGAAAATATTGCCCTCGGGCAAGATATGGAAAATATTGATAAGAAAAAGATTCTCTCTATTTTGGAACAGGTATCCCTCATAGATTTCGTAAAGAACCTTCCTCAGGGGTTAAATACCGTTCTCGGAGAGGGTGGGAGTAAGATATCCGGTGGTCAGAGGCAGAGAATCGGGATAGCGAGGGCGCTTTATAAAAATGCGGAAGTGCTGTTTTTTGACGAAGCGACTTCTTCGCTCGATTCCAAAACTGAAAAAGAGATTAATCAAGCCATACAAGAACTTTCAGACACATACAAGCAGCTGACGATTATTATCATTGCCCATAGGGAGAGTTCGCTCTCTATATGTGACAAAATATTTGATATATAAAATGAGTAATTTTTTTAGATACAACATAGCCGGTTTCCCTGTCTTATTTGAAACAGGGCTTGATAAATCGCCGCTTGACAAGATAGATGGATTCAAACTTTTTGCCACGAAAGACCACGAGACACCTGTATTGAAATATTCGACCTGTGGTGTTCTTTCCCAAATGTCTGAATATAAGATATTTACAGAAGATAACGCCCCTCTTATTGCTTTCGATTTCGATGATGAAGACATAAAATGTTTTTTTTATCGTGACACAGAGAACCTCCTCTTTAAAATGATCCCTCGAAATGGAGAGATACATCTTTTTGCTGCCCGATATTCAGAAGGATGCCTTAATGTGGTTTCTAACTGGGAAGAGAATAAACACGGATCTATGTTGAGGTTTTCTATGTGGATGGCATTTTCCACCGCCATAGCTCCTCTCTGTGGTATTCCGATTCACTCTTCCGTCAATGTCTATAACGGTAAAGCGGTACTGTTTTTAGGTGAATCAGGAACAGGAAAGAGTACCCATACCCGACTTTGGAGAGAAAATATCCCCGGAACATTTCTCCTTAATGACGACAGTCCCATTATAAAAGTGAGCACAGGTAGTGATGGAGCCGCTTCGGTGGTAGTTTGCGGCTCGCCATGGAGCGGGAAGACACCTTGCTACAAAAAGGAAGAGTATCCTGTTGCCGCTATTGTCCGCCTTTCTCAGGCTCCCGCCAATACAATATCCAAGCTCTCAAAACTGAGCTCTTTTGGTGCCATTTATCCCTCCTGCCCCCCCTCTTTTGCCCATGACGAGCATTTATCGGATAATATATGCAATACAATCTCTTCGATAATTAAAACGGTTCCGGTGTATCATCTGAATTGTCTTCCCGATGCCCAAGCTGCGTTTTTATCTTTTAACACGGTCTATAATCAACAAATTGAACAGATATGAAAAAAATCTTATTATTTATTACATTTTTAACAATTATGGTAAGTTGTAAAACACAGCCTGCCGTGGATGATGAGGGTGCTGTAATTGAAAAAAGCACAATAACGGTAGAGAACGGAAAGTTCACCCCCGAAGTAATGCACCTTCTCGGTAAGGTTTCCGATCCCCAGGTCTCTCCCGACGGCACCAAAATTCTCTATGGAGTGACTTATACCGATATTCAAATGAATAAAGGGATGCGCCAGCTTTTTGTTATCAACACAGACGGAACATCAAATACGCAGATTACCCATTTCCCTCAAAGTAGCAATAATGGACGCTGGATTGACAATGATAATGTGGCTTTTTTAAAAGGGGGACAGATTTTCTCAAAGTCCATAAAAGAAAAGAAAGCAGCCTGTGTCTCCTCTTTTGAAAATGGTATTTCTGCTTTTGAATTTTCTCCGGATGGTTCAGAGATAATGTACATTTCCGATGTGCAGTCTGCCATTAAACCCACAGATAGCTATCCTGATCTTGTAAAGTCCACAGGAAGGACTATCGAGGGGCTTATGTATCGACACTGGGATTGTTTCGTAGAGACTGTTCCTCATACATGGTTTGCCTCTTTTGATAAGACGAAAGCCCTCTCCGGAGGTACTATTGCCGTAGGCGAGGGGACTGATATCATCGCAGGGACTATGTTTGAACTTCCTACCCTCCCATTCGGAGGACTTGAGCAGCTGAGTTGGTCTCCTGACGGAAAGAAAATTGCATATTCCTGCCGTAAGCTCACCGGAAAAGAGTATGCGTTCTCTACCAATACAGATATTTACCTTTATGATACTCAGACAGCTGCTTGTGAAAATCTTTCGGAGGGGATGCCCGGTTACGACACCGATCCTGTTTATTCTCCCGATGGAAAATATATTGCGTGGATTAGTATGAAAAGAGGCGGTTTCGAAGCAGATAAGCAGAGGCTTTTCATCATTGATTTGGATACTCGCGTAAAGAAAGAACTATCCATAGATTACGGCTATAATGTCACTACCCCTGTATGGAAAAAAGATGGGACAGGTCTCTATTTTACCTCTTTGGTCAATGCTCTTCAGGGACTTTTTGAGGTAAATCTTGATGGTGAAGTACGCAGGATAACCGGTGAAGATGTGTGGTATGATTTCAGCGGTGTTCAGCAGGTGGGTGATAAACTTATCTGCACCAACCACTCTATGGACAGACCCAACGAGATTGTTTCTGTTTCGGCTATTGACGGCAGTATAAAGCAGATTACCAATGAAAACGATTATATCCTTTCGCAGGTTAAATCGGGTAAATGTGAACAGAGATGGATTACCACGACAGATAAGAAGAAGATGCATACATGGGTTATATATCCCCCCGAGTTTGACCCTTCAAAGGTGTATCCGGCTATCCTTTTCTGTACAGGAGGCCCTCAGGGGACATTAAGTCAGGGATGGTCCACTCGCTGGAATTTTAAACTTATGGCAGCCCAGGGTTATATTGTCATTCTTCCTAATCGCCGTGGTACGACAGCTTTCGGACAGGAGTGGTGCGATCAGATTTCGGGAGATTATTGCGGTCAGAATATGGATGATTATCTCTCGGCAGTGGCAGATCTGAAGAAAGAGCCATTTGTGGGGAAAGTAGGAGCTGCAGGGGCAAGTTATGGCGGATACTCAATCTACTATCTTGCAGGTATTCATAAAAATGTATTTTCTGCTTTCATCTCTCATGCAGGTATTTTCAATCAGGAGCAGATGTATATGATGACTGAAGAACTCTGGTTCCCTAAATGGGACAATGGTGGTGCTCCGTGGGATACGAATCCTATTGCCAAAAGGCATTATTCAAATTCTCCACATAAGCTTATCAAAAATTGGAATACCCCTATTTTAGTTACTCATGGTGAACTCGATTACAGGGTGCCTGTGGAGCAGGGTATGGCAGCATTCAATGCAGCGCAGATGATGGGAGTTCCTTCGAAGATGCTTCTCTTCCCCGATGAGAACCACTGGATTCTCAAACCGCAGAACTCTATTCATTGGAACAGAGTGTTCTTCGACTGGCTTGATAGATGGTGCAAGTAATTTGCTCAGAATAATTTAGCAGATACCTGCAATAATGTAATACATCATTACGCCGGAGGCAATCAGCTTTAATCCTGTGCCGGCAAGAAATCCGAGGAAGGAGCCCATGGCAGATTTTAATGAATGTCTGAGCTCCTTTCCTTCTACAAACATATCTGCTAAGAGAGCACCCAAGAATGCTCCGATGATCATTCCGATAGGGGGAAAGAATATGATTCCTATGACCATTCCCACAAATGCTCCGCGGGAGGCGGCTTTGGAACCTCCGGTCTTTTTAGTGAACCATGCGGGGACGATATAATCAAGTATAGTGACAATTACAGTGACGATAAGCCATACAATCAAAACTTTAGAGGTAATATCATCTCTTACATCATGGCCCCATACATAAAGAATAACCATTCCGATGTAACTAACCGGAGGTCCGGGAATTACGGGCAATATGCACCCTATTAATCCCACTATGCCGAGTGCTACGGCGAAGATATCTATCATTATTTCCATTTCACAAAGTTATAAATTTCTGTAACATTATTTTTCTATATTCGTCTATTATTTGAAAGTCCAAAAGATGACAGAGAGAGAATTTAACAGATACATAGAGAAGATAAGACCTAAACTTCTTTGTTTTGCAGCATCGTTTATTCATAAAGGAGCTGCGACTGCTGAAGATATGGTGCAGGATGCGGTGGTAAAAGTCTATAATGAAAGAGGTAAGGAGATTAAAAATATAGATGCGCTGACGATTACTATCCTTAGGAATGTCTGTCTTGATTATCTGAGACTTCGCAAGAACAGGGAAGAAGACAAAGTGGCACTTGAGAGGTGCACAGAGGAGAGTCTTGGATTTGCTTCCGAAAAGACCAATCCGCACTCTCGGCTGGAAATCGGAGAGAAAATGGATGAATTGAGGCAGATAATTAAAAAGTTGCCGGATGATCAGCAAATTGCCATAAGGCTGAGGGATGTTATGGGATATGAATTTTGCGAGATAGCGCAGATTCTTAATACATCGGAGGGAAATGTAAGGACGATCCTCTCCAGAGGAAGAAAAGCAATAAAAGGATATTTAACACTCAATTGATAGATAAAATGAAGAAAATGAATAATATAGAGCAGTTATTAAATCGTTATTTTGAAGGAGAAACCTCCTTGGAGGATGAGCAGCAGATAAGAAATTATTTTGTACAAACTCCTCATAATGAGGTTCCTCTCGAAATACAGAAGTACGCACCTCTCTTCTCCTATCTGAAAGAGGAGAGAGAAACATTACAGAAGTACTCTGTACCAATGTCAAAGCACTCTTCGAAAAAAACAGTACTTCGCTGGATTTATTGTGCCGCCCCTATTGCGGTAGCAGCGGCGATTTTGCTCGGTGTTTTTCTCACTATTTCCAAACCCACCATTGCGGTAGCGGAGCCTGTGATTACGATGAAAGTGGGGGGTGTGCAGGTGGAGGATGACAAGGCGGCTAAGGATTTTGCTAACGAACAGATGCAGAAGTTGTCGAGAATGATGAATAAAAAGATGGTGGATCAGAAAATGGGGGTATTTAAAAAAATGCTGCTTAGGGCAGACAATGTGGTAAAAATTGAAAATGAATAATCAAATTATTATGAAAAGAATACTATTAATGATGATGTGGGTTCTTATTCCTGTGGGAATGATGGCTCAAAGTAGTGATTTCGGCAAGATTTGCGATAGTTACGAAAATCGCAAAGGGATCGAGAGTATAGATATTTCACCCAAGGCTTTTTCTTTTTTAGTCCCCGAATCTGAAGTTCAAGAGAAGCAGTTGTTTAAGAAAATGGAAGAGCTTAAGATCCTTTCTGTCTCTTGCGACAAATACAAATCTACTGCTGATTCTCTTAGAGAAGATGTCCTTTCATATATTAAAAAGAATAATTTTCAGCAGGTTATGAAAGTTAAAGACAGTCAGGAGAAGCTCAGTATGTACAATAGGACACACGAACTGATCTTCCTCGCATTGTCCGAAGACGAGGTGGCGGTGATTTATATCAAGGGGACTATTGACGAAGATCTGATTAAAGCAGTTGCAGAGGGTAAAATTAAAATAGAATAAAAATATTATGAAAAAGATAATTTATATAATAGTAGTTATTGCGATTTTTTTAACTAATGCCCTAAATATTAATGTCGCAAAGGGGCAGAAAAAACTTAAAATAGGGGGCTCTGAAATAGTTTTTCAATCTCCATTCAAATTGGAAAAAGATATAGCTTTAGACACAAGCGAGGTGGTAATTACGGTGGAAACGGTCAGTAATGACGGAGGGGTGGAGACAAAGACCACTAAAAAGCGTTATCCGGGCTACAGATCCAGATATACAGATTTCTATTTCGGAATGGGACTTGCGACAGATATTGGTTTTTCGGGAGAAAAATTTTATCCGGAGGTTCAATACGGAAACTCTATGGATTTGATGACAGGTCTGAAGTTTTTTTATCGCCCTGCCCGCTGGTACGCTGTGGGTACTCAGATACAATATTCATTCTATTCTTATCGTATAGACGGAGCAGCGGCAGCAGGATTTGTAGGAGAAAGTGTCCCGGGTGTAATTAAAGCCGAATATTTCAGAAGTGATAATTTAGGTACGGCATGGCTCAACAGGTTTATCATTTACAAGAGGTTTTTCGTGGAGCTTGGTGTTTACGGAGATTACTCCTTCAGTAAGAGATTTATGGTAAAGACTGATGAAGGAAAGCTGAAATATCGCGATGCTAAGAGATTTACCCCCATTCAGGCAGGAGTTCAGGCATCTATCAATGCGGGATGCTTCTCGGTTTATGCCAAGTATCGCCTTACAAATATGTTTAATCATGAATACATCGCTTTAGAACCGCCTCGTATGAATATCGGGGTGATGCTCATGTTTTAAAGTTTTTTTCTATTTTTGTGCATTAAACAATGCATTTATGAAAACAGGTTCTTTTATTCTTACAAGTGTTATAGCATCACTTTTCATCCTCTCGTCCTGCTCTGTGAAGGAAAATGTACTAAAAGAGAAGATTATAGGTGTTTGGGTTTGCGAGGAAATCAATGATAAAGATATACCAACTAACGAAAAGTTTGTATCTATTTTTTTAGAAAACGGCACTCAGATTTATGCTGCCGGATATTATATCTCCCAAAACAATAATACTTGGAAAGAAAACAGCTGCCCTTATTCTGTGTCGGGGCACAATATAATCATTCAGCACTCCATAAAGGATGAGGCAGGTGAAGACTGGAGTATGGTACTCGATGTCAAAAAAATCGATGATGACGGAATCGATTACAAAGTTAAATCTATGACTGTTAACTCTGCCCCTAAAGACGATAACAAGTCATATCATCTTGAAAAAGCAGATGAAAATTATTCGCTTTCCATTATCGGCCTTTGGGAGGGGAGAAATGTCACTCCCGGGGTTTCGGCTGCCGATTCACCTCTTCGCAGATGGGAATACAAGGACGATGGGACATATAACTACTACATATCCAAAACGGAGAATGGAAATACTGTGTGGGTGTTAAAAGAGGATAATCAGAGTACTTATAAACTATACGGTGATTTGCTTGCTTCTGTATGGTCCAATGATGAAATTTCAGGGGTAAAAGGGACCAATTTCGAGTGTTGGGACATTGAAATTTCTTCTGAGGGGATGGAGTGGGAAGGAAGGCGTGAAAACAACGAAATGGTCTATTTTTCTATGAAGAAAATCAAATAAATGTTCCCTGATGAAATTTTTACACTATATTTTTTTTCCCGTTCAGGCGCTTGCCCTATTATTATTTTCAACAGGAGTTTTCGCACAGTTTTCATATCAAGGTTTTTCCGGAGGAATGATGCTCCATACGGGGTATCTCAAAAGCGGTGATTTCCAGATAGCAGAGGATGACGACATCCTTTCTAATCAT
Source organism: uncultured Muribaculaceae bacterium (assembly GCA_964611185.1). Lineage (GTDB taxonomy): Bacteria > Bacteroidota > Bacteroidia > Bacteroidales > UBA932 > CAAGNP01. Next base: position 62,134 of record CAZSXE010000008.1, on the reverse strand, counting down.
CAAGTGAAAGGGGCTCCTTTCGGTATAGGAGGGACCATTAAATTTCATTTCGGAACAGTTTCGGATCAGTTCAGAATCGGTATGGAAGGGTATCGTTCTTCTATCTCTTATGAAGAAAAAGGGAGTTATCAGGTAACAGGATGGGGTGGTCTCACTTTTGATTATGTTAGAGTTGGCGGTAAAGTGAAACCTTTTATCGGTGTGAATGTTGGAGGTGGGGGTAATAGAAACCATACAGTACTTGATTATTTTTATCTTTCCGGCACTCAAGATAAATTAATGATCTATCACAAATACGCATTTGTCGCCGTAACACCATATATAGGTATGGAGATAGCTATCACTCAAAAGCTGAGTTTTATAGCCAAGGCTGACTGGCTCTTTAATATTTCAAATCCGCAGCCCGATTTCGCATCGGGACCAAGATTGTTTTTAGGTATTATTTTCAGCAGATTAAAATAATGTTTGAGAACAGGAAAAAATCTTCCGAACTGCTTGTAAATTAAAATATTAATAGTATCTTTGCAGCCCGCAAAAAATATGTGCGGGATAGTTAACTTATTAATTAACAATAATTTAGTTAAAAACCAATGCCTGGATTAATTGGAAAAAAAATCGGAATGACATCCGTTTTCGATGCTGATGGTAAAAATATACCATGCACCGTTATTGAAGCTGGGCCGTGTGTTGTTACGCAAATTCGTACAGTTGAAAAAGATGGTTATGCCGCTGTACAGCTTGCCTATGACGATAAATCAGAAAAACACACCAGCAAGCCCGAAAAAGGGCACTTTGAAAAGGCAGGAACCACACCCAAGCGCAAGGTAGTTGAATTTAAAAATTTCGACACCTCTGCACTAAAATTGGGTGACATTATCACCGTCGAAAATCTTGACCTTGACTGGAAAGATAATATCGACTGGGTTGACGTTACAGGTATCTCTAAAGGTAAAGGTTTCCAAGGTGTTGTTAAACGCCACGGATTTCAAGGAGTAGGTGGTCAGACTCACGGTCAGCACAACAGACTCCGTCACCCGGGTTCAATGGGTGCATCTTCTTGGCCTTCAAGAGTGTTCCCCGGCATGAGAATGGCGGGTCAAATGGGAGGGGACAGGGTAAAAGTCTTGAACCTTAGGGTTGTAAAGATTATTCCCGAGAACAATCTTGTTCTTGTAAAAGGCTCCATCCCCGGAGCAAAGGGTTCTTATGTAACATTGGAGGATTAAGCAATGGAATTATCAGTTTACAAAATCGATGGAACAGAGTCAGGGAAAAAAGTGACTCTCGATGCGGAGATCTTTGGCATAGAGCCCAACGATCACGCCATTTATCTTGATGTAAAGCAGTTCCTTGCAAATCAGCGTCAAGGTACCCATAAGACGAAAGAAAAATGGGAAGTTAACCGTAGTACCAAGAAAATCGTTCGTCAGAAAGGTTCAGGCGGTGCGCGTCACGGTAGTACTAAATCACCTACAATGGTAGGCGGAGGCAGGGCTTTCGGTCCTCAGCCTCACGGCTATGGCTTTAAGTTGAACAAAAAACTAAAACAGCTTGCTCGTTACTCTGCTTTGACATACAAAGTTCAGGAAGAGGCTATCAAGATTGTAGAACCTTTCACTATGGATACTCCTAAAACTAAAGAGTTTATCCAGATATTAGAAAATCTGAAAGCAAACGGAAGAAGAACATTGTTCGTCCTTCCCGAAAATTCAGACAATATTTTCATCTCGTCCAGAAATTTACCGAATGTTAATGTTATCTCAGTAGATGAAATCAACACTTATGCTATTATGAATGCATACGATGTTGTTTTAGTTGACGGAGTAATAGACATTCTTTCTGAAAGACGTAAATAATCGCATAGAGATATGGGAATTTTAATTAAGCCTCTTGTAACAGAGAAAATGACGACTCAAGGCGATAAATTGAATCGTTACGGTTTTATTGTGGACCGCGATGCCAATAAAATTGAGATTAAAAATGCGGTTGAACAAATGTATGGAGTTTCTGTAAAGGATGTCAATACAGTAAACTACCACGGAAAACGTAAAAGCCGCTTTACTAAAGCGGGAGTATTAGCAGGCCGTGCAAATCACTATAAGAAAGCTTTTGTGACACTTGCCGGTGAAGATAAGATTGATTTCTACAGCAATATTTAATCAGATGGCAGTACGTAAATTTAAACCGGTAACCCCCGGTCAGAGAAATAAAACAATAAGTGCATTTGATGATATCACTTGCACCACTCCTGAAAAATCGCTGCTTGAACCTATAAGAAAGTCAGGTGGACGAAATAATCAGGGTAAAATGACAATGCGCTACATCGGCGGCGGTCATAAGAGAATGTACCGTGTGATAGATTTTCTTCGTGATAAAGATAATTTTACCGCTGTAGTTAAAACTATTGAATACGACCCTAATCGCAGTGCACGCATTGCTTTGGTCGTTTATGCAGATGGAGAGAAACGCTATATTATAGCTCCTAACGGAATGAAGGTCGGTCAGACGATTGCTTCCGGTTCGGGTATTGCACCCGAAGTTGGTAACTCACTCCCTTTAGCTGAGATTCCTCTCGGTACTTTGGTTCACAACATCGAACTTCGTCCCGGACAAGGTGCCGCAATGGCACGTAGTGCCGGAACTTATGCTCAGATTACTGCACGTGAAGGTAATCACGCCATACTTCGCCTCCCTTCGGGTGAGACAAGAATGGTTCTCGTTGCCTGCCGTGCGACAGTTGGAACAGTATCTAATCCTGATCACAGCCTTGAATCTGATGGAAAGGCCGGCCGTCGCAGATGGTTTGGTCGCAGACCTCGTACTCGTGGTGTGGTTATGAATCCTGTTGATCACCCGATGGGTGGTGGTGAAGGACGTGCTTCTGGGGGACATCCCCGTTCACGTAAAGGTATTCCTGCTAAGGGATACAAGACACGTAATCCTAAGAGCACTTCCAGTAAGTTTATCATTGAAAGAAGGAAAAAATAAAGGAATAAACTAAAGAATTATGAGTCGTTCACTAAGAAAAGGTCCGTACATTCAAGATAGTCTCGAAAAGAGGGTATTAGCTATGAATGAGGGGACAATGAAAAAAGAAGTTATCAAAACCTGGTCTAGAGCCAGTATGATCTCACCTGACTTTGTAGGTCACACTATTGCTGTTCATAACGGAAACAAGTTTATTCCGGTATATGTTACTGAAAACATGGTTGGTCACAAACTCGGCGAATTTGCACCGACACGTACCTTTAAAGGTCATTCGGGTAATCGTTAATCATTTAAGTAAAGAGTTACAAAATGGGATCTCGTAAAAAACAAATGGCCGACAGGCTGAAAGAAATAAAAAAAGAGACAGCTATTGCAAAGCTGAATGATGTTCCTACATCTCCGAGAAAGATGCGCTTAGTCGCTGATATGGTAAGAGGTATGGAAGTCAATCACGCTTTGGATATACTGAAATACACTAAAAAGGAAGCTGCTTCACGCGTTTCCGTGCTTATCCGTTCGGCAATTGCGAACTGGGAAGCTAAGAACGAAGCAGATCGTAAAGAATTGGAAAACGGTAATGTTATTGTCAAAACCATAATGGTAGGACAGGGCCGTTCTCTGAAACGTATTCGTACAGCACCACAAGGACGCGCAGCCCGTATTCGCAAGCGTTCTAATCATGTGACTGTAATACTTGGAGTTAAAAATCAACCCGTAACTAAGGAGGAGGAATAATATGGGACAGAAAACTAATCCTATAAGCAACAGAATTGGTATTATCCGCGGCTGGGACTCTAACTGGTACGGTGGAACCGATTATGCAGGAAGAATTTTGGAAGATTCAAAGATTCGCGAGTACCTCAATGCCCGTATATCTAAAGCAAATCTTTCCAAAATCGTCATAGAAAGAACTCTTAAACTTATTACTGTTACTATCCATACCGCTCGCCCTGGTGTTATCATCGGGAAAGGTGGCCAGGAAGTAGATAAGTTGAAAGAAGAGTTAAAGAAAATTTCTAACAAAGAAGTTCAAATCAACATTTTCGAAGTTAAGAGACCTGAAGTTGACGCAAACATTGTAGCAAACAATATCGCTCGTCAGGTTGAAGGCCGTGTCTCTTATCGTAGAGCTATCAAAATGGCTATAGCTTCCACAATGCGTATGGGTGCTGAAGGTATCAAAGTACTTATCAGCGGTCGTCTTGGAGGAGCAGAAATGGCCAGAAGAGAGCTTTATAAGGAAGGACGTACCCCTCTTCACACTTTCCGTGCAGATATCGACTATGCATTGGCCGAGGCCAATACCAAAGTGGGTCTTCTCGGAATCAAGGTATGGGTGTGCAACGGAGAAGTTTATGGCAAACGCGATCTTTCACCCAATGCAGGTGTAGCTGCAAATGCGCAGCAAGGTAGCGGAAACCGTGAACGCAACGATCGCGGCGAGCGTCGCGGTGGTGGCCGTCGCAGAGGTGGTGACCGCAGAGGTGCAGCAGATAGAGGTGAAAGAGGCGACAGAGGAGAAAGAAAGTAACAACTTTTTTGGATTTTATTAAAAAAGAGCCTAATTTTATTGGGCTCTTTTTTTAATTCGGTTATAGCATTTAAATATTATATCATTACTATTTCTAATAGAAGTATAAATCGATTTTGTCTTAAACATCTTTGATTTTGTAGCCTTTGCTTTCTCAGACTGAGTTTTTCCAATGTTTATACAGTAAATAGAGTTGATTTTCCGACATTGGAAAGTTCTATGATTTCACAACGAATAGATATATTATTAAATATCTTGGATTGCTCGTAAAAGTACTAAAAAACAAGGCAGTTCGCTGAATGTTTTATTACATATAATAGGCAGGTATTATTTTTGTTTTGTGTAAAACCTAAAAAATATAAAGATGAAACGGATATTGATAATTACTTTATCTGCCGCTCTTATGGCAGGATGTTCAACAGATTTTGCGAATACCAACGACGAAAATGACTCTAACGGAGGGAGTGCCGAGGTAATAATAGATGTTAATAGCTTAAGTTATGTTATTGACGAAAGTGCATTGGATCTCACTTCCGGATATACTTATTCAGATCCTGAAGAGACAGTAGATGCTGATGATGAAGACATGGTGGAAAATTCCACTTTTACATCGGCTGTAAATGTAGTCTATTCTGGCAGTGTAGCTTCTGTCACAAATCTGCCTTCCGGAGTGACAGCAGAGATTTCAGGTGCCGATGTAACGGTTACATCCACTATAGGTGGAGTGGAGTATGTGCTTTCCGGGGAAACTGATGAAGGATCTTTTAAAATATATAGTGGCAAAAAGTATAAGCTAACTCTAAGCGGAGTATCAATAACAAATAGTGACGGTCCTGCTCTCAATTTACAATCTGCTAAACGAGCATTTATAATACTTGAGCAGCAGACAATTAATTCATTGACGGATGGCAGCACCTATAATAGTGCGCCGAATGAAGAAGATCAGAAAGGGTGTATTTTCGCTGAAGGACAGATTATTTTTTCAGGAACAGGTATGCTTTCTGTAACAGGAAAATATAAACACGCCATTTGCACTGATGATTATTTCAGAGTCCGTACAGGAGTAAAATTGAGTATTTTGAACGCTGCAAGTGACGGCATTCACGCAAAAGACTCGGTAATAATAGGCGGAGGGATTCTTGACATTACTTCAGTCGGAGATGGAATACAGTGCGAAGATGGTGGAGCATATATCTCCGGAGGAACGACTTCCATTTATACATCAGGTGTGAAAGGACACGGACTTACCACTTTATATGATATTTGTATGACTAATGGTGCTCTCAATGCTTTTACCACAGGAAATGCTTCCAAAGGGATAAAGAGCGACTACAACATCACTATTTCAGGAGGTTCGGTATATGTGATATGCAAAGGAGAAGCCTATTATGATACAGACGAAGCAGATATCAATTCCTGTTGCGGAATCAAAGCCGACGGGGATATAAAAATAACTAAAGCAGTTATTTTTGCATACAGTAGCGGCTCTGCTGGAAAAGGAATTAGTTGTGAAGGTGCTTTCACTACCTCAGAATCTAACATTAAGGTGATTACTAAAGGTAAACAATATACATATGGTAACGAAGATTCTTCTGCTAAGGGTATCAAATCCGAAGGTACACTTACCATTCAAAGTGGTTCAATACAAGTTCAGACAACAGGGGGAGAAGGGAGCGAAGCGATAGAGAGCAAAAGTATTATCAATATAAAAGGAGGAGTAGTGGAGGTTGCTGCGTATGATGATTGCCTCAATGCTGCTTCCGCTATCAATGTTTCCGGTGGCAACATTTACACTTATTCAAGCAATAATGATGGAATGGATTCAAACGGTACTTTATCTTTTTCAGGAGGGATGACCATAGTATCAGGTACCACTGTGCCTGAAGAGGGGTTTGACTGCGATCAAAACAAGTTTGCAATAACAGGAGGTATTTTAGTGGGCTTTGGCGGAGCATCCAGCACCCCTACATCAAGTGCTTGCACCCAAAACTCACTTATTTATTCAGGTTCTGCTTTAACAGGCGGCTCATTGATAAACCTTAGCAGCTCAGATAAAACCAACATTATCTCTTGTATTGTTCCAAGGAGTTATAATGGTTCTATGACAGTACTAATAAGTAGTCCAACATTGGTCAACAGCTCATATACTCTGTACTCCGGAGGTACTATTTCGAAAGATACCGTCCGATTTCATTCTTATTACCAAGGGGGATCTTATTCCAGTGGAACAAAACTAAGTGATGTAACAATAAGTTCGGCGGTGACAACCATAGGTACGACTAACGGAGGCCAACCTGGGGGTGGACAAGGAGGCTGGCACTAACCTTTAGAACGACACCACTGACGGATACAGTCACGGTACTGTTCCCCTATTGGTAAAGATTTTAATGTAAGGTTATCTCTTATAAAAATGTTCACATTATTTGCAGACACCTCTCGGATTCGGGAGGTGTTTGCTATATATGAACGGTGTATCCTAATGAAACGGCTATCATTTAGTTTTTCAATAATGGCTTTCATAGAAGAAAGATGCAGGATGGATTTACCATCGTCGGTGTGGATGCGGATGTATTCACTTTCCCCTTCTATGTATGTGATTGATGATTTGTCTATTTTGATAATCTTGTAATCATTTTTAATGTAGATAGCATCGGATTGCTTTTCTTCCACGAAGCTGTTAAGTATGTTGTATTGGCGAATGGCTTTATTCGCAGATTTTAAGAAATCTTTGTAGCTGAAAGGTTTCAGTATATAATCGATGGCATCGACCTTGAATCCATCCAGTGCGTATTCAGAATAAGCGGTGGTAAAAATCACCATATATTTACCTTTTAATGTCTTTACGAAATCCATTCCAGACATATCCGGCATATTTATATCTGCAAAGATAAGATCTATATGCTCACAGTCAAGAATTTTCGTGGTGTCCCTACAACTTGGACATCCGGCTACGAAAGTCAGAAAAGGGGTTTTTTTGATATATCCGGTTATCTGTGCTAATGCCAACGGCTCATCGTCTATAGCTATGCAACGAATCATATAACGCAAATTTAAGATAATTTGATAGGAATCATTAATGAAACAGAAAATATCTCTGAATCCTGTTGTATATCCAGAAAATATTTGTCCTTGAAAAGCAAATCTAACCTCTTTTTTGCGTTTTCAATTCCTATTCCACCTTGGAGATGATTTTGGCAGGCTTCTTTAGGGATGCTATTGCTCACGGCGAAAAACATCATATTCTTTACAGGATTCATGCAGAGATTGATATGAACGAAAGAATTAGTGCTGTAACTTATGCCATACTTAAATGCGTTTTCCACAAAAGAAATGAAAATGAGAGGGGGAATCTTCACATCAGGCATATCTTCTTTAATTTCCACGGTTATATCCACACTATCTGTGTATCGTATCTTCATAAGTTCGATATAGTTTTTTAGAAAAGTAATTTCTTCGCTGAAAGGGATGGCCTGTCTGCAAGAATCGTAAAGAACATACCTCATAATTTTCGATAGTTGGATGATGCTCTCTTTTGCCTTTTCAGAATCTATGTCTATGAGAGCGTGGATGTTATTCAGCGTATTCATAAAGAAGTGCGGATTTATCTGGTGTTTCAAATATTCCAATTCAGTGGATAGATTCTGCTTTTCCAGCTCCTTAAGGTGCTTTTCATCTCGAGAAGATTTAAAAATGAGTTTGATGGCAATATTAAAACATATTATAAGAATGGCCACTATCAAATTATTTAAGAATGGACCCAATTTTATAGGGAAAAAGAAGGCGGGACGATATGGCGGACGAGCCTCTACTTGTGATGGCATTTCAAGAGGTGAGGTTGGTTTATACTTTGTCCCTTTCGGTCGATAGTCAGGGCGCGAATCGTCAATAGGATGCCCTATGTTAGGTTTCATTTCGGGGCGCATCTCATCAGGTTCTGACATTGGAGAATGAATACCCTCTTGTATTATGGAAAGTGGTATATCTGTGTTTTGGGATTTATTAAAAACGAAAGGATTGGAAATAGAAGCGGCTATCATAATAATCAAAGCGGAAAGCACATACCAAATGTATCTTTTTTTTCTGCATAGCAAAGGAAAGAGAATAAAATTATGAAGAATAAACATTAGCAGTATCGGCATAACTAATAGCCATTCTCTTGAAATCATCTTCCAAGGAATTGGAGAAGTCTGCCTGAAAATGTGGCTGAATATAGGAGATAGAAGAATAATAAGCCAGAAAATCAAATAAATAAGATTTTCGAATATGAAATGTCGATCTATTAGTATTTTTTTCATAGAGCAAATTTACATCTAAAAAACTAACCTATTTCCAAATTCTCAATGAACAACCTTAATTTTTAAGAGAAATAAGTGTTTTGAGAAAGTTTTTCGTGTCTTATAAAACTGATAGCTAAAACGATAATGGCTTCTGAGTAAAAGTATGGGAGACGGTTCTAATATCATTGTATTGGCAGAGGTGGTGACCGCAGAGGTGCAGCAGATAGAGGTGAAAGAGGCGACAGAGGAGAAAGAAAGTAACAACTTTTTTGGATTTTATTAAAAAAGAGCCTAATTTTATTGGGCTCTTTTTTATAGTATTATGATTAAACATTATTTCATTACCCTTATCACTCTCTTTGTTTATACTGCTTGCTCCATATCGGAAGAAGATGGGCAATCAATTCATGATATAAAGAGAATATATTCCGAGGGGATAGAAAACCTGTCGGAAGACCCCTCAGGGATAATGTCTTATAATCTGTTTAAACAGGCTGAAAATAATTATTATAAAAACAAGATAAACGATACGGTATTAATTGCCGACATTTATTCACAGCTCGGATTTATCAATTATAATATAGGTAATTATAATGATGCTCGCCGCTACCTTTCGTCGAGGTATTCTTTAAACGACAAAATAAAAGATTCCGTTTCCAACCTTGTGTCTCAGATTAAATATGCATATACAGAACTTGAGCTTCATGATTATCAAAAGGCCGAAATACTGATAGACGAGCTTACTTTATTGAAATATATACCTGAAGAGTATAAAAACAATGTGATAGAGCTTGAAGGTTCTTTTTATGAAATATTAGGAGATTATCCTCTTGCAATCGATGCTTTTAGAGGGATTAATTCGATTACTCCATTGAGTATCCGGCAGAAAGAGTACCCTTTAGCAAGAAATTTTTATAAACTTAATCAGTTGGACAGTGCGCGATGTCATATTACCCGTCTTATCGATTCCATTCAAGATACTACGAGCCTGAATATATATAACTATTATATCTTGGCTGCAAATATTTTCTCCTCTTCCGCGATGCTTGACTCAGCTCTCTGTATGTATAAGATGGCAGAGAAATTTTACGACATAGGGCTTGAAAAGACATGGAATAATAAAATTCTTGACCTTGAGGTCAAATTTGATGCAATTCAAAAAGAACGAGAAATTCTTTCCCTTGAAAAATCGAATTATAAAGTGCTGATTATATGTGCAGTATTGATAATATTAATACTTGCCTTGACCCTTTCGATGGTGATAGTCAGATATAAGCAGAAGAGCAATGAGATAGAGTTGATGCTAAAGACAAGAGAGTTGGAAAATCTCGAACTAATAAGAAGGGTAGTGGAAATATCTTTATCGCAATTGCCTCAGGTTCAAGCATCGTTTTACTCAATTTTAGTCAAAAACATATCTCAATCTTCTACTGCTCTTGATGAATTCAACAATCTTGCCTCTACTAGTAAGCAAAAGCTCAAATCGGATCTCGAAACGATAATGAATTCGGATGCGATTAAGAGTATTAATCCTGTTTTTCACAAGATAGGAGAATTTACGGTAAATGAAAAGATTATAATATGCCTCTCTTTTCTCAAATGTCCTTCTTCGTTTATTGCCAAAGTTCTATACACATCCACGGGCAGTGTTAGGGGTATGAGGGCGAGAATAAAACAAAAATTAGAGCTTTCTACTATGCTTTCTGAGGAAGAAAAATCAAATATTCTCAAAATAATATATCGAGATAACGATAAATTGCAATCATAAATAGTTAATAATAAGGATAATATCATTAATATTAGCGTTAAATTTTTCAGATACTATGTTTTGCTTGTTTTAACTTTTAATTTTGTATAAAGTTATTCTTAAAATGAGCCGACAATCTATCATTACCGTTTTTTTTATCTTTTTTTCTGTATTCTCCTTTGCAGATACCAAGAAATCCTATAAAGAATTTTTTGAAAAGGATCACAGGCAGGAGAGTGGGATGTTTATCCTTCACCTCACTGGCGGAAAAGTGTATTTTGAAATTCCCGATTCCCTTTTGGGGAGAGATATGCTTTTAGGATCCACTATTGAGTCCACAAGTGATAATAATAATGGTATTGTAGGGAGTAAGCCGGTAGATCCTCTACATATTGTTTTTCTTAAAGATGGAGATAAAATAAGTTTGAGATCTATCAGGGATGTAAACATATCCTCTTTTGAAAACGATTCTGATAGTTACTCTATAAGTAAATATGGAGCCATCCTTGATCTGTTCGATATAGAAACTCTCACGGAAGACTCTTCAGCTTATGTCATTGAGCTGACCGACTTTCTATTGGGAGATCAGAATTATATCACCCCTTTCGATCGTTTTAGCAATAATGTCAGAAAAGAGGTAAAGAGGAGTGAAACTTTCAGTAAAGATAATTCTTTTATAAAGGATATATCTGCTTTTGAAAAGAGCGTGAGCGTTACTTCAAATATGAGTTACAAATATTCGTTGAGCGGTAATGGGGTAAATGACAAAGATGTCCCTTTCACCACCTCTGTTGTAAGGTCTTTTATGTTATTGGACAAAGTCCCGTACAGACCTCGTCTTACAGATAGCAGAATCGCTATTTTTCCTACTGAAAAGGTTCTTTTCAGTGATACGCTTCAAGGGAGCAGAAAAGTCTATTTTGCTAACAGGTGGCGCATAGAACCATCAGACATAGAGGCTTTTAAAAGAGGAGAAACTGTTAATCCTGTAAAGCAGATAATTTTTTATATCGATTCCATGTTCCCTAAAAGATACATACCTTATATTAAGGAGGGGGTAGAGCAATGGAATGACCTTTTTGAAGAAATTGGCTTTAAGAATGTTATGAAAGCTACTGTTTTTCCTTCAAAAAGTGAAAATCCCGATTTTGACCCCAATAATCTTACCTATTCATGTATAAGATATGCCCCTATTAACATTGAAAATGCTATGGGCCCTTCGTGGATAGATCCGAGAAGTGGCGAGATACTGACTGCCTCTGTCTATTTGTACCATGATGTTATTAAATTGCTCAACAGCTGGTTGTTCATTCAGACATCTCAAGTAGATTACAGAGCGAGGCGTACTATTATTGAGGAGGAGGTTATCGGCGATGCGCTTAGGTATGTGGTCTCTCACGAGGTGGGTCATTGCCTGGGCTTCATGCATAATATGTCGGCTTCCGCCAATGTGCCGGTGGACTCTTTAAGGTCTGCCTCTTATACACGGAAATACGGAACCACCACCTCTATTATGGATTATGCCCGCTTCAATTATGTTGCGCAGCCCCAGGATTCTCTTAAAGGATTAAAACTTACCCCACCGAGATTTGGAAAGTATGATAGTTTTCTTATAAAGTACAATTATTCCATCATAGATGAAAGCAGCAGTGTTTCTTCTGAGTATTCGGTTTTGAAGCAGTGGCTTAATGGGGCCTCCTTTGATCCCGTACTTCGTTTCGGAAAGCAGCAGTTTTATATCCAGGACCCCCGTTCGCAGACAGAAGATCTCGGCGATGATGCCATAAAAGCATCAGAATACGGAATTAAAAATTTAAAATTTATCCTATCTCATCTTGAAGAATGGGTGGCTAAAGATGATCCGGACTATTCATACCGTAAAAATATTTATTCTGAAATAGTATCACAATATTCAAGATATCTTACCCATGTTTATAATAATATAGGGGGAATTAACCTGTATGAAAGTTATGTGGGGGATGGAATATCATCTTATACACCTGTTTCTGCTCAATATCAGAGGGACGCTTTGAATTTTATTTTGGATGCTCTTGATGATCTTCAATGGCTTGATAACACCCCATTGCTTGCCAAATTACCCATTAGCGAAAGTTATGCACGAATTTTAAATGATTATTTAATGTCGTTAATAATGAAAGCTCCTTCAAGATGCGAACTTACATCTACATTTAATTCTGAACCATTTACACCCGAGGAATGTATGGAGATGATATACAAAAAAGTTTGGGGAAATATTCAGGAGAAAAGACCTTTGACCGAAGTGGAAATGTCGAGACAGATTTCCTATCTTAAATATGTCTCAAAAGGTGCCGGAGTGGAGATGTCTGATAAAAAGGGAATTAATGAAAAAGCTGCTTACGATGAGCAAGGAGCTCTGTATTTCGAAAATATTATTTTACCCGGGGACCATTATTCATATTTGTTGAAAATTGAAAAAGCATTGAAAAAAGGGGCTAAAAACAAAGATGAAAAAACCGCTGCACACTGTATTAATCTATTGACAAGGTTGAAAATATGATAACATTTCTTCTCATATCGCTCATGTCATTTTTCCAGGTGGAAAAACCGATTATTAATGCGGATTATTCCCATGATAAGTTTTTAATGGAAATACCTGCATCTCTTATGGGTAAGGAGTTGATTTTCACCAGCGTAGTTGTGGCCACAAGTGATGAAAACGAGACATTTTCCGGTTATAGACCGTGCCCTTACGAGGCGGTAACATTTCAGGTGGTGGACAGCACAGTGTTCTTATATAAAATTAATGATACCTCTTTTGAAACAGATAAAGAATCAAATATTGATAGAGCTATAAAAGAGAGCAATGCCCCTTCCGTAATCTACTCCACTGATCTTTTAGGTATTTCTGAGGACGGTTCGTATAAGTGTGATTTTACATCTTTTTTTATAAAAGATAGAAAATATTTCCATCCCAAGGATATTAAAGCATATAACGGAATGGATGGTTTTGTGGTGAGAGATTACTCTTTTAACAGCGGCTCCTCTTCTGTGGCCGAAATATCTCCTTGGGAAGGTGGTATTTCTGTTTACACTCATCTTTCCTATAATGTCTCGAGATCGTTGTTTGCAATAAGTGAAATAGTTAAAAATGAGCCTTTTACAGCTATTGTTAAATCTTCATTTTACCTTCCGGATGATAAATCCGATAATTATCAACCGCTCAAATTGGACCCCAATTTGGGCGTGGGATCTGTTTCTCTTTTAAGTTATGACGAGAGTTATCAAGGGAGCAAAAAACTGTTTTATGCCACCAGATGGAAAAGAGTTGAAGATAAGCCTATAATCACTTTTTATGTTGATAGTTTATTGCCCGTAACTCTCTTAAATTCTATTTACAGCGGTGCCCTTATGTGGAATAAGTGTTTTGAAGAGTTAAATTTAGGTAAAGCCATCGAGTTGATAACCTGTGATTTTTCTAAGAACGATAGGAATGGTTTTGCTACGATAAGGTATTCAAGAAGTAAGACAAAAACTATTAGAAGTACGATTGTCCCGAATCCGAGAACAGGAGAGATACTAAATGCCGATATTATAGTGGGGGCAGACATATTAACTAAAATGAAAAATGAAGTTCATTTAAGATGTGCCAATATATACCCAGAGCTTATAAGAGAAGGAAAAATTGATCAATTGATGGAAAAGCCCCTCTCTTCTGATTTTGCATATCATTTCGGGAAGTGTCTTGGACTTCTTGAGAATAATACGGGGAGTTATGATATTCCTGTCGATTCTCTAAGAAGTGCCACCTACACTGCTGAAAACGGTATTTCAAACTCTGTTATGGATATACAGAGGGTAAATTCGGTGGCCACAGACGAAGAGATTTCCAAAGGAGTTTTATGGTATATCGATAGAGTGGGAATTTATGATAAAGCATTGGTAAAGTGGCTTTATGGCGATAATCAATCGGATATTTCATATAGTAATTATTTGTTTGGAAATAAATATTCTTCAAAGAAATTCTCAGACCCGAGGGCGGTATCGTGGGATATGGGTAGTGATAACCTCTATGCGACCCATCTTGCTTTAAACAATATTTATTCTTCTATAGACAATATATGCCTTTTGCTCGACAGCCTTGATTATGATTATTCGTACAGAAAAGATTTAGTAGATTTTGTTGTAGAAAAATATTTCCATTATGCGAACCCGGCCCTTCAAAATATCGGAGGAGTTTATATTCATAACAACAATTCTCTTGAATCGGATAAATATGAATTTGTCCCCAAAAACAGACAGAAAGAATCGTTATTATTTTTACTTAATATTATTAGAGAGTGTAATACCATCGACAATCCTCATTTTACCAAATATGCCGATTTAAACACCTCTGTGTCGGATTTTATATCCAAAGAGTTCTTCTCCACCATTTTGACCAAAATATCCGAAATATCGCCACTATATGAGAATCCGTTTTCAAGGGCAGAGGGTATTGATGTGATTTGTAATTGGTTATGGGATGACAACAAAAATTCAGTCTATTCTTTAAAAGATAAGAGGATGAAGATAGATTTTGTGAAAACACTTTGCAAATTGTCCCGTGGGGACGATGTAGATGTGTCTCTAATAGACAAAACAAGAATATCTTTGATTAAAAAAATGGAAAAAAAGGGATTTTCTTCGAAGAAAGAAAATGAGGGTCATAATAGATATTTATTATCAATTTTGAAAAATGTAAATTAGATGAACAGAAAATTTATTAACACCATATTGTTTTTAATATGTGTCGCAGCATTTTCTTTCAATGCTTCTGCACAAAATTCATTTACCATCAAGGGGGTTGTTTTAGATGTTGAAGGGCTTCCTGTCATCGGTGCCGGAATCTCTTCGAGAGAATATCCCGATCAGAAATCTATCACCGATCTCGATGGGGCATTCAGTATAAATGTAGCAAAAGGGACAAAATTCATAGTTGCCTCTTTTATCGGCATGGAAGAGACTGTTTATGAGCTTAATTTCGATAATCTGTCGAATATTAAAATCATTATGAATTATGATGTCACCGCTTTAGAGCAAGCAGTCGTTACCGGCTACGCCAATACCACAGTTAAAAAGATTACCGGTTCCGTAGGGATTATGAACTCCGAAAAATTTGATAATCAGCCGATTGCCTCCGTAGGAGCTATAATGCAGGGAGAGATAGCAGGTGTTACGGTTCAATCTGTCTCAGGACGACCCGGCGTACAGCAGAATATAAGAATCAGGGGGGTGAACAATCTTTCGGGGAATAGTAACCCTTTGTGGGTGGTGGACGGTGTCCCAATGCAGAACGATACCCCCGATTTGACTTCTGAGCAGATAAAAACAGGTGGCTTCGATGATATTTTTGTAAATGGAGTGGGTAATATCAATCCCAATGATATTGAGAGTATCACAGTTTTGAAAGATGCCGCCGCTGCCGCAATATATGGCTCAAGGGCTGCAAACGGAGTAATTGTCGTTACGACTAAAAGGGGAAAAGAGGGGAGGATGCAGGTTTCTTATTCCAATAATTTTATTTTCTCTTTTGCTCCGAGGAAAAATAATAATCTGATGACCTCTGCTGAAAAACTTTCGTGGGAACAGGAGTTGTGGGATGAATTTTCTGCAGATAAATATCAAGCATCTAAAACAGACAATACGGTTTTTTATCCGATAGTAGGTATTGTGGGGGAGATAAGGGCAGGAGTAGGGGCTTTCAAGTCGATGAAAGACAATGTTTCATTACAGGATTCTTATATTAAGGAGCTGTCAAATCAAAATACAGATTGGTACGGATTGCTCTTTAGAGATACTTTTTCACATAATCATCATCTCTCATTGAGCGGCGGCTCTGATAAAAGCACATACTATGTCTCTCTCGGATATACAGATGATAACGGAATGCTTGTCAATAACGGATACGATAGGTATAATCTTACGGCCAATCTTAATTTGACTCCTGCCCGATGGGCAAAAATCGAATTTGGTGTTGACTTGGCAAGACAGTCTTCGGTAACACCTGACAGCTATGTCGATCCTTTTACTTATGCCTATTTTGCAAATCCGTACGAACGCGCGTATGATGATAGTAAACAGTATGTAGCCGATAATACCTATTTTTCCCTGCCGTTTTATAATGGAGATGATAGTGATATTTTACCCAATAAAGGATTTAGCATTATGAGAGAGTTGGAACAGAATTCCACAAAAAGTGTCAATTGGGCTACTACCGCGCGCATTTCAGCCGATTTTAAAATCATCGATCAGCTAAAATTTGTGGGACTTGCCTCGTATTCTTTTTCAAACAATAAGACGGATAAAATCGTAGGGAAAGATACTTATACTGCCTTTAAGGATAGACTTGGTAATGATAAATATTCTCAGGAAAAGCTTTACGGCTCCATTTCTCAAAATTCCGCCAACAGAGACAGCTATGTCCTGAGGGGGCATTTTGCATATAATGATACTTTTGCCGATGCACACACTCTTTCGGTAATTGCCGGAGCTGAGATAAGGGGATCTTCTTCAAGAACGATTTTTACAAAAAGATATAATTACGACCCCCTCACGGGAACTACCTCTTTGCCTGAAATTTCGGGAGAGACGGATGCGTGGGTAAAAGCTGTAGAGGCTCTAAGCGGAGAATATTTTACAGATTCGAGATATGCCTCTTTTTATGCTTCTGCCGATTATTTTTATAAAAAAAGGTATGTGGTCAATATGTCTTTCAGATCGGACGGAAGTTCTTATTTCGGTAGTGCAAGGCAGTTTAACCCTACATGGAGTGCAGGATTGGCATGGCATATTTCTGAAGAAGATTTTATGAAAGACATCAGAGCTATCAGTTATTTGTCTATGAAGGCTTCCACAGGATTTACGGGAGATGTAAGTACCAGTACTTCTCCCAATTTGATAATGCAGTACTACCAACAGCAGTATAGGTATTACGAAGGGGTAGCCTACTTATTGGGATATATCCCTACGGCTCCCAATCCCAATTTGAGCTGGGAAAAGACTCAAGATGTGAAAGCATCTGTGGATCTGGGGCTTTTTAAGGAGAGACTGACATTTTCGGTGGAGGGGTATTACAGGATGAGTACAGATGTGGTTACTTCATCGCAGGTCCTTTCGACCACGGGATTTAACACCCAATACTATAACTCAGCCGATATTATGAATACAGGAGTGGAGGTAACCCTCGGGGGAAAAATTGTGAGAAATGAGAATTTCAATCTTAGCGCATCTGTCAATTTTGCATATAATTTCAATAAAGTAATTAAATATCAACCATCTTATGCCAACAAAATAACTGTAAAGGACAGATATGTGGAGGGTTATCCCGTGGGTGCCATTATCTCAGGGAAATACACGGGGATAGATTCAGATATGGGATTATATACTTTCGCTCTCAGACCGGATGCGGAGATAAAAACCGCCACAGACCTTAATAAGGCGGACAATTACCGATATTTTTTAGGCACATCGATAGCTCCATATACCGGTGGGTTTAATATTTCGGCATCATACAGAGCTTTTAAGGTGAGCATTAACGGAGTATATTCAGTCGGGGCCAAGAAATACGACAAAATTTCTTCGCCTGCATCATACTATGATCCCCGTCACCCGGGAGTAGCTACCGAAAAGGTACAGTCGCAGTACAGCGACCTCTATTCCAATCACCTGAATGTGAAAAAAGATAGGACGGATAGATGGACAGAGTCAAATCGAAACAATACCTTGTATCCGAGAATATACGATTATTTCGGCCAGAAATACAATTTTGATTACTATAACCCTATGGATTACAACATAGTGGATGCGATTTATCTGAAAGACATATCGTATATGAGGATAAAGAGCATAATATTTACCTACTCGCTGCCTGAAAAGTATTTGAGAAATATCTTCTTGAGCAGTTTCGGATTTAATCTTGCCCTTAACAATTTCTTCACAGTTACTAATTATGACGGAATGGACCCGGAAGTGCCGGGAGCGACCTATCCTACTACTAAATCTGTATCCTTTGGTTTTAAAATCGGATTTTAATATTGAATGATTATGAAAGAAAAATTTGTATTTATAATAATGTTGGTTTTGGCCCTGTCATCTTGCAAAAACTATCTTGATGTCCAGCCTCAAGGCAAAGTTATCCCTAAAACAGATGAAGAATTCGCCGCGATTATTCACAATATAGTTAATTCTATCGAGGGTGGTGAGGATCAGTTTGTGGTGGGTAATTTCGAAGGAGTTATATTGTATGAAAGTTTTTCAGACAATCTCGATGCCAATGTAAAAGTGGGAAATCTTGCTGCTTATGTGGGCGATAAAATCAATATGCGGCAGGCTTTTTATAAAAATTTGTTTTCCATAATAAGAGACTGCAATATCGTTTTGGAAAATATTTCTAATAGAGAAACTGAACTTGCTAAAAAAACAACCGCTGCGGCTTATGCCATTAAAGGAATTTGTTACTACAATCTGATTAGAGATTATTGTCAGGCATACGATCCCGATAATGCTTCCAATATGCTCGGGATGCCCATTATTGATAAATTTGATATGGAGGAGATGCCTTCGAGAGCCTCTTTGGATGTGACTGTGGATTATTGTGCTTCCCTCCTTAATAAATCGGCAGAATATCATATAAAAGATGGTTTTTTCCTTTTTACCGAAGATATTGTAAAGACCTATTTGGCTAAATTATATTTTTGGAAAGAGGAGTGGAGCTCTGTTGTCTCTCTTTGTGAAGAATTACTTAGTAAACCACAGTTTGCCCTCAGTGGTATCGCTGATTATGAAAAAATGATTCAGGCGAAAAATGCCTCATCAGGGGAGGTAATCGTCAGATCTCATATCAATAACAACAGCGACATTGACTGGTATTATGTGATGATTATCAAGGATATAAAGACAAGACCGGTAAGTAGTTCTCTGGTCGGTCTATTTGATTCTGACGGCGACAAAGATATAAGAAAGGGACTCAGTTTTGATAAAAAAAGGATAAATCAAAAGACTATCAGTGCCAAAGTCAGAAGCTCCGAGCTCGTGTTGATGCTTGCAGAATCCTATTATCATTTAAATAATCAAGAGAGTGCCCTTGTGAATCTTAATTATCTCAGAAGAAACAGAATTTCTGATGTTGAGGATTATACTATGAGCAATCTTCCCCCTGTTCACTCCGAAGCACTTATTGCGGAAGATGCTAAAGGTAAGCCACTTACTCCACTTATTTCAGCCATATTCGACGAAAGACGAAAAGAGTTTTATATGGAGGGCGACAGATGGTTTGAGCTGAAGAGAAACGGCTCTCCCGAGTTCTGGGTGATAAACAACGGACTAAAATATACTACGAAGGAGTATCTATATACGGCACCCATATATAAAAGCGATGTATATATGAATAGTAATATGAAACAAAACAATGGATATGAAAATTAAAAAAACAATACTGATAGCTGCAATTACCCTATTCTGCCTTGTCGCATTATCAGGGTGTAATTATGCTGAACTTCCCCCTAAGACAGACGATGTGACCTACGATTTTGTATTGCCGAAAGGCGAAGTTCCCTCTGCTTCCGAATTAGAAACACTGCATCTTATAAGAGATGAATATAACAACTCATTAAAATAGCGTATGAAAAAATTTTTATTCTCAGTCTTAGCAATAGTTGCTATACTGACAGCCTCTTGCCAAAAAGAGAGCGTAAAGGTTGAATTTGTAAAGTCCAGATTGGTTCTTCTGGCTGACACTCCACTTGAAGTGGAAATGAAACTTTCTAAAGCGCCGGTAGCGGAGCTTACTATTCCCGTATCACTTTCCGGTACTGCCGTAAAAGGGGAAGAGTATGAAATTTCTTCTGAAAGTTTCAAATTTGAGAAAGATGCTTTATCTGCGAAAGTTATTATTACTCCTATCAATAACATAGTGTCAGATAAGGAGATTATATTGACCATAGGACAGCTTCCTCAGGGGTATGAGCTTGGAATAACCCCCTCAGCTATCGTCTCTGTGGAGAAGAAAGAGGGTATAATATATTCTTTCTCTGTGGAAAAAGCCGATCTTCTTGATACTTATTCTCTTTCATTAACATTGGCCGGAGAGACCTCCGGAGCCAATTTTACCGCAACAGCTGATATGGAACTTCCTTTTCTTTTCACAGAAAAGAGCACAGCCAAAGAGGGAACAGACTTTGAAATAGTGGGAGGTAATAAAGTTTTGACTGTCAAGGCAGGAACCAACAAAGCAAATGTTTCTTTTAAAGCTAAAGATGTAGAGCTTGGAAAAGAACTTGTTATCAATGTGGCCATGGATAAAGAAAAACTCGGAGGGAGATTCCTCGAAGGTAATATTCCATCTGTTATGATAACAATCAAAGGGGTTATGAAAGGATCCGCACTTGTAGGTACATGGAAATTTAAAGAGATTCCGGAACTTGCAGAATGGAAAACATGGGTGTCTGATATGGAAGATGATCCTGAATTGATGCCAATACACAATGAAAATTATGAAATTTCATTTACTTTGGAAGAGGATGTTTTAAAACTTATCCCCGGTTCTGTAAAGGGTGATTTGAGTAATTTCTTAAGAGAAGCTGTTATGACATATTCCACCCCTGTTAATCCTGCAAAGAACTTTGTGGCTTTGGGAGCATATTGCACCGAAGAGCTTTTTATGTGGACTTCGGAAACCATACAGCTCACTTATTTCAGTCTTGATAAAGCCAACAGAGCCTTCTCTGCTTCTAAGGAAGATATCAAACCGGCAGTGGTGGCTATGAGATTCAATGAGAGTGGAGAGCTTGAACTGCATTTAAGAGATTACGATCAGCCTCCATTTATGTTTAACTGGTGGGGTGGTTTTGATACCGATATGTTCGGATTCTGCTATGTAATGACAAAAATTAAGTAAATATTAAAAATTCTGATTTTAAGGGTGGCCCGAAAGGCCGCCCTTTTTTGATAACAGACTGTAAATCACCAACTATTATTATCAATCAACCTTAATTACATATCATCAAGAGAAAGCCCTTGATATTTAATAGCATATTTAGGATATTTTTTTACTATTGCATTCGCCTTGTCTTCGAGTAAAGGTAAACTTATTTTTTGTTTATTTCTTTTTACCTCACAAAACAGGATTCGCTTTTCATAATCATTAACAGCAACAATGTCAATTTCGTTCTCGCCTTTATTATCCCAATAGCCTTGAATATTAGAGAACTGTTTAGACTCAATCATTCTCGCTCTGAAAAACTTCTCCAATACAATGCCACTGTAAACATCATAATCTCGCTCCACAATACCTCGAACATATTCTAAATTTCCAATCTCTACGGCACTGCGGAATTTATAGATAAAGCGAAACCAGAGATTTAGAAAGTTGTCCTCTATCAAGTACTTGTTTGAACGACTTCCCTCTTTGGCTCCGAAAGGACGGATTCGTTTAATGATGTTATACTCCTTTTCGAGTTTGTCTAAATAACCACCCACAGGCATATTTAGGATACTTTCAATTTCTCCGCGTTCAGTTTTAGAAGAAGCAATTAGAGAGAGAATGGAAAAATAGTTACCATAATCTTTGCCAAACTCGTCGATAAGCACATCACGCCCCTCGTTAAGAAAATAAGAACCTTCTTTAAAAACGGCATTCAGAATTGTTTGTTTTGTGAATGCTTTTGACTGGACTATCTGTTCGATGTATTTAGCCACACCGCCGGTAACCATATAAAATGTCAGTAAATCATCTGGGGTGTAATCCGAATTATAGTCGTTTAGTATCTCCATAGTCGTATAGATATCAAAAGGCTTGATAATTATACGAGAGGTAGCTCTTCCGAATAGCGGTTCTTTGGAGTTCTCAAATATTTTTTTCATCATAGAGTAAATAGAGCCACAGAGAATCAGATTTATGCGACTCTGCTCCTTAAATGAGTCCCAAATATTTTGCATGTCACTAAATACAGAGCTGTTTAGATTACTAAACTCCTGAAACTCATCAATAATAATTGTGAAATTACGCTCTTTGGAGAGTTGCATTAAGGTTTTAAACAAGTCTGAGAAGGTTTGGAACTGCCCTAACGACATAGATAACTTCTCCTCTGTTTCACGAGCAAACTCCTCGCATAGAAGAATTTCGTTTTTCTTGGCGACAAAGAAGTAAAGTACCGGTGTTTGCCCAAATGTATGTTTTAGTAGTGTTGTTTTCCCAATACGCCTGCGACCCACCATAACGGTCATTTGTGCCGTTTCTGCGGAAAGTGCCTCAATGTCTCTAAGTGTGGCGATTTCACTTTTTCTACCGTAAAATTTCATACAGCCTTATTAATTAGCGCAACCACAGTTACAGCAACTGCTGTTGCGATAGTGCAAATATAATACTTTTCTGTGAATCGGTGATATGAATCGAAGAAAAATCCCATTTAGTTAAACCTCTGACCGATGTAGTCGAGTAGTTTCAGTACCTCTTCGGGGTCGTTTTCTGTTACGAGTTTCAGACGAGTCTCTTTGAAGTTGTTAAGTCCTTTGAAATAGCACGAAAGATGACGGCGCATTTCGAGAACTCCTACCCGTTCACCCTTGACTTCTATCGATTTGCGAAAATGTTTCTTTGCAAAATCCACCCTTTCGCACACGCTAAGAGGGGGAAGCTCTTCCCCAGTATCGAGAAAATGTCGTATTTCCTTAAATATCCACGGGTGTCCGAAGGTGGCTCTGCCGATCATTACTGCATCTATTCCATATCTGTCGAATGCCTCTTTACATTGCACCGGGGTGCAAATATCGCCGTTTCCGATGATGGGAATGTGCATCCTCGGATTGTTTTTAACCTCTCCTATCAGTGTCCAGTCTGCCTCCCCGCGATACATTTGTGCGCGAGTTCTACCGTGGATGGTAAGAGCACTAATGCCTACATCTTGAAGCCTTTCGGCCAATTCAACGATTATTTTCGAGTCATCATCCCACCCTAAGCGCGTTTTTACCGTCACAGGGACTTTTACGGCCTCCACCACCATTCGGGTGATTTCCACCATTTTATCAGGCTCCCTCATCATCCCCGAACCGGCTCCCCTCCCTGCAATTTTTTTGACAGGGCATCCGAAATTAATATCTATCAAATCCGGGGCTGCGCTTTCGCAACGAATGGCTGCATCCACCATTGCCTGAGGCAAATTACCATAGATTTGAATTCCGATAGGGCGCTCTTCATCGGAGATTTCGAGCTTTTTAAGTGTGCTTTGAATATCGCGTACTAAGGCATCTGACGACACAAATTCTGTGTAGAGCATATCCGCACCAAAAGATTTGCAGGCATATCTGAAAGAAGCATCCGTGACATCTTCCATTGGTGCCAGAAAAAGGGGGTGTTCTCTGAAGGTGATATTTCCTATTTTCATTTGAGGCAAAGGTAATTATTTAAGGTCGTTTCTCGCAAATAATGGATGGAAATACTATCTTTGCTGTTCCATTAATATATGCGAAAATGTCAATTGAAAGTAAAATTAAAAGAATAGGGGTACTCACCTCCGGTGGAGATTCCCCTGGAATGAATGCCGCCATCAGGGCGGTGGTGAGAACATCTATTTATTATGAAAAAGAGGCTGTAGGGATATTGAGAGGTTATCAGGGGATTCTTGACAGAAGTTTTATGTCGATGCACTCACATTCTGTTTCAAAGACTATTTCTCAGGGTGGGACTATCCTTAAATCGTCTCGGTGCCCCGAATTTAAAGAAAAAGATGTCAGGAAAAAAGCGGTAGAAAATATGAAAGAGGCAGGAATAGATGCTTTAGTGGTGATAGGTGGAGACGGTTCTTTCAGGGGGGCAAATCTGCTATGTAATGAGTTTGGATTTCCCGTAGTGGGTGTCCCGGGTACTATCGACAACGACATTTACGGTACTGACTACACGATAGGATTCGACACCGCTATAAATACCGCGGTCTCCGCAATAGATAAGCTCCGTGATACGGCAGACAGTCACAATTTGGTGTTTTTTGTGGAGGTGATGGGAAGAGATGCCGGTTTTATAGCACTTAATACCGCTATTGCCACAGGGGCTGAGGCCACGATTATCCCCGAAATTGAAACTTCCATTGAGGGACTCTGCGATTATCTTCAGGGGGAAAGGAGAAAAAATAAAACCTCCGGAATAGTAATAGTAGCAGAAAATGGAAAATTGGGCAGCGCCTCGGATATTGCAAAAAAGGTAGCTTTGATGCTTCCTAATTACGAAACTCGCGTTACTACTCTCGGCCATATTCAGAGAGGGGGTTCACCCTCTTGTAATGATCGTGTTCTTGCCAGTTTTCTCGGACACGAATCGGTTAAGGCTTTGTTGCAGGGTAAAAGCGGAGTTATGGTGGGGCAAGTGAATAACAAAATAGCATATACCCCTTTTGAAGAGGCTTGTAGCAAGCATAATGAAATTAATTATGACTTATACGAGATGGCAAAAATATTGAGCATATAATATGTTTATAGACAAGACACTGCTTTTTCCTTATTATATTGCCCTGAAATGGAGAAATTATCTTTATGACAGCGGTAAAAAGAAAATCGTAAGCTATGATATACCTGTGATATGCGTAGGAAATATCACAGTGGGGGGGACAGGCAAGACACCACATGCAGAGATGCTAATATCTCTTCTTAAAAATAATTACAAAATAGCACTCGTGTCTCGCGGATACAAAAGAAAGAGTAAGGGTTACAGAGAAGTATCGGTTTCAGATTCTTACACCGAAACAGGTGATGAGCCGTTACAAATAAAAAGAAAATTTCCTGATATTACGGTTGTTGTCGATACATCACGAAAAAGAGCTATTGATACCCTCCTCGCTCTTCCTGAAGAAAGTCGTCCCACTCTTATAATACTTGATGATGCTTTTCAACACAGAAAGGTGAAACCATCTCTTTCCATCGTTCTTGTTGACCATTCCAAGCCTGTTTTTCAAGACCATCTTCTCCCCATTGGGACACTCAGAGATCTTCCGAACCAGATTTATCGTGCAGATATTGTGATTGTAACAAAGGTGCCTGAATATCTTGAACAGGATGAAAGAATTTTATGGAGAGAAAAGCTGAGACTTAAAGATTCTCAGATACTTTTGTTTTCAAAAATATCTTACGAACAGCCTTTGGCGGTATTTCCATCGGAGGTTGATAATCGCTACATCTATTCAAAATCGGCAGTTGTTTTCTCCGGTATAGCGGATGATACATCATTAAAAAATCATCTTATGGGGCAATATAAACTCAAGTCAGTAATAAGGTATTCAGATCATCACGACTATACGAATTCTGAAATACATCATATAGATTACATATCAAATAGTAACGCCACCTCAGTAATCATCACTACAGAAAAAGATGCTCAAAGACTAATAGACAATCCCTTTATTACTCCGAATCTTAAATCCAAGCTTTTCTATATTCCCATCAAGTCGGAAATAATACCCGATACATCCGATATGGCTCGTGTAATCCCCGAAGAGATGAAAGAAATAGGAGAAAAACAGCTCAGAGAAGTACTTGAAAAGTATATGCATATATGACTTGTCTCCATCCAGCCGTATTTCCCAACATCTTGTCATTCAGCATTATCCTAAAATACCCCGGTACATTTTTGGACTGGGATTATATGGTAGTTTGAACATTAACAATGAGTTAAAAAAACGTCCTCGGATTTCCGGGGACGCTTTAAAATTTAATTAAGAATGTTAGTCTGGAATATCCCACCAAACAGGGTCACTCCATATAGCATCTTGCATAGCAAGAGGATTGGATGCCATAAGTTGTTTATAATTATAATTGCTTTCGTGGCTACTTTGTGAAAATCTACGGAACCAGTAGGTAAGGTTGGTAGGAGATGTTCCTGTCATCTTGTTTGTAGCAGTAAATTCATAAGGTCTGACATAATCCGGAAATACTACTCCGAAGGAACCTATATTGCCGGCACTATAATTAAAGCGGCGCATATCGTTCCAAATTTGTGTATTAAATCCGAGAGCAATCATTTTCTGTTTCATAATTTCTGCCATAGTAAGATCTCCGACAGTCTGGGCAACAGCTGCGCTTGCCATATAGGTGTCAATGTCAGATTGGTCCATAGGCCATTGGTCTTCATTTAAAGTACCGCTTGATTTCCAAGACGAAAGTTTGGTTTGCATTCTGTCAAAACTTGCTTTAACACCCTCTTTATATGCAGATAATGCATCTGCTTTTCTGTCAAGTCTTAGATAGACCTCAGCTTTTATGAAGCACATTTCAGAATAGGTGAGTATGTCGGAATCTGAGTCCGGTCTTATAAAGAAAGAACCTGTCCCGGCCACTGCTCCTGCATTGGCATTAACATAGTAGAATTCATCGTTTTCTGCTTTTCCACTTGTGGACATACTGTTTGAGCGTAAATTTACATAAACTGTATCACCTGCTCTTTTGTAGTTTGTACTGTTTATGTACATGTCTCCAACGCTATACGTAACTGTTACAACTTCGTCAGATACAGTAAAAGAATTTTTAAGATCTGCAATGAAAGCTTCTCTTTCTGTTTTATCTGTGATTTTGTACTTTATGGGTGTCGCTTTAGTAGCAAAAGATGCGTTTACAGGGCCGCTATTAAAGCGAATATCCGAATACATCATATCTACTCCTTCGTCCCTTTTCCAATCATTAGAAACGACTTTGCCGTTATTTACTACGACATTTGTCATAATTGCAGGTAGTATTTTATCTCTTCGAGGATCGATTACCCCTGAACCACCTGTATAGGAATTTGTCAATAGATTTGCATAGAATCTTGTGATGCGCTGTCCTGTACCATAAGCAGCACTATTCCATGTAGAATTTGCCTGGTAGGGATCTCCTACAGTAAAGTTTGTGGCATCTCCTTCTTTATTATAGTGCTTCATTATCGTGTTGTCTGCATTCGATTGGGGTGCTTTTTCCAATGCTGCCAATATAGCGTTAGGATCATAAGATTTTTTCTTTGAAATAACATTTAAATATCTTGCTTTTAGACCATAACACAATTTTAACCATTTATCTGTGCTGCCGTTATTCCATGTATCTCCTTTTATCAAGGAAACAGCAGTGGGATTTTGTTCTTTGGACAAGTAAACAATGGCAGAATCAAGGCAAGACAAACACCCTTTATATATAGTTTCTCCATCATCGTAAACGGGATTCAGAATTCTTGACATTGCCTCTGTATAAGGCATTTCTCCGTGAAGATCAAGCATCATCATAAAGCCCATTGCCTTAATACAATATCCTGCACCGGCATAATGGTAAGCTCCTTCATCAAGTGCACGATCTATCATCGGTTGAATATTGACACCTGCACCCAAAAAGAAATTTTGATAAATAGTAGTGCAACTACTTTGAATTGGATTCCATCCTGCAAGAAGTCCATTGGCATTTGAAGCATTTGTTGTAGTCAACAATCCTCCGATAAAACTTGTACGAGTATTTGCAGTTCCCCATGCATACATATAATAATGTTGAATCCATGGAAGTCTGATATTTACAGAAGCTGTCTGATCGCTTGGATTATCCGGATCCACATTAACATCAAGCCATTTATTGCACGAAGTAAATCCTAAGATAAGGATTAAACTTAAAATTATAGATAATATTTTTTTCATAATCATATTCTATATATAGTTCATTAGAATGTTAAATTAATGCCAAATGAACAACCGGCTGTAGCAGGTACGCCGCAATAGTCGATACCCATTGAGCCTGATCCACCGGTACCGGAGCCGGAAGCACTAACTTCAGGATCCATTCCGTTGTAATTGGTCCACAACCATAGATTTGAACCTGTTAAAGTGGCAGAAAGACCTTTAATGACTTTCTGTTTGCTGATAAGTCTTGTAAAGTCATAAGAAAGAGAAAGGGAGCGAAGCCTTAACCAGTTGGTCTTAGTGATAAAATTGTAGGAATTGTTAGCATAATTGGACCAATAATCTTCTATTACTTTTGCTCCCGCTATCTGTTTGCCGCCTATAGTGTATGTTTCCCCTCTTTTGTATGTTTGTTCAAATGGTTTATAATTTGGAACTTTTATTGCAACTCCAGTTTCGGGATCGATGTTTCCATCTTTTGTCCCATCTTCAACAAGTCCGCTAACAGTTACCTCGTCGCGTTGCAATGTTTTTTCGCTTAGACCTCTTGTTACAAGGTAATACTCTGTACCATTATATATATCTCCGCCTACGCGAATATCAAACAGGAAAGAAAAATTGAAGCCTTTATAGGAAATACTATTATTGAAACCTCCAATGAATGTGGGTTCACGATTTCCCACTACATTCGTAGTTACCTTAGTGTTTTTATAAAGCCCTGTTTTTGGATCTACTATATATTTACCATTTGATATTTCTTTATTGTTATTATCCACTTCCCTCGTCCAGTAATCACCTGTCAGCCCTAAGAAATATCCCCCATTAGGGATAGAGCCTGCTTTTACACCACCGACTTGTGCATCAGTAACATAAAAAATATCCACACCGTCGATAAAGTCACCAAGGGTACCTCTGTTCCCGGAAAGATTTAAAGTCATGTCCCATGTCCAGTCTTTTGTGGCAATCGGTGTTCCTGAAATTGAAAGTTCCATACCCTGATTCTTTACAGAGCCGCCGTTAAGCGTTAAGAAAATGTATCCGGTTGATTGACAAAGACGTGGAGAGCAAATTTGATTGACTGTTTCACTATTATAATATGTGTAATCAATGCCAAGTCTTCCATTGAAAAATTTTAATTCTGCACCGATTTCCCATGATTTTTGTATTTCAGGTTTTAGAGAGGGCTCTCCTCCTGTCCAGCTATTTCCTGCTCCTACATTTGTTCCACTTACAATTTGTGATCCCCATAATGTGGTTCCGGTAGCATAAGCGTCAGCGTCTTTTCCGACCTGTGCCCATGATCCACGGATTTTTCCAAATGTTAGAATATTGTTTTTAGGCATCAGTTCTGTAAAAACAAAGCTACCTGATACAGATGGATAAAAATATGAGCGATTATTTATTGGTAAAGTAGAAGACCAGTCATTACGACCTGTGACGGTTAAATATAGCATATTCTTCCACGATGCCCTAAATTCTCCATAAACGCCGATTAAACGCTTGCGAGTAGTGCTTTCGGATAAAAATTTATTCTCATTAACAATGTCAGCAAAACTAATGACACCTTTTGTCTGGAAATTATAACCCCATTGGTTATGACCTTCTCTTGTAGTCGCTTCTGTAGATTGTCCAAGGAGTAAATTCAAATCAAAATCTCCAAATGTGTGATGGAAATTCAACATTAAATTAGAAGTAAGATAATTATATTTTATCTGACTCTTGCTTAGACGACCATTTTGATATTTTTCTGTAACATTTCCTTCCGGCGCTATGTATGTATATTGATTTGTTCCATAAGTATCAACACCTACTCGATAATTAATATCAAACCATTTTGCTACTTTAATATTAGCATTAACACCCCCCGTAACACGCTCTGTCTTATCAGTCAGTTTGTTTTTATTAAGTATCCAATAAGGATTTTCGATTTGATCTTCAGGTAATATAACATCAGTAGGAAACATATAATATTTTGAGCCATCTTCGTTCAGATATTGGGACATATTATCGCTTCTCGACCATCCATAAAGGGCTGTCATGGTTCCATTTCCACCACCATCATATAAACCACCGGTGGTTAAAGTTTTTTGTGTATTTGCAAGTGAATATGCAACATTGGCACCAACAGTAAGAATTCCATATTTCTGTTCACCATTAAAGCGGAAAGTTGTTTTATCATATCCGGTATTAGGTACAATACCGGTTTGGTCGTAACGGGAAGCAGAAAGATAAAAACTTCCATTTTTATTACCACCGGCTACACTTACACTTTCATCAAATATATTGCCACCCTGAAAAAATTCAGCAACATTGTCGTAAGTATTACCGGTAATAGCTTCTCCCCACGAAGATGTATATCCCGCCGTAATGTCTTCGAGATTTCCAGCTTGATTATAATATCCGCGTCCATAAGTGTTTTGAAGAGAAGGCAGCCTATTAGCCCATGCGTAGCTGTATTTTGCGTTGAAATTCACTTTTACAGATCCTTCTGCTCCTTTTTTAGTGGTAATAAGAACAACTCCGTCAGCAGCTCTCGAACCATAAAGCGCAGAGGCAGCAGCACCTTTAAGTACGGACATACTTTCAATATCTTCGGGATTAATATCCATTACACGATTTGAAAAAGAAGTAGCAGTTTTAGTAACACCATCTGTACCGGAATTTCCTCCGTTGGGAGTGGAGTTATCATAAATAATACCATCAACTACAAACAGAGGCTGATTATCTCTTGATTCGGATGCTGAGTTTCCACCGCGAATAACGATAGTAGAACCAGCTCCTGCAGAACCGGAAGATTGAGTAATATTCACCCCTGGTATTTTTCCAGCTAATGAATTAATTACATTCGTCTGTTTATTTTTTAATAATTCTGTTGATTTCATTTCGGTAACAGAATAACCGAGTGCTTTTCTCTCTTTTTTAATACCCAATGCAGTGACGACTACATCTTCAAGAAGGACAGCGTCGTCTTCCATTACTGTATTTACAACGGCTCTTCCGTTAATAGCGACAGAAACATCTTTGTATCCCATAGAGGTAAACACCAACTTTCCGGTAGGTGGAACATTTAGGGAATATGCTCCGTCAATATCGGTAGAAGTACCGATTCGTGATCCGTCTAACAATACATAAACGCCCACGATAGGTTCTCCGGACTTATCAGTTACTTTACCGGTAACTGTAATGTCCTGTGCCCAAATATTTCCAGTTGATAGAAATAGTGCGCACACAGCAAGGGTTGCAAAATGCAACACTTTACTTAGTTTTTTTGAAACGAACATAAATGATTTTTTAGGTTAGTAAATAATGTATTAGATTTGGTTTTGGTCATCGTTGTATTAAAATCCATCTCTTGTGAAGAGATAAAATAATATGCTAAATTACTACTTTTTTAAGATTATACAAATTAAATAGGTGGTACTTTTTAAAGACAATTTTTTGTTTTTTTTAAATATTTAGTATCATAAGTTATCATTTGTAATAATTTTTTAATAAAAATGTTAATATTCATATTTTTTCTATTGAAAAAAATAATTATTTAAAAGTTTGAAAAAAAAGTAGAAATAATAATTTTTTAATTAAAATTTGTTTTTAATATTAATTATCTCCATTTTTGGTTAATTATACAACAATTTAATCTACAATACAATGTTTTCAAAAGATATTTATAAATCGAGAAGGCGTGCGGTTCTTTCTAAAATCGATTCGGGATTGCTCCTTTTTTTAGGAAATAGCGAAGCCGCTGTCAATTATCCCGGAAATCAGTATCGTTTTCGTCAGGACAGTACTTTTATTTATTATTTCGGACTTGACACCCCCGACTTGGCGGCGATTATTGATACGGATACAGGTGAAGAAATAATATTCGGTAACGATGTTGATATTGATGATATTATATGGATGGGGCCTCAGCCTCTGATGAAGGACAAGGCTGCTGCTGTGGGTGTATCCAAAACATTGCCCCTCTCTTCTTTGGAACAATATATTGTCTCTGCATCCAAGAATGGCCGCAAGATCCATTTTCTCCCTCCATACCGTTACCACAATATGATACAGCTGCATAAAATGCTCGGCGTTCCTTTTGATAAAATGAGAGAAAACGCATCTGTCGAATTTATCGAGGCAGTAGTATCAATGAGGCTCATTAAGGAAGAATGTGAAATAGTCGAAATGGACCAAGCTGCAAATATTGGTTATATGATGCACTATACTGCAATGAAGATGGCTCGGCTCGGGATGCTGGAACAGAAATTAGTGGGAATAATGGAGGGAATTGCAGTTTCAGAAGGGTTGATGACTTCGTTTCCCACGATCCTCTCTCAAAATGGAGAGACACTTCACAATCACTCTCATCACCAGATTTTGACCGAAGGGAGACTTCTCGTTATTGATGCAGGGGCTGAGGCCAATTCGCACTATGTTTCAGATTTTACCAGAACACTCCCATGCTCCGGAAAATTTACGCAGAAGCAGATGGATGTTTATAATATTGTAGCAGACGCCAATAATTGTGCTATGAAAATGGCTCGTCCGGGGATTACATATTCTTCCGTTCATCAGGCTGCTTCCAAAATTATTGCCGAAGGCTTGATTAAATTGGGTATTCTTATGGGGGATGCGGAGGAAATAGTGGCTGCCGGTGCTCATTCTCTCTTTATGCCTCACGGATTGGGACATAATATAGGGCTTGATGTACACGATATGGAAGATCTTGGGGAAAATTATGTGGGATACGATAAGAAGCACAAGCGTTCTTCGCAGTTCGGTCTGGGGTCTTTGCGCATGGGTAAAATTCTTGAAAAAGGGCAGGTGGTTTCGGATGAACCGGGTATTTATTTTATACCGGCTCTTATCGAAAAATGGAAAAATGAGGGGATTAATAAGCAATTTGTAAATTTTGAACTGTTGAAATCATATTACACTTTTGGAGGCATCCGTCTAGAAGACGATCTTTTGATTACAGAAAAAGGGTGTCGCTTCCTCGGATCCAAACGATTACCCATATCGGCAGAGGAGGTGGAAAAAGAGATGAAGGATAACTAATTGTATTTTTAACTAATATGTAGCTTGATATAATAATTAAGTTACATATTATGAATCAGCCAAAATCAAAACAAGATCAGATCCTTCTTGATATTTACAATCTGCTTAAACTTTATTTTAAGGAGACAAGTACAGATGTTTCATATATGCATAATGCAGATATGGAACATTCTTTTTTAAAATATATTGAAGACAGTATAAGATATAATTTTCAGATAGGAAATATGCATTACAATAGAAACCGTGTATAAAAGAAATAATAGAAAAATATATGAATACAAGTGGAACAGATTATCTGTTTCCCATAATGTATGAAGATGGTTGTCAGAAAAAATATTCTTCCTCGATCAGAATACATAATAAGAAACTAAAAACAATCTCCTCTATCGCACATCTCGATATTCCTCTCCCTTCTTATGTGTCTCGACATTCCTGGGCGAGCATTGCAAAAGCAGATGGCATACCTATACTTACCATAAGCGAAGGAATGGGACACACTTCTGAAAAAACCACGCAAATATACCTTTCAACCCTAAGCCAAAAAACGCTTGATGAGGCAAACAGATTAGTAATAAATAGTATAAAGTAGATAGTCGGTCCATCTCTTCACAAGAGATGGATTTTAATACTTTTTTTGATGAAAACGATATTATTTTATTATAATTATTGCAATATGCTTTGTTTTTAATAAAAAAATATTAATTTTGCTTAATTATTCCATCTCTTCACAAGAAAAGGAAGACTAAAGCACCAATTATGAAAAAAATGACTAAAAACTAATACTATTTAAACATTATTTACTAACCTAAAAAATCATTTATGTTCGTTTCAAAAACACTTGGTAAAGTGTTGCGTTTCGCAGCACTTACTGTTTGTTCCCTCTTTTTATCTATTGGGAACATCTGGGCCCAGGACATAACAGTTACCGGAAAGGTTACTGATAAGTCAGGGGAGCCTGTTGTAGGCGCATTCGTTATGGTACGAGGTACCAACAATGGTGCTACTACGGAAGTTGATGGTTCTTATAAGATCATGGCTTCCCCAACAGCGACATTTGAAGTATCTTCGATGGGTTACAAAACACTTACTGTTCCTGTTAATAACAGGTCAGTGGTCAATGTTACCCTTGAAGATGATGCACTGCTGCTCGAAGATGTAGTAATTGTCGGTTTTGGCACTCAAAAGAAAGAAAGCCTAACCGGTGCGGTTGCTACTGTTAATACACAAAAAGCTTTGGAAAGTCGTCCTATTGCAGATGTCGGAAGAGGTCTTCAAGGTATGACTCCCGGTTTGAATGTTAGAGTAGGTACATCTGAAGTTGGTTCCGATCCTCTTTTGAGAGTTCGTGGCCAAGTAGGATCGTATAAAGGAGGTTCGTCTCCGCTTATTCTTTTGGATAATGTCGAAATTCCTTCAATCTCAATTCTTAATCCTGAAGATATCGAATCTATCTCTGTGTTAAAGGATGCTGCCTCTGCCTCTATCTATGGAGCAAAAGGTGCATTCGGTGTTATCTTGATTTCTTCAAAGAAAGGGGCAAAAACA
The DNA here is from genome assembly GCA_964611185.1 of uncultured Muribaculaceae bacterium. Lineage (GTDB taxonomy): Bacteria > Bacteroidota > Bacteroidia > Bacteroidales > UBA932 > CAAGNP01. The sequence goes on along the minus strand of CAZSXE010000008.1, from coordinate 27,373 downwards.
GAGACTGTCAATGTTTCGTATTCAGGATATGTTTCATTCCAATCATTGGCTAAAAATTATCAAATGGCCGATGTTGATGGATTGCATTATACAGTAGAAGCTGCTGAGCGTCTCGGAACATTTACTCCGGTGGGAGCTTTTTGGAAAGTCGATCGCGCTGCTTATAATTCAGCAGTGGCTTGGAAAGAAAAATATGGCAATACAATCGGTCCAAACGATCCCATGGTCTATGGACGTGACTGGTATGTTGATGGATCAAATCGTAAAATGGGTGTTCGTACTTATGACCCTTATAAATATTTAGTAAGGAACAATGCCCCTACTCAAAATCATAATATTACTATCTCTGGAAAAAAGGGAAATACAACATTTAATGCCAACTTCGGTTACCTCGGTCAATCGGGTATGATGAAAACCACAAATTATGACAGATATAATCGTTACAATGCGAGAGTCAGTGTAGATACAAGAATCAATAAGTTCTTAAAACTCCATACCAATTTGATGTATTCAAGAGGTGAAAAGAATTGGGCTTATGCTACTGCTTCTACTACTGCCGATGTTTGGTATTATGTATATCGTTGGGGGCCTACATATCCTCTTGTAGCTAAGGATGAATATGATAACGACATTAGAACAGCTGCTTATGAAACATCCGTAGCAAATAAAGCTAAAAAGGTAAAAGAATATTCAAGTATAAATGTAGGTACCACTATTACTCCTATTAAAAATTGGGATATTAATTTTGACTATACTTATGCAAGTAATAATACATCAAATCTTTTCCCCGGTACCAGTTTCAATGCTGGTAATTCATGGGATAATGCTGTCAATGTTTCTGATGCCTCACAGACTGTCAATAATGAATGGAATCAATATAATGGATTAGGAGAGAATATTACAGCTAAGATGCTTAATGTTTATCGTTATACAGGTACTGGTTCCAATCCTGATCATATCTACCGTGATGCTTATGTTTCTGCTCGTCAGACATTCAATGCAACTACTACATACGATTTGAATATTTCAAACCATGCTCTTCGTTTTATGCTTGGTATGCAGGCCATTACATATCAAGAAGAGGGTAACTGGTCACAAAAGACAGCTTTGCTTGACTACACAAATCCTCAGTTTGATCTTGCAGTCGGGACACAGACTTCAGGAGGAGGGTTTGAATGGAATTCCCTTCTCGGATACTTTGGTCGTATTAACTACGGTTATAAAGATAAATATCTTCTTGAGGCAAGTGTTCGTTATGACGGTACTTCTAAATTCCCATCACATCTAAGATGGCATTGGTATCCTTCAGTATCCGGTGGTTGGGTAATTACAGGAGAAAACTTTATGCAGAGTGTGAAACATGCTATTTCTCATCTTAAAGTTCGTGCTTCTTGGGGACAAATCGGAGACCAAACTGTCAGCAGTTCTCTCTATGTTCCTACTATGGATTTAACTGAATCATCTTGGATTCATAATGGAGCTAAGGATGTGTATTTCACTACTCCGGGTTCTGTGGTAAGAGATATTACTTGGCAGAACATTGTAACTACAGATGTGGGTATTGATGCGAGATTCCTTAATGGTGATCTCGGATTTACATTCGATTGGTATCAGAGAGATACTAAAGGTATGATTGTGGGAATGGCAGATATTGGATATAACTTCGGTACAGGTGCTCCTAATGGTAACTACGGATCTCTTTCTACTCGTGGATGGGAACTTGCAGTTGACTATGGACATATCTTTGAAAATGGTTTCAGTCTTGCTGTGTCCGCTTCAATAGCTGATGCAAAAACTACCATTACCGGATACGGAAACGAAGCTGGTGCTCTAAGTGAATGGTATGTAGGTAAAACTTATGGCGAAATTTGGGGATATTCTGTAGATAGACTTTATCAGAATGAAGATTTTGCTCATGATTCAAACGGTAATCTTGTTCCTTTTACGACTACGGATGGATATGACGCCTATCAGCTTGCTGATGCAAATGCTCCTACTCAGGGTTATCTGAACAGCGGTTCTCTTATTTTCGGCCCTGGTGATGTTAAGTTCAAAGATCTCAATGGTGACGGTGTAGTAAATAGAGGCAAAAACACAGCTGAAGATCATGGTGACCTTTCGGTAATAGGTAATACAACTCCTCGTTACGAATATAGTTTCCGTTTGGATTTAGGATATAAGGGATTTGATTTCTCTGCATTCTTCCAGGGAGTTGGAAAACGTGATATGTGGGGTTCAAGCTCTATGACCCTTGCCGGATTTAATACTGCAGATGGTGCTATGGCACAGACATTTGCCGGAGATTTCTGGTATGAAACTTTTGACGATGCAGGAAAACTTGTAGATAGCAATTATGATGCATTCTATCCTCGTGCAGCTAACCTTGGTAACTCTACATCAGGATTCAATATGACTCCAAATGATAAATATTTGCTTAATATGGCATATTTAAGACTTAAGAATGTAACTCTTGGTTATACAATGCCTCAAAGAGTGTCAAGAAAAGCATTTATCGAAAAGCTGCGTGTATATGTATCTCTCGAAAATATGCTTACATTTGATCATTTGAGAGGTCTTCCTATTGATCCGGAAATTGTTACAGGATATTCTGTATTAAATTCAAGTAATTACAATTCAGACCGTACAGGTGTGGGTGCTCCTGCATTTAAGAGTGCTTCTGTTGGTTTGCAAATAACTTTCTAATTGATAATGAATATGAAAAAGATATCTTTAATATTTATGACAATCGCTTTATTCTCCCTTACAGGGTGCAGCGATTTTCTTGACAGACCAAGCAAAACACAGATGGACGATGGAATTTTTTGGGCTTCAGAGGGAAATGTTCGCTTGTTTGTAAATAATGCATATCCTACTTATTTTAATGGATACAGTAGCGGATGGGGGCAGGAATATGCTCCGGGCGTATATAGCAGCGGCGAATTTAGTGATGATGGCTCAAATGCCAATAGACAGACAAATCCGGTATTGTCTGTTCCTGCTGACAACTGGTATAGAAGAGAACTTTCCGGTAATCGTCCTGCTTGGCTTTTCCGCTATAATGCTTCTCCGTGGAACTTCGGTTTTGTTCGTAAATGGAATTTACTGATTGAAAGATTAAATACTATGCAAGAAGGTGAAAATCCGATTCTTACTGAAGAACAGTATAAGCATTGGATGGGTGCTGCCCGCTTCTTTAGAGGGGTAGAGTACAGCCGTCTTGTCCAGTCTTTCGGAGATGTTCCTTACTATGATTCTGTAATAGCTTACGATGATACATTATCTCAATACAAAGAAAGAGATCCTCGTACTATGGTAATGACCAAAGTAATGGAAGATTTTGACTATGCCTTAGCAAATTTAAAAGCCAATGACGGGGCAAATTATCTTAATAAGTATGTAGCGGCAGCTTTTGCTTCTCGTTATATGCTATTTGAAGGTACTTGGTATAAGTATCACCCCGGTAGCGGCACTGATGCTCTTGCAAAACAATTCCTTGAAAAAGCTGTTTCTTATGCTGAAATCGTTATGAATTCCGGAAATTATAAATTTGATGTGGATTTCAGAAATCTTTTCGGAAATGAAAAACAGGTAGGTAACGAAGCTCTTATGTTCAGATCTTATAGTGCTGATTTAAAAGTAACTCACTGTATAGCATCTTATTGTAATCTTGCAGAGGGTCAGACAAGAACAGCCAATTTGTGGTTCTTGAAATCTGTTATATGCAATGACGGAAAGCCTTATACCTCTTCATCAGTAGCAAATGCTTCAAGTTTTGCCCTTTCAGACATGGTTAAAACCCGCGATCCTCGTTTTGAAGCGACATTTTGGGATGAGCCCACATCGGGAGGAACAAGCATTTATTGCGTTAAATTTATTGACAGAATAGGGCCTACTTATACTTATAATGGTGAATCTCGCCCTCCTAAATACGGTTCTTCAACTAATACAAACGGTTATCCCGTAATTCGCCTTGCAGAAGTTGTCCTTAACTGGATTGAAGCAAAACAAGAACTTGCACTTTCTTATAGCGGTGTAGCTGTTACACAGGATGATATAGATAAATCTATCAATGCTATAAGAGATAGGCCTATTGCAGCAGAAGCAAAAGCAAAAGGAGTTACCAAGACAGCCCATCTTCTTCTTTCTGATCTTCCTTCAGATCCTATTATGACATCTGATGTAGAACAAGCAAAATTGGGTCAAATAGGGGGAGCCATTTCCGATCCTCTTCTTTGGGAAATTCGTCGTGAAAGAAGACTTGAATTCTTTATGGAGCAGCACAGAACATCAGATATTCGTCGTTGGGGTAAGCTTGCCCTTATGCAAGGTTCCACAAATCCCGATATTTTGGTTGGAAGCTGGGCAGATCTTTCAAAAACTAAAGATTTAAAAGTAGATTTTGATCTTTTAACTAAAAAGACTATAGGGAAAACCAAGGTACAGAAAGCTGATGGTACAATTGTTGTTTGGGATGGAACAAATGCTGCTGAAATGGTAGGATTTAGAATTCCTGAAGCTATTAGTGACCGTTCGCAGATTCTCGAAAGAAACTATCTTGAACCGGTATGCCAGAATGTTCTTGATCAGTATGCTACTCATTATGCTACCATTACTCAGAACCCGGGTTGGTAATCTGACAATATAGCTTTAACATTATATTTTAAGGGCGTTTCGATTTATTACGAAACGCTCTTTTTTCATTTCATCTCCTCCATCTGTATCTTCACGGATTCTTTGCAAGAACAAGAAATTATATTGAGCTTTCATTTAAAAATGATGTTGTGCTAAAGTCAGAACATTGAACTTATTTGCTTTTGTTATATAAATGTTATATACTTGCAATATAAATAATATACAATTAATATGAATACGATAATTAGCAGAAAACAAACGGCATTTAGATTGAGCACCACTCTTTTGGAAAAGCTTCAAGAATTAGCGAGAAAAGAGAATAGAAGCCTTAATAATTATGTGGAAAGTGTATTGATAGATGTTGCATATAATGAGCCTAACGATGTTACAAGGGCAGCTATCGAAGAAGCGAGGTCGGGTAAGTATGGTGGTACTGTTAACACTGACAGCATGGAGTCTTTTTTGAAATCTTGTGGAGAATGAAAATATTGCGTTATAGTTCACAGTTTAAAAAGGATTTGAAGAAATTCTCAAATCATCCTCGAAAACTTGAAAAATTATTAGATGTCCTGAGAATGCTCGAAAATGAAGAAAACCTCCCTAAAAAGCTAAATGCTCATAAATTATACGGAAGTTATAAAGACTGTTTAGAGTGTCATATAGAGAACGATTTTCTTCTCATCTGGTTCGATCCGAATGAAAAAGACATTATTCTTCTCAGAATAGGAAGTCACGCAGAATTATTTTGAGGTTCATTTTCATTTCATCATCTCCATCTGTATCTTCACGGATTCTTCGTGAATGGCTCTGACGATTTCAGACACAAATTCTTTGTTTAAACTGAGTTTATCGCCTATTTCTCCCCCCTTTTCAAGAATTTCCCCATATCTCACTCTTTGGAGGATAGGAATATTGTGCTCTTTTTTGTATTCCCCTATTTTACGCGATATATTCATTCGTTTTGAAAGGAGGGAAAGAAGCTGCTCGTCGATTTCATCAATCTGACGGCGGTACATAGAAATGCCATCATCTACTATCATATTCTCTCTGATAATCAATGATTTAAGTATGCACTCAAGAAAATCTGGCGTTATTTGCTGAAAAGCATCGCTCAAAGCATTGTCAGGGTCGCAGTGCGACTCAATAAAGAGTCCGTCAAAATTAACATCCATTGCTTGTTGCGACAGAGGGGCGATAAGCTCCCTTTTCCCTCCGATGTGGCTTGGGTCGCAAAACAATGTAATCTCAGGGTATCTCCTTTTCAGTTCAATGGGAATCTGCCAAATAGGATTGTTGCGATAAAATTTTTCGCCGAACGAGCTGAATCCGCGGTGAATAGCTCCTATATTGTTCACAGAACAATTGTAAAGCCTTTCAAAGGCACCGCACCACAATTCCAAATCGGGACTTAACGGGTTTTTGACAAGTACGGGAATATTTGTTCCCTGCATGGCCTCAGCCAATTCCTGCATCGCAAAAGGGTTTGTTACCGTTCGCGCACCTATCCATACTATATCTATTCCCCCTTTCGCTACCGCAATAAAATGGGAGGGAGTAGCCACTTCCGTAGCAACAAGCATCCCTGTTTTCTCTTTAACCTCTTTCATCCACTGTATCCCCTTTTCCCCCACTCCTTCAAATCCGCCAGGTTTCGTGCGAGGTTTCCACAGACCGGCTCTAAGAATCTTTACCCCTCTTTCAGAGAGCTCTACGGCAGTTTTTAATAATTGCTCGCGACTCTCCGCGCTGCAAGGCCCCGAGATAATCAGAGGTCTTTTATCACTATCGATGTTCTGAAAAATTAATTTATTCAGTTTCATTAAGATGGTATTTTTTTATTTGATAATAAAAGTAGAAAATTATATCTATTTTCGCAAAATGTTTTGTATAAGTATAAAAGAAAAATCGTTTGAGAGATGTGCTCAAATTCTTAAAGAGTGCGAGATGGCGGAAATTCGGGCAGATTTGTGCGGGTTTTCGGCGCAGCAGGTGGGAGAATTATGCAAAGTGAATAAAAATGTGATAGTTACTTGCAGAATTTCGCAGGATGGAAGTGTTAAACATACAGAGGAGGTGCTGCTCGGAGCCATTGCCGCAGGGGCGAGATATATAGATATTGAAATGGAAGCAGGGGAAGATATTATTGCAGAGATTAAAAAGAGTGCCATTGCCGCAGGCGCAAAACTCATCGTGTCATACCATAATTATATATGTACCCCCCCGATCAATGAACTAATAAAGATTTATGATGGCTGCATCGACCTTGGGGGGGAAATAGTAAAAATTGTTACCACTGCTCTCTCTGTGGAAGACGCACAAAAAACATTGTCTCTATATTCTTATGTGAAATGCCCAAATGCCCTTGTGGCGTTCTCTATGGGGGAAATCGGCAGCTTTTCAAGAGAAAAATCTTTAACTCTCGGAGCACCATATACTTATGTTTCATACCAAAAGGGAGAGGAGACGGCCTCCGGACAATCGACGATTTTTTGTCACTTCAAATAATTTGTCTATATTTGCACCCCCCTAATTATAGGGGAACGCAACAAAATTTAATGTATTAACTTAAAAATCAACAAAGTGGACACACAAAGTTACAAAACAGTGTCGGCTAACCCAAACACCGTAAACAAGGAATGGGTTGTGGTTGATGCTACCAATCAGATTTTAGGTAGATTTGCTTCCAAAGTGGCAGTGATGTTACGTGGAAAGAACAAAGTTAATTTCACTCCTCATATTGATTGTGGTGATAATGTGATAGTTATCAACGCAGAAAAAATCCGTTTGACAGGAAAGAAATTAACTGACAAAGTGTATGTTCGTCATACCGGTTATCCCGGAGGACAGCGTACTTCTACCGTTAAAGAAAAATTGGCAAGCAAGCCGACATCAGTTATTGAGGGAGCCGTTAAAGGGATGCTTCCTAAAACAATTCTTGGTGCAGATTTGTTCCGCAATCTTTATGTATATGAAGGTCCGGAGCATCCTCATCAGGCACAAAATCCCAAAATTATTAACATAAATGAAATAAAGTAAACAGAGCATGGAATTAATCAACGCCCTTGGAAGACGTAAATCAGCAGTTGCTCGCGTTTATGTGAACACAGGAAAAGGTAACATTACCATTAACGAACGCCCTCTTGATGAATATTTCAAAGAAGAATCGCTTCGTTTTATCGTAAAACAGCCTCTAAACCTTACCGGTACCGTTGAAAAATTTGACATTAAGGTCAATCTTGACGGTGGTGGAATCAAAGGTCAGGCTGAGGCTCTTCGTCTTGCTATTGCACGCGCATTATGCGAAATAGACAAAGAAGCTTACCGTCCCGTCCTTAAGTCCAACGGTTTTATGACTCGCGACTCACGCGAAGTTGAAAGAAAGAAACCCGGACAGCCTGGTGCACGCAGACGCTTCCAATTCAGCAAACGTTAATTTTTTAACATTGATTTACAAACATTGCACAGAAAGGACCAAATGACAGGATCTGTATAAATAGCTACCGGTTATCTGTCCTTCTGCGAAAAATTTGGGAGATCGGTCACAGGCCGCTACTCCAAAATTAAAAAAGAGAACTCTTGAAACAGAGACAAAACAATTAAAAAAAAGAAAAATGCCTAGAACAAATTTCCAAGATTTATTAGATGCAGGTGCACACTTCGGTCACCTGAAGAGAAAATGGAATCCTAAAATGGCGCCATATATTTTTATGGAAAAAAACGGAATCCATATCATCGACCTGCATAAGACTGTTGTCAAAATAGACGAGGCTGCAAATATGATGAAGCAACTTGCACACGCAGGTCGCCGCATCCTTTTCGTAGCCACCAAGAAACAGGCAAAAGACATCGTAGCTGATTATGCAAAAAATGTCAATATGCCATACGTTACAGAAAGATGGCCGGGTGGAATGTTAACAAACTTCCCTACTATCCGTAAAGCTGTAAAGAAAATGAATACCATCGATAAGATGATAGCTGACGGTACTTTTGAAACACTTGCCAAACGCGAGCGTCTTCAAGTTACCCGTCAAAGAGCCAAGCTCGAAAAGAACTTAGGTTCTATCGCCGACCTTAACCGTCTCCCTTCAGCCATTTTCGTAGTGGATGTACAGAAAGAGATGAATGCAGTAAAAGAAGCCAATCGTTTAAATATTCCGGTTATCGCTGTAGTTGATACTTGTTGCGATCCTACCCCGATTGATTATGTGATTCCGGCCAACGACGATGCAGCAAAATCCATCTCAGTGATTTTGAATGCGCTTTGCGGAGCTATTAAGGAAGGTCTTGACGAACGCAAGCTCGAAAAAGATAAAGAAGAAGAACAAAAAGAAAACAACGAGAAAGAGTCAGATGCCCTTCAGGGAAAGAAGATTCGTCCTCGTAAAGGTCCCCAGAGGCCAGAAGCTCCCGCTAAGAAAGCAGCTCCCGTAAAGGAAGCCCCCGCTAAAGAAGAAGCTCCCGCCCATGAGGAACCCTCTAAAAAAGAAGAATAATTATGGAAATAAAAGCAGTAGATGTTGCGAAACTTCGCAAAATGACAGGAGCGGGGATGATGGACTGTAAAAAAGCCCTTGTTGAAGCCGAAGGCGATTATACAAGAGCACAGGAGATCATCAGAGAAAAAGGTAAACTTGTAGCAGCTAAACGTGCCGATCGTGAAACTACCGAAGGTGCGGTTGTTAGCAAAATCAGTGCTGATTCTAAAAAAGCTGTTCTTGTATGTCTCGGATGTGAAACAGACTTTGTTTCTAAAAATTCAGAATTTCAGAAATTGGCCAATGATATAGCAGATGTGGCTCTTGCAGCTTTCCCTGCTGATAAAGCAGCTCTTCTTGCCTCTGATTATGACGGTCAGAGCGTAGAGGCTGCCATTACTCAGCAGACAGGTAAAAGCGGTGAAAAACATGTCCTTGCTTTTTATGCTAAACTTGAAGCCCCTTTCATTTCGACATATATCCATACCCTTAATGGAAAACTCGGAGCTATCGTTGCGTTTAACAAAGCGATTCCCGCCGACCTTGCAAAAGGGGTAGCTATGCAAATCGTTTCCATGAGTCCTGTTTCAGTTAATGAAAATGACTGTCCCAAGGATTTGATTGAAAAAGAGATGCAGATATATACCGAGCAGATGAAAGAAGATCCTAAGATGGCAGGCAAGCCCGAAGCTATGCTTTTGAATATCGCCAAAGGTAAACTTGGCAAATTCTTCAAAGAAAACACTCTTGAAGAACAAGGTTATCAGATGGGTGATGGAAAAACAGCAGTAAAAGATGTTATTGCCGCAGTCGATAAAGAGGCTAAAGTACTTTCATTCTACAGATTTTCTCTAAATGACTAACTGTACATTTTAAAAATGAAGAAGGGGTATCCGATTCGGGTACCCCTTCTTTTTTAAAATGTATAGTGGCGGCTAACTATCTGACTAAGCCGCCAATGGCGATAGAATACCGGTGGCTATTTTATCACGCCGAGTTCTTTACCTACTTTCGTAAATGCGGCTATACATTTGTCAAGGTGTTTAATCTCATGGCCGGCTGATACCTGTACGCGAATACGAGCCTGACCTTTCGGTACGACAGGGTAATAGAAGCCGGTAACATAAATACCCTCTTCAAGAAGTCTTGCAGCCATATCTTGGGACAGTTTGGCATCATAAAGCATAACTGCGCAAATTGCACTCTGTGTAGGCTTGATATCGAAGCCCGCCGCTTTCATCTTGTCGATGAAATATGCGGTATTGGAATGAAGCTTGTCCTGTAATTTATTGGTCTGGGCCATCATTTCAAACATTCTTATCCCTGCTGCTGCTATCATCGGAGGGATGGAGTTAGAGAAGAGATATGGACGAGATCTCTGGCGAAGCATCGCAATAATTTCTTTCTTTCCTGTGGTGAAGCCTCCTACTGCACCGCCAAAGGCTTTTCCGAGAGTGCCGGTAAGAATTTCGATTTTACCACGAAGATTATATTGCTCAGTGACCCCTCTGCCTGTTTTTCCTACAACTCCGGCAGAGTGTGATTCATCCACCATGACCATAGCGTTGTATTTTTCGGCGAGAGCATAAATCTTATCCAGGGGGCACACATTGCCATCCATCGAGAATACACCATCGGTAACGACAAGACGGTGGCGCTGGGCTTGAGCCAATTTAAGACAATTTTCGAGCTCTTCCATATTTGCATTGGCGTAGCGATACCTCTGAGCCTTACATAAGCGGACTCCGTCAATAATGGAAGCATGATTGAGAGAATCTGAGATAATAGCATCCTGCTCCCCGAGAAGTGGCTCGAAAACTCCGCCGTTGGCGTCGAAGCACGCTGCATAAAGGATAGTGTCTTCCGTTCCGAAAAATTCGGCAATTTTTGCCTCAAGTTTTTTATGAAGGTCACCCGTACCGCAAATAAAACGGACACTCGACATCCCGTATCCGTGGGAATCGAGGGCATCCTTGGCAGCCTTGATAAGTTCCTTATTGTCCGCAAGACCGAGGTAATTGTTAGCGCAGAAATTAAGCACTTCTTTCCCCGTGCTTACTTTTATGTCTGCACGCTGAGGAGAGGTTATTATGCGTTCATTTTTATATAGACCGGCTTCTTCGATATTTTGGAGCTCCGTCTGTAAATATGACTGAAAGTCTTTATACATGATATGATAAATTTAAATTAATTCTCCTACAAAGTTAAATATTTGTAACGATAATTATAATTATTTATGTATAAAAAATATTCGGCATAATTCTTGTACCCGATAAAAGCCCCGAATTAAAATTATAAAACTATTTTAGTTTTTTAAGTTTTCAATAAGATATGCAAATAAGAGAGAGAGTAATTGATAATGCTACAAAGCTTTTTATGTCAAGAGGTTGCAAGTCTTTGACCATGGATGATATTTCATCAGAAAATGGAATATCCAAGCGTACGCTTTATGAAATGTTCAAGGATAAATCATCTCTGCTTGAAGCGTGTATCTACAATATCGCTCAAAAGCGAAAAAGGTATCTCTTGAATATTTCTAACTCTTCCGACAATGTTATCGAATTTCTTCTGAAAATTCACGATTTTGAATCGAAGTACATGGATAATACCAATGAGGTGTTTTTTGAGGAGATTAAAAGATTTTACCCCAATGTTTATGAGAAATCCTTTTTGGGAATGAGAGAAGAACATTTAAAATACATCAAGCTCCTATTGATTGATGGGCGTGAACAGGGAGTTTTTATCGATAATGGGGGGGATATCGAAATAGAAGCTCAGGTTCTCATCTCTTTTGTTAAAGGTCCCTCTTACTGGTCTTATGATATCGATGCCAATAAATACAGCCGTAAAGTGTTGTTTTACAGTACGGTAGTTATGTATTTGAGAGGACTTTCGACACCCAAAGGGATAAAAATAATAGATGATTTTTTTGCAGATAAAAATATAAATTAAATAATTAGTATAATTATGATTAATCGTTCCATTTTAGTGTTTTTTGTTTTATGCGCTTCTTTTTTTCAGATTAAAGCGCAAGAGACCTTTTCTGACACTACTATTTTAAATCTTTCTCTTGACCAAGCTGTCAATATGGCTATTGAGAGGAATCGTACCATTCAGAATGCTTCCATAGATATAAAGAAAGCCGAAGCTACAAGATGGGAGAGTATTTCTTCTATGTTGCCGCAGGTTAGCGGTACCATTGATTATTCTAACCTTATGGGGTATGAGATGAATCTTATGGGGACCAAAATAGCGATGCCCCCTTATGGCACACTTGGAATCACTGCTGCTGTCGGATTGAGCGGAGCTCAGGTAATAGGAGCTCAGATAGGAACTATTTCTATGAAGATGGCTGATGTTAATTATAAACAGAATGAGCAGGAAATTACCAATCAGGTGAAAGTCTTTTATTATTCGGCTTTAGTCGCTCAGGAAACGGTCTCGCTTCTTGAGAAGAACCTTGAAAGCATAAAGAAACTATATGAATACGCTTGCAAGAGTGTGGAAGTAGGGGTTTCAGAGCAGACAGATGCGGATCAGATAAAGGTGCAGGTAGCTACCGTAGAGACTACCCTGAGTAGTTCCAAGCGTTCTTTGGAGATGGTGTTTAATTCTATGCGCTTATATTTGAATATAGGTGTAAATACGGAGATTGTTCTGACTCAGGGTGTAGATGATTTGATGTCCGTAGGGAACGCAATGTCTCTTTTGAGTCAAGATTTTATTCTAAATAATAATTATTCCTACCAGCTCGTCAATCAGAGTACGCTGCTCTCCAAAAAGCAGGTGGATTTAGCGGGATGGGCTTACGGTCCTACACTAAGTATGTACTATCAATATAGTGCCAAAAAGTATTTCAGTGATGAGATGACTATGAATATGACACCTCCCAATATGATAGGATTATCGCTTTCTGTTCCCATTTTTTCGAGCGGGAACAAGTTTAATTCTTTAAGGAAAGCCAAACTCTCATATCAGCAGCAGCAGAACACACTTGCCGATACTGAAATGACCCTTAAAATTCAGCACCGACAGCTTAAATACAATCTGACATCAGCCCTTGAGCGTTTTGAAACTCAGAAAGAAAATGTGGAGGTAACTCAGAGGGTATTTGACAACATAGGGAGAAAATATGAATACGGAATGTCTTCAAGCCTTGATGTTACCAATTCCGGAACAAATCTGATAACAGCCCAAAGCAGCTATGTACAGGCTCTGCTTGAATTTGTTCAGGCACAAATCGAATTAGAAAAACTACTTAACAGATAATATTAAAAATAGCAATATGAATTTTTCCAAAATTACAATTATCGCCTGTCTTGGTCTTGTCGTGGCAGGCTGTGGCCCCAAAAAGGCTGAAGTTCAAACAGATGCAGTGCGTGAAGAGCGCGTAAGAACCACTATTCTTGATAAAAGCGTTATTTCACGCGAAGTTCAGTTATCCACGATCTTACAAGGTTATGAAACTATGAGTGTAGCTCCCTCTGTGACGGGTACTATCGAACATATATATGTAGAGGTGGGAGATAAGATTAAAAAAGGTGATATGCTGGTGAGGATGGATCAAAATCAGTATAATACCACTAAACTCACTTATGCCACTCTCACTACCGATATGGAGAGAATGGAGGCCCTTCATAAGACAGGGTCCATCTCTCAGCAGACTTATGATCAGACCAAGCTCTCTTATGACCAGACAAAGGAATCTCTCGATTTCTTAGAGGCCAATACATTTGTTAAAGGGCAGTTCTCCGGTGTTATTTCGGCTAAGAATTACGAAGATGGAGAGTTGTATTCAGGTCAGCCCATATTGACCCTTACTCAGATTTCCACTTTAAAAGCGTTAATAAATATTCCGGAACAATATTTTCCCCTTGTTAAGGCAGGTATGAAAGTAAATGTAACTTCGGAAATATATCCCGACAAGGTGTTTGGTTCCACTATGGAGGTGGTCTATCCCACCATAGATGCTACATCCCACACTTTTCAAGTTAAGTTGAAAATTCCCAATTCGCAGGAGCTTCTCCGCCCCGGAATGTATGTGCGTACAAAGGTGTCTCTCGGACAGTCACAAGCGATAGTAGTCCCTTATCAAGCAGTTATGAGACTTATAGGCTCTAATGAAAGATATGTTTTCATAAACAACGGGGGATATGCAAAAAGAGTTTTCGTAAAGCTCGGACAGCGTTTCGATGAACAGATAGAGATTATTTCCAAAGATATTAATGTTGGTGACGAATTAGTTATTGTAGGGCAGGCTAAGCTGATTGACGGAGTAAAACTGAATATAGCAAAAGGTAATTAACCATGAGTATTTACAAAACCGCTATTAATAAACCGGTTACGACAATTTTGATTTTCGTAGCCGTGATAATAATAGGTATCTTCTCTCTGAGTAAGCTGCCTATTGACCAGTTCCCCGAAATGGAGCCCCCTTATGTGACGGTAATGACCACCTATGCAGGGGCGAGTGCAAGTGAAATTGAGACAAATGTCTCTAAACTTATTGAAAACAGCTTGAACTCCGTAGATGGATTGAAAGAGATAACCTCTTCCTCCAAGGATAACATATCTTTGGTTATGCTGGAGATGGAATGGGGGACTAATCTTGATGAGGTGATAAACGATGTTCGATCTTATATCGACATGCTTAAGGATAATCTGCCCGATGGGTGCTCAAATCCGTTCATCTTTAAGTTCAGCTCAAGCTCGATGCCTATTGTCCAATATGCCATTACGGCAGAGGAGAGCTATCCCGGACTCGATAAAATATTGAATGATGTGGTAATTCCACAGCTTAACCGCGTAAACGGAATCGGAAACCTCTCTTTATCAGGTTCTCCCGACAGATATGTTTATGTGGATATAGATCAGACCAAGCTCGATGCTTACGGGATACCTCTTGAAGCGGTGGGAAGTGCTATCAGCGGTAATAACCTGAATCTTTCTTCAGGAACTGTCAAGATGGATAAGGAGCAATATCAGGTGCAGGTGCGAAGCGAATATGTGGAAAGCTCTGAAATAGAGGGAATTGTGGTGACAACCACTAACTTGGGCAAGCAGATTTTTGTGAGAGATCTTGCATCTGTGAGGGATACCATAAAAGATCTGTCTCTTGATGAAAAAGTTAACGGACGAGAGGGTGTAAGGCTTATTGTTACCAAAAGAACAGGTGCCAACACAGTGCAGATATGTAAAGATTTGAGGGTAGAACTTGCCCAGATTCAGAAAACACTCCCTGCGGATATTAATATAGATCTTATATATGACTCCTCTGAAGAGATTGAAAATTCCATCTCAAGCCTTGAAGAGTCCATTTTATACGCATTACTGTTTGTAGTATTTGTAGTATTTTTCTTCCTCGGAAAGTGGCGAGCTACTGTAATCATCGGATTGACGATTCCTATTGCCCTTATTGTGGCGTTTATCTATCTTATGATGGTGGGCAGCTCGCTGAATATCATCTCCCTCTGTTCTTTGACCATAGCTATCGGTATGGTGGTGGATGATGCTATCGTGGTACTTGAAAATATATCGAAGCACATTGACCGAGGGTCAAGTCCGAGAGAAGCCTCCATTTATGCTACTAATGAGGTGTGGACATCGGTTATTGCTACCACTTTGGTTATTGTTGTTGTTTTCGTTCCCCTTACGATGCTTACCGGTATGGCAGGTATTATGTTCAAGGAGCTCGGATGGATTGTTACCATCGTGGTTTCGACTTCGACAATAGTGGCTATCTCTCTTACCCCTATGCTTTGTTCTAAGATGTTGAAAGCCAAAAAGGTAAGAGTAGATGAAAAAGGTCATTTAATCGAAATCCCTCCCAAAATTAACTGGTATCAAAAATATGTCGTAGGACTTCTTAATAAGTTAGATATTTTTTATTCAAAAGCTCTCCATTACTGTCTTCGCCATAAGGCAATGACGATTATTACGGTCATTCTCATTTTCTGCGCCTCTCTCATTCCTGTATTCAGAGGTGAAGTGGGTACAGATTTTATGCAGCAGTCCGATAATGGAATATTGAATGTCAGCATTGAACTTCAGAGAGGTACCAGAATTGAAGAGACTCTTAAAACAGCTCGTCTTCTTGAGACACGATTTGAAGCGTTGATTCCCGAAATCAGAATCATTTCTACCTCTGCCGGTAGCAATGACGAAGCGGGAGTATCTGCGATGTTCTCCTCTACTACGAACAATAAAATCGCTATGACAGTAGTCTGCAATAAGAAAAATGAGCGCGAAAGATCAATCTTTGAAATAGCTGAAATTCTCCGTAACGAGATGAGTACTTATCCCGAGATAATAGAGTATCAATGTGCTGTTTCGGGCGGTATGGGGGGAGGTTCCTCATCGGTAAGTATCGAAATTTATGGTTATGATTTCGACCAGACTAATATTTTTGCCGAAGAGGTAATGAAAGTGGTGAAAGACAATGTTTCTGGTGCAAGGGATATTTACAGTAGCAGAGATGAGGACAGGGCAGAGCTTAAAATAGTCGTAGATAAGGAAAAACTTGCCCTTCACGGTCTTACTTCTGCGGCGGTCTCTGCTTATGTGAGAAATCGTATCAACGGAATGTCGAGCGGATTTTTGAAAGAAGATGGTGATGAGTACGACATTATTGTAAGACTGAAAGAGAAAGATAGAAATTCCATCTCCGACATTCAGGATTTATCTATTCCTACACCTACCGGTGCAATGATAAAGCTCAATGAGGTTGCAGATATTGAAGAATATTGGACACCTCCTACTATCAGCCGTAAATCGCGCCAGCGTTATTTGAGTGTAAATGTTACCCCTTATGAAGTCTCTCTTGGAGAACTTGCTACCCAGATTCAGAATGCGATGAACACAGTAAGCGTACCTAACGGTGTCTCTTACAGACTTGCCGGTGATTATGAGGATCAGCAGGAGACATTTGCCGACATAAGCGTATTGTTGATGCTTATCATCCTTTTTGTGTATATTGTTATGGCATCACAGTTCGAGTCGTTCTCTAAACCTGCCATTATTATGGCATCTGTACCGTTTGCCATCACCGGTGTAATTTTAGCATTGTGGATTACAGGGACCTCTCTCGATATGATCGGGGCCTTGGGGTGCGTGATGCTTGTAGGTATAGTGGTAAAGAACGGTATTGTTCTTGTCGATTATACTAACCTTATGAGAGACAGAGGATATGAGCTGAATGATGCCATCGCCCTTTCAGGAGCTTCTCGTCTGCGTCCTGTTCTTATGACAGCATTCACTACCCTGCTGGGTATGCTCCCTATGGCATTGAGCAACGGTGAGGGTTCTGAAATGTGGAGGCCTCTCGGCATAGTAGTTATCGGCGGTCTGCTCGTTTCTACGATAATAACTCTGATTGTGGTTCCCGTACTGTACGCTGTTATGTCTCGTCACGGCGAGCGTAATAAGGAGGAGAAGAATCGTAAGACCTTTATCTTTATGCAGCTTGCCCCCGATGATCAAAGTACCAAGGATAATGTTAATAATGAATTAATTGAAAAGCAATGAAATCGGTTTTTATAATATTCAATCAGGCCAACACATCCCGTGTGGAATATATGCTTGATCAGCTTCATATCAGTGGCTTTACCTTCTTTGAACAGGTACAAGGTCGCGGCACCCACGGCGGAGAGCCTCGTCGCGGCACTCATACATGGCCCGAAATGAATTCGGCTGTTATGACAGTAGTGGAAGATGACAAGGTAAACGAGCTGCTTCTTACGGTTAAAAAACTCGATAATCGTAATAAAGAAGTGGGTGTGAGGGCTTTCGTCTGGAATATAGAGCAGACAGTTTAAATTTTTTCACTATTGAACAAAATAAGTGTTTACTTTGTTGTTTTAATAGTGAAAATGGAAAGCATAAAAGAAATATTCAAAATAGGAAAGGGACCTTCGAGTAGTCATACGATGGGTCCCAAGAAAGCAGCGGAGATGTTTCGGAGCGAGTGCCCCGAAGCATCTTCGTTTGTAGTAACCCTCTATGGCAGTCTCGCTGCTACGGGAAGGGGGCACTTGACTGATGTGGCGGTAAAGGAAGCATTGCTTGAGAACAATCCCATTGCACCGAAGGTGGAAATTGAATGGATGCCTGATGTTTTCCTTCCGGAGCACCCCAACGGGATGTTGTTCAAGGCGTTTGATGGGGGTGGGCAATTGCTCCGCGAGCATAAAACTTTCAGCATAGGGGGAGGAGATATCAGCGATACCGGGAAAAGGGAGGCGAAAAAGGATCTTTATCCTCACCACAAGATGAGCGAAGTGCTCAAATGGTGCAAGAGTAGCGGTTATTCTTTTTGGGAATATGTCTCTCTGTTTGAAGATAAGGATATTTGGGATTATCTTTCCCAGAGGTGGATAGTTATGAAAAATTCTATTCGCGAGGGGTTGGATAACGACGGCGTGATACAAGGGGGGCTGAATCTTCGCAGGAGGGCTTCTTCTTTTTATCAGCACGCGAAAAGTTATCAGGCTACAATGCAGAGGCGGGGTTATACATTTGCGTATGCGCTTGCTGTCTCTGAGCAGAATGCCACCGGAGGGACTATCGTGACGGCACCTACCTGCGGTTCTTCGGGTGTATTGCCGGCGGTACTATATCTTGTTCAGACCTGTTATGATTTTTCAGATAAAAAGATAGTCTATGCCATGGCTACCGCCGGACTGATCGGATCGATTATTAAAGAGAATGCTTCAATATCGGGGGCGGAAGTGGGATGTCAGGGGGAGGTGGGTACAGCCTGCTCGATGGCTTCAGGAGCCATTACTCAGATTTTCGGAGGATCTATTCAGCAGATAGAGTACGCTGCCGCAATAGGGATGGAGCACTTTCTCGGATTGACCTGCGATCCCGTTTGTGGATTAGTTCAGGTGCCTTGTATTGAAAGGAATGCTTTTGCTGCTGCGAGGGCGATGGATGTCACTCAGTATGCACTGATGTCTGACGGCACCCATTTGGTTCCGTTTGACACGGTGGTAGAAGCGATGAGAAGGACAGGTCATGATCTTCCGAATATTTATAAAGAAACTTCTTTTGGAGGATTAGCTTTTTTAATGAGAAATAAATAATTTATTCTTTTTTAATTACATTTGTCATTCGAAATGAGAAAGTATATATCAATAATTACAGTGGCGATTGCCATATTTACCGTTTCCTCTTTGGAAGCACAGGTGAAATTTGGCATTAAGGGGGGGATGAATTTTACTTCATATTCTTATTACGAATTTGGAAATATCTCAGAGGCGGTAAACAGTCATACCGGTTTCAATGCGGGGTTGGCAGTTAACTTCAAGCTCCCTTATGGGTTTGCCATTCAGCCGGAGCTTCTGTATGTTTCCAAGGGGGCGAGATTTTCCGGCGATGCCAAATTTCATCTTATAGCAGATTATATCGAACTTCCGGTCAATATTCAGGTGGGGCTTGACCTTATAATGATTCGTCCGTTTCTTGCCGTCACCCCATATATAGGATATGCTGTGAGGAAGAATGTCTCATCTCTTGATTCTGAGTCGAGTATGTCTGACTGGGGTCTTATGAACAGATTTGAATATGGTGTGGGGATAGGTGGAGGAGTTGATTTTTGGAGGATGCAGCTCTCTGTCAGATATAATTGGAATTTTGGAAAATTGACAAACATCAGTACAGAAGGTATTACTGACAGTGTCACAGAACAGTTGATAAAAACAGTAAATAAAGGCAATTTTAGAGGGCTTGAAGTATCGATTGCTTTTTTCTTTTAACAATAATTAAATATTATAATATTATGACAGCAGTAAATGATTCAAATTTTGAAGAACTTGTTTTAAAATCAAAACTCCCTGTATTATTGGATTTTTGGGCTCCGTGGTGCGGCCCATGTCGTATGATTTCCCCCATTGTGGAGGAATTGGCGACCGAATACGAAGGGAAGTGGCTTATAGCCAAATGCAATGTGGATGAAAGTACCGAAATTCCACTTAAATACGGCATAAGAAACATCCCTACTCTGCTTTTCTTTAGTAACGGAGAGCTTAAAGACAAGATGGTAGGTTCTTCTTCCAAGGCATCCATTGTTGATAAAATAAATTCATTTAAATAAATATCTTATGAAAAAATTGTTTACAATTGTAATAGCAGCAGTATTGTTGATTACTTCTGCTAATCTTAACGCACAGGACAAAACCTTGCGACTCGGAGTAAAAGGAGGTCTTAACATCTCCAATGTTACCGGTAGTATCAAAGAAGATTTTAGCGGTGTTTTCAAATCATATACCGGATTCCATGCCGGTATAGTCCTTAATGTGAAACTTCCTCTCGGATTTGCTTTTCAGCCTGAGCTTATTTACAGTCAGAACGGTACCAAGATAGAAAGCGAACTGTTGGGAGCATCTACAGGGTTGAAAGTAGGTTCCATACAGCTTCCTCTCGGAATTCAGTGGGGAATAAAGCTCGGACCGGTAAGACCTTATGCTACTGTAGTTCCTTATATAGGATACGCCCTTTCACACAATCTTGATGTGGCTATCGATCAGGAAACTCTTAAAAAATACTGGAATGCCTTTGATTGGGGAGTAGGAGTAGGTGTTGGTATAGATATATGGAAATTCCAGGTATCAGCCAAATATAACTGGGCACTCGGTAATCTTGCAAAAGATATATCGGAAAGTAATGTCCCCGTTCTTGATGATTTCGACAAGAGTAAAATAGCCGGACTTGAAATTTCTCTTGCATTTTTATTCTAACTTAGAGAAAGATTGACGATATTAGCGGCCGAATATTTTTTCAGCCGCTAATTTCTTTTATTATTATGTCCGCTACACACAGCATTACAGATATTCAATATAAATTGGGAAAAGATTGGGAGGATCTAAAAATTCTTATTTCCGAATCGCTAATTTCCGATATACAGTTGTTAAATAAGATCAACGAACACCTTTTTCTCTCTTCAGGAAAGATGCTCAGACCTCTGCTTTCTCTCCTCTCGGCAGGTATTTTTAACAAATCAGTATCTCATATCTCCAAAGTGTGTGCCGCCACCTCTGAAATCATCCACACAGCTACCCTCCTTCACGATGATGTGGTGGATGACAGCTCTTCAAGGAGGGGAAATCTTACCATTAATGCCCTTTTTTCCCCCGGTGCGTCTGTACTTATGGGTGATTTTTGGCTATCGCGGGCTATTCATCTGCTGATAGGCAACCATTGCGATTATCGCATACTTAGCTACTATTCCAAGACCATTGAGGACCTGGCAGAGGGAGAAATGCTTCAGATGCAGAGGGCAGAGGATGTAAAGACAGATTTTGACGATTACATCAATATTATTACCAAAAAGACAGCAAGTCTCTTTATTGCAAGTATTTGCAGCCCTGCTATTGCCGAAGGAGCCACCCTTTCAGAAGAGGAGGCTTTAAAGCAATACGCTACTTCTCTGGGGCTCTCTTTTCAGATGCGTGACGACATACTCGATTTTTCATCTGTCCCTCTTGATGGTAAAGATGTGGGGTCGGATCTTGCGGAGAGAAAAATTACTCTTCCTCTTCTGTGTGCTTTTGAAAATGCTCCGAGGGGTGAAAAAAAGATAAGAGAACTTATTTCAGAGATAGATGTCTCTAAAAAATCGTATTCCGAACCTAACAATAGTATAATTAAAGAGATAAGAAATTATGTTTTTGAGAACCGCGGAGTGGAAAGTAGTAAAGATGTATTGACAAAATACATTCAGACAGCCGTCGATTCTTTAAATATATTTTCCGATTCGGAGTCTAAAAGCAGCCTTATTGCTTTAGCACGAATTTTAAATATGTGATGGGCATCCCCTTTGAGAGGAATTGGGATTCGTAGAAAGTTTTCACGGAAATAATAGCATCATTATCTGCCCTTCCTGAATTGTATATATCGTTATCTGCCTCTATGAGGGTGTGTCCGTTTTCGGAAATAACCTCAAGAGTCGATTCGTGAAGGAGGATGCTGTCTGTTTTGAGATGAATTATACCGCCATTCTTTAGAAATTTTCTGTATTTTTCGAGAAAAATCTCACTTGTCAATCTTTTTTTAGGTTTCTTGGGCTGAGGATCGGCAAATGTTATCCATATCTCGGAAATTTCATCACTTCCAAACATTGAGTTGATAAACTCGATTCGAGTTCTGAGGAAAGCTACATTTTCAAGTTTATGCTCGGTAGCATATTTTGCCCCTTTCCATAATCTTGCCCCTTTGATATCTACCCCTATATAATTCTTATCGGGGAATTTTTCAGAAAGAGCGATGGTATATTCCCCTTTTCCGCAGCCGAGCTCGAGAACGATAGGGTGGTCGTTATGAAAAAACTCATGCCATTTCCCTTTCAGAGGGTGGTCGTTTTTTAAAATATCATCGGTAGAGGGCTGAATGAGACAGGAAAAAGTCTCATTTTCTCTAAATTTTCCTATTTTATTTTTTCCGCTCATTTTTTTTACAATAAATTCCGAATCCGTACATCTCTTTCAGAGAGTATTCTTTCGGGGCATCACTATTGAGAAAAAGGAGTGAAAATTTCCACTGCCCTGTCTCATTGGTAGAAATATTGGTACGATAGTGCCACTCTACATCTCTCATACCGCTTTTTCCCGAATCGTTAACGGGGAGGGCGATAATCTCGCAATACTCATTTCCCATGGGAGAAATCGTTTTTATATATGTGTCGATTACATCGTGCTTGAAATCGGGGGAAAGTCTGCTGCAAAGAAAAATATCGTATAGTGACAATGAGTCTTCAAGGGAAATAGTGAAAGTTAATGTATCTCTCGTGTCGAATCCGTGGTGGTTAAGAACAGTATAATGATAATCTTGGCGAACTTCCGAGCAGCAGGAGAGAGACAGCATGATAATAATCAATACTGAAAGAACAATGCTATTCTTCTCCCCAATCATCTTCTATTTACTCTCTCTTTTTTTAAAATTTCTGTTTTTACGCCTGTTCCGGTTTTGATTATTATTGTCAAATCTATCAATATTATCATCACCATTTCCACCTACAAAGCTGTTTTCATTTTTAACAGGTTCTTTTTTTAGTATGGTGTCGGGTTTTGCACCCCTTTTATTCATTTTGATAATCTCCCTTACTTCGTCTGAGGAGAGAGGGATCATATTAGACATATTGTTCTGCTCGTAAGAAAACCAAAGTGTCCCTCTCAGAATATCGGTTTTCACTAAAAATGCCTGACCGTCTTTCAGTTCAAGAGGGGCATTGATATATGGAATGCGGCTTTGTGCATCCTGATACACGGCAGATTCATAATTTATACAGCATTTCAGCTTACTGCACTGCCCGGCGAGCTTTTGGGGATTAAGAGAGAGGTCCTGACATCTCGCATTCTGAGTGGTGATAGAGTGAAAATTCGACATATAATTTGAGCAACACAATGCCCTCCCGCACACTCCAAGCCCTCCGATAAGCCCAGCTTCCTGTCGAGCCCCTATCTGGCGCATCTCAATCCTGATTTTAAATCTTTCAGCAAATATCTTGATAAGCTGTCTGAAATCGACCCTTTCATCTGCTATGTAGTAAAAAATAGCCTTGGTACCATCACCTTGAAACTCCACATCTCCGATTTTCATATTAAGATTCAAGTCGGCTGCTATCTGCCTTGCGGCAACCATAGTGCTGTTCTCTCTCGAGATGGCCTCCTGCCATCGTTCTGTATCGAGAGCTTTCGCTTTACGATAGATTTTTTTATACTCATAAGTTTTGTAATCTATTCTATTGCGTTTCATCTGAAGTGCTACGATAGGACCTTGGAGGGTAATTATCCCCACATCATGCCCTGTGCTTGCCTCTACCACGACAATATCGCCTGTTTTCAGGAGCTGACCCGATGTGTTCTCGAAAAACAACTTTCTCGTATTTTTAAATCGTACCTCAAAAATATTTTTAAACTCTTCATGAGATATACCACTTAACCAGTCAAACACTTCAAGCTTGCAGCAGCTTGTGTCATATTGACAAATAAGCTCTCCCTGAGGTGTTCTTTCGGTGGAACAGCCGCGGGAGCAATCATAATTAATAATCTTTTCTTCCATAATCAGTTACAAAATTAATTATTTTTTGAACAAATCACCTACTTGTTTGTTTAATAGATAAAAGAAATACAATTGAAAACAATAAATTACATATTATCCTTGATCGCAGTGATGGTCGTAATGTCCTCCTGCAGTTCTGATTATTTGGAAAAAGAAGAACCGGTACATACTTTTGTCTCGTCATATATTTTTGAAGAGGGAGAAGATGTAGGCTATTTCTCTACTGATAATAACAATATCAGATTTGTGGCGACTTCATCTAATTCATCCACTACCTTTTCAGGGAAGCTTGATGTGCAGACCTTGGGTGAATATACATATCTTGCTTACCCTTATATAAAAGGGGCTTCTCCTGATATTGATAGAAAATACACCTTTACACTTGAACAGGAACAGAGTATAGAGAGTTATGAGGGTAAGTACCGTTCGCCTTATGCATACAAAGTAGGTTATTCAGTGAACACGAAAAGTGCATCAAATTATGAATTTCAGGAATTGATGGCACAGATGGATATAGTGATAGCAAACAATACTGCTTCGGCACTAAAAGTAAACAGAGTTATTATGAGCGAAAAGTCAGGAAAAGAGGTCTTTTCGACAAGTGCTTCTATGACGATGAATCCCCATGAGGTGAATTTTAATGACTACCAGGTAGCAGCCCCCTCTCAGTCGGCACTTTCAGTAAAGGTCTCCAATCCTTCAGATATTCAGACAGGCAATAGCCGAATATTAACCTTGATGTTCTTCCCCACTTCCGTAGAACACGCCACAGAACTCACATTCACAATAGAAACAAATATGGGAATATATAATATAACTAAAACCATAGGAGGTCTTAGCACCCTGAAATTTAAAAGAGGAGAGCGTTACATAACCCCGCTCTCAGTAGAGTAAAGATAAGTGGCAGCACCTACTTGGCGGCCAACTACTTGATTATTATGCGATAATATACTACATCCTACGAAATTTTACCCGAGGATGTGTGCGGGAAGGGAGTGATTATGAAGACATTAGCCGCCAGGCCGGCAATGAGGGGTGAACAAAAACAATACCCCCGGACAGATTATCAATGTTTGCGACATAGACGAGGGAATTAAGCTCGGAGATAATCTGCCAGGGGGGCTGTTTTTATCAGACAGCCCTAAATAATAAGAAATATTAAATATGATGCCAGTTAAACTCCAGCTGTTCGGCACGCTCTTTCTTTTTTATCTCGTGATTATGTTCTGCCATTCCGTGTGTATCGAAGTTACATATTAGAGCTTCGACGACAGACTTTCTATTTTCAATATTTCCGCCATTATGATAAAAATAGTCTTGGGTGACAATATTGAATTTGTTCCAATATTTTTTTATCATATCATTTTCACGCCATTCATTATGATGCCATGTAGATAATATAAATTTTGCGGTGGTATTATTAAGTAAATTATAAAGTGATTCTTCGTCTTTTTCGGTCCAGCCATTGTAGTAATCGACATTTCTTCCATAATATGGGGGGTCACAATAGATAATATCATTTTTTGTGGCAATAGGTATTATTTCGGAGAAATCTTTATTATAAAAAACCCATTCAGGAGATGGCTGAATGATATTGGATACATATTGGAGTTGATTACATATTTTAGTAATATATGCTTTATCAAACCTATTTGGCTTTTTACAAAAAGGAATATTCCAGTTTCCCTTACTGCCAAATCGCATCATTCCGTTGAATCCTGCCCTTGATAAAAAAATAAAATCGTAGGGTGAAAAAGCGCCACTATTAAATCTT
Organism: uncultured Muribaculaceae bacterium; assembly: GCA_964611185.1. Classification (GTDB taxonomy): domain Bacteria; phylum Bacteroidota; class Bacteroidia; order Bacteroidales; family UBA932; genus CAAGNP01. The sequence goes on along the minus strand of CAZSXE010000008.1, from coordinate 1,438 downwards.
GATCTTACTTCAAGGTAATGATCATATCCATTGTTACCGGCATTATGTAGCAATTCTCCTTCTTTTTCAAGATAATGTCGCATAAGAGGTGGAGTTATGGTATGATCTTGTACTTTTTTGTAAAAATTAATTATGTGCGGATTTGTATCGTTTAATACGGCTTTTTTAAAGCCTGAGTTAAAGGCCACTACACCTGTACCAAGGAAGGGTTCAATCCATCTTCCTTCTGCAGATGGAGCTAGGTCCATAATCCACGGAACGAGCTTTGTTTTGATACCTTGACTTTTTATGGGTGGTACAAATATTTTCATTCAATCCCTTTTTTATATGATTTTCCTACAATATGTTTTATTAAGTCAGGGCGATTCTTGTACAAAAGAAAATCTGTCAAATTTGTAATTTTTTCTTGTTTACCGTCTTTGGTTATCTTTATTTGACCGTGATTCATCCAATAATCATCAAACCAATCCTCTCCAAGTTTACTAAAAGTTCCTTCCTCGTTTTTCAAATCATCTATATTGGTAATTGAACCTATATTAGCTGTATTTCCGGAACCTTGCTTATCGCTTGCAATTTTCCATTTTTCGGCAACAAAAAAATCCAAATCCCTTATAACAGATGTGATTGAATCTAAATTATCAATATTAGTAACCTCTCTTATTCCCACTTTCGATGAATAAATGTTATCGTTAAAATCATTTATTTGGAATACGGATGTCTCTGAAGTAGTATCATCTTGAGCGGCTCTTGTGTATATTATACCAAGACAAAAATGGCCGGAATACTTATTATAGGGAAATTGAATATTTTTTGATTTATCTCTTTCTTTAAAATATGCTCCATGACTGCCTAATGTGAAGCCGGCTGTATTATCTTTTTTTCTGTAAGTAGTCTTTATATCGACTGCAAACATTATTTCAGGGTTAAGTTTATTAATAAAAGTCAAGTCAGGGTACCAGTTTTGTTTTTCAACTAATAGTAAATCATATCCTATTTCTTCTGCAAATTTTAATATTTGGGGGAAAATATGTATTTCGAGAATTTTAGAAATTATCTTGGTATCAGAGGATATAGTATATACATTTTTATAAACATCTATAAACCCTTTAATAGTCCAGTCTTTTGATTTAGTAGATGTAAAAACAGTTAAAAATGATGCGAGATTCTTAAGCCCGTCTTTGAACTCCTTTTTTAATATTCCTTTCTTTTCCGTACTCATTCTACACAATGTTTATTATATCATTAACCATTACAAAAGTACTAAAAGAAAATGAAAAACAATACCCCCGGACAGATTATCAATGTTTGCGACATAGACGAGGGAATTAAGCTCGGAGATAATCTGCCAGGGGGGCTGTTTTTTTAAAAGCGGGTAGGGCTTTTAATGTGTTAAATGTTTAACTTATATTAAAAAGTTACACCGGTATCGGTAGCATTA